>DATJGF010000064.1:0-59392 GCA_035495315.1 Candidatus Limnocylindrales bacterium
CAGAAAGATTAGCGGCGCTGCAAACGGGATTTTCCAGCAGTGACTTTCTTTACGGAGCCGTTTCTGCGCGCTTTGCCATTGAGGGTTTTGGCAGCAGCTTCGCCCTCAAGCGCAGCTTGGGCCGCTGCAAGGCGAGCGACCGGAACGCGGAAGGGTGAACAACTGACGTAAGTCAGTCCGAGTCGGTGACAGAATTTGACGCTATCCGGATCGCCGCCATGCTCGCCGCAGATGCCGAGTTTGATGTCCGGACGGGTGCTGCGACCCTTTTCAACGGCGATCGACATGAGTTGACCGACTCCGGTTTGATCGATCGAAGCGAAGGGATTCTTCTTGATGATTTCCAACTCCTGATAGGGAGGCAGGAAAGAGCCCGAATCGTCGCGGCTCATCCCAAGGCACGTCTGTGTCAGGTCATTGGTGCCGAAACTGAAGAATTGTGCGGTACCGGCAATTTCATTGGCCGTGAGGGCTCCGCGCGGAACTTCAATCATGGTGCCGACGAGGTAGTTCAGTTTAACACCCTTCTCGGCCATGACCTCCTTAGCGACGCGATGTACCAACTCGACCTGAAGATCGAGTTCCCGTTTAAAGCCGACCAGAGGGATCATGATCTCGGGTTTCACTTTGATCCTTTCCTTCTGCACCTCGGCAGCGGCTTCGAAAACCGCGCGGGCTTGCATCTCAGAAATCTCGGGATAGACCAGGCCTAAGCGGCAGCCCCGGAATCCGAGCATGGGGTTGAATTCGTGCAACTCTTTTACCCGCTGCGCGATTTTTTCAACCTTGATACCCATCTTCTCCGCCAAGAGATTCTGCGCAGCGTGATCGTGCGGCAGGAACTCGTGCAGTGGCGGGTCCAGGAAACGAATCGTCGCCGGCAGACCCTTCAATTCACGGAAAATGCCTGCGAAGTCGCCTTTCTGGTACGGCAACAGTTTGGCCAGCGCCCTTTTCCGATCGTCTTTGCTCTCCGCCAGAATCATTTCGCGCATTGCATCGATGCGGTCTCCTTCGAAGAACATATGCTCGGTGCGACACAAGCCGATGCCGGAAGCACCGAACGCGACCGCATTGGCAGTCTGCTCGGGATTATCGGCATTGGTCCGGACTTGCAAGCGTGTCACTTTGCCGCACCAGTCCATCAGCTTCTTGAACATCTGGAACGTGGGGCTTTCACTTCCATCGAGCGACTTTTCAACCAGCACCTGGACCACTTCGGAGGCAGCAGTCGGCAACTGGCCAGGATAAACTTCTCCGGCTGTTCCGTTGATGGAGATATAATCCCCCTCTCTGTAAACGGCGCCATCCACGGTCACCGTCTTTGCAGTGTAATCGATCTGGAGGGCGTTTGCGCCGCAGACGCACACCTTGCCCATTTGCCGGGCAACCAGGGCTGCGTGCGAACTGACACCACCTTTGGCAGTCAAGATCCCCTCGGCGGCGATCATGCCGCGCAGGTCCTCGGGCGAGGTCTCGTTGCGGACCAGCAAGACCTTCTCGCCTTTGTGAGCGGCTTCAACCGCTCGTTCCGCATTGAGATACATTTTGCCAGAGGCGGCGCCAGGGCCGGCAGGCAATCCTTTCGCAATACATTTGGCGTTCTTGACGGCCTTACGGTCGAAAATCGGCGCCAGCACCTGGTCCAGCTGATCCGCCGGAACACGGCGAATAGCCGTCTTCCAATCAATCAACTTTTCCTTCTCCATCTCGATGGCGAATCGGACTGCTGCCAGGCCGGTGCGCTTGCCGTTACGAGTCTGGAGCATGAATACTTTGCCCTCCTGAATCGTAAACTCGAAGTCCTGCACATCTTTGAAATGGGACTCCAGAATCTTTCGAATATTCTCCAACTCAATGAACGCTTCGGGAAGATGGTTCTTAAGCTGGGCAACCGGCTCGGGAGTCCGAATGCCGGCGACTACGTCTTCGCCTTGTGCGTTGATGAGGAATTCGCCGTAGAAGACTTTTTCGCCGGTGGCGGGGTCGCGCGTGAAGGCGACGCCTGAACCTGAAGCATCGCCGGTGTTGCCGTAGACCATTGCCTGGACGTTAACCGCCGTCCCCCATTCGGAAGGAATGTTGTATTTGCGGCGGTATACGATGGCGCGGTCATTCATCCAGGAGCCAAACACTGCTCCGGTAGCTCCCCATAGTTGCTTCCAGGGATCCTGAGGAAACTCATCGCCGGTGCGCTCTTTGATCAGCGCTTTGAACCGTGTCACGAGCTCCTTGAGGTCACCGACAGTGAGTTTCGGATCTTCGATATCCTGGTGATAACGCTCATGTTTCAGCCCATGAATCACCACTTCAAACGGTTCATGATCTTCGCCGGCGCGCTTCTGCACACCCATGACGACGTCGCCGTACATCTGGATGAAGCGGCGATAGCAATCCCAGGCAAACCGTTCATTGCCGGTGGCTTTCACCAGGGCCAGAACCGTCACGTCGTTTAAGCCCAAATTCAGAATTGTGTCCATCATGCCCGGCATCGAGTCGCGCGCCCCGGAACGCACCGAGACCAGCAACGGCATCGCGTTCTGATCCCCAAATTTCGTCCCCATGATATTCTCGATAAAGGCGACGCCGCTTTTGGCCTGGGCTTGCAACTCCTTCGGGTAACTGCGCCGGTTGGCGTAGTAATAAGTGCAGACTTCGGTGGTGATGGTGAAACCGGGAGGCACTGGCAGGCCAATCCGGCTCATTTCGGCCAGGTTAGCGCCTTTGCCGCCGAGCAACGGCTTCATCGTGCCGTCGCCATCGGCCTTCTTATTCCCGAACAGGTAGACGTATTTTGCTGCTTTTGCCATAAAACAATTTCAAAGTTTCAAGTTACTCAGGTTTCGCCGGTAAATTCCCAGAAACGGTGCGCGCACTGTAACAAAGGCAACTGCAGTGTCAACGGACGAGTAATCCCGCAGGGATCAGGCTGGATCGAGAACGGTCAGGAAACCCGCTAAAATCAGGGATTTTCAGACCACTAGTCAGGCGGCTGTGCAACAAAAGCTAAAACTTGCGCAAAAAATGTTACCCCGGAGGAGGCGAACTCTCGTTGTAGGAGACGACGTAAGGAGACGCTTTTTAGGTGACCTTCTATAGAGCCAGTCCCCTAACCAGAAGCCCACCAAACACTCCTCAAGGAAAGCCAAAACCTTATTTCCTCCAGACGGGTGTGAAATGATCAGAGTCTCACGTCGTCTCCTACAAGATAAGCGAGCAACACCTCGAATTCGATACGCTGAATCTCACGCAAGAGATTCTGATCCGCTTTTGGTACCGCACCGCCAGCGGCTTGCTCGCAGGCGTCAATAAAGGCGAAGGGATCCCAATCGCCTTTGGGCAGGAGACGCGATCGCAATGAATTATTTGGAATTTTGGCGAGCAATTCAGCCGTTCGTCGTGCCAATTCAGGAAAGGCCTGATGTCGCCCAACGCGGCGGAACCAGTAGGCGGCATTCCCATAATCCGGCTCTCGGCGATGCATGATGCCATGAACGTAAGCACCATCAGCGTTTTCGATACTCTGAGCCAATGTGTGCGCGGGATCCAGATGATCATGCCATAGCAGGACCAGCGCGCGGACGAGTTGGCGATTGGTAGGGGACATTTGGCTCTCTTCCGATGCCTCTCGCAGGCTGTCCTCCAACTGTTTCTCTGGTAACACACCCGCACGAGGACCCGGTCCAAGATCGGCCAACTCGGCGGTCTCGAGGAGTTTTGCCAAATTGGGCATGGGACAAAGTGACACATGCGAATGGCTGTTTCCACGAACAAAATTGCTGTCTACTTTGTCAGATAACATCATGAATTTCGCGGAACGCCTGATTTATGCGGCAGGACCCGAGCAAACCGAGTCTTCTGCCGTATAAATCCGGCGTTCCGGGGACTGTTCAAAAGATGCGCCTTCGAATGGGCAGCGTATGCGGGCTTGCTCCATGGGCGAAGGGTGGCAAAATGAGAAAATATCGATGTACCAGGTGATATCCTGTACTGAGCAGTTAACGCGAAGGTCAAAGTTATGCCGACTTTGGCTGGCGGCGCTCGTTTTGCTTACCCTGGCTCCGCTCTCCAGAGCCCAAGCGGCAACCTTCACCGCCTCGCTCGACCGTGACACGATCACCTTGGGCGAGAGCGCTACATTGTCGTTGAGTTTCGAAGGCGGCACGCCAAAAAACGTTCCCTCACCGGCTGAAGTGCCCAACCTGCAGATCAGCTACAGTGGGACTGCTCAATCGATTACGACTGTCAACGGACAGTTCAGCGCGACTGTTTCCTACAATTTCACGGTTACGCCACGCCAACCTGGGGATTACACCATCCCGGCTTTGTCGGCCGAGGTTGGCACAGAAAAGCTGACTTCTTCGCCGCTAACGCTCAAGGCGCTTAAACCCAGCGCGCCGACACCGGATGCGGTCAATTCCGGTTCCCAAATCGTCTTTCTCAAGCTGGTGCTGCCGAGGAAGGAACTGTTCGTTGGCGAAACCGTTGCCGGCCAACTCCAAATTTACGTGCAGAACCGGATTGGGCTAAGTGGTCTTCAACTCACGGGCTTTCCATCTGAGGGATTTAACGTCGGCAAGATGATCGAAGGCCAAAGGCACCAAACGCAAGTGGGAAACTCCGTGTATACGGTCATCCCGGTTAGTTTTACCTTGAAGCCAGTCAAAGCGGGTGCCCTGACTTTGGGTCCCGTTACAGCGAATGCGACAGTTGAAGTGCCTTCGCCAAATCGCCGGCGCGATATGTTTGATCCGTTCGGCGTATTCGGCGGCAATGAACAAAAGCAAATGGCGCTGGCGACCGACCCCGTGGCAGTGCAGTGTCTGCAATTACCTCGCGAAACTGCCCCGGCCAACTTCAATGGCGCGGTCGGCAATTACACAATGACGATGACCGCGGGTCCGACGAATGTGGCCACTGGCGATCCAATCACCGTCAAAATCCAAATTGCCGGGCGCGGTTCTCTGGATTCGCTCACCTTGCCGGAGCAACCCGCGTGGCATGACTTCAAGACTTATCCCCCGACAACCAAAGTTGAGACCGTCGATGCGCTCGGCCTTCAAGGGACGAAGACTTTCGAGCAGATCGTGACGCCACAGAGCGCCGATGTTAAAGCCCTTCCGGCAGTCTCGTTTAGCTTTTTTGACCCGGAACAAAAAGTATACCGGACCCTGAATCAACCGGCCGTGGCGCTGGTCGTGCGGCCTGGTGGGGCGATCCCTGCACCCACAGTTCTTAACGCGGGCAGCCGGCAGGATAATCCGGCCCCGACTCTCGATATTGTTCCGATCAAGCAGCGTTTGGGGACTTTGGCACAAATCGGCCCGCCATTAATCGAACAACCTTGGTTTCTTGGACTGCAGGCCGTGCCGGTGGCCGCATTTTTGGCCGTCGTAGTATGGCGACGGCGCGCGGAAAATCTGGCCAATAATCCGCGATTGCGACGCCAACGCCAGGTGGCGCAAGTCATTCGGGCGGGCTTGGAGGACTTGAGAAAATTCGCCGCAGCCAACGACTCGGATCAGTTCTTCGCAACAGTTTTTCGCCTGCTACAGGAACAATTGGGTGAACGGCTTGATTTGCCTGCCAGTGCCATTACCGAGTCGGTCATCGATGACTATTTGCGGCCCCGAAAAGTTCCCGAAAACCTGGTAGCGTCGGTCCAGGAATTATTCCAGGCATGCAATCTGGCCCGCTATGCTCCGGTTAGAACGAGCCAGGAACTCGCCGCGGTCATAACGAACCTCCAAACGGTGTTACATCAACTGGAGGCACTCAAGCTATGAAGCGCTCCAGGGATACAGTCTGCAACGAACCGAAGTGGCGGCGGAATTGGAGGCCTGCCCTCTCCGGCCCTTCAAAGAAACTCGTTGGGCAAGTTCATGATCCCTAGCAACCCAAGGTTCCCTCACCCCGTCCCTCTCCCCTCAGAAAGGGAGAGAGAGACCATCGCGCACGGAGTTTCTTTCATAACCAGTGTGCGCCAGCGGATATCTGGCTCTCCTCCAGCAAAGGAGAAAGAGAAAAACCCATCCTCGAGTTTGTGGGGTTCATTCTCCTCGAGTGCCGGATTGGGAGTCTCCTTACGTCGTCTCCTACAATGGAAGGTTTTGGGGTTATTGCTGTTGGTTTCATGTTTACGGGTGACCGGAGCAGACTTGTATGTAGAGGCATTTGACGCGGCGAACAAACTGTATGCGCAAGGGAAGTTTACCGAGTCCGCAACTGCGTACGAGAAACTTCTGAAATCCGGACGCAGATCACCGGCTGTTTATTTCAATCTTGGAAATGCCCTCTTTAAAGCCGGACAGATCGGTCGCGCTATTGCTGCATACGCGGAGGTTGAAAGGATGACGCCGCGCGACCCGGACGTCAGGGCCAATCTCCAATTTGCTCGAAATCAGGTCCAAGGTCCGACTTTGACCATCCCGGCGTGGGAGCGTTGGCTAAAGCGACTTAGTTTAAACGAATGGACTTTCCTTGCAGTGGCTACCGTTTGGCTTTGGTTCGCATTGCTCATAACGCTGCAATGGCGTCCCGACCTAAAGCGGTTTTTACGCAGTTACATCTTCGCGTTCGGGGTCGCGGTGGCGATGCTTTGCGGCTGTTTGTTCCTCGCTGTGCGCACAGATAACTTCGCCAAGACTGCGATCCTGATTGCTCCCGAAGCCACGATACGTCAGGGACCGCTGGACGAGTCCCCCAGTGTGTTCGTCGCGCATGATGGAGCTGAGTTTCGCATCCTGGATCACAAAGATGACTGGTTGCAGGTCTCGAGTGACCCGCGTCGGGTCGGATGGGTTCGGCGCGACCAGGTGATCGTTGCGCCACAGAGCTAAAGGCCAACCGGGTCCTGTGAAACACGCCCGACATCACAGGCTGCAGTTTGGTTCTTCTCGACTTTCTCCGAAGCATAGCCATTTCGAGGAGGAGAACGAGGACGAGGACGATTGAGGCGACTGGCGATTCAGAGCAGGGCCTTCAGGTGCTTAATCGATCTTTCCGCCTGTTCGATTGTGCCACATTCGACGGACAAGACAATATCGCGACGACAGTCTTTGCGGATGATGTCGATTACTCGCTTCCAATTGATCACGCCGTCACCGCAGGCGCAGCCCACGGGGGTACCGGTAACCTTGCCGCGCTCGGCGCCTGACTGCTGCACCGAAATATCCTTGGCATGCAGGTGCACCAGGCGCTTTGCGACGCGTCGCAACCACCGATACGGATCATAGCCGCAGAGGAACGCATTGCCGGTATCGAAGTTTATCCCAAGGCTCGGACTGCGCACGAGCTGATAGATTTTGTCCAAGCCGTCAGGATGCTTGCTGTATTGCTGGTGACATTCCAAGCCGATGAGGATTCCGCGAGGCTCAGCAACTTTAGCTGCTTCCATCAGTGTGTAGCGCATCAGCATGAAGTCCTCATCCTCTGTGCTCCATCTGGGCTTCGGTCCTTCATCGGTATTGACGACGGGCGCCCCGCACTCAGCGGCGAACCGAATGGCTTGTTTGAGATACTCAGTGCCGATTTCGGGTTTGCACAAGGGCGTATGCGAACTAAGTCCGGATAGCTTCACGCCTGATTGTTTGCAAGCGCGCCGGATACGCAGCGGATCGTCGAGCATGGAGACGCTATGGAAATAACCGGCTTCGCTCAGCAACTCGCGCCCCCAATGCACCATCGGTTCGACATGTGTGTAGCCGAGGTCCGCCGCCTTTTGAACGCCCCACTCGAACGGCTTATCGCTGTGACGAACAAACTCGAGATTAATGCCAATCGCAATCTTTGCCATACGGATTCAGTCAGGTTGAGAACGGATTAATTTCTAATGAAAGCCAATTCAAGCACCATGCTACTCTACACCCGCGGCCCAGAGGCAAGCACGTTGTAAGAGCGTTTGAAACGATGGCGGACTAAAGGCGCCAATATCATGGCCTAGCGTACAATGAAAAGTGCGGCCTTTGCCATAATTAGAAACGAAGGCCATAGGATAATATTTTCCGTCGACTTTCGACTTTGACTGCGCCAGGACTGTGATCGGATGATCTCCAGTCAAGCAAGTATAAAGCTCATCCTGCGTATCAAAATCTGACAGGCCGCGGGTAATCGGGTGGTCTGTCCGGGTGACCTCGACCCGGAATGGGCCAAACGGATCGTGTTGCCTGACTTTGGACCCGGCCCATACGCGTCCGGCGAGGTTCGCAAATTCGGGCCATTCGTCATGCCAGGCGCCACAGGCGTAATGAAGCAGCACCAGGCCCTTGCCGTTGTCGACGAATTTCCTCAGGTTCTCACGCGCCTGGGCCCCTGGCCCCGGTTGCTCCCAATTTTGGAAATGCAAGACGATGGCGTCATATTTGTGAATGGCCTGCGAGTCCAGAACCCAGGGGTCTTCTACGGTATACACGGCCAGTCTGGCGTCTTTTCTGAGCGCATCGGCCAGGACCGGCGCAGTCTGCCGCCAGAGGTGTCCGGGATAATCAATGCCCGTAACAATCAGGACGCGGACGGGCGGATTCGTCGAACTGGAATTAACTGAGGGTTGAGCAAGGGCAGCCGAAACCAGCATACCGACTAAACCGGAAAAAAGAGCGAACCTCATAAGGCTCACCTTTAGACCAAAACCGTCCGTCCTGGCACCGGCACCGGATAGCTGCCGTTGGCTTCCGGTTTGGTCGGCGGCTCCATTCCATCTTTGCAGTCCTCCGGTTTGGGCGGGTAATAAAATTCAGACTGATTGATCTGGTCCCAAGTCACTTCCTTGCCGGTGTAACAGGAGATCTGCCCCATGACGGTAATCATGGTGCTGCGGGCCATGTAATTGCCGCAGTTAATGATATCGCACTTTCCGCGAATCGCGCCAAAAAGTTTATCATGTTCGATCTGGTAGGGATCACATTGTCCTTGCCATCGCCAGTTGGTTTCGCCCCAGACCCGGCACGCTTTGAGCGAGCATTTGCCCTTCGTGCCGAAGATCAGACTCGAGTCTTCATCATAACAGCCGGTGGTGGTGCGGGTCAGCGCGTAAACGCGCACGCCATTTTCGAATTCGTAGACCAGGGAATGATGATCAAAAACATCACCATAAACCGGTTCGGTCATTGAAGAGCGGCCCGCCAAGCCATGACATTTCACAGGGACCTTGTTGCCCAAAACCCAACTCGAGCGGTCCAGGTTGTGCACCAAGGACTGAGGAACATCGTCTCCCGAAAGCCAGCGAAAATGGTATTGAGTACTGCATTGCCATTCGAGCTCGGTCAATCCGGCTTTCCGCTCCGTGACACCGTAAGGGGAACGCAGGAAATTCTCCTCAATAGTCACCACATCACCAATGGCGCCGTCCTGGATGTGTTTCACCGTTTCGATGTATCCGGCGTGGAAGCGGCTGTGCAATCCAGAAACGATGCAGAGCTTTTTGTCTTTGGCCAGGTCGCACGCCTGTTGCATCAGCTTAATGCCCCGAGGATCGATGCCGTGCGGTTTCTCGACGAATACGTGTTTGCCAGCCTGGATGGCGGAAAACGCGTGCAGTGGATGGAATTTTGCCGCATTGGCAATCAACACGACGTCGGCCTCCGCGATCACGTGCTTGTAGCCGTCGAAGCCGGTAAAGCAGTGGTCGTCATCGACTGATACCTGGTCGCCTTTCGCGGCGCGGATTTCATCGCGTTTGGCATTAATCCGATCCCTGAAAATATCGCACATAGCGACCAAGCGGGCGCCGGGATCAGCGGTCAGAGCCTGCGCCGCCGCGCCGGCGTTTCGACCGCCACAGCCGATCATGCCTACCTTAAGCACATCACTTCCGGCGGCGTGAGCGGCGCGTTCGACGGTCAAGGCGCCCGCAGCAATAGCCACTGTGGTGGCGGCAGGTGGCGTTCTGTTTGCCTGGCATCCGACACCTAAAGCTGCGGCAGACGCGGCCGCAGAGGACGTTTTGAGAAAGTCGCGGCGTGTGATCGATTTGGCGGAAGAAGTTTCGTTGTTCATGGCTTCTCAGGCTTGAAGGTTAAGGTTAATCTGAATAGTTTGGCCCCCACTATTTTGCCTTTGGCTTTGTATTTTTTGGCGCGGGCCAGATAGTTTGTGGCGGCCCCCGCGGCTTTGAGGTCTGACGAGAAGCTGAGTAGCTATAGCGTTTTTAGAAAAAGTGTGCCTCCTCTCCCCTGTCCTCTCCTCCGGGGGATTCCGGCGGAGCAGAGGGAGACACGATTCCTGTCGCACAAGTCGGCCACAGTTTAATTTGAACCGCTCTAGCCTATTCGGACTCAATCTCTAACTCCTTGAGTGCCCGACGCAACCAGTTGAGTGATTGCTCGATCATTGGCCCCCCCTGCCCTTCACATTCGACGCTGAGCGTGCCGCTATACCCGGAATCACGCAGAAGTGTCAGACAGCGACGGATGTTCTCGGCATTTACACCGTCCCCGAGGGCGCAATGGCTCACGGCGATTCCGGTTTGGCCGCCACGAACGGCCTTGGCCAACGATTCGGAAACGTCCTTCACATGAACATGACTGGTTCGTTTTAAGAAACGCCGCAGAAAGCTGACCGGATCCTGGCCGGCGATAAACGTATTGCCCGTATCCATATTCATGCGCAAAAACGGGCTGTCGCTGAAGGATTGCATCTCTGCCATCATCTCCGGGTTGGTAGTGAAGTAGCCGTGCGGCTCGATGTTGATAACAATGCCGTGCGCTTCGGCCACCGTGAGTATTTGCTGATAGCTCCGTTTCATGAGCGCCAGCGATTCCTTGTCCGATAAGCCCTCGGGCTGATGCAAACCATCGGTGGTGTCGACACAGGGGCAGCCTGTTTGAGCGGCCCAGGCTATCGACTTCATTACATAAGGCACACCGCGCAACGGACCCTCTTCACCGGATAATGGAAAGGCGGCATCCACCTGGGAGAACCGCACACCGTATTTATCCATTTTGCGCCGAAGCAGGAGGGGGTCCTCATACAGCGCGACGTGAGGCTGGTAACCCAAGCCATGGATCCAACTGACCCCGTCAATCAACCCACACTCGATGTAATGGACGCCATTGCGCTGTGCCCAGGCGAGGCATTTATCAAATGACCAATAGGCGGAATTGAAGGCGTCTGTGTGAAAGCCGATCTTCATACGAACTTTCCTTCGGATGGTTGCAGTCCACTGTGGCTTATACCCGCTGTTCGCAGAAAGTGTAAAGACTTTTTGCCGAAGGTCTTTGGATCAGCTAATTGACGAGAGGGCTTGGCTTTGGTCTTCTGATGTTGTGCGATCGGGCGCGCAACATGCCGTACGGTTTTTTATTGAGGCGCCGGCGCACGTGAATATTTAGAGCAACCACCAGAGACCATGGCTGCAAAAGCTTTAACCTCGCGAGAGCGCGTTTTGGCCGCGCTCAATCATCAGGAACCCGATCGTATCCCGATTGACCTTTCGGGCCACCGCTCCTCGGGCATCGCGGCGATGGCCTATGCGCGTTTGCGTGATTATGTCGGTTTGCCAAAAAGGCCGATCCGCGTGTACGACCCGGTCCAGCAGTTGGCGATTGTCGATGAGGATGTGCTGCAGCAATTCCACGTAGATACGATCGAGCTCGGGCGTGCGTTCGCACTCGAAGATAAATACTGGACGGAATGGATTCTGCCGGATGGAACGCCCTGCCTGATGCCCACCTGGGCCAAACCGGATCGCGATCATGCAGATTGGGTACTGCGCTCAAAGCCGAACCGGCGGATCATCGCCCGAATGCCTGCCGGCGTTTGGTATTTTGAGCAGGTGAATTTTCCATTTCTGGAGCGAGAAGACCTTTCACGCGTTGAAGCTGAATTGTCCGAATGCATGTGGTCGGCTGTCGCCTCGCCGCCGGGCCCGATCACGGCGGGACCGGATGGGGAAAGAATATTGACAGAGGGGGCTCGCCAGCTGCGCCGGCAAACGGATCGCGCCATTATTGGACTGTTCGGCGGCAACCTGCTCGAGCTCGGACAATGGTTTTATCGCAACGATAATTTCCTGATGCTGCTAGCCGGGGAACCCGAGCGCGCGCACAAATTTCTGGATAAGCTGATGGAAATTCACTTGCGCAACCTGGAGCGCTTTCTGCGGACTGTAAGTGAGCACATCGATATCATTCTGTTTGGGGATGATCTCGGGATGCAATCAGGTCCGCAAGTCTCCCCGGCGATGTATCGCGAGTACTTCAAACCCAGGGAGCGGACCATGTGGCAGATGGTGAAGCAGCGCGCGCCGCACTTGAAAATCCAACTGCACTGTTGCGGTGGCGTGCGCGAGCTGCTGCCAGACTTGATTGATGCCGGGCTTGACGCCATCAACCCTGTTCAAATCACTTGTCGCGGCATGGAGCCCGCAGGGCTCAAACGTGATTTTGGTAGCCGACTCACTTTTTGGGGTGGCGCCTGCGATACCCGCGAAGTGCTTATTAATGGAACACCGGCTCTGGTGCGCGACCACGTGCGCCGGCAAATCGAGATTTGGCGTCCAGGTGGCGGGTTCGTTTTCCAACAAGTGCACAATATCCTGGCCGATGTCCCGCCTGCAAATGTGGTCGCCATGTACGATGCGGCAACCTCAATGTAGGAGACGACGTGAGGAGACTCCGATCAACGAATGAGTACCCTCAAAAGTTTCAAGCCATTAAATAGACATGAGCCTGTGGCACAGGTTAAATGGGCTGGCGTCGTTGGTGCCGGGGGCGGCGATTTCCCCGCTCACGTGAAGCTTGCAAGCAAAGCCGACACCATTATCGCCAATGGCGCCGAATGTGAACCGTTACTCCATAAAGATGCCGTTTTGATGGAAGAAGAGGCTGTGGAACTGGTGCGCGGCATGTTGTTGGCCAAAGAGGCCGTCGGTGCTCGAGACGCGGTTATTGGAATCAAAGCGAAGAAGAAGCGCGCCGTCGAAACGGTTGAGCAAGCTTGCCAGGGCACGGCGGTTCGTGTTCACCTGCTGGGAGATTATTATCCCGCCGGCGATGAGTATGACCTCGTGTACGAGGTAACCCAACGCCTTATCCCACCGGCCGGCATTCCGCTCCAGGTCGGAGCGGTCGTTAATAACATCGAAACATTCATCAATATCGCTGCGGCCGCCGAGAACAGGCCGGTGACACACAAGATGCTCACTCGCAGCCGACGCGGTGGCCAAAGCGGCCAGTGTAACTCTTCTGGAAGTTCGTCTGGCGATGGCGCTTGGCGGGAAAGCGTTCTGCACGCTTACGGGAGACGTCGCATCGGTGCAAACTGCCGTCGCGGCAGGACGGAAAGTGATCGCGGATGCGGGAGTATTGGTCAACGCCGTAGTGATCTCGAGACCCCACCCCGATGTCTATCGCGAAGTCGTTTGAAGCCGGGAATCAGCACAGGTTCATAAGCGATTAGGAATAACTGCTATGAAGCGCCAAAATGTCCAACACGCCTATCAGGCGGCTATGGAGCGTTATGCCGAACTTGATGTGCGCACCGATGAAGCCTTGGAGCAACTTGGCCGAATTTCAATTTCTATCCATTGTTGGCAGGGCGACGATGTTGGGGGCTTTGAGCACGTCGGCCAAACTCTCGGTGGCGGTTTAGTCGCAACCGGCAACTATCCTGGAAAGGCTCGGACTCCCGAGGAACTCCGGAGCGACTTCGAGAAGGCGCTCTCCGTCATTCCGGGAAAGCACCGGTTTAATCTCCACTCCAGTTATACGCCCGTGAACAGTAAAAATGTCGACCGCGATGGACTGACCGCCGATCATTTCAAAGACTGGATCACCTGGGCCAAGTCCATCAAGATTGGCCTGGACTTCAATCAAACCTATTTTTCCCACCCAAAAGTTGTTGGAGGGCTGACTCTGACGAGTCCCGACAAAGCGATCCGCGATTTTTGGATCGAGCATGGCATGCGCTGCCGCGAAATTGGAGCTGCTATTGGCAGAGCTTTAGGAACGAGCTGCCTCACCAATCTGTGGATTCCCGATGGCATGAAGGATACGCCAGCAGATCGCAAAGCTCCACGCGAACGATTGCTTGAATCCCTCGATGCCATTTTTAAGAAGAAGATCGACAGGACATTTAACGTGGACTCGGTCGAACCCAAGTTGTTTGGCATTGGCGCCGAGAGCTACACCCCCGGGTCCCACGAGTTCTACATCGGCTACGCCGTCAGCCGTCAAGTCCTGCTGACGCTCGATGCGGGGCATTACCATCCGACGGAAAGCATCGCCGACAAGATCTCATCCCTGTTGATGTATTTGCCGGAGATCGCATTACACGTCAGCCGCGGCGTTCGTTGGGACAGCGACCATGTCGTCACCCTCACTGACGACTTGCAATCGATCGCGCAGGAAATTGTTTGGGGGCAATTTCTGGGACGAGTCCGCATTGGTCTGGATTACTTCGATGCGAGCATCAATCGAGTAGCGGCCTGGGTCATCGGCGCTCGCAATCTCCTCAAGGCGCTCCTCATCGCACTTCTGGCTCCGGTCAATAGGCTGAAGCAAATGGAACTCGATGGGGACTACACCGCTCGACTCGCCCTGATGGAAGAAGCCAAGACGCTGCCCTTCGGCGCCGTGTGGGATTATCACTGCGAAAAGCTGGGTGTTCCCATTGCTGAAAGCTGGTTAACCGAGATCAAAGAGCACGAACGCAGCGTCCTTTCCAAACGACGCTAAAGTGATGCGCCAATCCAGAGCCAAAATTGCAACTTTGAAATCTTCAACCTCCAATTCCCAATCAATGCATTCCGCGTACGGACTTTGGTCCGGAGTCGTACCAGTTCCATGACGCCGAACCCATTCCTCGGCGTCTTACTCCACTGGCTGGGCGGTCTTGCAGCCGGTAGTTTTTACGTTCCTTACAAACGTGTTAAAAACTGGTCCTGGGAAGTTTACTGGCTTGTCGGCGGGTTCTTCTCGTGGATTATTGCCCCGTGGGTGCTGGCGCTGGTGCTGACCAGTGATTTGTTTAGCGTTTTGAAGCAACAATCGGTCAGCACATTGTGGTGGACGTACTTCTTCGGTGCCCTGTGGGGCATTGGCGGCTTAACGTTCGGCTTATCGATGCGCTACCTGGGGATGTCCCTGGGGATGGGCGTTGCCCTCGGTTACTGTGCCGCTTTCGGGACGCTCGTTCCACCCATCGCCAAAAGCCTCTTTCCATCTATTCCCGTGTTGTCCGGTTTCGGCGAGATCATTCGATCGGCGCCAGGTCAGATTACCCTTGGCGGGGTCGGGGTCTGCCTGTTGGGAATTTCAATTGCTGCCATGGCTGGCCTTGCCAAAGAAAGAGAGCTTCCAACAACCGAAAAGCAGAAAGCCATCGAAGAATTCAATTTCGGCAAAGGAATGATTGTGGCGACGTTCGCCGGGATTATGAGTTCGTGCATGTCATTCGCGCTGGCAGCGGGTAATCCGATCGGCGAGGCATCACGGAACGCGGGCACCACCGCGATCTGGTCTGGGCTCCCGAAATTGGTGGTCGTGCTGCTGGGCGGCTTT
This sequence comes from Candidatus Limnocylindrales bacterium, assembly GCA_035495315.1. Lineage (GTDB taxonomy): Bacteria > Verrucomicrobiota > Verrucomicrobiia > Limisphaerales > UBA8199 > DATJGF01. The sequence goes on from DATJGF010000064.1 coordinate 15,498, forward strand.
ACGGCCAACTTTATCTGGTGCTTGATCCTCAATCTTAGAAATGGGACAGGCTATGAATACTTCAGCACCGAAAACCGCAACGCCGGGATTTCGAGCGGAACCGATCGCGAGGGCAGTGTTAAAACGAGTCAAGTTCCCCTGCTCGAGAATTACCTCTTTTCGGCTCTGGCGGGCACGACCTGGTATCTCCAATTCTTTTTCTACACGATGGGTGAGACCAAAATGGGTAAGTTCGGCTTTGCCAGTTGGACGTTGCACATGGCCAGCATCATCATTTTCAGCACTTTGTGGGGTTGGATGCTCCACGAATGGAAAGGGTCCAGCAAGAAAGCGCACGGGCTTATCGCGGCGGGAATTGCCACCTTGATCGGCTCGACCATCATCATCGGTTTTGGGACCTGGTTGAAGTCTCGGTCCTGAAAAAAGAGGACTGCCAGACCCGACAACGTCTTGCTGCAGGTCTTACCGGCCCAGGAAAATCGTGTCGTCGGCGGATAACCGGGAGAATATTCCGACCGCTGCCCCGAAATCTTGTTCGCGCTTTACCCAAAGCTCAGGGTAGGAGGGAATTTCAGAACCATCCTTGCCCGCTGCGCGGTGGAGCTCGCAAGCGATCCCCATGCGGACGAGTTTCTTTCTCGCCAACTCGAGCCTTTCCACGTCTGAGCCACAACACAGCAGTCGCATATCTATGACAATGATATTGTCCCCATTTCTGAACATCCGCAATACGGGGAAGCCATGGAACGCAATCCCGGGGATTTACCGGGGGTTAATTGTTGGTTGAAAAGCAGCGTCGCAGAAGCCATTCTGTCGCAATGCAATCAGTGTTTACAGGACCGGTCTATGTGGTACGGGACAATATCGATACGGATCAGATCATCCCGGCTCAATATTTGACTTTGGTTCCTACCATCCCCGAGGAGTATGAGAAGCTCGGGGCCTATGCCATGTGCGGCCTGCCGGATTCGCTTTACCCCACCCGATATGTCGAGGAGGGCCAACTCGACAGCCAATACTCCATAATCATTGCTGGCCGCAATTTTGGCTGCGGCAGCTCGCGGGAGCACGCCCCGATCGCGCTCGGCTCAGCCGGCTGTCACATCGTGCTGGCGGAGAGCTTTGCGCGGATCTTTTTCCGGAATTGCGTCGCTACTGGCGAATTGTATCCGTGCGAATCCATTACTCGTTTGTGCGATACGTTGAAAACGGGGGAGGTGATCACCGTCGATTTGGACGCTTGCACGATTCGCCAGGAAGCGACAGGCAAGACCTACACCTTCAAATCGCTCGGCGATGTGCGGCCGGTCGTCGACGCCGGTGGGTTGTTCAACTACGCACGCCAGACTGGCATGATTGCTAAATAGCTGATGAGTTCAGCGCCTGGTACGTTCGATTTTGACCTGGCAATTATCGGGGGTGGCAGCGCGGGTTACGCTGCCGCGAGGATCAGTGCCGCGGCGGGGCTGAAAACGGCGGTGATCGAGGGCGGTGAAGAGGTCGGGGGACTGTGCATATTACGGGGATGCATGCCCACCAAAGCGCTCTTATACGCCGCGGAGGTTATGCATCTGGCCAGTCACGCCGAACCTTGGGGCATTCGGGCTGAGGATGTCAGTTTCAACTTCGCCCAGGTGATGGCGCGAAAAAACGCCCTCATCAAGGAGTTTGCCGATTATCGAGAGCAACAATTACGCAACGGTAAGTTCACTTTCATCCACGCGACGGCTCGCTTTGCCGATTCGCATTGGCTCGAACTCAGTAACGGTCGAAAAATCACCGCGCGGAATTTTATCATCGCGACCGGGTCGACCCTGGCTCCAAGCCCTTTACCACAACTTAACAGTGTCGATTGCCTAAACAGCGACACCGCGCTGAAATTGAACCGATTGCCCAAGTCGCTAATCATCCTTGGCGGAGGCGCGGTCGCGGTTGAATTTGCGCAGTTTTTCCTTCGGTTTGGGGTTCGCGTCACGCTAATCCAGCGCAGCCCGCAAGTGCTGCATGAATTTGATGGCGACGCGGCCACCGAATTGGAGAAGGTATTCCGGCGGGATGGAATGACGCTTTATACCGGGACCAAGTTGCTGGACGCTAAACGCACGGGCAACCAGAAAGAGGTTACTTTCGAGCACGCTGGAAAAGTGATTCGAGTTCATGCAGAAGAGGTCTTTTTCGCGTTGGGCCGCATTCCCAATATTCGTTCGCTCGGCCTGGAAAAGGCCGGTGTGCAAGTTGAATACGAACGGATCGTGACGGATGCGCGCATGCAAACGACAGTGCCGCATATTTACGCGGCAGGCGACTGCGCCGGGCGGTATGAAATTGTGCATATCGCCGTTCAGCAGGCTGAGATCGCGGCACACAATATTGCCAACCCCGACCGTCTGCGGCAGATGGATTATCGGCTCCTAACTGAGGTCATATTCACGGAACCGCAAATCGCGGTCGTAGGTTTGACCGAGAAACGCGCGCATATCGCTAATATCATGTACGAGGTTGCCAAGTATCCGTTTGCCGACCATGGCAAATCATTGATCATGGAAGCCAAAGACGGCTTTGTGAAGCTATTGGCCGAGCCGATGAGCGGTGAGATTTTGGGGGGCTGCTGTGTCGGTCCGGTGGGAGGTGAACTGATTCATGAGATCATCGCTGCGATGCAGAAGCGGATGACTGTTCACGAGCTCGCAGTTATGCCGCATTACCACCCTACCCTGGCGGAGATCTGGACCTATCCTGCCGAAGAATTAGCTGAAAAAATTGCGCGCTGACCTCCGCTTTCTGTCCTCTTTCCGTGATCTCTACTCTCTTTTTTGTGCCCTCTCGGCTGGACCTCCGACCTCTGCCCTTGACCCTGGGAAGTTCGTTTCCGATGCTGCCCACGTTGTATGAGCCTGGCGTCCGATACAGTGTCTGAATTGCGCCGCCTCCTGGGCGAGACTAACGTCCTCACTGAAAAAGAGGATTTGATACCCTACTCATTCGACGGAACCGCTGCGCTGCAGGAACTGCCAGGCTGCGTCGTGTTCGCACAAACGACCGAACAGGTCGTGGCAATTCTGCGGCTTGCGAACCGGAAGCGAACGCCTGTCGTAACTCGCGGATCGGGCACCGGGTTGAGTGGCGGTAGTTTGCCCACGCCGCACTGCCTCGTTCTTTGCCTTTCGAAAATGAACCGCGTGCTCGAACTGGATCGTGCTAACTTGACGCTCCTCGCCGAAGCCGGAGCGACAACCCAGACTATCTCCGACGCCGCGGCGGCGGCCGGCCTGTTCTATCCTCCCGATCCTGGTTCGATGAAAATTTCTACCATTGGGGGAAACGTAGCTGAGAATTCAGGCGGTTTACGGGGTCTTAAATACGGAGTTACACGCAATTATGTAATGGGGTTGGAGATGGTGCTGCCGGACGGCGAAACGCTGTGGACAGGCAACAAATGCGTGAAGGACGTTGCCGGTTATTCGCTTCGCGACCTGTTCATTGGCTCGGAGGGAACGCTGGGAATCATAACGAAGGTATTGCTGAAATTGATTCCCAAGCCGGCCGCCAAAAAAACCATGATCGCTACCTACGCGCAGATGGATCATGCGGCGCAAACTGTATCCCAGATTATTGCGGAGCAGATTATTCCCTGCACGTTGGAGTTTTTGGACCGAATCACCATTCAGTGCGTCGAAGATTTTGCCAGGATCGGGCTGCCGTTGGATTGCGAAGCCTTGTTGCTGATGGAGACCGATGGCCACGAAGCGGCCGTTGCCGAGGAAGCCTTGAAAATGCAAGCCATCGCGCTCAAGAACGGCGCCCGCGAGGTCCGGGTGGCCAAGGACGAGACCGAGGCGGCTAAACTTGCTACCGCCCGTCGGAGCGCCTTCTCGGCACTGGCCCGCGTCGCACCAACAACGATTTTGGAGGATGCGACCGTGCCTCGGAGCGAACTGGCAAGGATGATTCGCTTCGTCCAGGCGGTCGCAAAAAAACATCACCTGCGCATCGGCACTTTTGGCCATATGGGCGATGGCAATCTGCACCCGACCTTTCTCACGGACGAGCGTAACACGGCCGAAATGATGCGTGTCGAGGAGGCTTTCAAGGAGATTTTTGAAGAAGCCATTCGCCTCGGCGGAACAATCACTGGCGAACATGGCATCGGTGTGGCGAAGAAGACGTTCCTGCCCAAATTTGCCGGCGACGCGCAAATGCGAGTCATGCGTGAACTGCGAAAAGCCCTGGATCCAAACGGGATTCTCAACCCCGGTAAAATGTTCGATTGATTGAATATGATAAGCCTCATGGCGCGAAGCCGATTGGCAATCGGCAATACGGCCGGCTCTCAGTCGGCGCTACCAGCTGTTGGCAATGGGTGAGGCTAGCCAACACTTGAAGGGATTGGACTATTCCGTTGTGCAGCAATGCATGCATTGCGGATTATGCCTGCCGACCTGTCCGACTTACGAAGCTACAAAGGTAGAACGGCATAGCCCACGGGGCCGGATCTCGTTAATGCGCGCCTTCGCCGATGGACGATTGGAAATGAGCAAGACCTTCGCCGAGGAGATGTACTATTGCCTGGGATGCCTGGCTTGCATGACCGCCTGCCCTGCGGGTGTGAATTATGCCGAACTCTTTGAACACGCTCGCGCAGAAGCTGAAGCCAGTGGGGTGTTGAAATCGCCGAGCCGGACCTTTGTTCGCGCGTTTGCGATCCACTGGTTGTTTATGGATTTGAACCGGCTCCAACTTGTCGGCCGGGCGCTGCGGCTGTACCAAACGTTAGGCTTCCAAGGCCTGCTACGCGGGTCCGGGATCTTAAAACTGCTGCCGCGCCGTTTGCAGGAGTTGGAAGCAATCACGCCGGATATACAGCCCGAATTTTCGGCAGATCTGATTCCCCCGGTTTTGCAGCCACAGTGCCAACGTCGTTATCGAGTCGCGTTGCTGACTGGCTGCGCCCAGGACTTGATCTTCAGCGATGTGAACCGGGACACGGCGGAAGTACTGGTCAGGAATGGGTGCGAAGTCATCACGCCGCCGGAGCAATTTTGCTGCGGCTCGCTCCACGCCCATAATGGAGAATGGGAATTGGCCCAGCGCCTGGCACGGCAACAAATCGACCAGTTTCCGCCTGAAGAATTCGACGCGATTATTACGAATGCAGGCGGGTGCGGGTCGCACCTGAAACATTATCGTTCTTTGCTGGCGCACGACGTGAAGTATCGCGAACGAGCCCGGATTTGGGACCAGAAGGTCAAGGATATTCACGAGTGGCTCGCTACCATTGGGATCACCCCCCCTAACGCACAACTACCAAAACAAGTCGTCACCTACCACGAATCCTGCCATTTGGCACATGGGCAGAAAATCACCGCGGCCCCACGGCAGCTTCTGTGCTCCATTCCCGGCTTGCGGCTGATCGAATTGCCAGAAAGCAAATGGTGCTGCGGGAGCGCGGGTATTTATAACCTGATTCAGCCGGCAATGGCCAACGCGCTCCTTGACCGCAAGCTGAACCACATCAAAGGGACGGGTGCCGAAGTTGTCGCCACCGGCAACCCCGGATGCCTGCTGCAATTAATTAATGGAGCCAAAGCCCGAGGCATTCAACTGCGGGTAGTACACCCCGTAACCCTATTGGCCGAAGCTTACCGAACAGAGTGCCGAAGCCCAAATGCGGAATCTTGTACGAGGAATGCCCCATCCTCCATTTTGCACTCCGAATTCTAAAGGATTTATGCGCTCAAAATTAGAAATCTGCTCGCTGCTGACAAACCCAGGAATTATTGCGGTGGTCCGAGCTCAGAAGCTCGAGCAGGTGATTCCCCTCTCAGAAGCACTCCTGGCCGGCGGCGTGATTGCGATTGAAATTACGCTGACGACTCCGAAGGCCTTCGAAGCAATCCGTCAGGCGCGCGCCAGATTTGGCCAGAATGCACTAATCGGCGTCGGAACTGTTTTGGATGAGGTGGCTTGTCGTTCCGCGCTTGAGGCGGGGGCCGAATTCGTCGTGACCCCTATCTGCCGCACGGAGTTAGTTCCGCTGGTGCATTCGGCCGAACGGCCGATAATGCTGGGGGCTTTCTCGCCGACTGAAGCGCAAACTGCGCATGAGGCCAGAGCGGATTTCATTAAGATCTTTCCCGCCGATGCGGTGGGTCCCAATTACATCAAGGCGTTGCGCGCCCCGTTACCGCATCTGCGTATTATCCCCACCGGGGGCGTCGAGTTGAACAATGTGGGCGATTTCCTCCAGGCGGGGTGTGTGGCTTTAGGGGTAGGCTCCAGTTTGGTTTCCGCCAGGTTGTTGCAAATGGCTGATTGGCAAGAACTGACGCGTCGAGCAGCAGCCTTTGTGCAAGCCATCAGCGAAGCTAAAAAGGGGTAGTCTAACTGGTACTGATACTGCTACTAAGCTGCGGTTATGGTGACCAGTTGCTATTGTGGCACGGTGCAGTGGCACTCCCGGGGCTTGAACTCCCGGCATGTTAGTGCGAGATTCGGTGCGACTGCCCCCGCCCCATCAGAAATGGAAATTATGAAGGGCTCTTCTAAATGTGCCCGAATCGCGAGGACCGCGCGTCCGGCGTCGGGTTTCACACTCATCGAGTTGCTCGTCGTTATCGCCATTATTGCGATATTGGCGGCCATGCTACTGCCGGCACTTGGCAAGGCCAAACAGAAGGCACAAGGAATTCAGTGCCTGAACAATCATCGCCAACTGGCGCTTGCCTGGCGAATGTACTCCGAAGACAGCAACGATATCCTGGTTTACGCCAGCACCAGCGGGCAGGTGAATAATCCGCCGGACCAATTCGCCTGGTCGGGCGCGCACATGGATTTTGACGGAAATAATCGGGCCAACTGGGATCCGACTGTCGACATGCAGAAAAGGCCATTGTGGAAATACACCGGTAAGAGCCAGGCGGTTTTTAAATGCCCAAGCGACCGTTCCACAGTCTCGGTCAACGGCACTCTGAAGCCAAGGATTCTTACGATGTCGATGAATGTTTACGTCGGCGGTTTTGCACCCATTGTAGGGGTCGATCCTTTGCCATACGGCACTGACGGCCACTGGGGGTTTGCCGAGCCCTATTCGGTCTATTCCAAGCTTTCACTGATCAACGGCGTCTCGCCGCCTTCCAAGATTTTCGTGTTTCTGGACATGCGCGAGGACCGAGTCAATTGGAGCAATTTCATGACCGACATGACCGGCTACGTGCCGCCGAATCCGGTCTCTTATAGCTTCACTTCGGATTTGCCCGGAATGTATCACAATATGGCCGGCGGGTTTTCATTTGCGGATGGACATTCGGAGATCCGTCGCTGGCTGGATGCGCGCACAACGCCTCCGCTGGTGGACGGCGCGGCTGGTGATCCGGGTGCCATAGGCGAGACTCCCTCCCCTAACAACCAGGATATCGCCTGGCTCCAGGACCATAGCACTCGGCCGAAATAACTCGTCGACTACGTCGCGGCCCTCTTTTTCTCTGCCGATCGGGACTGAATCCCGGCAGCGCGTCCCAACTCGCGGTGAATTCGGCCTACTCGCTCCACCTGGCCCTTAGCGGCAAAGCGCTCATAAAATCCGTCGTTGCGAAAATCGCGCACCCGCTCTGTCCAAGGGCTCAATTTTTCCTGCCACCGCTCGACGCGACGATCCTCCGGCGCGGCGTCCTGGCTGGCCAGGTCGGCACAAACGCGAATCATCGCTTTGAGGGAAACCGGTTTGGTAACCATATAATTATCGTTGCCCCAGGCGTCCTCAAATACCTGTGAAGAGGCTTTGAGGAAGTCACGAACCATTCGGTAATACCGCTCCGCCAGGCGCGCATCGGCACCTTCTCGTTCGATTTTTGACCAAGCCTGCTTTACCCAACGATGGATCTCGTTAAACAGTTCCGCTTGAAGGATCCACTTCTCTTGTTTGCTGCGTCCACCCAAACGATTGATACGATAACGCAGCGGACTATCGGCGGCACTGTAAAGCATCTCGACAATGCGGGCCGCAAATCGCCGATCCGGCTCCGCCCACGACACCCGCTCATATAGATCCACCAAATGGCTCTTATTTATGCGCGTCGGCGTGGAATTAATGATCACGAACATTTCGGTGGCGAAATCGTCACTGCGCCCATCGAAAACAACACAAGGGACAAAAATGGATTTGGCTTCGTCGGGATGTGTGCGCTCGTAAAAATTCAACGCCGCCAGGCGATGCTGACCATCGATAATTAGAAACTTGTCTTCCGGCTCCTGAAGGTGCCCAACCGTTTCACTGCCCGAGATCGGCTGGAAACGCAACTTTTGGGCCGTGAAAAGTAAGACCGTCCCCGGAATCGGAGGTTGGGAGATGGCCGTCTCATAAAAGTTGCGAATCAACCGAACCTTCGAGCGGGAGAGTGTTCGCTGGAACGCCTTTTCGCTTCGCTCCACCCGTGCGATGAATTGGGCGACGTCATCATCCAGGGCCACCTCTTCCGGCTTGATTTGCTCGCCTTCATCGTAAAAGCGGCTGATAAAACGGACTTTCCCCAGCAACTCTTCCGAGGGATAGGCCACAAAATAAAATACGGCGTCCTTTTGCCGGATTTGTGTAGCGATCATGCGTTGTGCCTTTTGTTTAAGTAATTCCGCCAGAATCCCAGGTCGATATACGTATAGCTACACCTCGACGCTCGGAAATACAAGCGGCAGCCAACCCGTCCCGCAACCGTTTCTAGCCCGCGGGGTATCGCCAGGATTTATTCCACCCCTTGGTTTGAGCGACTCGTCACTTGGGGTCAGCAAGTAATCACAAAGTGGTTTTCCTTAGCCTTGCTGCAGGCGAAAGTATGCCCGTTCAGCCCAAACTATTTATGAAGCGAACATTCAATTCGAAATTGCAGAGAAGCGAACCAGCTCCCATTCGCCGCGGAGATGCGACGGTGCGCCAAACGGCAGTTCGGATTCCGGCGCTCCAGTTGGCCCTCGAACAGGACGAAGTGACGCTTGCCGATTCGAACGCCTGTGCGCCGGTACGGGTTCCCGGGTATGACGTCTCAACCGAACGCGTCGAGTCAGGCGCATTCTTTTTGCTGGGCCTTATCGGGATCACTCTGATTGTCCTCGCAGGGGGCAAAGCGGTCGAGTTCTCCGAGAATCGCGAGTCCATTGCAGCGGCGTTTGCGTACCCTGCGACGAATGAAACTGCGAGCACGCAAACAGCTAAAACGAAGCAGGCTGTGACGAATGTAACGGTAATCCCGGTCTCGGCGGAGCGTATGCCCACGGGCTCCGGAAAAACCGCCAGCCACCCCTCATGAACTGGTTCGGGCTAATTCTTTGGTTCCCAACCTGGGTGACTCACTCTAGATTAGTCGTATGAGCTCCTGCGCGAAACGGCGCCTATTCTGGACGGGCGTCATTTTTGCCACTTGCACTCTCCTGGCTATCCTGTCGGCGGTCGGCGCCTATGTTTCCCAAATGGGGCTTGACCAACCGGTGCCATGGAATCCGCTTTTGCGTCAGGAATTGAAGGATTGGTTTGTTTGCGGCTTGCTTTCGTTGGGCGTGGTTTGCGTCGCCTCGCGGAATCGGCTTGAACCCGGACGCACGAAACAATGGCTGTTGATCCATGTTGGGGTGAGTCTGGTCTTTGCGGCGTTGTATGCCGTGTTGACGGCGTGGCTCGTCGCCGGGGATCGCTCGGTGATGCATCCGGAGAAAATTCTCACCTTTTCCTACCTGCTGCGGGTCGTCGGCCTTCATTACTGCGTCCTGAATCTCATCATGTATTGGTTCGTCGTGTTTGCCCATCTCGGTTGGAGTTATTATCAGGGATACCGCGAGCGCGAGCGACAAACAGCGGCACTTCAAAAAGAGCTGGTCGAGGCGCGGCTTGAGGCATTGCGAATGCAACTCAACCCCCATTTTCTGTTTAACACGTTGCATGCTGTTTCCTCGCTCATCCATGATGATCCCGATGCTGCTGACCGAATCATCGCGCGTTTGAGCGAATTGCTGCGCCTTAGTTTGGATCAATCCAAACCGCAGGAAGTCTCCCTGCAAGAGGAACTCGCGTTTCTGGACCGTTATCTCGACATTGAACTGACCCGCTTCGCCGACCGACTCAAAGTCCAAAAACAGATTGAGCCTGGCGTTCAGGATGCCCTGGTACCGTATCTTTTGCTGCAGCCTTTGGTGGAAAATGCGATTCGCCATGGCATCGAGCCACGGGAGGATGCAGGCCATTTGGAAATTCGCGCGCAACGCAATAACGGTAAACTGCAATTAAGTGTCATCGACGATGGGGCTGGACTGTCGGGGTCGGCGGCGACACAGCCCAGGGAAGGAATTGGCCTTTCCAATACGCGCTCACGTTTGCGGCATCTGTACGGGGAGAATTTCCGCTTTGAATTGGTTGAAGTCAGCGGCGGAGGGCTGGCAGCGCAGATCGAGATTCCATATCATACCACAAGTGCCAATGGCCAGTGAGGCTACCATTCGAGCCGTGATCGTCGACGATGAGGCGCCGGCGCGCAATCGCCTGCGTCAATTGCTCAAGGAGGAAGCTGATTTTCAGATTGTCTCCGAGTGCGGCAACGGCAGGCACGCCTTGGAAATCATTCAGCGTCAAAAACCCGACCTGGCCTTTCTGGATGTGCAGATGCCGGGGCTGACGGGTTTGCAGGTCTGCGATGCGGTGCTCAGCGCAGGGGCGAACTTGCCCTGGATCATCTTTGTGACGGCCTACGACGAATACGCGTTGAAGGCTTTTGAGCTGCACGCACTCGATTACCTGCTCAAGCCGTTTGATCGAGAGCGTTTCCAAAATGCGCTACGTCACGCGCGCCAGCAAATCAGGCATAGCGGCGAGGGCCAAACTGAACAAAAGCTGGTGGCGATGCTCGAACATCTCCGCAACGGATCGCGCGCGCCCGATCGGCTGGTGTACAAGCAAAATGGACGGGTCATTTTTGTCAGGACCGAGACCATTGACTGGGTGGAAGCCGATGGCAATTACGTCCGCCTGCACGCCGGAAGAGATTCGCACTATTTCCGCGAAACCTTGGCAGGAATTGAGGAGCAATTGGCCCGGGAAAAATTCATGCGCATCAGCCGCTCGGTCATCGTGAATCTCGACCGCATCAAGGAGCTGCAGCCTCTCTTCTACGGCGACTATGTGGTAATCCTCCAAGACGGCTCCCGCCTCAACATGAGCCGGACGTACCGCGACCGATTGGAAGCGGTCATCGAACGCCGCGCATAAGCACCCGCACAATACGGTTTACGTCCGCTGCCGAAGAGAGGGCCGACCGCTGGCACCTTAACCTCCCGTTTCGCAAGCGCATTGTCGGAGCTGCGCTCGGACGGACTGGATTGGGCGCCCAATGGGTCTTGCGTGAGTTTTGTCCTTGCGCTTCGATGTTGAGTACTGGATGGTGACTTTAAAGCACTTAATAATGTCGTGTAGCAACTCGAATGCCCCACAGTGCCTAATCGCCGAAGCTAACGCCTGTTCGCTATGACTGGACCCCAACTCTCGGCGGCGTTCTTTCTGCAGATGTTCGTGATCCTCTTGGCCTGTCGGCTGGTCGGCGCCATGTCGCGACGGTTGGGCCAGCCGCAAGTTGTTGGGGAAATGATCGCCGGCGTATTTCTAGGGCCTTCGCTCTTTGGCCTGGCCTTTCCGGATCTTCAGCAACTGGTCTTTCCAAAGGACTCATTGAAGGTTTTGTATGTGGGTGCACAGCTGGGAGTCGGCATCTATATGTTCCTGGTGGGTGTCGAATTCGACGTGGCGACGTTCCGGAGCCGGGCGCGCAGCGCGGCATCCGTTTCCGCTGCGGGGATGCTCGTTCCGTTCGTTTTAGGAGGCGGCTTGGCCGTCGCCTTGGTGAAGGTGCCACAATTGTTCTCGGAAAAGGCGACGCTGTTGGAATCGATGCTGTTTCTGGGCGCCGCGATGTCGATCACGGCGTTTCCAATGCTGGCGCGGATTATTTATGAACGTGGCTTAACAGGGACCCCGCTGGGGACGCTGGCCCTGGCGGCGGGTGCGATTGGCGACGCCGGAGCCTGGTGCGTGCTGGCGATTGTGTTGGCCAGCTTTGGGGCGGGACCCTTGATAGCAGTGAAGGCTATCGGCGGCGGCATAATCTATGCGCTGATCGTGCTGACCATTGGAAGAAAACTCCTGAGCCAACTTGGCCGTCATGTCGAGAAGGCAGGAGAGCTTTCGCCCACTCTGCTGGGGATCGTCTTAATGCTGTTTATGATCGCAGTCTGGATCACGGACAGCATAGGAATTCATGCCGTATTCGGGGGATTCCTGCTCGGAATCGCAATGCCCCGGGGCCGCCTTGCACGCGAACTCCAACGGCAGATTGAACCCTTTGCCGTCGTGTTCCTGCTGCCGATGTTCTTTACCTTCTCCGGATTGAACACGCGTCTGGATATGGTTAACAGTCCTCAATTGCTACTGATCGCAGCGGCGGTTATTGGGATTTCCTGCATTGCCAAAGGGGGGGCTTGTTGGGCGGCCGCGCGCCTGCACGGCGAAGATAACCGCACCGCGCTGGCGGTCGGAACCCTGATGAATTCACGCGGTCTGATGGAACTTATCATCATAAACATTGGACTGGAAAAAGGGGTTATCCGCCCTGCCCTTTTCTCGATAATGGTCCTTATGGCGATCGTAACCACGCTGATGGCTTCGCCCGTGTTTGAGTGGGTTTATGGACGTCATGCGAGGAAGCTCGGCGTGTTGAACCCCGCGCCGATTCAGGCCTAAAATCAGGCCCATCTCCGCGCAACTCACAGGCGCTGAAATACTTGCGAAGGCGCCATTTCCGCATAAATCCCGACGCTGATCGGGTCTAATTCGAGTAGGCGCGAGCGCGCTAACTGCTATCGTGTTCAGAGCGAAGCACGATATGATTTGCACCCCGATAATAACAACGCAGGCCTCGAATTTGGGACACATCCTGGTTCAACCGGTGACTGCGACTCTCACTATGGTTTCCAGGCGCCGTAAGCGGGTGTTAATCGCCGATGACGACAATATCCTGCTCAAGGCGCTTTCGATGAAGCTGCGTAATAATGGCTACGAGGTGATCACGACTTTAAGTAGCGTCAACACCATCAGCCTGGCCCGCTCGACCAGACCCGACCTCATTCTCCTCGATATCAATTTCCCGGACGATGCGGCAAATCCTGGCACCGCCTGTGATGGGCTGGTTATCATGCAATGGCTCCGCAGCATCGATGAGACCAGGCGCACGCCGATTATCATCATGACTGGCGAGGATCCTAAGCGTTATCGCACACAATCCCTGGCCGCGGGCGCTGTCGCCTTCTTTCACAAGCCAATCCGACCTGACGAACTGTTACCGGTCATCCGTCGCGCGCTGGGCGAAGATCCCGCCGGCCTGAGTTGAGTCGTAGCGCTCGTTCATAACACTTCCTCGCCGCTACACAGCCCAAAAAACGCTCTGGACATGAGCTCCCATTTGCCGGAGAACAGTGGGCATGAAAACGTGGCTCCTCTCTTTGTCCGTCGCGTTGGCCCCCTCGCTCTGTCTGCTTGGAGCAAGCGCCGCGCCCGCGCCTGTTCGCGTGCTGTTAATTACCGGCGGATGCTGCCACGACTACGAGAAACAAAAGGATATTCTTAAAAAAGGTCTGGAAGCGCGGGCGAACGTTATAGTCGACCAGGTCCATTCACCTGATACCAGCACGCATCCACCCTTGCCCATCCTCGGTAATCCCGATTACGCCAAGGGCTATGACGTCGTAATCCACGATGAATGTGGGTCAGATATTTCCGAGCCTGCCACCGTCGAAGGGGTCCTCAAGCCGCATCGCGACGGTCTGCCTGGCGTTAATCTGCACTGCGGCATGCATTCTTACCGTATTGGAAATCCCAATGACCCCGTAACGGTTGGAACACCTCATGGCCTGTGGTTCGAGTACTTGGGACTCCAGTCCAGCGGCCATGGACCGCAAAAACCAATTACGATCGCTTTTTCCGATAAGCAGAACCCCCTTGCGACGGGATTGAGCGATTGGACCACGATCCAGGAGGAGCTCTACAATAACGTGCACGTCTTCGATAGCGCTCATGCGATCGCGCATGGCCGACAGGTTGTCGAACGGAACGGCGCGGAAAAGACCGATGATTATGTGGTCGTTTGGACAAACGAGTACGGTCCCAAAAAGACTCGGGTCTTCAGCACCACGATCGGCCATAACACTGCGACCGTGCAGGACCCGCGTTATCTCGAACTCCTCACCCGAGGAGTCCTTTGGGCTACTGGTCATCTCAATGACGACGGTACGCCGGCGCCCGGCTATGGTCCAACCTCCTCCAAAGGGGAATAGACCTGGGAATTAAACGCCTCGGAGTGCACTGGACATGAATTACCTGAGCTCATGCACCTGATGTGGCATGAGTCCCGTTGAACCCAGACTAAATCCTGAGGGCCGCGGACCCGATTCAGTTCCCGTTTTGGGAATTGGCATTGCGCCTGATATCGCCATAAAAGGCGGCCGAGTTGCTCGAATCAAACGCGGTCAGGCCTTGTGCGTGATGGCTCTGGGAAGTTGGCTGTTAATCACGATGTTACTGGTCACGATCGTGACGTGGAAACACCCGCGCCTGCGAGCGACGATCGGCATGGGTTGGGGGTTGATCCTCCTTTGGGTTGTCCTCGGCGGCACTCTGATGCGTCGCTGCCGTGAATCGATTCGCGCGACGGTGCTTCCGCTGAAGCTGGACTGGCGGCTGAAATTCATACTTCTGTCCACCGCGCTGGTGCTCATCGAAGAGGCAATTACCACCTCCATGACTAATCTCGCTCCGCTCTTCGGTGTTAACATCGGCGAGGCGTACATCACCGCTTCAACAAATTATTTCGACGTGATTGGATTGCATAGCGTCGTCGTTATCGTACCGATGTTCGTCGGTTGGGCCTTAATTCTGTCCCGTTATGACTTCAGCCCGTTCGAAGTATTTTTGCTTTTTGGCATGACCGGGACACTGGCTGAGTGCAGCTTTGGTTGGAACCATTTGTCCGAGTTTGCGATGTGGATTTTCATCTACGGACTGATGGTTTATTTGCCGAGTTACTGCGTGCCAACCGAGCGCAAGAAACGCCCACCGAGGTGGTATCATTATCCGTTGGCGATTGCTGTAACTTTTCTCTTTATCCCAATTGTGCCTCTTCCCCTGGTCGCCGGTTTGCTCTTTCCGCACCACCCCCGGATCCATTTTCCTCCTATCGCCGCGAGTTAAGGGAGAGGGCTGGATTTAGCCAAGAATGGACCCGAAAGTCATCTAAAACCGTTCTGGTCATTAATCCCCTTTTCGGCTACTCAGTTGAGCTATGACGACAAACAAAGTGTCGCGGCGGGCTGCTCTGAAGCAAACTAGTGTCCTGGTCGGCGCAGCATTTGCCGGAAACGAACTGTCCAGGTCTGCCGCGGCATCGGACCAATCGCCACGGCAGCAGAGCAATTCGCGTCCTTTCCTGTTTTGTTTAAATACGGCAACGATCCGCGGACAAAAACTGGGGATCCTGAAAGAAATCGAAGTGGCTGCGCAAGCGGGCTATGACGCGATTGAACCGTGGGTTGACGGCATCGAAGAATATGTCAAAAACGGAGGGAGCCTTTCTGATTTGCGCAAACGGATCAGCGATTCGGGATTAACGGTCGAAGGGGCGATTGGATTTCCCGAGTGGATTGTCGAGGACGACGCACGCCGCGCCAAGGGTGTGGAACGCGCAAAACACGAAATGGATGTGGTGGCGCAAATTGGGGGAAAGAGATTCGCGTGTCCGCCGGCAGGCGCGACCGAATTGCCAAAACTCGATTTGCTGAGAGCGGCGCAACGCTACCGGGTACTGTTGGAGGCCGGCCATGAATTCGGCCTCGTTCCCCAACTCGAGCTGTGGGGTTTCTCCAAAAACCTTAACCGCTTAGGCGAGTGCGTCGCCGTGGCGATGGAAACAGGGCACCCGAATGCGTGCGTGCTGGCGGATATTTTCCACCTCTACAAGGGTGGATCGGATTTTCATAGCTTTCACCTCTTGTCTGGAAAGGCGGTTCAGGTTTTGCATATGAACGATTTCCCCAGTGAGCCGCCCCGGGAGAAGATCGACGACAGTTTCCGCATTTTTCCCGGCGACGGCTCGGCTCCAGTTACTGAAACGCTGAGAGCGCTCCATCAAACCGGTGGTCAGAAGGTCCTCTCGCTCGAATTGTTTAACCGCAAATACTGGTCAGAGAATCCCTTCGAGGTCGCTAAAGCCGGCTTGGGCAAAATGAAAACTGTGGCAGAAAAAGCAGTCGCTTAAACTCGGCTCGATAGAACGAGATTAGAAGCCCCAAACAAAGCCGCAGAGAGCAAGCTCGATTTTTAAGGCAGGCCTGTAGAGTACAGGTTTTGCCCTCGTTTTGCCGCGAGTGATTCGTGGCCGACAGGACGGCTACTTGGCTTGGGTGAGACGAAGCGCCAGGCGAGACTTCTTGCGGTCGGCCTGGGCGCGGTGAACGACCCCGGCTTTGGCAGCTTTGTCAAACGCGGAACTGATCTGCCGGAACGCTTTTGCAGCATCCTCTTTTTTGCCGGCGCCAAGCAGTTGCAGGTAACCTCGTTCCAAGGTGTGGAGGCGCGATTTTACGCTGCGGTTGTGCAAACGCTTCCGGGCACTGCTGCGCATGCGTCGTTCGGCTGATTTCGTATTGGGCATAGTGAATCGGTCAAAACCAATCGTTCAAAGGGGCGCAACGTTACTCGAATCGGGAGAATTGTCAACGGCGAAGCACAGTCAGGGTGCAAGCTGACCTTTTTTCTTGCAGGAGAGGACGCCCGCGCTACCAACCAAGTGCGAACCCGCACTGGTCAAAAACGAATCGCGAAGATCTTTAAGCCGGTTACCCGCCCATTAATTGGATCGCGGGCGGCGTTGTCTTCAGGCGAACCGTACTCCGGCGGGGCCAATGGGTTAATAAACTGAAGTGGCCGCCGTTTTTTTACCGCCTCAATAGCAATGCCGCTGTAAATGTGCGTGCCTTTGATGACTTCGTTGGGTTTGAGCTCAGTAAAAGTAATCGTCGATAGGCCCACACCGGCGGTTTGGAGTTCGAGTGATTTTCCTGCCTTAGTTGGAGCGGAGTTGGTCAGGGGAAGTTTAGTATTCGGTGCATTAGTAGACTGAGACTGGGCGTTTACAGCGAAGGCGCAGCAAAGAGCCATCAACACTAGTAATCTCCTCATAAACAACCTTTCGCATGAACCTGACAAAACAAGCTCAGGCACCTCTGAAGCTTTGTCAAGATGCACTAGTTTGAAGAATTTTGGTGGCATCTGGAATGCTCTCTTAAGAATCAGACTGAAAGGTCACGAGTCGATGAACAAGGTATTACGGATTCTCCACCTGGAAGATGAACCTGATTTCTCTGATCTGGTTAGAACCCTACTGGAAAAGGAAGGGTTTAAAGTCAAGCTCCAACGGGTCGAAAATCTGGCTGATTTCGAAGCTGCATTGCGAGCTGAGGAATTCGACGCCATCCTGGCCGATTACATGCTGCCGACCTGTAACGGCCTGGATGCCCTCCAAAGCGCGCTGGCAACATGTCCAGACACTCCTTTCCTGCTGGTATCGGGAACCATTGGGGAGCAAGCAGCTATTCAGAGTCTGAAATCGGGCGCGACGGACTACGTGCTGAAGCTGTGGCCGGAGCGCATGGCGCCAGCAGTCCGTCGCGCTGTTCAGGAAGCGGAAGAACGGCGCCAACGCCAACAAGTCGAAACCGAGCTGGTCCGGCGCGAGAAGTACTTTCGCACTTTAACGGAAAATGCGCTCGATATCCTGACGGTGCTTAATCGGGATGGCCTGTATCTCTATAATAGTCCTTCGTTGAAGCGCGTGCTGGGTTATGAGCCAGGCGAACTGGTCGGACGCGAGGCGTGGGGCTTTATACATCCTGATGATCTCGAAGTCACGCGAACCGCCTTCGAACAGGCCATTAAATACCCGGACCGACCGGCTCGCGTGGAATTTCGATTTCGACACGAAAATGGGTCCTGGAGGTATTTGGAGGCTGTTGGTCAAAGCCACCTCGAGGATCCCGCCATCGGAGGAGTGGTGATCAACTCCAGAGACGTCAGCGACCGTAAACAGGCTGAGTCAGAGTTGCGCGCCAGCGAAAACCAATTACGCCAGGCGCAAAAAATGGAGGCGATTGGGCAACTCGCGGGAGGGGTCGCGCATGATTTTAACAATATCTTAACGGTCATTCACGGTCATGCCTCACTGTTGTTGGCTAAAGCCCACCTGGCAGGCGATAATGCGCGGTCCGCCCAGCAGATTACTCAGGCAGCCGAACGGGCCGCCGCCCTGACCCGCCAACTCCTTGCGTTCGGTCGCCACCAAATTATGCAACCCCGCCCACTCGACTTGAACGAAATCGTCGTCACCATGACCAAGATGGTCAGCCGCGTGCTGGGCGAAGACATTGCCCTCGAATTAAAATACCTGCCTCGCCCGGCAGTAATCCTCGGAGATGCCGGCATGATCGAGCAGGTGCTCCTGAACCTTGTGGTCAACGCGCGCGAGGCCATGCCTAAAGGCGGATCGCTGCGTCTATCAATCGAAAGCCTAAAATTGGCGGCGGCAAATGTGGGCCACCAACCGGAAGCCCGAGCCGGCGAGTTCATCTGCCTTGCCGTTAGCGACACGGGCTGCGGCATCCCGCCTGAAAACCTTCGGCACATCTTCGAACCGTTCTTCACGACCAAAGAACTTGGCCGTGGCACCGGGCTCGGATTAGCAACCGCCTACGGAATTGTGAAACAGCACTCAGGCTGGATTGAAGTGGACAGTCAGCCCAGGCGTGGCAGCACGTTCAGGGTCCTTTTGCCGCGTTTTTGGCAAACCCCACAAGGTGTTGAAGAGTTAACTGAGAGCAAACCGTTGCGCGGAGGCCATGAAACTATACTGGTCGTGGAAGATGAAGCGCCGTTGCGCGAGCTGGTTTGTAACTTGCTCACCAGTTATGGCTATAGAGTCGTCCCGGCCGAATCTGGCACTCAAGCCCTGGAGCGGTGGAAGGAAGCTGGGAGCAAAATCGACTTGTTGCTGACTGACCTGGTAATGCCCGATCAGATGAGTGGCCGCGAACTGGCGGAACAGCTTTGGAAGGATCGGCCGGGGCTGAAAGTCATTTTCACCAGCGGATATGGCTCGGATATTGTGGGCAAAGAAGCCATAGCCCAAGGCAGGCTCAATTACCTTCAAAAGCCGTATCCGCCTATCCAATTGGCAAACGCGGTCAGGGACTGCCTGGATGCCATAAACTGAAGATACAACCGGCGCTGGCGATAAGCCGCAGCCTTTGCCGATGCGAATGCACACGCGCGCATAACGCCTGGGCAGCGACACTCTCTACTCAGGCACCAGAGTCCCTCAGTTCGACTGAACAATCATGGGAACGCCAATCGATAGTATGCTGTTCCCGATGAGGTCGGCGCGATATAGAGGTTCAAATTGCCCGTTTGGGTGATGCCGCTGGTGATCGGCGTCCAGACCGGCGACGACAGGCTCGGGCTGGTCTGCAACACAAATGGGATTAGGGGCCATGAAACTGCAATACCACCCGGAGTCGCCGTGACTGTGAGCCTTGGCTCGGCAGTGGTCGCCAGGAAGTTATCAAACGTGGCATCGGCCGGGCCGTCGTACCCGCTTTCGCTGGCGTTATTGGCGACGACCAAACCGACCGACCCGCTGGTATAAGTATCGTCGGTGACAGAATAATTCACGACTGGATTGACCGTATCCGGCAGTTCATAAACCTGCCCGGTCAGAGCGGGCCCAACTCCCATGAAGACTAACCGATACTGCTTGTTGGTTTGGAGATGGATCGAGTCGAGTCCGCCGGAAGGATCCAGATCGGTGGGCTGTTCATTATCCAGGCGAACAATATCCATGTCGCCGCTCGTGTCGCTGGTAGGATTTCCGCGATCGTGTGTGAACATATAGCCGACAGTGGTGCCCGGGCCAGGTGTACTCACGCGCGCCAGCAAACCGACGACTTGGTGGAGGTTGTCATCCCAACCAACCAAATCAACGGCGATGTAGAAATCTGAATAATTTCCAGGCTTGATGCTTCCCGCGCGGCCCTGGCCAAAGTTGGCAGGATCTGGAGAGGGTGCACTCTGAATGCGGTAGCTATTTCCACCTGGAAAACTCCAGGCCCCCGCCTGAATTGGATCGTATCTCCCCCAGGCAGGAGGCGGCGTGGTATCATTGCCATCGTTGAAATTGTCGAAGAAGGTTACACCATCCGACGTCGGAACAAACAAGAGGTAATTGAGGAAGAGCAAGCGTCGATCTTTTCCGGGTGTGCCGCCAAACGTCAATCTGAGCGTATTAGTACCCGCAAGGTGCACAACGACCGGCGCCCCCCCGATGGTCAATGGTTCGTAACGATAATTAAGTCGCATCAGGTGGTTCCCGACGGTAAAGGTGCCGAGTGGGGAGGTGGTTTGATTAGTCGTTGAAGGATCGCCACCCACCAGATCGAGCAGCACGTCTTGTACACCAAAACTGCCGCAACGCAAATAGACGTAGTAGTTCGTATCTGCAAACACCCGCGTGTAGTTGAGCCACTCGCCTGGTTCTGTTCGAGCCACCTCGTATTCCTTAAGTCCCAAGGCAGCATAAGCCGGACGGGTGTTATCGTTCGGTCGGCTGGGATCGTCTACGGGCGGGGAAGTCGGGGCAGGATGATTCAGATCCTGAATGTCCTCACGGTTGCCTTGCAAAGTGCCGACGAAATCGTCAGGGCGGTAATCATTCCAACCGCTTTCTGGTGAGGTGCGGGCGTCATGGTAATCCACGTCGGGTGTACCATCGAGCGCGTAGTAGCCGATGCCATTCCCGTTTACCGGCAGTCCGTTGGTGTCAATGCCCGAAACAACTATGCGGTCAAGTTGGTAAACGCCGTTGGAATAATTGTAGTCTTCCGATTCAATTGTTTTTACCGGAGAGTTAGTAAGGTAAGCGCTGGAAAAGGTATCAAACCAAAAAGTATTCGTGGATTTCAGTGAACCACTCGTGTCCTGCACTTCAATCCGAGCGGTGTAAACCGTGTTGTCCGTCAGGACACCAGCGTTGGCGACGAATGTGATGTTCGTCCCGGTGCCCGGCGAGGGCACCAGCGAGGAAGAAAGGTCGACACCGTTGAGAAACAACTTCGTCGCCGCGGCATTGATCTGATTGGTCGCAAAAGTCCCGGCGTTGAAACTGATCGAGGCTGAGGCTGAAAACAGATTGGTAAAACGGCTGGCGGGTGTTCGACTGATCACCTGGGGAGTTCCGCGCACCGGATGGCGAATGGCCGGAGCAATATCGGTATTCGGATCCGAATTGGCAGCTAAATAATTGTCGAAGGTCACATCAGCTATTGTTGCATCTCGAGAAAAGGCAATCAGGCCCGAGGGCCCGGAGGTGTATGCGCCATCATTGGCTTGAATGGTGACCAGGGGTGCGGTGAGGTCCTCCAAATCATACAGCTGAGCGGTTAAAAGCCCTCCGACGCCGCTCAAGATCATCCGATAAGCTTTTCCGGGAATAAGACTGACACCAGCTGCCGCCAACGTCGTGGCCTCTTCGGCATCCACGCGGTTAATTTGAAATTCACCCCCGCGCAGGTCGGTGGCCCCCGCACCGTCCTGATTACAGTCGTAGTTGCAGATATAACCATTAACGGTGCCAAAACCCGGCGGGCAAGGTCCAGGGAGAGGACATGGGGTTAGGATATCGGTCAACCCGTTAGCCCGCGCCAACAAGACCAAAGCCTGATCCAGGCTGTTGTTCCAATCGATCAAATCGACCGCAACATAAAAGTCACTGTAAACGTTGGTGCGGTAAACCACTGTCCTGGCGGTGCCGCACGAGCCACAGGCTTGCGCCAAGGGTGCCGAGCTGGCGCATTGAATTCTATAGGCCTTCCCAAATGGCCCCTCGGGAAAGGTGTAAGTATTGACCCCGCCATAATCGGCCAGAACATTAATTCGGATCCATCCAGAATCGTTGCCATCGTTGAAATCGTCCGATTGTGCCAGCACCTGCGGCGTCAACCAGACTCCGGCAGCAATCAATGCCGAAGCGAGTATTTGATTTCGTAAGCGCCCAACAGTGGTAAGGTTCGAAGTCGTCTTCATGTGGCCCTAGATGGTTAGTGGAATTTGACTAAGGTGTAAGAGGTGCGCTGGTTCTCGTCAAGCGTAATTAGCTAAAATCCGCGGCGGAAACTCCATTTGCTCATTACCCGGCCCATGTGCGAGGCTGAAGCAATGAATTGGACGCCGGTATGCTGGCGGCGGTGGATGAGTTGCGGATTTCTTTTGCTTCTACTTGGGAACTCCGTTGCGCAGGAGCCGCCAAGAGCCTCGCCCTCTATGTCAGCACGGCTGCCCGACACGGCTACAAATGTGTTCCATGATGAGTGGAATGGGATTGCGGCGGCAACCAATCGTTGGGCCATTAGGATTCGGAGCTCTGAAAGCTGGAGCACTGTAACCAACGCTCCGTTTGAAGAGACACGCACGCGTGCCGAGCAAGGCCAGGCGGTGGCCCAACTGAAGCTGGGCTACAGCTATTTCAGCGGAAGCGGTGTTCCGAGAGATTATGACGCAGGAGTTACATGGTTATTAAAGGCGGCCGAGGCGGATTTTGCGCCTGCGCAGTTTTTGCTGGGCGTGGCGACGCTGAAAGGCGAGGGAACATCGAAAGATTTTGCCGTCGCGGTGGATTGGTTAAGCAAAGCGGCGGCGCAGGAATTTGCGGATGCGGAGTTTCAGCTCGGGCTTTGTTATCTGAGTGGTGGGCCGGGAGTGAACCAGGCGCCAACGCGAGGCGTAAAGTGGCTGATCAAAGCTGCCGAACAAGGCAAGCCGCTGGCGCAGCAATGTGTTGGCGAATGTTACTCAACCGGCGACGGCGTCACTGCCGATCCAGCAGAAGCGGCGGCGTGGTACCGGCGGGCGGCGGAGCAAGGATTACCCAGCGCGCAGGATCTCCTTGGCGGGTGTTATGCAACTGGGCATGGCGTGACGAAGGATCTCGCCGAAGCGGCGAAATGGTACCGGTTGGCAGCCGAACAAGGATCCAGCATCGCTCAAGCAAATCTTGCGAAGTGTTATGCCTCTGGAAATGGCGTCACCCAGGATTTAAGCGCGGCTGCCGCGTGGTGGCGGAAGGCAGCGGCACAACATCATCCGGGCGCGCAGTTTCACCTTGGCCTTTGCTGTTTGCAGAGTCAGGGCGCCGACCGCAATCCGGAAGAAGCGGTAAAGCTCTTCGAAACGGAGGCGCGTCAAAAACACGTCGGCGCCGAGCTTTTTCTTGGCCTTTGTTATTGGAAGGGGCTGGGCGTGGCGCAAGATTCGGCAGAGGCCGAAAAGTGGTGGCGAGAGGCGGCGATGCAGGGGATAAAGCCATGGCAGTACGCGATTGGAGATGAGGCTGGTGGAGACATAAGTGAAGTCGAGCAATGGTGGAGACAGGTAGCCGAACAGGCCAACGCGGCTCTAAAATCATGCCTGGGTGACTTCTACCATTTCGGGCATGGAGTTGCGCAGAATGATGAGGAAGCGCTTAAATGGTATCGGCAAGCGGCGGCTCAGGGTGATCTGGCCGCGCTCAAACAAGCGGCCTGGCTGCACGCCACCAGTCCTAACCCTGCAATACGAAATGGCACCAGCGCGGTAGAATTTGGTGAAAAAGCAGCGTTTCTCACGAAGCAAAAGGAGGCTAGTGTTTTGGATATCCTGGCAGCGGCCTACGCTGAAGCGGGGCAGTTCGATAAGGCCGTAAAAACCCAGCAACAAGCCGTTGCATTGTCGCATCGTGAAGACGAGCAGAAGGAGTTTGAAACCAGGATGAAGTTGTACCAGGAGAAGAAACCGTATCGCGCAATAGGGAACTAGTTTTTGGCAAGGCTTGAGCCGGGTGTTCGCAATGGGATGACATAACCCTCCGAGAGCAGCCGCTGCACAAGCGCATTGGCTATTTGCGCTGAGCATGCCTCCAGTTCCTGTTTGAAAATCAGTCCATTGTTAGCTGACCAGTTGCCAAGTTGCTGCGCGGCTCCACGGTAACGGACCGGAAAGGAGCGTAACTCTTG
The DNA here is from genome assembly GCA_035495315.1 of Candidatus Limnocylindrales bacterium. Taxonomy (GTDB): domain Bacteria; phylum Verrucomicrobiota; class Verrucomicrobiia; order Limisphaerales; family UBA8199; genus DATJGF01. Next base: position 39,666 of record DATJGF010000064.1, read on the forward strand.
TCCGTCGCTTTTTCTCAGCAGACTTACCTCCGCATCCAATGAAAGACGCATGCCTGAATGTCGTGGTCGTGATCCGTCCAATGCGATGTTTAAGACCCGAACGTGCAGGATCTCATCCGCGGCTGCAGGTCCCCTGCCCTGCAGCCGAGGCTCGCTACCGAACACCACCGGTTTTACATACGGATTAGCCCCTAAGTCCTGGCCAGCAGGGAGCGGTAGCTTACGCAATACGACGCGCTGCGAGGTTTGAACCGCGAGCGTTTGCGCAATCTCGTCGGCAACCATTTGCTGAACCGGACGATGCCACGTGATCTGCTCAAGCAACGATTGCGCGCGCTGGAGGTCCGCTCGCGGCCCCTGGCGGATAGCGCCGACGGTGTGTTCCCAGAGCCCGATCGGTATGGAACTGATACAAGCCCCGAGTTGCACAACGAAGTTGCAATGATTCTCCAAACCATCCAACGCCCATTCAGTGTCGGTCAATGTCTCCGGTTCAGGGGCGCTCTTGGTCTTCGGAGTACGGATAAAAACCTCGGGGCGGGTGGTATCTGGAAGGACCTCGAAGGCGGTGCTTACCTCGGTGTGATAATCGATTAAGCGTGGCTTAAGTGAAGCCAACATTACTCGATCCGTTTGGAGTCCCGGTGCCACAATTTGCGCGCTACCCGATGAGGATAATCCCGTTTGAAATGGTGCATCCGCCTTATGATCGGCTGCCTTGCTCATCCGCTTCAAGATTTCAAGGGATCCAAGGCCGACGAAGAGCGGTTGGGCCAGATCAGGAGAAAAGAACTCTTGCGCGATCCTGTGCGCAAGAACGCGAAAGCCGGTGTTGGCGACACTCTCCAAGCCACCTAAACGCGCCCAATCGATGAACATTGCCGGTTCGCTTTGGTAATTGAACTCCCGTTGAGAGAGGACTGTGCGGTTCAGCACGTTAAGCAAGCGCGCCTGTGCGGCAATACAGAGGCAATAGTTATTGGCTTTGTGGAGTCGTTTGAGCTCGATGCTTTGAACCCGGGTTTCGAGGATGCCACTGAATTGGGCATTCGTATTGACTGCCAGGATGTCAGCGACTTCAGCAATTTGCCGATGTGTTATATCTCGGGCGGAAGCCACAACCAGTTGACGCAAGTTATCCTGCTCCGCCACGCTACTCATTCTTGATGTGAACTGTTGTTCCAGTTCAGACAGTTGATCTGCGCTCAGTTTCCGGTGTCCAGCGGCGAGTGCCGCATAACTGGCAACAAAGGGAGTCGCTGCGAACTGAACGATGCCAATGCAGGCTTCGATCTGAGGATTGCCGAGGCTTGGAGTTTGCAGGAGGGCTGAGACTGCGTCACCAGCCCCCTCAGAAGCGGATTCGATCCGCGCAGTGGGCTTGTCGAAACTGAAACGCGAAGGCTCGGCAGATGAAATGACGGCGATGGCCCCGGGTGCAAGGCCAAGCACCGGAGGCGAGGCCGGCGAAGCGCAGGGAATGGTCTCCGCGAAGCAAGCAATAAGGAGAGCCTGTTGCAACAGCAGACTGGTGATCGAAGATCTAAGGCCGAAGGCCACCCAAAGACTGGCATGAGAAACACTCAATTTATTGTCACAAGATCGGGAGTTCGTGCCTTTAGAGCAATATTTTAACAAGTTCATAATCTGTCATCGCTTGGCGGTGAGCGTTGTGGTTTCGGCCTCAGCGCGCTCGAGGTCGGTGGAATTGCGCGGAAGATTCTTATCAGGCGCGTCGACGCGATCCTGCGAGAGGATAATCTCGCGTCTGGAGAGTTGGAAAATGACCAGCCAGGCACGCCAGTTTTCGTCGATGGGCTGATATCTTTTTGGTTCGCACGATTTGAGGTACTGCGATTCAGCGGAAGCCAGTTCCACACGGTGGCCTGGGTTGGGCGCGTATCCGAGGACAATCAGGGAAACGCCTGGATTGGGCCAAAGATCCAATTCCCGGGTAATGAGCGGGAGAGCGATCATTAACTCGCCCTGGCGCTTGAACTTTTCGCGGCCGGCAAGGACGGAGCAATCGAGGAGCTTGCCCTTGCGGAAAACACGAATTTCCAGTTTGGCGCCTGGGGAGGAATGATCGATTGCATGGCGAAACTCTTCGAGAGTACTCACGGGCTGCTCGTCGATCGCGACGATGAGGTCGCCCTCGCGGAGGCCACCGATTTGGGCGGGGGTATTGGTACTTAACGAGCTGAGCAAAAGTCCTGCCTTGTAGGAGGGCACAAGGGCTGAGGGGAATGCGTTAAGAGTGTCTCTCGGGCTAAATATCTGATGGCGGATGTGAGCGGGCCTGTATTCCCCGCCAATCCAGCCACGTTCGAAGACTGTTTCGGTTGTGGTGCGTTTGTGGTGAGCGCAACCGACGGAAAGGAGTGATCCGACAAGCAGGATGCAAAGGAGCGCGCCCGAGTGCCAGATTTTGCCCGAACACGGAAATACGGCAGAGCTTTTGATCATAAAACGGGCGTCTATTTTCTGGAAGCAGCCGAGGAGTCGTGGTTCCGGGGACGTTCTTGAGCCGAGTCGCCAGACTCAGATGCGCGTCGAAATATCTCAGTGGGATCCCATTGGATTTGGTTGATGGAGGCGGGTGGGATGAATCCCTGCAGGGACTCGAAGGCCATGACGGCCACCACGGCAGAGCCTTGGCCACTCGGGTGGAGGCGATCACTCTGCAGTAAGGCAGCGGTCTTGCCCGCGGCAATAGTATGCCCATGTATCGACAGCGCTTGATTGGCAGAGACCGCGTTCATGAAGGAGGATAAAGGGAGTACGACCACATTGCGGCGAGTCCTGGCCCATTCTCTCAGGCGACGGTTGGCACCCGCCAGGGCTGTCGGACTGGGCATTTCGTCGGAAGTGAGCATCCGGTTGAGAGCAGCAGAGGCATCTGGAATATCGCCAACAACCAATGGACAGCGGAGACGTTCACACAATTTGAGGCCGGTTTCGAAGCGCAGGGCACGATCCTGGTCAGTTGGTCCATCGCCGTAACAAAACCAAAACAGGAAATCGACACCAATGACTACCGATGGATTGGTCTCGAGAGCGAGCGCGATTTGGCGTTGAGCCTCGGATTCGGGTTGCAGAAAAAAGAAAGTGCTCGAGAGATTGCGGGCGGGTTGGTGAGGGGCCGTGATGGCTGCGTCGATATAACGGTTGAGGCGATACTGTGAGGTGTTGGGTCCACCCAGTGGTTCCGATTCGGTGAAACCGGCACTGGCACTGGCGCCAATGATAACGATGTGTTCCCAAAGAGTGTTCGTGGCAGGACTCCGGGCCGGGGTGGATAAAGGCGGTTCGGCGTGAAGTGGTTCGGAGCCGCGAGGCTGGGGCGTGGTTGCGGCAGAGATGAGGATCAACCCAAACAATTGAGCGCACCACAGATTTGAACATAGCGGTTTCACGTCACGATTGTCCCCTTCTCCTACTCGATGGTCAACCCCACCAGGAATGGCGCAGCTTCGGTTAGCTTTGAAACATAATCTATACTGGTAAGGGACAGCTGCGGTTGCGGGTTATCAAATGTGCTTTTGTAAAGACGCAGCGACCAGCCAGGCCGAAGCCTCGCCAGCAAAGGGTTTGTACCCGTCCAGGCTAGTTCTGTGCCGGGCGCGCTGGTAAGCCGGTCGAGTGGATTAATGCCCGTGCTCATGAGGGGGCCCCACCAATCAAGGACGTGCTCACCGGATATGATATCAATTTGTTTGCTGGAGCCATCGGCGTAATGCAGCACAAGGGCAGCGATGGTTTCGCGGGGCTTGGGGGGTCCCGAGGAAACAAAGCTCGCTCCGTGAAGTAGATGCAGTCGCTTGCAAGTTTGGCCAAGTCTGATGCCTTTGGCACGGCTTGGGAAGACACGTTCCGATTGCAGGAATCCCTTCCCCATGAGCTGAATCTTACCTTGAACGATGAAGAGGACGCCGCCGAACGTGCCCAGGCCTTCCGGGAGCTCGGCGAGATTGTTTGCGCCTTTCGAATCCTGGTTTGGCATGATGTTGGAGGGGATTCCGCCATCATCGGCGAGGGTCGCAGTGAGGTGAGCCAACAGGCTTACGGGCTTGGCGTCCGGGGTATCGACTTGGGCTTGTCGCTTTTTAACGGTTCGCTCAACTTCGTTGCGTTCTTTTTGCCAGACCCGTGCCTGGAGTTGACTTCTGAGCTTAAGCTGTTTCCAGTCGCGGTTGGATTCGAACCAAAAGAAAAGGATGGCTAGTGTCAGAGCCGAGCCGATTATTGCGAGAATAGAATAGGTGGGTAAACCGCCGTCCCTAAGCTGGATCGATTGCCCGTTTGTGAAAAGGATTTCCGGTCTTACCTGGCCCAGTCTACCCTCTGCCCCGGATGACTCGAGAATTTGCTGCGGGTTGTGACGGTTTCGCGCCCAAATGACACCGGCGATCAGCAGCGGGATCAAGGCGCAGATCCAATCCGGTGAAAGACTATAGCCAATGCTAACCGCGTGGGGCGCCACCCTACAGTAACCGAAATAACTTTGAAGGGAGCAAACAGCGCAAGCGAGCATCGCCCAGCGCAAACCAGCGCTGGCACGCCGAGCCAGCCAGCAAAATAGCAAGGTCATGCCGGCGGTGGCTGCATAATTGGCAAACTGAACCCCGACGACTATTAACCGAAAACCCGCACCCTGGTCCGCCAGCACCCTCCACTCGCTCGCCGAGAAACACAGGCGCAAAACAAGCAAAACGGCGAAGAGACTAAGCACCGATCCGGCAAAGATTCCCAGGGGGGGCAGCAGGCAAAAACCAATGATGCGATGGCGCCCCCACCAGGAGGATTGCCGAAGCACCGCCGCCAACTGCTCCGCCAAAGCAACTGGTTCCCCCAAGAGCTGGTTGGCGCGCGATTCGGCGGCGGTGTCGGACAGTCCTTCTTCCAGACCCGCGGTTCGCAGGTCCTCATGGTGCTCGGCAAGTTCGCGCACGTGGCGTTGCCGGTCCCGCTCCGAGCAACCGAGTTCAGCTAATCGCCGCTCCACCTGTGCAATCGGGGGCGGTTTATGCACGATGACCCTCCATTACCAGCGCAATGCCGGCCGCGACCCGGTTCCATTCGGTCGCCAGGGCCTCCAGCCGCTTACGTCCCCGGCTGGTGACCCGATAATAATTCCGACTGCGCCCATCGACTTCTTTGCGGTCGCTGCTGACGAGTTTTTCCTTTTCGAGATAATGCAGGTAAGGGTAAATGCAGCCTTCACCAAACGAGAAAGCCTCTTGGGTTTCGGCCTGAATGGCTTTGACGATCTCGTAGCCATACATTTCACGCCGCGAAAGGAGCTTGAGGACCAACAACTCCGGCACGCCGTTGAGGAAACTCGGATTGGTTTTGTTCATCGGCAAGCGGTTATACCTTTTAGTTAGAGGCATGTCAACATCAAACTGTAAGGTATCAGCCCAAAGGATCCGCAGCATGCAGTTTCTATTATAATTATTGGGATTCGCGCAGCAATTCCGCGAGATGCTCTCGCCAGACCGCGGCCAGTGTGTGGGTGCCGTGACCGCGTGTCTGATTACTCATCGGCAGTACCAGGACTTTGCCGCGCGGCACCCGTTTGATTTCTCGTTCAAGGATGCCGATTTCGGGCGGATTGATGAGATCATCGGCGAAATTGATGGCCAGCAGCGGGGCCTTGATTTGTTCAAGAGCTGGACCGGGGTTGTAGTCCGCGGATGCCTCAAGAGCATACAGGACATCATTGGCATCATGGGTCTTTAGTCCGGAGCTAACAAACGCATCGAGGAGGCTATCGGCTTTGGCGAGAGTGGGGGCATCTTTATATCGCTGCAGGGAGTTGTTGCCCATGAAATAAAGGACTTCGAGGGCCGTGCGCAAGGCCGGCGGTTGCGTTTGGTACTCGCCATTATTCCAGGCAGGGTCGTTTCGAATGACATCGATGATCATTCGACGCCAGACGCGGTTGCGTCCGGAGATTTCGGTCGGGAGACTGGCCAGCGGGAGCAAGGCATCCATATACTCGGGATGGATCTCTCCCCAAAGCCACGAGTGCATGCCGCCCATGGAGGTGCCCATGACGAGCCGCAGGTGATTTACCCGGAGGCCTTCGGTCAGCAGTCGGTACTGGGCTTCGATCATGTCGTGGTAGCCGTATTGGGGGAAACGGGCATGGAGGCCTTCACCGGGTCGCGAGGATTGGCCATGGCCGATGTTGTCGGGGATGACCAGGTAGTATTTTTCGGCGTCGAGCAGCTGGTCTTTGCCGAAGAGTTCCCCGGCGAATTCGGGCCGGATGAATTGGTTGCCGCTACCAGTCGTGCCGTGAAGGATGAGGATCGCATTGCGTACGATGCCTTGGGAATCACGCTTCGGCTCCCCGAGAGTCTGATAGTGAAGTCGAAGTTCGGGCAGGATGTTGCCTGAGCGAAAGCGGAAATCGTGAATAGTGAAGTCTGCGGGTTGCGGCGGCGGGTAACTCACGGCGGACAACGCGTTCGCTGTCGCTAGAAGCGAGGCCAGCAGAGTGAAAACGCGACGCAGCGAGGCAGGAATGTTCATGGGCGAAATTAGCACTGGGAGAACGCGTGCGCCAGCAACTGGGCGAGTGCCGCACATTGCAGCCCATTCTTGGTTCCGGCACTTCTTATTGAACTTTTCAATCGTTGCCAACGTGCGGCAGCGACCCCTTGCTTTGCATTGCCCTTGACTTTGGGTGTTGCTCAGAGGCAAGAATCGGCGGCGATGAAGCAACGACCAATCACTTCACTGACCACTCTCAATCTTTTGATGGCGCTCTTGGCGGGCATCTGCCTGGGGGCTGAGGAGTCCAAAAATGGTCATTGGGAGAGCTTATTCAATGGGAAGGACCTAACCGGATGGGCACCGGTTAACGACGTTACATTCGTCGTGACGAACGGAAATCTACGGCTAGTCAAAGGAATGGGCTGGTTGCGTACGGAGAAGCAGTACACGAATTTCATTTTTGAAGCCGAGTGGCGGGCGTTGGTACCACAATATGACAGCGGATTTTTCGTTCGCGGCGGCATCGAGGGGAAGCCATGGCCCACAGAAGGGTGGCAAGTCAACCTGGCGAGGACCGCACTGGGCGGATTGGTAAAAGGGTACAAAACAGTAGTGCCGGCCGAAACGCCGCCCATGCCGCTCGATCAGTGGGTGAAATTCCGGATCGAGGTGCGCGGAAAACACATCAGTTTGGATGTCAATGGCGAACGGGCGTGGGAATATAACAATCTGGACGCGGCTTTTGGCTACCTCGGTATTCAGGCGGAGGATAGGTCGTTTGACTTTCGGAACTTGAGGGTGCAAGAACTCGGCGTTGAAAGTAAATGATTCGGAAACTCGGCAGGCAGCAAGGCGCTTAGCGTCTGAATAGATGTTCTAAGTGCGATCAAGATCAACACGCCAATATTCCCTGCCCACTCGTCCGGAGATCCGTCCGCAGCTAGAGATCGCTTGAACTCCAGTCCACGATCAGTGCATCCACAGATCAACTCCCGCTCGATTGGCCCATGGTCCCGGAGAGTCCGAGTGCGCCATCGGTGCTGGGTATGGCTGCCGGACCAGTGAAGCGCTTTTTCACATCAATCTGCCAATAAACGAACATAAACAAGCAGACCAGTACGGCGGTCCAAAGCACCAGCTCGTTGGGCGGAATGATCAGAAAGACCGTAATGACGGCGATCCAAACCACCGAGATTAGATTGAGTGGAACGCCCCAGCGCTTGAGGTTCCACGGCGCACTTTGTTCAGTAGTGAATTCACCTTTCCGGCGGAGCTTGTTGCGGAGATTAAGGAAAATGGGAATCCCGTACGCCCAATAGAGCATGATGACGCAGATTGCGGTGACCACGTAGTAGGCACCGGCCCAGAGCAGCATGATCACGGCAAGGGCACAGGTGATCAGGATCGAATAAACCGGGGTGCGCCATTGGGGATGTATTTGCTTAATGAGCGTATGTCCCGGCATCCCGCCATCGCGGGCAAAGGCAAACCACATGCGGCTCATGCTGGTGATGCAAGAAAGGCCGCATAACCACATCGCCCCGGCAATGACGATCGCAATGGCATTGGCGAAAAACCGCGACAGGTTATCGTACAGAATCTTCAGCACGGGATAGGCGTCAGTTGCAGTTCCCCCAATGTCGTTAATGGATAGAGTAAGCACCATGAGCATGATGTAGCCGGCAACCGCGGAAACGGCCACGGAAAGGAACACACCCCAAGCCGAATTCTTTCGGGCGAGGTAAGTTTCTTCGGCCATATGCGCGGAGGCATCGTAACCGGTGTAAGTCCATTGTGCTTGCAGCAAAGCAATCCCCAGCACCAGGAACAACGGAGCGGCCTTGTAAAGGGCGGTCAAGCCGGGAAACAGCGCGAACAAGGGAGACGGAAGCACCAGGAGCGGCTTGAGCGTGATGGGATTACCCAGATAGAGCGCTGGGGCCACAACGCCTTTGGAGATTTCGGCGGAAGAAAAGTCATACGGATTGGTCGTGGTGACGAATTGAAAGGCAAAACTCAGCGGATGGTGTGTCCTGCCAAAGAATGTTAGGGCCATAGCGATCAAGGCGACTCCGCCGATGTGCCACCAGACACTGAAATCGCTGAGACGCGCGGTAAGGCGGATACCGAGAATGTTAATGAGGGCCTGCGGGATTGTGACCAGCACCATCACAAACACATAGAAATACCAATTGGTCAGCGTGCCAAAGACTGGGATAGAAGTTTCGGCGGGGAGATTAAGCATGCGCGTGACAGCGCCTACAAGGTAGATTGCGACACCAATGTTAACGCCGGCAGTGGTTGTGACCTGGCCGATCATATTGAACCAGGCGGTCGTCCATGCCCACCGCACTCCGCCGAGACGATAGGCCCAGAAATACAGGCCGCCGGCTGTCGGATAGGCTGACGCTAATTCCGCCATTGAAGCGGCGATGATAAGCACGAAGAGACTGACGAGCGGCCAAACGATTGAGTTGACAATGGGTCCGGCAAACCGCAGGCCGAAACCAAAAAGCAAAATTGCCCCCGTGAGGATCGAAATAATTGAGAAGGAAATCGCGAAATTGGAAAAGCCGCCCATTTCACGAAAGAGTTGCTGCGCGTAACCGAGTTTTCGGAGATCTGCGATGTCCTGCTCAATCAACTCTTGACGTGATTTCTGGGCAGACTCAGGCATAGCCTTTGGGCCAAAGGATTAAAGGGCCCGTGGGAAAATGCAAGTACGCCAAGGTTAGCCACTGGCGCGAGTCCAGGGGGCAACGAAATTACGGACGCTGCGGTACGTTAGAGGGTAAGTCCATCCGGTAGGTAGAGTCTCACTCTGCTGGTTAAACTTGAGTAAGACCGTCAGGCCGATCACCCGGTTTGGGGAGGCGTTAGGAACCGCACCTACGACATTTTCTTTTGCGCCGCCTCAGGAACTTCAATCTTGGTTGTGCCGGCATCCTTAAACTCAATGGTAGTGGTGCGATCAATGTCTCTATCCTCACCATTGAAATTCATCGTCCCCTCAACCTTAGTTTGATATTTTGAGAGCAGGCCGTCTTTGATCCACAGTTTGAGCGAACCCTTCGCATTTTTAGCTCCCGGAGCGTTGGCGCCGCGTCCGCCGAAAGAGAGAAGATCCTTTGCTCCAGTCTCAGTGAGATCCGCGCTGAACGCCCCGTTCTCGTTTTTGATTTCCTTGGTTTTACCCAAAATATCCTGGATATCGACGGCCGGTGCCTTGAAATTACGCAAGCGGCGGACCAGGAATTGTCGGGGGCCGGGCTCTGTGCCTGCAGCACTGGCCAATTCGTCCAACGATTGCCAACCCTCGTCTCCGGTTTTTACAGCCGCTTTATCTCCTTTGATAAAAGCCAAAGTGGTATTATCGCCAAAGGTCATCGTAAGGGCGATGATGCCCTCTTTCACCAGTTTACCCTCGGTAGTTCCGGTAAAGCTGCCGAACTCAATGGTCGATTTCCAGCTGTAGTTGTGCTGCTCGTCCAATTTCTTGGCTGCCGCCGAAACTTCATCCTTCGGCGTAGGGTCGGCGGCGATGACGCGTGCGGCCAAGAGGGCGGAAATGGCAATCAGAGATCTCATCTTCACAAGAGGTCCTTTCTAGTTTGCTGATTCAATACCTCAGCGCAAAGTCGGCCACGAACCACGATGGTTCGCACCGAGTACTCGGGTTATAGTCCTGGCCCTCAGCCCAAAGCAAGGCGAATCATTCTTGAGAGATAAGTCCTGATTGCAGCGCAAATCGGACCAGGCCTGGTATATCGAAGATATTCAGGCTTTCCATCAGTTTAGCGCGGTGGTACTCGACTGTTTTTGGGCTGACCTTCAAAATCAGAGCGATCGCTTTAGTGGTTTGGCCTTCGGCGATCAATTGCAGGATCTCGCGCTGCCGTTCCGTTAACTTCTCCAACGGGCTCTTCTGGTGGGCGATCTGTTGCAATGGCAATTTTTTGACCAGGCGATTTGAAATCTCGCGTGTCAGATAGATCTCGCCCGCGGCAACACGCCGCAAGGCGGCGCCCAGTTCGGTCGTGGCGGCTTTCTTCAACAGGTACCCCGACGCTCCTGCTTTAAGCGCCTGCCAGAAGTATTCCTCACTTTGGTGCACCGACAGGATGATGACGCGTGTATTTGGAAACTCTTTATGAATCCGGCCGGTCGCTTCCAGTCCATTGAGCCCCTTCATGGAGATGTCCATGAACACGACATCCGGCCGATGCTCCTTAATGAGTTCCATCGCTTCCCGGCCGTCACTAGCCTCACCGATCACGGTTACTCCCGGCATTTTTTCCAATTCGGCCCGAATGCCGGCACGGACGACGGGATGGTCATCGGTCAGCACCACACGCAAAGGTTTATCATTGTCACTCATCGGCTTTCTCCGTTTCAATTGTGTTCCGCCATTTCAAAGGGAACCAGGCCTGCACTTCGGTGCCTTGTCCGGGAACGGATTTGAATTGAAGGCCACCCCCTGCCAAGGCAGCTCGTTCCTCCATACTCAGAAGACCCAGGCTCGCACCGCGCACCGCTTCTTCGCGGAGGGCAGAGACATTAAATCCAATCCCATCATCACGCACCGTGAGGTGCAAGCGCCCATCGTTCCGGCTCAATTCAACCCTGACAGAACGGGCCTGGGCATGTCGGACGACATTGGTAAGAGCCTCTTGTGCGATACGAAAGCATTCCGTCTCGATAATCGGGTCGAGCCGATTTTCCAATGCGGCGGATTTGAACTCGGCATCAATGCCGGTCAACTCCGCTTGACGGTGAGTATAGGAACGCAGCGTCGGCTCCAAGCCAAGGTCATCGAGCATTGAGGGGCGCAAACTCAGCGAGAGATCGTGCACCTGTTCGAGCACATGCTCGACCGCCTTGATACTTTGTTCCAGACGCCGCTCCAGCGCCGGATTGCCCGGCAGCTGCAAGGCCGCCTGCAGGTTAATCTCGGCGGCAGTCAAACTCTGGCCGATCTCATCATGCAACTCGCGCGCAATGTGGCGGCGCTCGCTTTCTTGCACCTCAACCAAGCGATGAGACAGGACCTGGAGTTTTTGGCTCGCCCGCTGGCGCTCCAGATCGCGTTGTTCCAACGCCTGCACCATCTGATCAAAAGCCAACGTTAGTTGACCGAGTTCGTCCCGGCTGTAGGGCAACCCGGTGCGGACCGTAAGGTCGCCCGCCGCCAACCGCGCGGTCGAACGAACTAAGGCCTTGACTGGACGCAAGACCAGCACCTTGCTTCCTCCCCAGCCGAGCATCAGGGCAACGCCCACAGCAATCGCCAGCCAGGTGAGGTTGCGTCGCAACAAGTTGTCCGCTTCGGCGAAGAGGACCTGGCGCGGTATTCCGAGAATTGAGACGACGCTGCTGGCGGCCAATTGACTGGGTCTGGATTTGTACGCATACACGTAAGGAACACCCTTTGGGTCCGATTGCTCAACATGCCCGCTGGCCTGGCTCAACACGGGCAACAACAGCGACTGCTCAGGTATGATATCGCCGAAACGGGTATCTTTACCCGGATACCGCACCAGCATTCGGCCTTGATGATCCACTTCTGTCCACGTCGCGCCTTGAGGCAGCTGCAGCGAAAGGTCAAACCCCGAACGGCCCAACCAAGGTCGGTCCAGTTCTCCAAAGACCACGCCCAGAATACGCGTCGAATGGTCCAGCACAGGGAAGCCAAACGCGATAGTCGGCTTGTCGCTGGCCCAGCGGGTGGGGAATTCGCCGGCGGCAAATCCTCGGGTCTGCAATGTTTGCCTAAAAAAGCGTTCAGTTGGAGAAATCTTGGAAACAGAGAGCGGCAAGGCGCTGGCGATAAGCTCCCCATTTGTTTTGAGAACCGCGAGGTTAGAGTAACGGGGATAGCTGCCCAATTCGTCAACCAAAAACTTTTTGCACCGCCGCGGGTTCATTGAGTGCACGGCCGAAGACTCGGCAATGGCAAGTAACAATTGATGGGTGGCGCTTACCATCTCCTGCTCTTCTCGCTGAGCCACTTGCGACATTTCTTCGGCCCGTTTCTGCCAACTGGCCATGGCGCGACGACGATCCTCTCCCGCCGTATGGAGCATCAGCGCCAGCAGGGGAGCGCAGACAAGCAACAACAACAACAACAAACGAAATCGCAAACCAGACAGCTTCTGTGCAAAAAAACCGAAAAGGCTTCTCACGTGAGCATTCTAACACAGTTTAGAGGCAGAAAAAAAGAGGTTTTCTCCGCATACCCGGGACTCCTCTAGCCCAAATCAGGAAACTCCTAGTAGAAGCCGTGTCTGGATGCAGCAACACTCGATACCATGTTTGCCTGCCCACCGGAGCGCGGAAATCCAATGGTTACAGCCCGAACACGGGCTGTTTTTAGTTATGTGACAAGCCTGCTGTTGTTCAGCGCCCTTCCCATCGCACACGCCGCGAGTGTCACTTTGGCTTGGAATCGGGCCGTCGCTTCAGGACTGGCTGGTTACCACCTCTATACCGGAGTTAGCAGCGGGAACTACACGAGCAGCCTCAACGTCGGAAACCAAACGAACGCAACCATCTCCGGCCTGACGACCGGGGCGAGGTATTATTTTGCAGTGACTTCTTACACGTCCAACGGGCTGGAAAGCGCTTTCTCCAACGAGATCAGCTACACGCCGACCAACTCAACTTCCACAAACCTCCTGCCGACGGTGGTCCTGACTGCACCGGCCAATGGCTCAAGTTACACAGCCCCTGCAAACGTCAGTCTTTCCGCAAGCGTCACAGCCAATGGGCATACGATCACCAAAGTTCAATTCTTCAAGGGAACAACACTCCTGGCCGAGGATACTGCAACTCCTTACACCTTCACCTGGAGCGGCGTAAGCGCAGGTTCTTATGCGCTCAGTGCAAAAGTGGTTTACGATTCCGGCAGCGCCGTTTCCTCGCCAACGGTAAACGTCACCGTAACCACCGCAACGGGCTCATCGCTCAGTTTTGCGTCTACGTCAGGGACAATCACGTCGCCGTTCGTGGCGAACAATGGCCTGGTATACCAGACGACCTCCACCGCAGTAACCACCGGCGGCAGGGCTGCTTATTCGTTCACCCTCCCTTCGTCCGGTAATTACATCATTTCGGCAATGACGATTGCCCCGAATTCCGGAGCCAACTCGTTCTACGTCAACATCGATGCCGAGCCGACTGATCCCACGATGATTTGGGATGTTCCCATTACCGCCACTTTGACCTCCTCAACGGTGTCGTGGCGAGGAACAGGCACGGATACAAGTGATCAGTTCGTGCCGAAAGTGTTCGCGCTCAGTGCCGGAACACACCAGCTCATCATTCGCGGCCGGGAAGCTAATACCCAGCTGGGAACTATCACCATTTCGCCTGCAAGTTCGACAACTCCACCCCCCACCCCACCGGCGATTGTTTTGACGGCGCCGAACAACAATGCGAGTTACGTGGCTCCTGCCAATTTGGCTCTTGCGGCGACGGTCACCCCGAATGGACATACGATCACAAAAGTACAGTTCCTCAACGGATCGACGATCCTGGGAGAGAGTGCGGCGGCCCCCTATTCATTTTCTTGGAACAACGTCGGGGCTGGCAATTACAGCCTTAGCGCCCGGGCGGTTTACGACGCTGGTAGTCTTGTTTCGTCAGCGTCTGCGAACGTTTCGGTAACCAATCCCGTCGCTTCAAGCTTAACGTTTGCTGCCTCATCTGGAACAATCAGCAGTCCGTTTGTCCTCTACAACGGAGAGGTTTCTCAAAGCACGACTACGGGCACGATCGGGGCCGGTCGAGCAGTTTACACCTTCACCGTCCCGACTACGGGCGATTACCTGGTGTCGGCCAATGTCAACGCGCCCAACACCGGGGCGAATTCTTTCTATGTCAACATCGACAGCGATCCGACTGATCCTTACATGGTGTGGGACATGGCGGTCACGACAGGATTCACCAAGCAAACGGTTTCCTGGCGCGGCAGCCTCAATACTCTTGGCACGCCAGGGGCAGACCAGTTTACTCCGAAGGTCTTCAACCTGACACAAGGGACCCACAGGCTGATTATCCTCGGCAGGGAAGGCGGCTCTCAATTCAGCTCCATTACAATTGCGCCATTTAATGTGTTACCGCCACCGTGGCAAGCCATTGATATCGGGAACGTTGGAATCACCGGCAAGTCCTTCAGTTCAGCTGGAGGGTACGCCATTGCCGGCGCCGGAAACCTGAGCGGTTCCAGCGATAATTTCCGCTTCCTTTTCCAACCGATGAGTGGCGACGGTGACCTAAGGGCCAACATTACTTCGCTTCAAAATTCCACCGTGGATGCGCGCGGCGGGATTATCATGCGGGAGACACTGACGCCGGGTTCTAAGTACGCATTTATGGGCATGTCCCCGGATGGAACTATTCGTTCCCAGACCCGCACGGCCTCGTTAAGCGGTTCGTCGAGTGTGACGGCTGGGGTTGGCACTGCACCCAACATCTGGACCAGGCTCGTTCGGACAGGCAACGCTGTTCTAGGTTATAAATCGACCGACGGCGCAACCTGGACGCTGGTGAGCTCAAACTCGCTCACCATGGCCACCAACATCTACTTTGGGCTCGCTGTCGCATCGGGTACCACCAACGCCCTTAGCGCCGGCGGATTTACAAACGTACTCGCCATACCGTAAGCAGGAGACCGTTGTGCCCCCAAGCCTCTCACACGTTTGGTTCGATTCAAAGACGTCACCGTGCCGTTAGCCAACAATATTCGTCCTGCGCGCACGGCAGTAGGTCCGGGTTGCGCGAAAACGAAAAAGAAGTGCACCCGTTGCTGGTTATTGATCTCGCTGGGCACGGGGTTGCTCCTGATATTCTCAATTGGGCTCGCTCTGTTCTCGCATAACAATTCGCTAAACGAAGCTCCGTCGCCAAAGTCCGCAGCTCCTTTACTCCCAGTCGTTGGGCGAAGAGTCTCTGCGTCAAACGATAGGTCTCCGATCGATTTTGCCAGAAGCGCTCTCAGCCAGGAACTCGACCTTGAACAGCGAGCGCAACTTGTTTCCCGAATTGTTGAGGCGATCCCGGCCAGCGACTTGCCCCGCGCGTTGCAAGCTTTGGATCCTGTCCATGACGCCAATGGGTTGGAACTGCAGCAACATTTACTCCGGCGGTGGGCTGAACTACGACCTGATCAAGCAGCAGAGTGGGCCTCGGCGTTGCCTGCGGATTCAACCCGCGGAACTGCTCTGGCCCAAGTCGCCACAGCCTGGGCTAATATCGATCCGCAAGCTGCTGCAGGTTGGCTGCGATCATTGCCTGAGACAGAAGAATGGACGACTGCGGCCGTGATGGCCTTTACCTACGAGGCGACGCGTTCGACTCCATTGGTTGCGTTGGAAGCTGCCGGACGGCTGGCACCGAGCCCGGAGCGTGACGCGGCATTAGCTCATGCGATGAGCCAATGGGCTTCGAGTGATCCTAATCAGGCCTACGGCTGGGCAAGCAATATCCCCGATCCGGGACTTCGGGATCAATTGCTCGCCGTCGTTTTGACAGCCGCGGCTGATCAGCATGGCGCGATCGCCGCTAAGCTGGCGGCAACCCAATTCAATCCAGGTGACGAACAAAATCGGCTGGTAGTCTCAATAATCCAGCGGTGGGCTCAGACTTCCCCTGAAACCGCCGCCGGCTGGATCGAACAATTTCCGGAAGGTCCACTCCGCTCCGCCGCATTGGAAAATCTGACTGCGATTTGGAGCGCCACGGATCCGGAGGGTGCCCAAAGATGGATTAGTGCGATGCCGCCAGGACCATCTCGCGATGAGGCCCTGCGAGCCGGCGCCCTCCCAGACGATGCTTCTGCCGGCTCAGGCCGCTAAGCTCACGCCTGCGCGAGCCCACAACCAGCCTCACTGAGTCAATAATCGGTAGAAGATAAGGGGATTCGTCAGATCAACCGACAAGTTTTGAGCGATATTGGTTTGCGTGTAAGTTGGCAACGCCGTCCAGCTGTTCGGAAGGCCTGGGTTACTCGACCACTGCAGCTGGTACCGAGCTCCGACATTGCCATAAGCTGTCAGCGTTCGGTTGGTGTTGGCATCGAATCCTGCCGCCAGCAACGGTCTGCCACCAACCACCGCAACTTGCCCCGGAACCGAAACATAATTCAGATATCCCGAGGCATCGGGCTTGGCCGCGTTCAGATTGCGCACAGTCAAGTTGACAAATGCCGAGGACTGGTTGCTTGCGGTTTGAAAACTGAGCTGCGCGATCAGATTCGATTTCTGCAACACTTGACCCGCTGCCGTTTGGAATGATAACAGGATATTAGTGTTCTGAACTTGCACCGAACTGGAGGCGATGCCCCGCACGGTGTTGAAGAGCACGGGATTGACAAAGCGGGTCGCGGGCCAATCGACACTGAATGAGAGATTCGTTACTCCGCTGCTGGAAGACACGTAGATTGGTATGACACCGTCTTGACCCGCCGCCACGCTGGTCGATCCCATCGTTAAGCCGAGAAAATCCAGCACGATGACTAGCACATTCTGATTCGTGCTCAACGTCGGGTTGCTGTTGTCTGTTAGCACAATGGTAATCAGATTAGTCGTCAGCGCCTGCGCTACAGTGGGCGTCCAGGTCAGATACGTCATCCCGCGTTTGCTAACAATTTTGGCCCCGGTAGGTGCCCCGGTTCCCAGATTGAAAGAAATCCTGTCACCATTCGTGTAAGGGGAGCTCAAGGGCAGCCGAAACGCGGTATTGGGAGCAATGACAGCATTGGTCAGCAAGGTGGGTCCTGAGTTCGTCTGGTTAATGGTGACGGTGAAGAAACGGGTGATGATATTGTTGGTGGGCTGACCGTCATCCACTCGCACGGTGATGTCAGCGACACCGAACGCGTTAGTGGCTGGTGTAAAGCCCAAGCTGCCCGTGGCGCTGGGGCTGCTGTAGGTCACCGTGGGATTTGGGATCAGCGCCGGGTTACTGGAGACGGCAGTAACCGTCAGCGTCTGAAGTTCATTGGAGGCTCCAGAGCTGATCCCCGTCAGTTGGACCATTTGTGTGCCGGAATTCTGATTGAGCACCAGGTCTGGAAACGGGTCGAGCGTTGGGGGATAGTTTAGCGCATTAACAGTGACGGTGAAGGAGCGAATGATCGTGTTACTTACTGTTCCGCCATCGTCGACCATAACCGTAATGCCGGCCGAACCAAAGGCGTTAGGCAAGGGGGTGAACGTCAATGTGCCATTGGGATCCGGACTGCTGTAACTGACAACGATGTTGGAGATAATTGTTGGATCGGTCGTGAATGCCGTCACAGTCAGGGTTTGGTTTTCACTCGCAGCACCGGACGATATTCCGCTCATATTGACCGTTTGCATACCGGCATTCTCATCGACAGCCAGGTCCGCAATCGGGTCCAGTGTCGGCGCATAATTCACCGGATTAACCGTCACGGTGAAGGAGCGCATCACCGTGTTGTTGCTTATCCCGCCATTGTTCACCGTCACCGAAATCAGCGCTGAGCCCGTCGCAAATGGTGCAGGACTAAAGGTCAACGTGCCAGTCGCGTTCGGACTCGTATAGTTTACGGTCGGTGTAGGAATCAAACCCGAGTTGCTCGACGTCGCGGTAACCGTCAGGGTCTGGATCTGGTTGGAAGCCCCTGACGAAATACCGCTCAGATTGACGGTCTGTATTCCGGCATTTTCATTAATAGTCCGGTCGGTAATGGGGTCCAGCGTCGGAGCGTAATTGACCGGATTAACGATGACCGTGAACGCGCGCACCACCGTGTTGTTGCTCAATCCGCCGTTGTTCACTGCCACCGAAATCAGCGCCGAGCCCGTCGCAAACGGCGCCGGACTGAAGGTCAGCGTGCCGGTCGCGTTCGGACTGGTATAGTTAACGGTCGGTGTGGGAATCAACCCCGGATTGCTCGACGTCCCAGTAACCGTCAGCGTCTGAATCTGGTTGGAGGCTCCTGCGGAAATCCCAGTAAAGTTCACAGTTTGAGTGCCGTCGTTCTCATTGATAGTCCGGTCGGTAATCGGGTCCAAGGTCGGAGCGTAATTGACCGGATTAACGATGACCGTGAACGCGCGTACCACCGTGTTGTTGCTCAACCCGCCATTGTTCACCGTTACCGAAATCAGCGCTGAACCCGTCGCAAATGGTGCGGGACTAAAGACCAACGTGCCCGTCGCGTTCGGACTGGTATAGTTTACCGTCGGGGCGGGAATCAAACCCGGGTTGCTCGACGTCGCACTAATCGTAAGCGTCTGGATCTGGTTGGAAGCCCCAGAGGAAATACCGGTCAGGTTCACTGTCTGCGCTCCGCCATTCTCATTGATAGTGCGGTCAGTAATCGGGTCCAGGGTCGGAGCGTAATTGACCGGATTAACGATGACCGTGAACGCGCGTACCACCGTGTTGTTGCTCATCCCGCCATTGTTCACCGTCACCGAAATCAGCGCTGAGCCCGTCGCAAATGGTGCAGGACTAAAGGCCAACGTGCCCGTCGCGTTCGGACTGGCATAGTTTACTGTCGGTGTGGGAATCAACCCGGCGTTGCTCGATGTCGCAGTAACCGTCAGCGTCTGAATCTGGTTGGAGGCTCCTGCGGAAATCCCAGTAAGATTCACGGTTTGGGTACCGGCGTTCTCATTGATGGTCCGGTCAGTAATCGGTTCCAGGGTCGGAGCGTAATTGACCGGATTAACGATGACCGTGAACGCGCGCACCACCGTGTTGTTGCTCATCCCGCCATTGTTCACCGTCACCGAAATCAGCGCTGAGCCCGTCGCAAACGGCGCCGGACTGAAGGTCAGCGTGCCGGTCGCGTTCGGACTGGTATAGTTTACTGCCGGTGTGGGAATCAACCCAGGATTGCTCGACGTTGTGGTAACCGTCAGCGTCTGGATCTGGTTGGAAGCCCCAGAGGAAATACCGGTCAGGTTCACTGTCTGCGCTCCGGCATTCTCATTGATAGTCCGATTGGTAATAGCGTCCAATGTCGGCGGATAATTGACTGGATTAACGGTCACTGTGAACGACCGTACCACCGTGTTGTTGCTTAACCCACCATCGTTCACCGTCACCGCAATCAGCGCCGAGCCTGCCGCAAATGGCGCCGGAGCAAAGGTCAAAGTACCAGTCGTATTCGGACTGGTGTAGTTTACTGTCGGGGTGGGGATCAAACCCGGGTTGCTCGAGGTTGCGGTAACCGTAAGGGTCTGAATCTG
>DATJGF010000065.1:0-38501 GCA_035495315.1 Candidatus Limnocylindrales bacterium
GGGCACGTTCGAAGCCCTTTTTGATAGTATCAGAGCGCATAATTAAAAACTTACCTTAGAATCTCGCCAAACGATAGAGAGAAAAGCCTAACAGGTGGGTTGGCGATTGTCACGCTTACTGGAAGAAAGAATCACTCGAACTCTGAACTCGCGCAATCTTTAGCGCCTGCTGTCTTCAGAGTCCGACGTTCAGTGTTCAGCCTTCGAGGTTCGGCGTTCACTCTTAACGATTCTGGAGTCTTTAGCAAAGGGCACCCTTTAATCAGCTTGACCCAAAGCCACACGCGCGCATGCTCGGGGGCCATGAGAACCGAACAATCGAGTTCGAAATCGCTTTCCCAGTTTTCAACGATTCAAAACGGAATTCCTGCGATTACTCGCCGAAGTTTTTTGCGGTCCGCGGGCTTAGGTGCCGCGGGATTGATGTTGGCGCAGTCGGCCCGCTCAGAGGAGAAACCGATCCAGGGCTTCGAAAAATCGCCTGAGGACCCTGACATCTCCAACGGCTGGCAACCGGTGTCGGACCGGAGAATTCGGGTCGGCATCGTCGGCTATGGCGTGTGCAAGTTTGGCGCCGAGTTTGGCTTCCAGAACCACCCCAATGTCGAGATCATTGCCGTCAGCGACTTGTTTCCTGATCGTTGTCAGGAATTGGCAAAGGCGTGTCGCTGCGCGAGAACTTATTCCTCGCTCGAGGAGTTAGTTAAAGACGATCGCATCGAAGCGGTGTTCGTCGCGACGGATGCCCCCAGCCACGCGCGGCATTGCATGGAAGTGCTCAAGCATGGCAAGCACGTTGCCTCGGCCGTGCCAGCAGTGTTTGGCTCCTTGTCGGATGCGGAGAAACTGTTGAAGGCAGTAAAAGTGAGCGGACGGAAGTATATGCTCTTTGAAACCTCGTGTTTTCACGAAGACCTGTACGCCATGCGTCAGATTTATAATGCCGGCGGATTCGGGAAACTTGTGTACGCTGAAGGAGAGTACTTTCACTATATGGCGCAGCCGATTGATTCGTATAAGGACTGGCGGGTCGGCTTGCCGCCACAATGGTATCCGACGCATTCGAACGCTTATTACATTTGCGTCACCGGCGGGCGTTTCACTGAAGTGTCCTGCCAGGGGATGCCCAGCCGCATTGCGCATCTGCAGCCTGCCAACAATCGGTATCATAACGCTTTTGGAACGGAAATCGCGTTGTTCCGCACCAGCGACGGTGGCATGTCACGGATGGGGGTCAGCTGGGACAGCCCTGGTTACAGCGGAGAAATGGGGCGTATCCGCGGACAAAAAGGTTCGTTCTACGGCAAATACGAAGGGTTGGAGACCGCCCCGGCGGCAACGCGACGACCACCTTTACCTCCCGGCGTGCCTGCCGGCGGTCATGGCGGCTCCCATGGCTATCTGATGAACGAGTTCGTCACCGCGATCCTGCAGGATCGCCAACCACTCATTGACATCGTCATGGCCCTAAACCTTACCGTCCCCGGCATCGTCGCTCATCAATCCGCGTGCAAAGGCGGCAAGTTGTTGAAGATCCCGCAGTACAAGATTTGAAGCCCGAGAGGATTCGGAAGGCCGAGCTCCTGCGAGGCCCAAAATCCGGCCGGAAACATTAAGAGAGAATTTGGGCCTCGCGGGAGCTCGGCCTTCCGAAAAATGTTTGGGCAACAGCTCCCAGACGGTTGGCTTGGGAGGCCTGGGGAATGAGTACATACGACCGACCCGCCGGGTAAGATGCCCAGCTTTACGGCAGACGAGACCTCTGCCGCTACTCGGGCTCATCGGCAACGGGCTGCGGCGAACGCGCCAGGACTGAATCAAGCACGTAGACTCCAATTCCAACCCAGCACAAACCGAAACTGGCCAGCTTCGCTCGATCGAGCGCTTCGTGAAATAACACGACTGCCACCAGGAATTGCAGCGTCGGACCGATGTACTGCAGAAAGCCCATCATCGAAAGCGGCAAACGGCGCAACGCCGCGCCAAAGCACAACAGCGGCACCGCGGTGATAAAACCCGACATTGACAGGATGCCATAAGTCCCGGCGGAAATCTCCTGGGGACGCGAGGTCAGGATGACTATCAAAGCCAGCGGCAGCAAAATCCACGATTCGACGAGCAACCCGTGCAGAGAATTGATGTCGACCTTTTTCCGTACCAATCCATAAAACCCGAAAGTGACCGCCAGCGAAACGGCGAGCCAGGGAAAGCCCGAGCCATGCAACTGGAGGTTAACGACCGCGAGCACGGCAAAAAACACGGCAAGCCACTGCCAGCCGCGAAGGCGTTCGTGAAGGAAAAACATCCCCAATGCGATCGAGAGCAGCGGGTTGATGAAGTAACCGAGGCTGGCCTGCAACACCTGATGCGTCGCAATCGAATAGACGAAGATAAGCCAATTGAGCCCGAGCAGGACTGCGCCGCCGGAAAGCAGCAGCATATTGCGACGGCTGCGCAACACCGGCCGGATCGCGCTCCATTCGGTCCTAATCGAAATCACCGCCGCCAGGAAAATGGAGGACCAGAATATTCGATGGCAGACCACCACCAGCGAGGAGACGTGCGACAGAAAATGAAAATAAATCGGGAATATGCCCCACATGGTGTACGCACTGATGGCATACACCAGGCCGGCGCGAGATTTCGCGTCGGAGACTGTCGCAGTGGCAGTGAGGCGCGCGGCTGAATTATCAACGGTCCCGGGCATAAGCGAGAAAATAGCGCAGCAATGACAAGCTGCAACAAATGGTTAGGGCAAGATACCTCGTGCCCGGTGGAGCTTGATCGGTAGATATTTGGCGCAGGTCACAAAATCCAGATCGGTCGTGAAAATCTTGAGCTGGTGCCGGGTAGCGACGGCACAAATCAGCAGATCGGTGGCGGTGGCTTGCAGGCCTTTGGCTCGAAGCAGGTTATAATAATCCGCGGCTGTTTCATCATCTTCTTCGTCCAACGGCAAATTTGGATAGAACCGGAGGTACTCTTTCAATTGTTGAAACCATTCGGAAGGACTAGCTCCAGAAAGGACTTCCTGTCTAATCGGTCCGATCAATTGAATCAAGTCAGCTCGCACCAACCTGGCAACCTCAATCGCAATCGGATGGGTAGGAGGACGGTTTCGACGAAAGAACTGTGACCAGACGCAGGTGTCAACGATGACATTCACGAATGTCTGCGTCGCATTTTTTTATAATCCCACTTCGGGTCAAAATCGATTTTACCGCCCAACTCTAAAATGCGAACTCGCTGCCGACGTCGCACAAACTCCGCCAGCGCCGTGTTGACGGCTTCCTGCTTGGTCTTGAAGTTCCCCAGCTTGACGGTCGCTTCAATCAGCTTGTCATCCAACTTTAAGTTCGTTGGCATACCTTACCTTGCCCTGACACATGCGCTTGTGTCAAGTTGTTAGTCTTGCAGCAAAGCGGTTTTTAAACCGGTTCCTAGGGCTGCGCTTTCTATTGCGAGCCGCGTCTTCCCCTGCCATTCTGGTCATTATGCAAAAATTACTGGTCTGGGTCGTGTTGGCCTTGGCCCTAGCCG
Source organism: Candidatus Limnocylindrales bacterium (assembly GCA_035495315.1). Lineage (GTDB taxonomy): Bacteria > Verrucomicrobiota > Verrucomicrobiia > Limisphaerales > UBA8199 > DATJGF01. The sequence goes on from DATJGF010000065.1 coordinate 3,541, forward strand.
GCGCGGTAATTTTCTTCGTCCTGCGGAAACAGGGTCCGGCCAACAATTTCACCGGCTTAATGACTCGCGGCCAAGGGTATTTGGAGAAAGGCGACGCGACCAATGCGATTGCGGCCTATAGCAAAGCCTTAGAACTTGCACCCGAAAGCATCGATGCCCACCTGGATCTCGCCAACGGCTACCTCCTGGCCGGCAACAACCAGGCCGTGCTGGACGAGTGCCAGCAGGTGTTGAAATACGATCATAGCAATGCCGCTGCCTATTACCTGATGGGCTGCGCCTATCAGCATTTGAATCAGCCCGAGAAAGCGGTGCAGGCGTTCCAGGAATCGCAAAAAATCGATCCCGCAGTGACCGCTTTGAATTTTCAACTCGGACTTGCGCAGGAACGCGCAGGACACCTCGACGAAGCCATCCAAGAATTTGAAACGGTCGTGCAGTTTGAGCCGGATCATCCGTCGGCTCATTACCAGCTCAGTCGATTGTACCAGCGGGCGAACCGGCAAACCGATGCTGCTGCTGAATTGGCCAAACATCAACAAATCCTCGCCAAAAATCCGTCGATCCCTGCGCCGCCACTGGGTTATGAACGTTGTAAATACACCCTACCACGCGTGGCATTCGTGCTCGAACAGCCGGATCCGACCGGGGTTGCTGTTCGTTTCGTCGATGCATCGACGGCGGCATTTGGCCAACGCGCCTCAGCCTATCGCGGCCCGCTTGGTGTGATCGACTATAACCATGACGGACGAAACAGCCTGTTCGTGATGGAAGGAAACGGATTCCGGCTGTTGAACAACACGCAAGGGCAGTTTGCACCGATGGGTGAAGTTTTGCCCGGAGCGACTAACGGCGGGTATCGCCGCTGCCTCGTGGGCGATCTAAACAATGACCGGTTCGATGACGTGCTCGTGCTCGGTGAAGAGGCCGCCCATGCGTTCCGTTTTGCCACCAATGGCCAATTCCGCGAAGTTACCGCCGCCTGCGGCTTGAAGGGTTTTAAGGCCCGCGACGGAGTTTTGGCCGACCTCGACTTCACCGGTAAACTGGATCTTCTGACAATCCTGCCCGGCAGCCAGGGCCTGCGGCTCTACCGCAATCTGGGCAGTTTTTATTTTCAGGACCACACCAACTCGGGCTTGCCGCTCTCACTAACCGGCGTCCAACAGGTCGCAACTGAGGATTGGAACAACGAAGATGTGCCTGGCGTATTTGCGACGCACGCGGGACAAGTCCCTTTATTCTTTGCCAAGCAACGGGCCGGATCATTTGTCCAGACCAACATCGATAGCTCCTGGCCCGCCGGAAACTATATCGCTTTTGGCGATTTGAACAACGATCTGCTGGTCGATTTCGCGTTGGCAGACGAACACGATCTGCATGTCGTATTCGGCGGCCTCAAGGAACGCCCAAAACTCTCGCTGCAGGGCCTGCAGGTCAAAGGTCTGTTGCTGATAGATTATGACAATGACGGCTGGCTGGACATCATTGCGTATGGCAGCGGCCTCCGGGTCTGGCGCAATCTCGGCAAGACAGGTTTCACTGAGGTCACCACCATACTGGGCTTGGACAAAATCGGTGCGGTAGACGGACTGGTCGCAGCGGATTTCGACCAGGACGGCGATACCGACCTGGTTTTGAGCACTGCAACCGGTTTGCAGTTTTGGCGAAACGACGGCGGCAACTCCAACAAACAACTCAAGTTGCAACTGGTCGGCAATCGCTCCAATTCGAGTGCCTTGGGCGCCCGAGTCGAAATCGTCGCCGGTAATTGGCACACCATTCGCACCAAGACTCAACTCCCGTTGGAAATAGGGGTGGGCAAGCACACAAAAATTGACCTGCTCAAAACGCACTGGTTTGACCTCGCAACAACGCTTGTCGACCTAACAGTTCCATCCGGCCTGCTAACTGATGAAGAATTAATGCTGCCGACTGGCTCGTGCCCCAACCTCTACGCGTGGAGCGGAAAACAGTTCAAATTTGTCACCGATATCCTCGGTGCCGCACCAATGGGACTGCCCTCGAGCGCGTCTCATTTCATCGATGCCGACCCGGAAGAGTTTCTCGCATTGGGTAATGAACAGCAGTTTCCGATGACCAACGGGAACTACGAGTTGCGCATCACCGAAGAGTTGCGTGAGGTGCTGTATCTCGAGCAAGCCAAATTGTTTGTGGTGGATCATCCAGCGGGAACGCTGGTCCATTCGACGAGTAAAATGCTGCCGCGCAAACCGTTTCCGCCGCACGAACTGCGCACGTTGCGGCCACGCGCATCGCTCCAGCAGGCGACTCGCAACGACGGCTGTGACGTGACTGAGATTTTGGCCAGCACCGATAACCGGATGGTTTCACCCGTACGCTTGCGTGAGCCGCAACTGCGCGGCCTGGCTGAGCCGTTCGCCATCACGTTGGACTTCGGTGAGTTGCCGACTGACGAACCGTTGGTCCTGGTGTTGACGGGTTGGCTTCGATTCGGAGGCGGCATGGCAAATATCGCCGCCTCGCTCGATCCCAATCTTCCCTTCCCTTTCCCAACCCTTGAAGCGGAACTGCCGGATGGAACGTGGAAAACCGTTCCAACAGAGGTCGGCACTCCGGCCGGAAAAACCAAAACTATACTGGTTGACCTCGATCAAAAGCTGCCCCAAAAGACGCGCCGTCTTCGATTGAGTAGCGCGTTTGAAATCCATTGGGATTCGGCAAGCTTATGCGTTAGGGCGTCCGCTGATCAAAACCACGTCACCTCGCTGGCTCCTGCGCGGGCCGAGCTTCGCTGGCATGGCTTCGGAGATTACGCCAACCTGCCCGAGGACTTGCCGCTGATACCGGCTTATGAAAAAGTGCGATCCGAACCACCGTGGATAATCACACCTTCAGGCTGGTGCACGCGCTACGGACCCGTCAATGAATTGATTGCCGAAAAGGACAACGCGTTGGTGCTGCTGAACGGCGGCGACGAATTGGCGCTTTCCTTCAAAGCGGACCAGCTCCCGTCGAAGCCTGATGGTTTCCAGCGCGACTTCTTTTTATATGTGGTCGGTTGGGATAAGGACGCGGATTTCCATGTGGGCGACGGTTGGCGGGTCGATCCGTTGCCATTTTTAGGCATGGATGACCAAGCCTATGGGCGTCAACCTCGGCCCGCAGGATTTGACGACGCCTGGATCGCCAAATACAACACGCGTTGGGTAGGACCAAGGATGTTGACTCGAACCACGCGCTAGCTATTGGATTTCGTTTCGAGCTTCGCAATTCGGATTTCAGCGGCTCCTGCCGCTATTTCCCTTCCGTTATAACCGTCAGCTTATCAATCGCCAGAGCGTCGATTTTCTGCTTTGTGCCGCTCGGCCAGGCAATTTCCAAATTGTCCACTTTATCAGCCTTACCCAGACCGATTGTCAGCGGCAACTCGGATTGCGAGAGGTAACTCCTTGTGGGCATCACTTGTCGAGCAAGCGTATGCCCGCCGACGCTCGCCCGGACCCAGGCGCCAATCGCATCGCGGTTGCTCTTCGTCCCCACCAGTTTCAACCGCACCCAATGATGCCCCAGGTTCTGATCATTGCGCAACAGCAGCGGCGGACCGCCGATCTGGCAGAGCACCACATCGAGGTCCCCATCTCCGTCAATGTCGGCGTAAGCTGAGCCGCGCCCGACGATCGCTTTGAAAAGGTCCGTCCCGCATTTCATCGGCGGGACCGGACTAAAGCCGGTTCCTTTGATGTCGCCTCGGTTCCAGAACAACTGGGCCGCCTGGCGATATTGTTGGGTCGGCTCAACACGATTGATCTCCGGTTCCAGATGACCATTCGCCGTCAGCACGTCCAGCCGGCCATCCAGGTCGTAATCAAAAAAGAACAAACCAAATTTCAGCAGCTTTTGGCTCGCCAGCCCTAATCCCTCCCTAACCGCTTCATCGGCGAAAAGCAACGAATCGCGTTGTGCCATGTACAAGGCGTTCATTTCGTTGGCGAAATTGCCAATCGCGATCGCCAGTGTGTCGTCGCTGCGAAAACGAGCTGAATCGATGCCCATCGCGCCGCGAGTCAATCCGTAAGCGTCGTAAGCGATGCCTGAACGGGCACCGATTTCTTTAAACGTGCCGTTATGCTCGTTGTGAAACAAAAAGTTTTGGACGGTGTCGTTGGCCACGACGATGTCGATCCAGCCATCATTATCGACGTCCACCGGCGCGAGGGCCAGGGACTTCGCCACGGGCAAACCGGTCGCCGTGTTGGTAATTCGGATGCCTGCCTGCTCCGAGACATCGGAGAAATGCCCCTTGCCATCATTGTGGTAGAGGTAAGGGAACACGCCCTGGAAATTTCGTGGCGGACCATAGGCACGGCCGATCTTGGGAAGTTCGTAAGGCACGGCGAGGTCCAATTGCGGCGACCAACGGATGTAATTGCAGACGAACAGATCCAAACGCCCATCGTTGTCATAATCGATGAACGCAGCGCTGGTGCTCCAACCATCGGGCGCCCCGCCCACACCGGCGTCGGCTGTGACTTCCCGAAACTTGCCTTTGCCTTCATTGTGAAACAGGTGATTGCCGTTCACACAGGTGATGAACACATCGGGCAGGCCGTCATTATCGTAGTCGCCAACCGCCACACCCATTCCATAAAAACTGACGTCGAGACCGGATCCTGCGGTGACGTCGGTGAAATGTCCATGCCCGTCGTTACGATACAGGGCCATGGTTGGCGCTTTTTGACCCGCCGGAATATGGCCCGGCCAATAACTCGAGTTGATAAAGAGCAGGTCCTGCTTCCCATCATTGTCGAAATCAAAGAAGGCCACACCCCCGCCCATGGTTTCGGGCAGCAACTTATCGCCGTAAGCGCCGTTCACATGCGTAAAGGTAATTCCTGAAGCCGGCGTAATGTCACTGAATTTCGAGACGGGTATCTCTTCCGCATTCGTTTGGACGAGCACTGCGAAGAATGATAGAAAAGCAATAAGATAGGCTCGGATCATACTGTAGCGGCAAGCGCCTTGGTTGTCCGCCAGGGCAGCATCTTGCCGCTGTCTGGTGCCGCTCTTTTTACCGCGTCAACCATTCTGGTCCTCGTTCCGCCGGGCGGGACGCCCGGCTCTCTGGCAGGCGAGACGCCTGCCGCTACGCGGAATTGGTTTGGCATTTACCGACTCAGAGCGTGTATCATTTCTATAAGTGGCACGCAACATGACAATCGCATCAATCCTGCAGAAACGGTGGTCCAAATGGCTGCTGGCCCTGCTCTTCTGGACCTTGATCGGGCTGTCCTTCGCCAGTCAATTCTATTCCTCCGCTGCCAAAGCCGGCCTGGAGGTCACCTGGAAACGGGCCGTCATCTATGCCTTGGGCGATTGGTACGTCTTTGCCCTTTTATCAATTCCCGTAATCCAGCTTGCCCGCCGCTTCCATTTCGAAGCGGGCCGCTGGGGCATAAGTCTCGCCGTTCATGTCCTGGGCAGCATCGCTTTCTCCATGGCCTACATGGTCCTCCGCGCCGGGATTGGCTCCTGGCAAAGCGGGGCGACTTTTCCTGACGCCTTTCGACCGCTCTTGGCCAAAACCTGGTTCTTCAATTTACTGGTCTACTGGGTCATCGTCGTTGTCAGTTACGCCTTCCAGTATTATAGGCGATATCGCGAACGCGAGCTGCGCGCACTCGAATTGGAGAAACGCCTCGCCCAAGCCAAACTTCAGGCACTGCAGATGCAATTGAACCCGCATTTCCTGTTCAATACGTTGCATTCTATTTCCTCCCTCATGCACAAGGATGTTGAGGCCGCCGACCGCATGATTGTTCGCTTGAGCGACCTTTTGCGCGCCGCACTGGAGAGCTCCGATACCCAGGAAATTGAACTCCAGGAAGAACTCGATTTCCTGCGGCGATATCTCGAGATCGAACAAACCCGGCTCGGGGATCGCCTCACGGTGAAAATGGAGATCGCGCCGGAAACACTCCGGGCGCGTGTGCCCAACTTGATCCTGCAACCCCTCGTGGAAAATGCCATCCGCCACGGCATCGAGCCTCGCGCCCGGCCAGGCCGCATCGAATTGCGCGCCCAAAGAAAAGACGGCACCCTTGCCCTCGAAGTGCGCGACAATGGGATTGGAATCAAAGTGGGGGAACAATTCGATGAAGGCGTCGGGCTATCAAATACGCGAGCCCGCCTGCGCGGGCTTTACGGCGATGCTCACCAATTCCAATTGCGCGCCGCTGATGGGGGCGGCTTGCTGATCGAAATGCGCATTCCGTTCAATGCGTGAACAATTGAAACGCAAAGACGCTGAGGTCCGCAGAGATTCGCTGAGATGCTTTGATCAAGCTGATGACAGTGTTTGGGTTCTCTGAGGAACTCTCCGCGCTCAAGCTTCAGCCCTGATTTCGCCTGGTCACCGACGAACGGGCGTTCTTTTTTGTAGCTTCCCCCTCACTCGCGGCGATTTCAGGCGCGCAGCTTTGGGAGTGCGTGCCAAGCCCGGCGACGCTGGGTTCGAGATTTCCACTACCTTGACCTTGTCGAGGGTGCGAACGGCGGCGACGATCTTCTCGAGGTGCCGCTCGTCCCGGACGCGAATGCAAATGCCCCGCGTCGTCAACCTTGCGCCAGGATCAAGCAAATTCATGTGGCCCAGGTCGCCTCCACAGCGATCGATTGTCTGCGCAATCTGGGCTAGGACCCCGCCTTGCTCGGGATAGATCAGTTGGAGGGCAAAACTTTGGCCGACTTCGGACTCGCAGGGCGTTGATTTCATAAACCCGACTGTTAGCTTAGGAACACCAGCTTTTAATTTTAAAGATTCAGCAGGCGGTTCGATATGGGGTATTCGCCCGAGAGGCTCTCGGAAATGTATTTTTTTAATTTCCCACAAATCAGAGTCGGGATTGGCCATCGCTGGTATCAGACATATCGGGCTTGAAGGAACCGGCTTCGCATCTGGTCGGGGTAACTTTCAGAACGGATCCAGGTCGGTGCTGGCGGCACCACATTCAATCGGCACTCGGTTAAATCCGAGCGCCCTAATAAACGGTGAGACTATGAATTAAGGACGCCACCCAACAAGTAGGTGGCGTCCAGCTATACTGGATTTGATATTTCTGTTTAACCGCAATTAACGGCTAGCCCGTTGACACTCGCCCACCAGTGCCTTCATTGCCCGGATTGTTGGTGTTATTGAGCGGCGGATTATTATTGCCGGGATTACCCGTTGCACTTGGAGCAATGCGTTCCTCCAGTTCTTCTATTTCCAGTTGGATGTCTGGTTGTCTGTCCTGCATATTTTGTGTTCTCCTATATTTAAACAGACCCCACCCATTAGCGAGAGCATCATTGCCCTCTAATACGCCTGGGGGAATCTAATTGCACATATTAGTTTATTTACAGGTGCGATCAACCATAAAACTACGGAAAGGCTATCCGTACTTTCGCGGACACCCGGCACCCTAATGCGGCAAACCGAGATTCAAACCAATCGGCTCTGTTGCGTAATGTTACACGAAAGACTTATCTTGCTCCCCACTCCCGCAGGAATCGGATTTCGCCCTTCGGCCTTCGGATTTTAGCCCTATTTCTTACCCTTTTGTTCCAGGTACGTTTTCGCATCCCCCGATCCATTCCGAGCAGCGGTATTCATCCATTCCAGGCCTACCCGCTCGTCCTTGGGCGTGCCGTTCCCATCGAGATAGCAACGAGCCAGCAGATATTGCATGTACGGATTACTATCGGTTGCTCGCGCTTTGGTGATTTCAAACTCCTCGCGCGCTTTGGACCCCGCGAGTTCCGCAACCAGCGCCGACGCCTTACGTTGACACGCCGCCACCACCAGGTTCAACACGTTGGTTTCCTCCGCGCTTAACGCGACGCTGGTAAACGCCTCGAGTTGTTGGTACTCGCCGTTGCTTCTTGCAAAGGCCCGCTCTCCTTCCTTAATCAAATAAAGGGTGCTGTTCGTCCCGGCAGCCGGCGCTGCCCCAAGATTCATCACCAGGCCCGTTGCGCCTCCGGCATCCTGGATCAGCGCGTCGCCTTCCTTCATAACTCGAAGCACCTTGAACCCGTTCACGATTCGATATGCTCGATTTAATGTCGGCGTCAGGTTCGGCCGGGTCTCGGAATAGGGCAGCAGCAGTTTCTTTAGCCAGGCATCGCCGACGCCGCTCTCGGCTATGGTTGCCGCCGCGAGTTCGTGTTGCGTTTCTCGATTCGTCAGCGCGACGTATTTGGACCTGGCGTCTTTCAGTTCTGCGATGCGACGAACCTGGCTGTCGTCTTTTGGAGCAAAGTAAAGGGCGCCTCGATAACTGATCCAAAGTTCGGGGCGATAAACGTAGGCAAGCGATTCGACAAATTGTTTTTCCTCGATCACCATCCTCTCGGTCGGCGCCTGCCCTGGCCGCTGAGTCGCCGCTGGCTGGCCAAACACTGCGCAGCTCAAAACCATGCAGCCAACCAGGAGAGGGCGCACTTTCATCCTGAATTGAATTCAGCAGAGGCGCCGTTGCTTGTCAAGGGATGGGCTTCCTTGCACCAGCTTTAGCCTGTTGAGCTTCTCGTCCTCGTCCTCCTCCCGTCGTCGTCCTCGATAGGATCCATGCGCCTACCTCCCATCTCACAAAATTTGCATTCTTCGCCGACTGGACTTACAATGAACCACATCCACCGGACCATGAAACGGCGTTGCAGAAGATGCTACCCCGGTCTACGACTCGAACAACTGACGAGCCGCCCATTCATAGCCGCATTCACCCTCATCGAGTTGTTGGTGGTCATCGCCGTTATTGCCATCCTCGCTGCCATGTTGCTCCCGACTTTAGGTCGTGCCAAGGAAGCTGGACGGGCGACCGTCTGCGGCAGCAACCTGCGCCAGATCGCCCTCGCAGCCGCCAGCTATTCGCTCGATAACAAAAGTAAGTTGCCGGAATTCCTGGTCTGGCTCCACGCCCTGCAGGGCGACGTCACCTCTGGCAAGCTCTATCCCTACTTGAAAAGCAAGGATATCTATTTTTGTCCCACGGACAAAATCACGTTCCCCAAGCCGGCGTTGAACGTCAGCTTTAGAACCTACCGCGCTTCCAGTTACACCATGAACTGCATCCTCTGCCACGATAATGATACCTCCAAATTCGCGACCCCGGCACAAACCATGGTCTTCATGGAACCGAATTTGAACACGAACGACTTTTCCGGCCTGAGCGGTCCGGTGTTTTGGATGGGGAGTTCGGATAGTGCCATCTCAACCAGACACAACGGCTCCGGTTACATCGTCTATGCCGATTTTCACTCACAACGCGTCAACACTGCCGTCGCCAAACGACTGGAACGCAGCCGACGCTTTTGGCTGCCCGCCCCCACCTCCGACCCGATGATCCTCGGCTTCTTGCAGACTCTGACCGACCCCTGATCGTGCCCTGGATTTTTCAATTTGCAGTTTTCAATTTGCAATCTGCAATCTGCGATCTGCAATTCTGAGTTTTTGGCCAGCGACACTGATACACTTCTTCCGTTCAGGATCGCTCGCCGAGCACTCCAGAATCTTTCAGAAAATTCTTCAATGCAGGCAGGATGCGGCCTTCCATTCCTCGCTCGATTGCGGTCTCATTCGCTCTCTTGACCCTCAGAGCCACGTTAACGGCCTTTTTCGAATCTTTTGCCAATTCGCTGATTTCGATTGTTATTTCAATCATGTCCGGAATGTAGCACTCGAACACGTTCCTCCAAGTCCCAGCAAGTCCTGCAATTTCCGTCCCTTACGACCGGAACGTCGGAAGCGGGTCCAAAATGCGCCGCTGCCGATTTTGCGTGTGCTGCCAGGAATGGAAGTCGGTTACCCGATCACGTCTGGAACAATGAGGATTGTCTAATCTGAAACTCTGCAAGCCAGCCCGAAACGCTTTGATGGCACTCTTAACTGTGCTCGTGATGACAGGTTGTGAGTATTTCGCCCTGGTCCGGCCTAGCTTCCTTCAAGATGCGAGCCGCAGCCACGTCCGGTTTATGGAACCCCCCAACTCTTGGTCCATGGACTATGGGAGGCTGAAATGATACCGCTACCCAATTTACGCAATTTCCATTGGCTTGCTTCCGAGCAATTCCTCTGTTAAGAGTGACACTGTTACTGAGACCCTGATTCTGGGGTAGCGGGTTCCTACTTCGGACGCCAACGTAGCTCAGTCGGTAGAGCAGCGCTTTCGTAAAGCGCGGGTCGTCAGTTCAATTCTGACCGTTGGCTCCATTTCAAAATCAAGGAAAACCACGTAAAACCAAGGGTATTCAGCATGTTCCGAGGTGGATTCGGCCAATGGGAGCGAATTGGGTAGAAACCGGGTCAATAGGGGCTTTTTTGGGCAACTATGGGCAACTGGAGGGGAGATTAAGCTCACACGCATGATTGCAGGAACATCTATCGGTGATGGGGTGTTGGGCCGAGAACCTTGGCGAAAGCCAGTTGAAGAGGGGTTAACCGACAAATTCGTCTCCAATCGGATCTCTCGGTTGTTCCTCCCGGCATCCTCCAACAGCGGAGCAGCGCACTGGTCTTTCCTTAAGGCCCGCAGGACCGTTTATCGGTGCTTTTCTGGGACCCACCGCGTTAATACCAATGAACATGACCCTGAAACCACGCTTGGCTTTGAGAACTCTGACCTTCGTGTTTTGCCCGGCTGTTGCCCATTCGGTGGCGGCGACAGGCGTCATGCTGATGAGCCGGATCGCGCCCTCGCGCTCTGAGCTATTTATCGCCAATGCTGATGGCAGCGACGAAAGAGCCCTTCTGCCCACATCCGGCTTCGACTACAACGCTTCGTTCTCTCCCGACGGCCAGTGGATCGTGTTCACGTCGGAACGAAATGGCGCGGGGCAAGCTGATGTTTATCGGGTTCATCCCTCCGGCTCAGGGCTCGAGAGGCTCACGGACAGCCCGGCGTTGGACGATCAAGGCGCCTTGTCTCCCGACGGGACTCGACTGGCTTTCGTCTCCTCTCGCGACACCCACCGTGCCAACATCTGGATCCTTGACCTGAAGACGCGCCATTTGCACAACTTGACCGGCACGCCGGACTTGCAGGCGCCGATCGAGAAGCCAGGCGGATTCTTCAGACCTGTCTGGTCCCCGGATGGCCAGTGGATTGCCTTCTCCTCGGACCGGCAAACCGAGTGGAAGGGGCACAGCAATGGCGCCGGCTGGGAGCATGTTCAGGAGTTGAGCATCTACGTGATTCAGCCGGGGGGCCAGAAACTGCAGCGCATCACCGGCTCGGGCACCAGCACTGGCTCACCTAAATGGTCCCCGGATGGAAAGCGCCTGGTCTTTTATGAGGTGCCGGTGGAGCAGACTTTTCTGGCTCGCGTTCGTGGCGGAGTGGGGAAGGTGATTTCGCAGATCGTTTCCGTAGAAATCGCCTCCGGTGTGCGAACCGAGCTCACGACGGGACCGGGTTTGAAGATCATGCCTCAGTTCCTCACGGACTCCTGCGTGGGATATCTGGCAAAGGCCGGCCCGAACGAAGGCTTATGCTATACCGACGGTCGAAATCCATTGAGTGGCAAGATGCGTGCACCATCCTGGTCGCCGGACGGACAACAGGTCGTCTATGAAAAAGTCGATTTTGCTCCGCGTCCGCAAAACCAGCTCCTCTACAGTTGGGATCCAAACTTCGAATATCGCTACACCGACACCTTTCCCAGCTTCTCCTGCGATGGAACGTTGGCCGTCACGGACTTCGAGTCAAAGCTCCCGAATCCGGAAGCGTCCATTTCCATAATGGACCCGGACGGCTCGAATAAGCGCCGAGTGTTCCAGGACAAATCCGGGCCGCTTATTCGCCAACATGGTCACCAGATGGCCAATGGCTGGCGTTCGGATTTGGCGGCTTCTTTCAGGAGCGCGCCTCGAAGCCAGCGACCATCATGAAGGAAGGACGGGACGGGAGCGCAGGTTCTCACCCAAGGCCCGGCCAATGCCGGATTCCCCAGTTGGTCACCTGACGGCAAACGCATCGTCTTTCGCGTGTGGTCTGCCAAGGAGATGGGTCTGCGAATCCTCAATCTGGAAGACCAAATTGTGAAAGTGCTGACTACCGAATACGACAATGTGCCTTTCTGGTCGCCCCTGGGTGATCGCATTCTTTTTACCCGCAAATTCAATGATGATTGGGACATCTACACAATCCGGCCCGATGGCTCGGATCTTCAGCAGTTGACCAAAACCCCGGGGAATGACGCGCATGCGGTTTGGACCGATGATGGGAAACACGTGATGTGGAGCAGTGCGCGCTTCGGTTTCAAGGACGAGGCGGTGCTCTATGACGACGTCCCCCAACCTTACGCCCAGATTTTCATCATGAAATCGGATGGTTCCGAGCAGACCCAATTGACGGATACGCGCTGGGAAGAGGCCATGCCACGGTTGCTGCCGAAAACGAAGTCGTTGCCCAAGGGCGTTGAGACGATGGTTCAGACAGCAAAGACAGACCACTAAGTCTTCACAGCAGATAGTCGCTCTGTCCCCTACCACGATGATAGTGAGGTCCGTAGCGACGAAATTAAACCCATCAGAGCGGTTATCAGCCGCCATGCTAAAATGCCCGCAATCGATCTTGTTTCCCGGGACGGCGAGAAAGCTTATGAATCTCTTATCTACGGATTGTCGCGTGACAGCGCCAAGCAAGTTTTGATCTTTAAGACCGGCTACGCTTTGACAAACGGAGTTTATCATTTGAGAGCTTCGGGTGAGACGAACGATTTGGCAGAATTGAAGGTTAGCGGGCTACGCTAGTTTTCCGGGTTGCTCTTGTGCAGACCTCGCCAGTGCAACCTGTTGCACAGCTTTTCTTTGTGCCCGTCCTCTGCACTATCGCTACAGGGGAATGGGTCGTTTCGCCGCCTTCGGGTCTAGTACGGGCGGCAGCGCGCGTGCTTTCCGCTCGACATACAGCCGACGGTGGAGTGAAAGTCTACAGGTTTCCCTGCACCCCACAGAAGCACTGGCTGAGTTTTGTCGATGAGGGGAACTTCAACAAGTCTAATAGAAGAGAACTGCCATGAACCACCTTAACGCTTCCGGAAGAAAGGCGGCTCGTCTCTTATCAGCCGGATTGCTTGTAGGTAGCGCCGGAATCACCTTCGCCGCAACCCGTTACGTAGATGTGAACGGCATCAACGCAACGCCGCCTTACACCAACTGGGCGATCGCCGCCACTAACATCCAGGACGCCGTGGATGCCGCCGTGGCGGGGGACGAGATCGTTGTGACCAATGGGATATATGCCAGCGGTGGGCGCACGGTGTCTGGCACGGTGACCAACCGGGTGACGGTCGACAAGCGGCTGACGTTGCGGAGTGTCAACGGTCCCGTGGTGACGATAATCCAGGGTCACCAGGCGCCCGGTGGCAACATTGGTGAGGGGGCGATCCGCTGCGTGTACCTTGCGGACGGCGCCAGCCTGACCGGATTCACGCTGACAAAAGGAGCCAGTCTTGCCGACGGGGGAGGACTGTGGTGTGAAACGATAACCACCGTCATGATTTCCAACTGTGTGGTGGCGGGGAACGCGGCTTATCAAAATGGCGGCGGGACGCGGGGAGGGACGTTCTACAACTGCACGCTGAGCGGCAACTCTGCCTACACGGGCGGCGGGGCATCCAGTTGCACCCTGAACAACTGCACCCTGATTGCCAACTCCGCTTATTATGGCGGCGGGGTGGATGGTTGCACGCTGAACAACTGCGCGCTGAGCACTAACTCCGCCTCCTACGCGGCCGGCGGAGCAGGAGTGAGCACACTGAACAACTGCATACTAACCGGTAACTCGTGCTCCAGCACGTATGGGAGCGGCGGCGGGGCGGAAAGCAGCACGCTGAACAACTGCACGCTCACCGGTAATTCGGGCGGCGGAGCCTCTTCCTGCAAACTGAACAACTGTATCGTTTATTTTAATACCGCGGCCCCGAGAGCGAATTGGGCTTGGGTGAACTATGATTTGTTGAGCACTTTGAACAACTGCTGCACCACGCCACAGCCAACGACTGGTGTTGGCAACATTTCTTCGGATCCACAACTGGCCAGCGCGTCGCATTTGAGCGCCGGTTCGGCGTGCCGCGGGGGGGGCAATGCCGCCTACGCGAGCGGCACCGACATTGACGGCGAGACCTGGCTCAACCCGCCGTCCATTGGTTGCGACGAGTATCACGCCGGGGCGCTAACCGGGCCGTTGAGGGCGGGCATTAGTGCATCGTTCACCAATGTAGCGACCGGTTTTACGGTGCAACTCACCGGGTTGATCACCGGACGAGCCGCGGCCAGCTCCTGGGATTTTGGCGACGGCATCACGATAAGCAACCAGCCCTACGCCTCTCATGCCTGGGCATCGCCGGGAGACTATGCGGTAATCCTGCGGGCTTACAATGAAAGCCAGCCGGCTGGGATCAGCGCTACCCTGTCTGTCCATGTGGTGGCGCAACCCGTTCACTACGTCGCAGCTGACAGCGGCAACCCGGTGGCGCCCTACACGTCATGGGCGACGGCGGCCACCAACATCCAGGATGCTGTGGATGCGGCGACGGTGCCGGGCGCGTCGGTGCTGGTGACCAACGGGATTTACGCCACCGGCGGATCCGGGGCCAACCGGGTGGGGGTATACAAGCCTCTCACCGTGCGCAGCGTCAACGGCCCGCAGGTAACGATCATCCGGGGCTACCAGCTACCTGGCGCCACCAATGGCGTCGGCGCGATCCGCTGCGTGTATCTGGCCGACGGCGCAAGCCTGACCGGCTTCACGCTGACGAACGGAGCCACTCTTGCTGACTACTCCACGTTCCTCACGTCGGCCGGGGGTGGACTGTGGTGTGAAACGATGACCACCGTCGTGATCTCCAATTGTGTGGTGGCGGGGAACTCGGCCTACCTGGGGGGCGGCGGTGCGTACGGAGGGACGTTTTACAACTGCACGCTGAGCGGCAACTCCACAGACAGTAGCGGCGGCGGGGCGAATGGCAGCGTCCTATACAACTGCACGCTGAGCGGCAACTCGGCCGGTGGAATCTACGGCGGGAGCGGCGGCGGGGCGAGTGGCAGCATCCTGAACGACTGCACGCTGACGGCTAATATGGGGAGCGGCGGCGGTGGGGCCGAATGGTGCACGCTGAACAATTGCACGCTGAGTGGCAACTCGGCTTCTCTATGGGGTGGTGGGGTGTTTGGCGGGACCTTGAACAACTGCACGCTGAGCGGCAACTCGGCTGGTCTGTGGGGCGGGGGGGAGTACGGCTGCACTATGAACAACTGTGTTGCCTACTTCAACACTGCGGGGCAAGGGTCGAATTATTACAATGATGTTAACAACCACGGCATCCTGAACTACTGCTGCACGACACCGCAGCCGACCAACGGCGTCGGCAATATTATTCTGGACCCGCAACTGGCCAGTGCCTCGCATTTGAGCGCCGGTTCGCCCTGCCGCGGGGCGGGCAATGCAGCTTACACGAGCGGCACCGACATTGATGGCGAAGCCTGGCTCAACCCGCCGTCCATCGGCTGCGATGAGTATCACCCCGGTGCGGTGGCCGGGCCTTTGAGCGTGGGCATCACCGCATCCCGCACCAACGTCCTGATCGGCTTTACAGTGCAATTCGCCGGGGCGATTGAAGGGCGGACCACGACCAGCTCGTGGGATTTTGGCGACGGGACGACGGTCACGAACCAGCCATACACCGCTCATGCCTGGTCGGCGCTGGGGGATTATGCGGTGGTCTTGCGCGCCTACAACGAAACCCAACCGGGCGGCATCAACGCCACCGCCATCGTCCATGTCGTGAATGGCGTCCATTATGTCGCCGCTGAAAGCACAAACCCGATCGTGCCCTACGCCTCCTGGGCCACGGCGGCCACGAACATCCAGGATGCCATCAACGCGGTCGAGCCGGGTGGACCGGTGGCGGTGGTGGTGAGTAATGGGAATTACGCCCCGGTTGCTGCGTCCGGACCCCTGACGGTGCGCAGCGTCAACGGCCCGCTGTTCACAATTATCAATGGCGGCGGTTCTAACCTCTGTGCGACCTTGACGAACGGCGCCAGCCTGTCCGGGTTCACCTTGACCAACGGCGCCGGAGGGGTCTCTGGCGGCACGTTGACCAACTGCATGTTGAGCGGCAACGCCTCATACGGCGCGAGTTCCTGCGCCCTGGACAATTGCACAATCACCGGCAACAGCTTGGGCGGGGCGTCGGGCTGCACGCTCCGCAACTGCGCTCTCGCCGGCAACTTCGGTATCGGCGCGATTTTCAGCACGCTGACCAACTGCACGCTGACCGGCAATTCCGGCGGAGGGGCCTCCGGTTGTACGTTGCACAACTGCATTCTCTACTTCAACACCGCCGCCGCGCAGGCAGCCAATTATGATTCCTCCAGCACCCTGGACTACTGCTGCGCCTCCCCGCAGCAAACCAACGGCGTGGGCAACATTTCCTTGGATCCGCAACTGGCAAGTGCGTGGCACTTGAGCGCCGCTTCCCCCTGTCGCGGGGCGGGAAGCTCAGCTTACGCGAGCGGCGCCGACATTGACGGCGAAGGCTGGCTCAGCCCCCCATCCATCGGTTGCGACGAATACCATGCCGGGGCGGTGACCGGGGCTTTAAGCGTGAGCCTGACCGCATCCTTCACCAACGCCCTGGTGGGTTTTGCGGTGCAATTCACGGCGTCAATTGGTGGACGGATCACGGCCAGCTCCTGGGATTTTGGAGACGGCACTACGGCGACCAACCAGCCTTACACCTCGCATGCCTGGACAGTTCCGGGAGACTATGCGGTGGTGCTGCGCGCTTACAACGAGACGCATCCCGGCGGCATCAGCGCGACCGTCGTCGTCCATATTGGGAACGGCGTCCATTACGTCGCGGCTGACAGCGGCAACCCGGTGACGCCCTACGGGTCCTGGGCCACGGCGGCGACGAACATCCAGGAGGCGATCAACGTGGTCGAGGGGGGTGGACCCTTGGCGGTGGTGGTGAGCAATGGCAATTACACTTCGGTCAAATTGCCCGCACCGCTGACGGTGCGCAGCGTCAACGGCCCGCCGTTCACGATCATCAACGGAAGTCAGACAAACCTGTGCGCGGTGTTGACCAATGGGAGCAGCCTGTCCGGGTTCACCTTGACCAATGGCGTCACCGGCGCCTCCGGGGGCGCACTGGACAATTGCACACTGATCGGCAACGGCTACGGGGCGCAGGGCTGCACGCTGAACAATTGCGCGCTGACCGGCAACCACTCCTCCGGGGCGTACTCCTGCACGTTGAGCAACTGCACCGTGGCCGGCAACTCCGGCGATGGCGCGGATTATTGCACACTCAACAATTGCACAGTGGAGGGTAACTCCGGCTACGGCGCAGTCGTCAGCGGGCTGAACAACTGTGCCGTGAGCGCCAATTCCGGCTACGGGGCATCGCAGTGCACACTGACCAACTGCACGCTGGCTGGCAACTCGAGGTATTATGGCGTCGGGGCGGCTTCCAGTATCCTGAATAATTGCCTAGCGTATTTCAACGGCGGGGCGAACTACGATTCCTCCTGCACCCTCAACTATTGTTGCACGACGCCCCAGCCGACCAATGGCCTGGGCAACATTTCCTCGGATCCCCAACTCGTCAGCCTTTCGCACTTGAGCGCCAACTCGCCTTGTCGCGGGGCGGGCAACGCCTCGTACGTGGGCGGCATCGATATTGACGGCGAAGCCTGGGCCAATCCGCCGGCCATCGGCTGTGATGAATATCACGCCGGCGGGCTGACCGGGCCGTTGAGCGTGGCCATCATCGCACCGCGGAACAACGTGCTCATCGGCTATGCGCTGCAACTCACGGGCTTGATCGAAGGGCGGGCGGCGGCGAGTTCCTGGGATTTTGGCGACGGCAGCACTGCGACCAACCAGCCGATTACTTCGCATGCCTGGGGGGCGCTGGGAGACTACACCGTAGTGCTGCATGCTTACAACGAAAGCTATCCCGCAGGCCTTAGCGCGAGCGTAACCGTCCACGTAGTGACGGGCGTGCATTATGTTGCCGCCGGGAGTACCAACCCGGTGGCGCCCTATACGTCGTGGGCCACGGCCGCAACAGGCATTCAGGATGCGATCAACGCCGCCGAGCCCGGGGCGGCGCAAGTGCTGGTGACCAATGGAACCTACGGCTCGATCTATATCCCCGCGTTTATGACGGTCCGAAGCATTAACGGCGCGCAGTTCACAACCATCAGCGGAAGCGGCGGGTCGCGCTGCGCCACGCTGAGTACTAACGCCAGTCTCTCGGGGTTTACGTTACTCAACGGGTTTGCCAGCCACTACGGCGGCGGTGCGTACGGGGGCACATTGAACGACTGCACTTTGACCGGGAATGTGGTCGAGGCGCCTTTAACTGAGAGGTACATTTGCATTGACTATGATCCCCGGTACCACTTTTGCCGAGGTTCCGCCCTCGGCTACGCTATCGGCGAGGCCTATGGCGGCGGGGCAGCCTACTGCACGCTGAACAACTGCACTCTGACCGGGAACGTGGTCGAGGCGCCTGTACTCTACAATCCTAACCAATACTACGATTTTTTTTCCCGTTCCTCAATCGGTGACGCGTACGGCGGCGGGGCGGCGTTCTGCACCCTAAGCAATTGCACCCTGACCGGCAACCTGGCCCAGTCGGAGCCTATTCGTGACACTGCTTACGACCTGATCGATAACCGCGGCGGGTACGGCGAGGTGGCAGGGGGTGGGGTATACAATTGCACGTTGACCAACTGCACACTGAGCAACAACCGGGTCCAGGGGCAACAAGGAGAAATTGACCTGGGCGATTTCAATTCCATCCCTTTCGATGTCGTTGGCTATGGCGGCGGCGCGCTCGACTCTACGCTGAACAACTGCACGCTGGTTAGCAACTGGGCCGACGGGGCCGTCCGTTGCATGCTGACCAACTGTGTGCTGACCGGCAATTCCGGCGACGGAGCTAATCGCAGCACGCTGGTTAATACCGCGCTCACGGGCAACTCGGGCAGCGGGGCTGTTGACAGCGAACTGAACAACTGCACGCTGACGGGCAACTCAGGACAGGGAGCATCCTCCAGCACGCTGAACAATTGCATTGTCTATTTCAACTGCGTGAAGAACTATGATTCGTCCTGCACCCTCAACTACTGTTGCACGAGACCGCTGCCGACCGACGGCGTTGGCAACATTTCTGCCGATCCGCAGCTCGCCAGCGCCTCGCATTTGAGCGCCGGTTCTCCCTGTCGAGGCGCAGGCAACGCCGCCTTCACGACCGGCCGGGATATTGATGATGAAGCGTGGGGCATTCCGCCCTCCATCGGTTGCGACGAGTACCACGCCGGGACGGTGACCGGGCCGTTGGGCGTGAGCATCACCGCATCGTTTACGAATGTCGCCGTTGGTTTTGTCGTGCATCTGACGGGATTGATCGAGGGACGGGCCACGGCCAGTTCGTGGGATTTCGATGACGGCAGTACGGCCACCGACGAACCTTACACCTCGCATGCCTGGTCGGAACCGGGAGATTATCGGGTGGTTTTGCGAGTTTTCAACGACAGCTATCCCGGGGGTGTCAATGCCACCCTGACCATGCACGTCGTTGCGGAGGTGCATTATGTCGCGCCCGGCAGCGCTGGACCGGCGGCGCCCTACACGTCGTGGGCCACGGCGGCGACGAACATTCAGAGTGCTGTGGATGCGGCGATGGTTCCGGGAGCTCTGGTGCTGGTGACCAACGGGACCTACCCCTCGATCAGCGTCACCGGCCTGGTAAACCTGCGCAGCGTCAGCGGGCCGCTGGTCACTACGATCGATGGAAATCTCTCCAACCTCTGCGTGTCTTTGCCCAATGGCGCGACGCTAACCGGGTTTACGCTGACTAACGGCGTCGGGGGAGCTTCCGGGGGCACACTCAACAACTGCGCTATCGTGGGCAACTCAGGAACCGGGGCGTCCGCCTGCACGCTCAACAACTGCATCATAAGAGGAAACTCGGCTGCTTATGGGGGCGGGGCCTCGGGCGCAACGCTCAACAACTGTGCGCTCACTGGCAACTCGGCTACCAATGCCGGCGGGGGAGCCTACTCCTGCACCCTCAACAATTGCACGCTCACTGGCAACTCGGCTGGCAGTTATGGCGGCGCGTCGGGCTGTGCGCTGAACAACTGCATCGTTTATTTCAATACGGCGCACCAGTCGCCGAATTATGATCCCTGGAGCACTTTGAACTACTGTTGCACTACGCCGCAGCCAACCAACGGCTTCGGCAACATCATCGTGGACCCGGAGCTGGCCAGCGCGTCACACCTGAGCGCCGGCTCGCCTTGTCGTGGCGCGGGCAACGCTACGTACGCCAGCGGCACTGATATCGATGGCGAGGCCTGGGCCAGCCCTCCTTCCATCGGCTGCGACGAATACCACGCGGGAGCGGTTAGTGGCGCCTTGAGCGTCGCAATTTCCGCGCAGTCCACCAACGTTGCCGTCGGGTTCCCGTTGCAACTGACGGGACTGATCGAGGGGCAGACTTCAGACAGCGTCTGGGATTTTGGAGACGGCAACATCGCGATGAACAAGCCTTTCACCGCTTATGAGTGGGACTCTCCGGGCGATTATCTCGTGGCTTTGTGGGCCTTCAACGACACCCACCCGAACGGCGTGCGTGGGACATTAACCATCCACGTGATTACCGGCGTGCATTATGTCGCGCCAGACAGTGTCAACCCGCAGGCTCCCTACACATCCTGGGCAACGGCCGCCACGAACATCCAGGATGCCATTGACGCGGCCACTGAACCGGGGGCGCGCGTGTTGGTGACAAATGGGACCTATGCCAGTGGATGGCGCGCGTTTTCCGGTACAACCAACCGGCTGGTAATCCACGCCTATCTCGCCTTGCAGAGCGCTAACGGCCCGACGAATACGACCATTGACGGAGGGCAAGCGGTGCGGTGCGTGTATCTGGCGGGCAGCTCTGCAATTTCCGGATTCACTCTGGCGAACGGGGCTGTTTCCGGGTATGGGTCTGGTGGCGGAGTATTTTGTGAATCGTCGTCATCCGTTGTTTCCAATTGCGTGTTGGCGGGCAACACGGCAGCGCAGGGGGGCGGGGCGTACGGCGGGAGCTTGAACAACTGCGCGCTCAACGACAACTCGGCAGCTTATTCTGGCGGCGGGGCGAATGGTAGTGCCCTCATCAACTGCATGTTGAGCGGTAACGTTGCCTCTTTGAGCAACTCTGGCTCTGGCGGTGGCGCTTATTACTGCACCCTCACAAACTGCACGCTGGTTGCGAATTCCTCCGCATCCGGCGGCGGAACGTATAACAGCACTCTCGACTCCTGCATTTTGAGCAACAACTCCGCCAATGGCGGCGGCGGGGCGTACTATGGGACGTTGAATAACTGCACGCTGACGGGCAACTTCGGCCCTGGACCATATGGTTCTTCC
Organism: Candidatus Limnocylindrales bacterium; assembly: GCA_035495315.1. Lineage (GTDB taxonomy): Bacteria > Verrucomicrobiota > Verrucomicrobiia > Limisphaerales > UBA8199 > DATJGF01. The sequence goes on from DATJGF010000065.1 coordinate 25,011, forward strand.
GGTGGCGGAGCGTACTCCTGCACCCTTAGCGATTGCACCTTGGCGGGCAATACAGCTATCTCAGGAGGTGGAGCGTATTCCTGTAACCTGAATAACTGCACACTGAGCGGCAACACGGCTCCCTACTACGTCAGTTGCGTCAACGCCGACTGCTTCTACCTCGGCAACGGCGGCGGAGCGCATTCCTCGACGCTGAACAACTGCACGCTGGCCGCCAACTCGGCGGGGAGCGGGGGCGGGGCGGCCTACATGTGCAATCTGACCAACTGCACGCTGACCGGCAATATAGGGACCTACTACGCTGGCGGGGCGGCCTCTTCCACTCTCGACAACTGCACACTGTCTGGTAACCAGACCTCTCCGAGTTTTAACGGTAGTGGTGGCGGGGCATCCTCTTGCACTCTCTATAACTGCACGCTGACGGGCAACTGGACTCGAGGCGCGGGCGGGGCGGCCTCTGGCTGTACCCTGAATAATTGCGCGTTGAACCACAATTGGGCCATGGGAGCAACCGGCAATGGCGGCGGAGCTTCCGGCGGCACGCTCAACAATTGCTGGCTGACGGGCAACTGGGCTGCTCTCTCTGGCGGCGGGGCATACTCGTCCAGGCTCAACAACTGCACGCTGACGGGCAACTCGGTACCTTACCAATACGGCCCCGGCCCTGGCGGAGACAGTGGCAGCGGCGGTGGCGGGGCCTCCTCCTCGACCCTCAACAACTGTATCCTCTATTACAACACCGCTCTAAGCGGGGCGAACTATGACGTCTCCACCGTGCTAAACTACTGCTGCACCACACCGCTACCGGGCAGCGGGACAAACAACATCGACGCCGAACCCCATTTGGCCAGCGCGTCGCACCTCAGCGCCAGTTCGCCGTGCATTAGCCGGGGCAGCGGCGCTTTTGCCACCGGCACGGATATTGATGCCGAGGCGTGGGCCAATCCTCCGTCCATCGGCTGCGATGAGTATCACGCGGGGGGCGCGACCGGCCCATTGAGTGTGAGCATCAGCGTACCATTCACGAACATTACCAGGGGCTTTACTTTAGGGTTCACGGCGTTGATCGAAGGTCAGACCACGGCCAGCGACTGGCAATTTAGCGACGGTGTCACGGTGTCCAACCAGCCCTACACTTCTCGCACCTGGACATCGGTGGGTGACTATACGGTGGTCTTGCGCGCTTACAACCAAAGCCTGCCCGGTGGGATCAGCGCGACCGTAATGGTCCACGTAATAACAACCCCACCCGTCTATTATGTCGCCGCCGAGAGCACTAATCCGGTTGCGCCCTATACATCCTGGGGTACCGCGGCCGCCAACATCCAGGATGCGGTGGATGCCGCGACCGTGCCTGGGGCGCTCGTGTTAGTCTCTAATGGAATCTACGCCGCCGAAGGGCGGACCGTCGATGGCTACACGGCCAATCGGGTGGCGGTGAATAAACCGCTGAGCCTTCGGAGCGTCAATGGGCCGCAGTTCACGACCGTAGATGGAGCCCATTGGGGCCGATGCGTGTATTTAACCAACGGCGCGAGCCTGTCCGGGTTTACTTTGACCAATGGCTGGCCTGACGTGCGAGATGGCGGAGGCGGGGTCTACGGGGGAACGGTGAGCAATTGCGTGCTGACGGGAAACTTCGCTGACTACGGCGGCGGCGCCAGGGACAGTATCCTGAACGACTGCGCGCTGATCGGCAACTCGGTTAATTTTGCTGGCGGTGGGGCGCATGGCTGCGCGTTGAACCGCTGCACGCTGGCCGGCAATTCCGGTGGCAACTACAACGGCGGCGGCGCGGATTACTGCACGTTGACCAACTGTTTGCTAGCCACAAATTCGGCTAGCGCCGGTGGCGGGGCTTGCTCCAGCGCGCTGGACCACTGCGTATTGACGGGCAACTCCGCGAACTATAACGGCGGCGGGGCTTACTCTTGCACCCTCAACGGCTGCATGCTGACGGGCAACTGGGCTTACGGTGGCGGCGGGGCGTCCTCCTGCACACTGAACAACTGCTCACTGACGGGCAACTCGTCTGAGAACGGAGGCGGGGCCAATTCCTGCACGCTAAACAGTTGCCTGCTCACCGGCAACTCGTCCGACAACTCCGGTGGCGGAGCCCAGAGTAGCACACTGAATAACTGCACGCTGACCGGCAACTCGGCCACTGGAACCTACGGCGGCGGTGGGGCGTATTATTCCACGCTCAACAACTGCATCGTCTATTTCAACGCGTCAACCAGCGGACCGAATTTCGACTACAGCAGCTTCCTGAACTATTGCTGCACCTGGCCGCAACCCACCTTCGGTTTGGGCAACGTCACCAACGCGCCGAGGTTCGTGGACACCAACGGTTGGGCCAGCCTGCGTCTGCAATCCAATTCGCCTTGTATCAACTCCGGGAATAATGCCTATGTCACCAACACAACCGATCTCGACGGTAACCCGCGCATCGCTGGTGGCACCGTCGACATCGGCGCGTACGAGTTTCAAGCGCCGGCTTCGACGATTTCCTATGCCTGGCTCCAGCAATACGGCCTGCCCACCGACGGCTCGGCCGATTTCACCGACCCGGACCGCGATGGCATGAACAACTGGCAAGAATGGCGAGCCGGAACAAATCCAACCAACTCCCTGTCCGCGCTGCGAATAATATCAGCCTTGCCCACCGGCACCAACGTGACCATTTCCTGGGAAAGCGTGGTCGGAATTAATTATTTCCTGGAGCGGAGCACCAATCTTTTTGGCGTAGGCCCAGTATTCACGCCTCTGGCACTGGGCATTACTGGCCAGGACGGTACGACTTCTTTTGTCGATACAAATGTGGTTGCCCAAGGCCCCGTGTTCTATCGGGTGGGGGGTGGATTCTGAAACAGCTCGGGAATGCGATCCGCGGCAATGATTGCCAACATTGGAATGTCCACAACCCTGTAGGCTCCTGTTCCCACGAAGCGGCTTGTTTGGTTGTTTGGTTAGTTTACTTCAGTAAGCGGGTTAGCAATTGTTTGGACCTGTAGTGACAGCGTTAGTTGAGTTTGCCTCAGCTTGGGCGTATGATTTTGCCGAAATCGGACTTGGACCAGCCGATTCTGACCGTTTGCTCCAGCTCAAACCTACATTGAAACCAAAGGAGTTCGGCGAGTCAGATTGACCATCCGGGACCACAGGCCAGTTTGCGCAGAGACTGGCGTATTTTCGCATGAATCAATGGGTAGCACACGGCTTGCATTTTGACCAATGCGAAGCGAACCCATCTTTTTGCGAAGAGGGTTTGTCATACCGAGTCATGCACGCGAGACTTGAAGAGAGTGATGCGAAATCTCGCAGCTGTTGCACGGAGCGCCACTGACGTGCTCCATCCTCGCTCGACTACCGGAGACACTGACTTCGGTGTAGCTAACTGTGACGGCGTCTTCGCGGTGCATGCAGATGGAAAATGGGCCTTCCTGAGGCAAATGAGAACGGTGCAACCGCCGCAGCCAAACGAGGCTTCGAGCCGATCTTCGACGTTGGGCTCGTTGAAAAGCTCCACCACGCACCTCTAGGGCTCTGGCTTCGTCGAAACCGGATGAAACCCATTGTTGCAGCCGCCATTGGTGGTCATGGCGAATGAGTTGTTTCAGATCCCAGCGCCACTCGATGACCTCTTGAGAAGATGGAAAGACCGAGATTAGACGGAACGGATTAATTTGGTCGAGTGGAAGGTCATCAAGGCCAGCTTGCACGAAGCTCGAGGCGGTGGCAGTGCTCACCGAAGGAATCACCTCCCCACGACTGAGCGTGTCTCTGTTTACTCGCTGCTCCACCGAGTACCAGTTGATTAACGCCAGGGAAATGCCTCTATCGTTCAAGGCAATCCAAGTTCCGCCACTGGGTTCTGACGGATAAATCACGCCCCGGCCACCGATATTCCTCGTGACTGGGGGCAGCCCTTCCTGGCGAGTGCGCTTTTCGTCGCGGTTCATCCCGAAGCAATAACCCATCCGTCGCGGCATGAAAGTTACCGTGCACATTGAGCAATTCCTCAGTCCGCAGCAGGATAAGTCGCCGCATGGCGACTGTATTCACGCCATTTTTGCCATATTGCGACGAACTTGGTTGGTGCCGAGCCATGACGGCGATTGGCGGCGCCGATGGCGAACACCAAATCCCACTGGCGAAATAGCGTTCGATAAGCTTCGAAGACGGAGTTGCGCGCGTCGTATATGCTCGTCGCTTCCGAGGCCGCTCCATTCAACTCGATAATCTTGAAATTCCTTCCTGCCTCCAAATCCTCGTCGGTCGAATATCGGATGTCGAAGCGTCCAATGTAGAAACCAGGGATCTTGTTCGAAATGGAGTCGATACATTCCGCCAACGCGGGAGTGCAAAAACGGATCCCATTCTTGAATATACAACCTTGAGCGTGATTTCCCGCCTCGACAAGCCTGACGGATTGGCCTGCTGCCAAAACTTCGTCCGCTCTTCCATTTAGGCGTTGGATGTATTTACTCGCCATAAAGCGCGCCCGAGAATCAGCCCAGATCAATTCGGAAATTGTCGATCGCCCATCGCCGTTAATCACAGGGAAGAGCTTCTCCGTAATAGCGAAGATGTGTCCCTGCGGTTCATGAGGGAACCGATAATAAAAAACACCAACTTCTTGAGGACCTTGAGCGTAGCGCTGCACGATCAGCGGTGCGCGTGACTGTTTCAGATAGACCAGCGCTTGCTCTTCACTTCGAACCAGTTTGACACCTACGCCGCGCTGGCCGACATCGGGTTTTAGAATGAACGGGTAATCGATGCTGCGTTGCCGGCAGATCTTTCGCAGCGAATCCCAACGTTCTTGTGGAGTCGCACCCTCGAGCAATTCCGCCTCAGAAGTGAAACTCGGGCTCGTCTCCATGAGTGCCTGCAGGGTCGCCATCTTGGATTCGCCAACGATGCCACCGGAAAATATGCCTGGATTGGCCGCGGTCGGAAGCCGGAGCCCTCCGTACTTGATGGCGAGCCACAAGCAGTAGAGGACCACCGGCGGGTAAAAGATCCAAGCCGGCCAGAACTCCCAGTGCTTCCAGCGCTCTAACCAGGTGCGCAGACGTAACACACTATCCGCCGTAACAAGTTTCTTTATGAGCCGTATCGCAACAAGCGCCAAGGCAACGCCGAGCACCAATACCAAACCGGTCTTCCGCCATGGGCCCAGCCAGACCAAAAGTCTCGTGCCAAGATATTGAGTCGCCACAAGCACAAAAACTGTCCACACCAGCGAGGCGACACCTGTGATGAGGAGAAAACGATTGAGCGGGAGCCGCAGGAAACCTGCGGCCAAATAGGTCGGCAAACGGGCCCCGGGCAGAAGGCGGCTGAAGACCAGAATGGAATCCCCTCGGGCGGCAAACCAGCGCTCGCTTTGTTCCACTCGGCCCGAGAACCTCCTCAACAAAGTGCGCTCAAACCAAGTGCGCCCGATCAGCCGCGCCAGCCCGTAAAGGCCTGCATCCCCCGTCCAAATGCCTAGAAAGCAAGCGCCGAAGGCCAAAGGCCAGGCGAGAACACCGGCAGCCAACAACAACCCAGCTCCGATAGCGGCCGCATCCTCAAGCACGAAGGTTGAAAGAAAAAGGGCCCCGGCTTGCCACATGGGTGGCCACATTTCAAATCCGGTCGGTAGTCGCTGAAAGATTTCTGCGGACATAGAGCAACGAACTCCAGCCGGCTCAATCCCGATCGGCATTGGCCAAATCGATCTGATGCTTCATCGTGGAAGGCGCGACACCAAATCCAGCGGGCATTTTCAAGTCCATCAAGCCTCCCATGATGCCGATCAATGCATAGTGATGCACCGCATGCGCCACGACATACATGATCTCGCGACTGACAGTCGAAAGGGAGACCTGAGAGCCACTTGTCGCGTAGCTGGTCTTGCAGGTCACATCCAGTTCGCGATCGAGACAACCGGCTGACAGTTGCTGGTAACCCTCGCGCAATGCCCGGCTGGCGTTCAACGCAGCAAATCGGTCGCTTTCGATTAAGGTGCCTCGTTCACGGTGATCGTAGTTCAAATCGCCGGCGGGTGCGGCATCCAGGAGGCTGCGGAAGTGGTCCAAGCAATGACGATAGTGTCCTCCGATCGACGCGTTAAAAGCAGCTGGCAGTTTACGAACGTAACTATCGTTATCAATCTCGCCGAGCAGCGTCTCTCCCTGATTGAGAACCTCAATTACGGAGCCAATCAGCGCCTGTCGCTCTCTGAAAAGTGTCGAATTCATGCGTGTTGAAGACTGGTCGCTGAGCCAAACCCAACCTTACAGGTTATTTCCCTTTCTTTTCCACAAGAGCGGGCCAATTCGCGTTGGCTTTGGAAAGATTGCCTTGCGTGTCTTTGTTGAAATCATTGCGCACACTCTTGCTGTACTGAAGCAGCAGATGGCCATCGACGACCTGAAATGCTTCCGGATCGATTTCCACCAGTTTGTTTTTCGACACACCGAAGGCGCAGAAGCCGCCATAGGCTGGTTCGTACTTGGAGGGCTCTTTGTCGAAGCGCGCCTTGTCCTGGCCAGAGGCAAAAAAATACGTGGCGCCGTTATGGACGCTCTTAAACTCCATCCTGCCCTTCACTGGTTTGTTCTCGGTGAAAAACGCCACGGGATCGTAACCCTGCACAGCCAAGCCGTTTTTGTCCAAATTGAGCAGGTTCTTGGTTTGCGCAAACAATGATGCCGTTGAGGACAGGAGTAACATCAGCAGTACGAATTTTCTCATATGGAGCTAAGTCGGACCACCACGCGAATCCTTACAAGTAATGATTGCTTTTGACTACTGCGGAGAACCGCGAGCCCACTACTTAACCGAATCGACTTCGCTCCGATTCGGGAGCCAGCCCCCAACCGCTTGAACAGATTCGAGCTTGCCTGCACGAGTCACCCAAGCGGCGATTGCCATGCGTCGCGGTTGTCCTTTCAGGGTTTCGGCCAGAAAGAGCTCACCCTTGGCGGAGTTGTTGGCTTCTATCTTCAACAAACTCTTGGCCAGGGCGGTGACAACGAAATCATGGGTTAAGCGACGGCCTCGATTTTCGCCCGCTTTCACGTCGGATGTCACTTCGTTCGCCAGCAATGCCAGGTGGATCTCATACTCTCCTTCAAGGGCGGATGCCGGGACGAAGTACACATGCCAGCGCTTCAAATCCTCGGAACTGACCTTCAGGACTCCGGCTTTGGCTCCGGAAGAACGAGGTCCATCCTCCGGGCGCGACCCATCCCGCCATTCTTTGCCATTCAACACAAAGCCGGGGGTATAAATGGAATCGCTCCGCCATGATGCTGCGTAGTCGCGTTGACGGTTAGAGAAATCTTTTGTCGCCCATGGATCCCGCAGACCAAGGTAATCCCAGTAATCGACATGGAATGCCAAAGGCACGAACTCGAGCCAAAGCCTGGGTGAGCGCTTTAGACCGCTCAACCATGTTTCAGCGCGTGGGCAACTACTGCAACCTTCCGAGGTGAACAGTTCAAGGAGGGCAACCTGACGTTCAACGCTTTCGAACACAACGATATTGGTCTGGGCGTTCAAAGAAAGGGTCGCAAAAGAAAGGAAACTCAAGATGAACATTCGGATGGACGACATTGATCGCCTTGGCTCCTTATTCAACAGTGTTTTCAACCAACGCCCTGGGTTGATGTTCGTGGTCATGTCGCCGTTTGCGCGCTGAGTGATATTCGCAAAAAATGCATCGAAAGTCGTTCTGATGATGATACTTCGCGCATGCAACGCCGGCTTTCAAGAAGAGGAAGGCCTCGGCTGCCAATAACATTCCCAACGGTGGGGCGGTGAAATAGATCCAAAGACTCTGCCAAAGATGCGGAAGAAAAGCGCTGCCAAAGGTTCTTGCCGGATTCATGCTCATCCCGGAAAGGGGCGATTCAAAGGTTATGAATGTGGCTACGCAGATCCCGGCCACGATGCCGGTAAACCGTGCCACTCGGGGTTTATTGGTGAAAACCAATACCATCATCACCAGGAGAAAGGAAATCGCCGTCTCAGATAGAAATGCCACCCATGGACCTTGGGGACCAGGAACCGTCGCGACATAATTGACGGCAGGGTGAGAAAGTGAACCCGCCAGCACCGCTGCCACAACGAGAATCCCGCTCAAACCGCCAAGGAACTGCGCGAGGCTGTAGAACGTGGCATCCCAAGGAGCGACTTTTCCCAAGCGCCAAAAAGTCAGTGTGAAAGCTGGATTCATGTGCGCCCCGGAACGTTTGCCCCATGGCGAGTAAACGATGCCGATTAGAGTCAGGCCCATAGCTAAGCCGGTTAGCAACCGTCTAATAAATTCGCCAGGAATGGCTCGAACCATCGGGGAGCCAGGATGGTAAAAGAGAATCGTAAAAGCACTGGCCGAAATCATGAAAATTGCCAATTCAGCGGCTTCCATCAGATACTCTGGCCAATGCTGTTTCAGTGTCTGAATCATGAGCTGAAGTGGTCGCGTTGCTACCAGCTCGACAGTGGCGTGATCCAGGGTATCGAATGACGGTGAAGAATCATGACAGTGAAACCGCAGATAAAAGTCACCAGCGCCATGCCAAATAAGAGACCGTGATCTCCCTGGATTGAATAGCCCAGCCAGGTCATGTGGCTAAGGATCGCTGCCAGCATGGCGCCGGTTGTCAGGATTCCCCCGGCCCATCGCAATGGGACGATAAGGAGACAAATTGAGGCTAGTAGCTCCCAGATCCCTTGTCCCCAGCGCCACCAAGGCTCAGTACCCATCCGCCTGAAAATGTAAACCGATTCGGGCGCGGCGGTGAATTTGTAAAAGAGGGTCTCGATCATGATCCCGGCCGCGACGAGCTGGCAGGCCCAGCTGATGACCCGTTGACGAGGTGTAAGATTGTCTGCGGGTTGGGGTCGCTTCGAAGCGGTTCGCAGGCGGATAGTCGCTGGGGAATAGACTTCAAAGTCTTCGATCTTCGGCAAAGGTCGGTAGCTTTTCATGACATGTATCTCCGAAATTCCGCAGAAAGTTGAAGCCTCTAATCATTCAATGGTGAATAGGCGATTCCATTCAGCGCCCGGGTGAAACCCTGATCACTGGTTGCCATGAATCGGACCGGTATATCCGTTGCAGGAGGGGATTCGAGCCAATCTTGTAGATCGATAGGTACAATTCGTGTCGATAATGATTCGCTATTCTCCAGGCTAGGTTGTGGTTTTTGGTTCATACGCAAGTTTGTCGAAGCAGGGTTTGAAACCTTACAGGCCGGTGGATACACCTGCCTTGGCCACAACCTTCTGAAGCTCCCACGCCCCCCGAGCCAGGCATGTTCAACTTTAAGCCGGGTAAACGCTTCCTGCGAGGGCCGACGTGATACGTGTAGATTGGTTTGGATTCATCTTTATAGTTTCTCAAAATCTTGGGTCGCTTACTGCGGGCAGCCTTACACCATCAAAGCGAAAATCTGGTTGCCGAACCGACAGTTGTCGGGAAGCCACGACTGTTCGTGGGCAGCCCGCGAAGGGTCGTGGCCACGACACGTGATGGTTCTTTCCAATGATTGGCGCTAAAGCTAAAAAACGCTGAATTTACGGGCGTTTCTGCAAATTCCGGGCAGGCGAGCCTTCGTGGCACGGCCATTGCAATAGGGGCCTTCGCATGGACAACCTATTGAAACCTTCGATTGAACAGGGGCAAGGAACCACTGACTCGTCCGATTGGCTATCAGCACACGGAGACTACCTTTTCAACCTTGCCGTTGGCCAGGTGCGCGACCCGCTCGTGGCGGAGGACCTGGTTCAGGAGACCTTCCTGGCCGCCATCCGGTCGCGAGATCGATTTTCCGGGCGCTCATCAGACCGAACCTGGCTGGTAGGAATTCTTCGTCACAAGATTTATGACCATTTGCGTCGCGTGTGCCGCGAGAGACCGACTCGAGTGGATGCTGAGTCAGCACGCCCTGATCAGGAAGCCTGGGATGATTCTGTGCTTTGGGCGCATGATGTCGCCGCGGAATGCATGGAGCCATGCCGCCGCATGGAATTAGCTGAGTTTCGCGACGCGCTGGAGATTGCTCTGGGCAAACTGCCGGTTCGAATTGCCCAGGTCTTCCAGCTTTATGAAGTTGAAGAGCGTCCAAACCGCGAGGTGTGCGCTCGGCTGAACATCTCAGAAAATAATCTTTGGGTAATGCTGCATCGGGCGCGCAAACAGTTGCAACAGCACTTGAGTGATTGGTGGCTAGCCGCGCAACCCCGGCAATCCTCAGCAGTCCCCAGAATGGCTGAAACAGTGTCTCAGGAGAACGAACAACCTTCAATTTCTCTGAACTGACCGATAGACTATGCTGAGAATCACCCCCACCGACTCCGGCAACCGGAACATCACTTTGCGACTGGAAGGGAGGATCGTCGGCCCATGGGTCACTGAGCTTTGTAAGGCTTGTGACAAGATTATGGGCGAAGGGCTGCGCCTCGAACTGAATTTAGCTGAGGTTTCTTTCCTGGAGCCGGCCGGGGTGGCCCTGGTTTCGAGCCTAAGGTCAAAAGGCGTGCTCCTCCGGCAGTGTTCCAGCTTTGTGGAGGCTCAACTGGAAAGCAGCAAGTAGGTCGAGCTTCAGGCGCAGGTGAGTTTTCGCTAACTCGAAGGGCGCTTAATGCCCAGCTTTTGCATCCGGCTGCGTAGCGTGCTGGGACTCAGATCAAGGATCTTCGCAGCCCCGCGCTCACCTTCAATCATCCAATTGGTTTGAGACAGGACCGATTCAATATGCTGTCGTTCCACATCCACAAGGGCCCCTTTGGAGGAGGGGTTTTGAGTTGAGGTTACAGGAGTGCGAAGCGTTGGACGCTCCGCTTCTCCTAGCGGAATTGCGGCGGCAAACGGCCGAGGCCCGAAGTCGGGTGCCAATTCCAAAGAGTCGGATTGCGAAAGGACGACCGCTCGCTCGATGATATTCTGAAGCTCTCGAATGTTGCCCGGCCAGGAATATTTGAGAAGGCGCAGCATGGTTTCCTCTGAAACCTGTTTGACAGTTTTTGCCAGCTTTTTGGCGAACCTTTGAACGAAGAAAGCAACCAGGAGAGGAATGTCCCCTTGGCGCTCCCGCAAAGCAGGTATGGCAATAGGCAGCACATTCAGCCTGTAAAAGAGGTCGCTGCGAAATTTTCCTTCGCTGACCATGGTGGCCAGATCACGATTAGTAGCCGCGATGACACGCACATTCACCCGAACGGTCTGACTGCCACCGACCGGCTCGAACTCCTGTTCCTGCAGCACTCGCAGAAGCTTCACTTGAGTATCCATCGGAAGCTCACCCACTTCGTCCAAAAAAATGGTGCCTCCGTCTGCGAGCTTGAATCGTCCGTCACGATTGGTGAGCGCGCCGGTAAAAGCCCCTTTGACGTGACCGAATAATTCGCTTTCGACGAGTCCGGCGCTAATGGCCCCGCAGTTGACCTTGACCAAAGGTCGCTGCCTTCTAGGGCTGCGGTCGTGAATCGCACGCGCGATCAGCTCTTTGCCGGTGCCGGTTTCACCCAGGATAAGCACAGTGGAGTCCGTGGAAGCGATTTGCTCAATCTGCTTGAGCACGGCCCGAAGCGCTGAGCTGTTTCCGACGATTTCCGTGAAATCGTGTTCTGAGCGAATTTCCTCCTGCAAATAGATATTCTGAGCTTCAAGACGTGACTTTTCCTGCTCCATCAAGACCCGCTCGGTAATGTCCACAAACATTGTGCGGGTGTACTTTCCGCCAGGATCGGGTCGCGACCACCATTGAATCCATAACGGTTTTCCGTTGTCTTTTCGGCGCAGTTCCAAAACCACACCGCTGGTATCGATGCCCTTCCCGATGGATTCAAAAGCCTCCCGCAACCTCCGTTGGGCCTCGGGTGTATTCGGCACAAAATCCCTGCCATAGGTGCCCATTACCTCTTCCGGTCGAATCCCCAGTATCCGGAGCGCCGTTTTGTTGGCGCGGATAAACTTGGAGTCCAGCCCCTCATTGACGTATGCAATGGGCGCCTCGTCGAACAAGTCCCTGAGGCGCTCTTCGCTTTCGTCGAGCGCTGCGCTGGTTTTCTGGAGCTCGTTGCTGATACGTTGCTTCTGTTGCTCCAACTCCGCGATTTTTCGCGCGGCCAATTCGTCGCTGAGCCGCCGCACTTCCTCGTGGACAAGACAATCATCCAGCGCTACCGCCACCGCACTGGCAACCTGCTCCAGGAATGAGCGTTGCAATTGGGGATACGCGCCCTTCACCGCCGCCATAAAGAACAGGGCACCTCGGACTCGGTCACCGGTGATCAAAGGCAAGACGCAGAGTGATTCCATGCCCTCGGTTTGCATCACCTGGAATGTGGGCGGAAAGCTGGCGCGCAGTTCCTCCCGTGAGGCAGCGACATACCACTCGCGATTTTTCATCACCCAATCGGTCGTAGTTCCCTCGGCCGGATACAGGGTGGGCTGCAACCCCTCGCTTCTGGTATCGCGCTTGGTCAGCATGTACCCCTGCAGTTGATTGTTATCAGTCGGCAGCAGAATGCCGAACCGATCAGTTCTTACCACTGTCTGCAGAGAGTCCGCCAGGGCGCCAAACAAGACCTCGCGATGCAGATGATGACCGATGGCGCGGTTCACGTTCAGGAGAGCGCTGATCTCCAGATTGAGTCGATGCAAATCCGCGTGAGCTTGTTGCAGCTTGTCGTCTGCCTGTTTGCGCAGAAGTTCGGCGCAGCCGCGTGCGGCGAAAATCTTTAATGTGGTGAGGTCTTCCTCGGTCGGTTCCATGGGCACGGTGTGCAATACCGCCAGGTGCCCAATTGTTCGCCCCTGTGCAGTCCTCATTGGCACGCCGACATAACTTTCCGCGCCGATTTGCTGCAACCAGAGATCTTCTGGAAATTTTTCCCTTAAGCCGGACGGAGTGGCGCACACATGACCCGCGGCGACGCGTTGACATGGTGTGCCGGGAAATCGATATGTAAATCCAGCTCCGAAATCCGACCCTTCCCAGAACGCGAGAGATCGTGACTCCATCTCACTCAGCGTTTCCGCAACGAAGGCATATTTTGCGCCCAAGGCCTGCGCTGCGTGCCTGGCCAGGGAGCGAAAGAATTCGTCGCCTGTCGCTGCCGCGGTTCCCTCGGCCAAGGTCCGGAGCGCTCGTTCCGCTCGTTTGTAAACCGTTACATCTCGGGATGCCGCTACCAGCATTTCCGGTTTGCCGCGCGCATCAAGGAGAGGACTTACCGACACATCAAACCACTTAGGCGTTTTGGTAAGAGTCGTTGGGAAGAATCCAACGAACCTCCCGACTCCGCCTTCCGTTGCTGTTTTAACAGCGTCACGAGCTGCCTCGCGGTCTTCCCCGGTCCAGAAATCGATCCAGGATGAACCAATAATCGGGCCCAAATCACAAATTTCGAGCAATTTCATCCCACCAGCGTTCATGGACAATAGTCGGCCTTCGAGATCGAGCACTTTGATGCAATCCTGGCTGT
>DATJGF010000066.1:0-20809 GCA_035495315.1 Candidatus Limnocylindrales bacterium
CGTCCCCAATACTCAAGTTCACCCCGGGTATTGTATCGCGCCAAATCGCCGCTGCGATACAGCCGGGCGCTCGATTTCGTGAAAGGGTCAGGAATAAAACGTTCTTGAGTGAGCTCAGGTCTGTTCAAATACCCGCGGGCAACACCTGCCCCCCCGACAAAAATCTCGCCTGGTACGCCGGGGGGGACCGGCTCCATGTCCTCATCGAGTAAGTACAATTGAAGGTCGGGAATCGGAACGCCAATAGGGCTGGCGACGCCTTTGGCCAAATCAGCCTGCTGAATCACTCGATAAGTGACGTGGACCGTCGTCTCGGTGATACCATACATATTGATAAGGCGGGGCTGTTGGTCTCCGTGCGTTTCGAACCACAGACGCAAACTCTGCAGGTCGAGGGCCTCCCCACCGAAAACTACTGCGCGCAAGGCCAATGGCAAAGGCGCGGGCTCTTGCTCTTCGGCCCAGATCAACTGTTGGAATGCAGACGGGGTTTGGCTCAGGATAGTGACTTTTTCCGCAGCCACCAACCTATAGAACTCTGCGGGAGAGCGCGTGATTTTATGAGGGACAATCAGCAGGCGGCCGCCGTAAAGTAACGCGCCCCACATTTCCCAGACGGAAAAATCGAAGGTGTAAGAGTGAAAGAGGGACCATACGTCGCTGGACTTGAAATTGAACCAATGCTCTGTCTGGGCAAAAAGACGGATGACATTCTGGTGTGTGATAACGACCCCTTTAGGTTTTCCCGTCGACCCTGAGGTATAAATTATATAGGCGGCGTTGTCTGCCTTGGCCGCAGCAGAGAGGTTTTCTTCAGATTCTCTGCTGATCGTTGGCCACTCCGAATCCAGACAGATAGTCTTTGCGGCCGTAGGACCGAGCGCTTCCCTGAGGTTTTCATGAGTGAGGACAATCGGAGCGCCGGTGTCTTCCATTATGAAGCGGAGACGTTCCTTCGGATAGGTGGGGTCGATTGGGACGTATACCGCTCCGGCTTTCAAAACCGCCAGGATGGCAACAATCATCTCCGTTGATCGCTCAAGAAACAGTGCGATAGGCGTTTCCGGGCCGGCATTCAATCGGCGCAAGTGCCGCGCCAATTGATTGGCTCGGGCGTTTAGTTCCCCATACGAGACGGTTTGCCGACCCAGGGTAATAGCTGTTGCTCCCTCCGAGGCCATTGCTTGCTGCTCGAACCTCTCATGAATGCACGTTTCGATCTGCGGCTCACTTGAGCATTGTGGTTGTGACAATAAACGCACTCGCTCGGCTTCGGTTAATAGTTGAAATTTCGATAGACGCCACTCGGGTTGTGCAGTTATGCCCTTCAGCAAGGTTTCAAAATGGCGGACCCAGCGAGTGATAGTCGTCGGCTCAAACAAGTCAGTGCTGTACTCACAGCGAAGGTCCAGTCCACGGCTGGATTCCGTAAATAACAGGGTCCAATCAAACTTTGAGCCACCGTTGTCAACTTCCATGCGATCGACGAATAGGTCTGACCCATAGCTTTCAAGGCTTGGAGATGGCTGCAAACCGCAGACAACCTGGAAGAGCGATTGGGTTCTCTGCGTACCCTCGGTCCGTAACTGGCGCAATACCTGATCTGCCGAGACAGACTGGTGCGCATCGGCGCCCAATACTGTCTCGCGAATTCGATGTAGGAGTTCGCAAAACGATGGGTTGCCCGTGAGGTCCGTCCGCAAGGGATGGGTATTGACGAAATGACCGATGAGGCATTGGGTCTCGACTGGATCCCGCCGGGTCATGGGCGCGCCGACCACAATATCCGTCTGATGGCAATAGCGATTTAGGAATACCTTCAAAGCTCCGATTAAGGTCATGAACAATGTCACGCCTTGAGAACGGCTCAGCTGCTTCAAAGCCTGGGTCAGCTCGATGGGCAAGGTGAAAAACTGCGTGTGGCCACGAAAGGAAAGAAACGACGGGCGACGAAAATCCATCGCCAAAGCCAGGCGCGGCAGCGCTCCATCCAGCTTTTTTCGCCAGTATTCAAGGAGTTCTTGTAATGCTTGATCCTTCAGAGTTTCGCGTTGCCACACCGCAAAATCGGCGTACTGGATTGGTAACTCGGCGGCTGATATAAAACTGCCTGAGGAAATGGCGCGGTAGTTTCGTGCGAGCTCTTCGAACAACAAATTGAGCGACCATTGATCGCAGATAATGTGATGGAGATTGATTAAGAGCACGTGCTCTTCCTTGCCCAAGCGGAACAAAGTAGCCCTGGCAAGCGGGCCGTTTTCCAAATCAAAGGGACGTCCGGCTTCTGCTTTCAACAGGCATTGCAGTTCGTCCGCGTTCGGTTTCAGGTGGCTGAGATCCTTTGACTCAAACGAGAAGCGGCCTGGCCGCAATACCATCTGGCTTGGGTTTCCATCGTGATTCAGGAAGACGGTTCGAAGTGATTCATGCCGGCGCAGGAGCTCATCCAGACTCATTTGCAGCGCAGGGACATCCAGCCGCCCCCTGAAATGTCGCGCTTCAGGAATGTTGTAAGCCGAAATATCGGGCGCCATCTGGTGAATCAACCATAGGCTCTCCTGCATGAATGAGAGAGGAAACCGTCCGAGCGCACCTGCAAACGCGTCTCCCGGACGCGCAGTTGCCTTGACATTGGCCTGGCCGACGAGCGGTGACTTGGTTTCAGTCATGGTTTTGAACAAATCAATGCAGCCGGGCCGACCAACGCAGCAATGTTGGCAACCGACTTCACCTTAAGGAGGCGAAGTATTCCTGCCGTTCGTGAGCCCGGTGCAAAATCCAAAAATCCCAAAAACCAGATTGCGTGCGTTTCGCACTGCCCAGGAGTGTTCCGACGCGATTCCAGCCCGGTACGTGCGCGCTCTCGGGCGACCCGGAGGAAAAAACGGAGGCCGGACCAAAGCCGGAGACACGCTTTAGGTGACAGATAGAGGACTGCTGTGTCGGTTGCCATACGACTGCCCCAATCCTATTTCGGCACCGGGCAGTGAGTAAGTGGGTGAAAACCTAGCTCTCGGATACCGCGCACCCCAACGGCAAAGTCAGAAAAATCCCGGCCAATTCCGAGTGTCCGACTTGACCCGCCCACAGCTACCAAGCATGTTTCAGGATGTGGTTCTGGCTCGACCCGGCCATGGACTGTGGCGAAACCGTTTAACCAGTTTCCGGCTTATCGAAAAGAAGCTACGTATTTTGATGGTCGAGGACGAAGTGCAAGACGCGACACTCGTCGAACACACTCTCAAGCAAGGCGGATTTGATTTCTCTTTTAAACGCGTTGACACCGAACCGGAATACGTGCGAGAACTCGAACGATTCCATCCGTCGGTGATCCTGTCGGATCACGGCTTGCCGGCATTCGACGGATTCAGTGCCTTGTCGATAGCGCAGCGCGAGGCGCCGGACACCCCTTTTATTTTCGTCACCGGCTCACTGGGCGAAGAGATGACGATTCAGGCTCTAAAGAGCGGGGCAACCGATTTTATCCTGAAACACCGCCTCAACGCCTTACCTCCGGCGATCCATCGGGCTTTGCGGCAGGCCGAATTCCGCCAGGAACGCAAGAAAGCGGAGGAAGCGCTGCTATCCAGTGAGGAGCGCTACCGGACACTAGTCGAGCTCTCGCCCGATGCCCTGTTCGTTCAGATTGAGGAAAAAATTGTTTTTATTAATTCCGCCGGAGTGAAGCTTTTCCGGGCGGGCAATCCCGACCAATTGATCGGCCGCAGCGTGCGAGAGCTCGTGCATCCGGATTACTGGGAGCGGGTACGTCAGCGCCGGCGCCGAATGATTTCTGAGGGAAAACCGATTCCCTTTATGGAACAAAAATGGCTCCGCCTGGACGGCACGCCAGTTGATGTAGAAGTCGCCGCCGCCCCGTTGGTTTTTGCCGGCAAAACCGCAGCGCAAGTCATTGCTCATGACATTACGGAGCGCAAGCAGACCGAACAGGAGATCCGCCGGCTTAATGCCGACTTGGAACGGCGGGTGGCCGAACGGACCGGCGAATTGGAGGAGGCGAATAAGGAATTGGAGGCTTTCAGCTATTCCGTCTCGCACGATTTACGCGCTCCGCTGCGACACATTGAAGGATTTGTCGAGATTCTCCGTGGTTGCAGCGCCGACGCGCTCGACACCGAATCGACTCAACACCTGGAAACCATCGCCGGTTCAGCCAGGCAAATGGGCCGGTTGATTGACGATCTGCTCGCCTTTTCCCGCACCGCTCGCGCGGAGCTGAAGAAGACAAGAATTCATCTGACGGAGGTAGTCAAAGGCATGATCCGCGATTTGGGCCAGGAAACTGAAGGCCGCGACATCGAGTGGATTATAGGAGAACTTACGGAAGTCGATGCCGATCCCGCGCTGCTGCGACAGGTGCTCTTAAATCTCATCAGCAATGCTCTCAAGTATACCCGGACTCGCAAGCAGGCGCGGATTGAAATTGGCAGCAATCCCGGGAAGCGTGAGCGAATTGTGTTCGTTCGGGACAATGGTGTCGGCTTTGACATGCGCTACGCCCATAAATTGTTCGGCGTCTTCCAACGCCTGCACCGAGCGTCGGATTTTGAGGGTACCGGCATTGGGCTGGCAAATGTTCGACGCATCATTCACAGGCACGGCGGGCGCACCTGGGCCGAAGGGGAACTCAACAAAGGGGCGACATTTTATTTTTCCCTACCAGAAGGGACTTATCGCAGGCGCTCAGCCTCCTGAGGTTCAACGTATAAACGACCGGGTAAAATCTTCGTTTGAAATCTCAGCGGTCTTCTTTTCGTGTTTTGACTCAGCAATCAGTTTCTGCAGCTTTTGTTCATACGCCTGACTATTTAGAGGCAACTCGATAGTCTGTCCGGTTAACGAGGAGTATAAAATGACATTCGCCAATTCTATCGAGTGAATGCCCTCCTCTCCGGGCGCAATTAGCGGTTCACCTTGAGTAATGGCATTGATGAAATTTTGCATCAGGATCGCATGCGGGTTCGCCGCGTTCACAAATGGGATGTCCACTTGCCACACTTCGGGTTTGGCGAAACCGAGCCGGGCCGTCTTGCTGAACTGCACCATATCCACTTCGTTCCGCGTAAACATCAGTTTGTCGTTTTCCAACACGAGCCTGCCGCGGGTGCCTGCGATCTCAAAACGATTGGCGCCCGGCGCCTCGCCCGTCGAGGAAACAAACGTCCCGGTGCCTGCGGCGTGATACTCCAGATACGCCGTCACATTGTCCTCAACTTCGATGTCGTGGAAGCGGCCGAGTTGACAAAAGCCTCGTACGCGGGCGGGCATCCCCAGCAACCATTGCATGATGTCGAGATTATGCAGACACTGATTGAGCAAGACGCCGCCGCCCTCGCCGCGCCAGGTCGCTCGCCAGCCGCCGCTGGCGTAATAGGCTTCCGTCCGGAACCAGTCGGTCATAATCCAGCTGACCCGTACAATTGAACCCAATTCGCCGTTCCGAATGAGGGCTTGAATCTTTTGATAGCGAGGTTCGGCGCGCAACTGAAACATCCCTGCGAAGACCAGCTTGGGATTTTCGGCGTGGGCGGCAATCAACCGTTCGGCATCGGCCTTGTGCGCCGAGATCGGCTTTTCGACCATAACGTGGAGGCCTTGCCGCAGCGCCGTGATCCCTAGACTTGTGTGTTGATAATGAGGCGTCGCAATGATTACGGCGTCCACCAGGCCAGAGCTGATCAGTGCCTCACCTTCTCCAAATCTTTTGAGTGAGGCGTACTTCTCGAGTTTGGCGGGCACAGCGTCCGAAATGGCGACCAGTTCAGCACCTGTGATCTTGCCGCCTGTAAGGTAATTGGCATGGTGCTGTCCAATGTTTCCCATCCCAATCAGTCCCAATCGAACTTTGGTCATAAGCGAAGTTTAGAAGGCCGGCCGGAGGTGACGAGACGAAACTTGCCCACTGGCCCTAGGCTGGTTCCTCGCGCACCACTTCTTTAGCGTTTTTGTCCTCCCGGAGACCCAGGAAAGCGGGTTGGCGGAGGTGGTGGTCGCGTGTCCATTCCGAAAATCGGACCTGGCAGACAAGTCTGGGTTCGAGCCAGGTGCATGCCTTCATCTCAGTAGCGGTCAATCCACCGCTGGTGCTCCTTTTTTCGGGCAGGTTTGCAAAGGGGCAATCGGGGCGAGTCAATTTTTGAAATGTGTGATGCAAGCGGGCCAGGGTCTGCTCGTCAAAGCCTGTTCCCACTTTCGCGGCAAATATCAACTGTTTTCCTTGATAATACCCGATCAAAATCGCTCCAAAGTGCTCGCGCGCTCCCTTTGGCCGAGTATAGCCGCCTATGACAAATTCCTGTTCCCGGGTCCATTTAAACTTTACCCATGCTCCAGTCCGGCGGCCGGATTCATAAGTCGAGTCCTTTCGCTTTGCTACCAGGCCCTCAAGCCCCCTATTTTTCATTTCTTTCACGAGGCGTTCTGAATCGGCTTGAATACTAGGCGAGAATCGGACCGTGGACCGGAGCGAAGCAACCAGCGCTTGGGCCATTGCTTTGCGTTGCCAAAGGGGCAGGCCAGAAAGGTCCCGACCCTGAAGATTCAACAAATCGAAAACATAATACAAAAGCGGCGGCCGTCTGCTGCCAGCGCGATGATACGATTGCAGCAGCTGAAATGACGAACGACCTTCCGGATCGAGCGCGACCACTTCCCCATCCAGGACCGCTTGGTCGGCCGCCAGCCGGCGTAAGGCGTCCATAATGGCTGGATACTTGAGACTCAAGTTCTTTTCTGTCCGGGAAAATAGGCTTAGTGCTTTCTCATTCTTCACTAGCAAACCGCGAACCCCGTCAAATTTTACCTCGTAAACCCAGTCCTCACCTTTGGGAAGCTCGTCGCGCAGTAACGCTTTCATCGGTTCGACGTAGCGTGCTGGTGCCTTGGGCAATTCTCTGAGATCAATACCGAGCGACTCAGCTAAAGAATGCAAGTCCTCCGGAGCGGTTGCGCGTTGCTGTCGGACAAGCTTGCGGCTCTCACTCTTGCCGTTCGCACCGCGATTGCTGCTCCACACGCGTTTTACTTGGGCGGAGGCGATCTGGTCTAAAGTGCGCCTGCTTATAACCGAACGTTGTGCTGCAGATTTTGAAAGTGGTGGCAAATCAGTGACGCTCTTGAGCAACAGCCATTGGGGTTTCTGCTCCTGCTCGGTGCTGCGCATGCGAATCAGAGCCCATTCACCTTTGAGCTTTTTTCCATGAAGAATAAAATGAAGTTTACCGGATTGTAGAGCTTGCATAGGGGCTCCTCCCACAACCTCGTAGGTCCCTTTGTCCCACACCATAACTGTGCCTGCCCCATAACTGCCTTCGGGTATGGTCCCTTCGAAATCCCGGTAATCGAAAGGGTGATCTTCCACCTGGATTGCCAGGTGCTTCTCTCCACGCCGTGTCGGAAAACCCTTTGGCACCGCCCACGATTTGAGAACCCCTTCCAATTCCAGCCGAAAATCGTAGTGCAAGTGCGAGGCGGCGTGTTTTTGCACGACGAAATTCGGGCCATGGAGTTCCTTTCTTTCATCTGTTCGCCCTCGCGGTTCGGGACTGCGTTGAAAGTCGCGTTTGGCTTTGTACTCTCGTAAACTCATGAAACCGCTCCCGTGGGAGATTCCGTCTTGAGGCACAATACATCAGATTAATGCCGCCGACGAATGGACCGCAGGGAAGGGGAACACTCCTCTTTACAATTCTGTCGCAGATGATCCTGCGAATGGGCTCGCCGAGATTAATCGGTCACGTTCCAACGCGGCGAACTCACGTCGCGTTGAACAAAACCGGCCAAGCTGGATAAGCTGTTTTCGCTGAACCTCGAACGATTTGGATCACCGCTATATTTATCGTTTTCGCGACCAGGCCACACCTCGGGTTCGGCAAAGAATTCCATATTGCCTTTTTGCGCAACTTGCGCCAAGTAACGCTGAGCAGAATTGACTTGCCGCTCCTCCTCACCTTTACGCGCAAACAGAGCGACTAGCGCCAGAGGACTTGGGGGGATAGGCAGCCATGCGTCAATCCAAGCTTTGACGTGATCTGGTAAATCGCCCCCGTTGCTGGAAATCATGATGATGTCGGCGGTGGCTGCGTCTTCGACCGCGATGTCGCGGAGCTTGGGCAACATCAGTACATCGAATTTCCACATCTGATTGGTGAAGCGGCAATCGCGCCCGAGGTTCTCCACCAGGAAATCATAAGTCTTCTTCGCATGCTTGCCGCTCTCGAAGTCTTCATAGGCAATGACGACATTAAAGGAGGAGTCCGCATCCGTAGATGCACAATTCAGAGGAGGGCAAATTGGACCGTCTTGCATAACCGCGATTTTAAACCGATCGAATCGTTCTCAAATGGGGTCTTAACCCTAGAACGGATCGCTTGCTGTTCTGGACCCCATTATCGCCACAGCCAGGTTAGCATAGGGCCAAAAATAAGGCTGGGCAGGTAATCGGTTAACTCGATTCTCTTTAGCCCCAGCATAACAAGCGCGATGGAGAACAACAGCAAACCGCCAACGGCATTGATCGAATCGAGCAACCCTCGCGCGGCAAGGAATGGCCCGAGTAAATGAGAGCACGCCAGCGTAATGGTTCCTTGAAGTGCCAGCACGGGGATCGCCGAAAGAAGTACGCCCCAGCCCAGCACGCGAACCAATCCGAGGCTCGCCAAACCATCAATGACAGCTTTTATAAGCAGCGGATAAAAGAAACCCGTCTGCGAAAGCCCGTCCTGGATTGCGCCGATGATTCCTAACGGCGCGGCACAAAACAAAACTGCACAAGGTGTGAAGCCATCACTTGCAGGATGCGCTGGGGAACTTTGCGCTGCAATGATGCGTTGGTGTGCATATTGCCCCAGGCGGTTCGAGAATTTCTGTAAGCGCAAGAGTTTTCCGGTCAGTTTTCCCAGGATTAACGAGAGAATGATAATTACGCCCTGTTTCAGCAGCAGCAGCATCGGGCCACTCAAACTCAACCAGGTTAGACGCAGTCCAAAAAACACCGTCAGCGCCGCCAAAATTATTTTCAGCTGCGCCTCCGCTGCGGGTGAGAGCGTCTTTTTGGTAGTCAATCCCAGCAGGCCACCAATCAGAATTCCCACCACATTGAAAATCGTCCCGATCATCGGCCTGCGAGCATAGGTCGAGCGCTATCTCTGGAAAGCCTAATTTGTGTCTTAGCAGTGTTCAGCCAGCCTCGTACGTGTTTAAATGCGCGCATGCGCAATGAATTCAGTGTCGAGCCGCGAGCCGTCCCCGAACTTAAGACCAAGTACCGGAGAATTTGTTCCGCTTTGCCGCATCCCGACTCACTGAGTGTGTTGCAAAAATTGCGCGAGTATGAGCCTCAATCAATGCGAGGCCAGCCGCCTTTGGTCTGGCATCGTGCCGAGGGTGTCTCGGTCTATGATCGCTACGGCAACCAATGGTTGGACTGGAGCAGCGGTGTGTTGGTGACTAATTGCGGTCACGCGGCCCCTGAACTGCGCGCCGCTATCGTCGAACAAATTAATCGACCGCTGTTGCACAACTATGTTTTTCCCAGCGAAGAACGCGCGGAGTTGGTTGCTGAGCTTGCGAAACTCGCGCCGCCGGAGCTCAAGAAGGTCTTTTTGCTGACGAC
Source organism: Candidatus Limnocylindrales bacterium (assembly GCA_035495315.1). Lineage (GTDB taxonomy): Bacteria > Verrucomicrobiota > Verrucomicrobiia > Limisphaerales > UBA8199 > DATJGF01. The sequence continues at coordinate 9,635 of DATJGF010000066.1, forward strand.
CGGTTCTGAAGCCACCGAATGTGCAATCAAACTTGCGCGCGCGCACGGGTTGCGCGTCGGTGGCCCGAAAAAAATCGCGATCATTGGAGCCGAGCGGGGCTTTCACGGGCGGACGTTGGGCGCTCAGCAGGCTGGAGGTATTCCCGGCCAGAAAAGTTGGATCGTCAACGAGGATCCAGCCATTGTGCAGGTGCCTTTTCCGGACGGGTATTGGACCGAAGACACAAGTTTCGAATTCTTTTTGGCTGCTCTGAAGGCAAAGGGAATTCGTCCGGCGGAAGTGGCAGGCGTTTTATTCGAGACCTACCAAGGCGTCGGACCGGATTTTGCCCCAACCGAGTACATCCGCCGCCTGGCTGATTGGTGCAAAGCTTATCAGGCCTTGCTGATTTTCGACGAAGTGCAGGCTGGATTTGGGCGGACCGGAAAGTTCTGGGCGTTTGAGCATTATGGCGTGGTGCCGGACGTGATCTGCTGCGGAAAAGGAATCAGCAGTTCGCTGCCATTGTCGGCAGTAATTGGCCGTGCTGAAATTATGGATCAGTTCGCGCCGGGTTCCATGACAAGCACCCACACCGGAAACCCGGTCTGCTGCGCCGCTGCGCTGGCGAACCTTAAAAAAATCGTAAACGAGGATTTAACTGCAAATGCGGCGCGAATGGGTCAGGTGCTCGATCAGGGGCTTGCCGCGATTCAGGCACGTCATAACCAGGTCATCGGCCGCTACAGTTGCCGGGGTCTTGTCGCCGGTTTGCAAATGACCGTGCCAGGCCAAAAGGAGCCCGATCATGCACTGGCCCACCGTGTCATCCAGCTTTGCTTCTACAAAGGGCTCTTATTATTCGCCCCGGTTGGGGCCTGGGGCCAAACCGTCAAGATAGCCCCCCCGCTCATTATCAACGAAGAGGCTGTCAGGGAAGGACTGGACGTGCTGTCCGAGGCCGTCAATGAAGCCATCCAGGAACGCTCAGGCTAAGAGGTTGTGAAATCCAACGGAGTTGGCTTGTGTCACTTTGCGCCTTGATCGATCCAGGCGCGGATCAGGCCAATCTCTTCCTTGGTCAGTTGTTGAATGCCAGCTTTGTTCTTAGGCGGGGGCATGTAATCATCGGGATCCCCGAGATGCGCTATATTAATTACCAGCATGCTTTCAGCGCTTTTTCCGGGGCTGACCACCTTGCCGTCTTCACCGCCTTTTAAGGTCCCTTCGAGGCTATCGAGGCGCAGCTTGCCTTTTGGCTTTTCTGCCCCGTGGCACTTCACGCAGGATTTTTCGAAAAGAGGTTTAATATCCGTAGAGTAGGTTACATCTTTTTTGTCTAAAGCCGGCGGAAGTTTGCTGGGATCTACATGCAAAGATCCCTTCTCATTTTCTGCGCTGTGTGCCGTGAAAAACGAGAGTGAAATCAACGTGGTTAAACAAATAAGAGCTAATCGTTTCATTATCATTCAGGCCTGATTTGCCGGTAACGTTGTCACAGATCTTTTCAGAGTCAAAAAGAAAAATTCAATGGCAAAGCGTAGGCATTCTGGCCCCAAATAAGGTATAGCGCTCCGCCGTCCAAGTCAGGCGAGTCTGCCGTCGAGTGCAGCGCAAGGCAGCGCAATGGGGGAAGAAGGTTTCAATTTGGATTGGGTTGCTTTACTCAGAACGCGTCTATTCCGAGTCTGTAGTGCGGCGTCGGCGACGCTTGATTTCCCGGAGCTTCAGGATCGTCAAAAAGCCACCACGATCTTGAATCGTGCGAATTGGCAGAAAATATCCCGTTCGCTGGTCGATCGGTTCGGGAGGCAACTCGATTTGATTGAGTATGATTCGGTTCATAGGAGAGATCAAATAGGCCGTTTAAATATCTAAGTGCATAATCCTCCGGGGGGGGTGAAACACCGAGGAAGTGAAACGCGGTGGGGATTATCACACGCGTGAACGTGGTCAGGTTCTGATTTGAATTCAGTTTCAAGTCGTTACCAGGTCCTGCGGATCCGAAAGGGACGCGAATGTTACGCTGCTTGAAGCCTTTCCCGCCCGGCCGCCCATTTGACCTTGAGACTGCAAGGGTTGTGCCATGTCGGCCCTGAGACCGTTCAAATCGCATCGAACCCAACACCAACGCAAGAAGCGCAAAAAAGAGATGACACGCCGGTGGATCCGTTTCTCAGGTTGCCTGATATTGCGGTTCGGGTCTTCAGGCCATGACTTCAACAAATGCCGGACGTCCTGGCGTTTTGTTCCGCGGAGGTCCAACCCAAAGAACGTCGTTGACATGGAAAGTTGTCCTCGTTCCAAAGCTGCATGATAGGCGGACCGTTGAGGTATCGTGTCCCAAAGGTAGACAATCATTCGTAGGCCATTGAGGGATGGAAAGCGCTCGTTTTGGAAGGTCAGTCGGGACCTCCCCCTTGAAGGAACCGAGGCAAGGTTAGTCAGACAACGCAAATAGGCGGAGCAATGGCGCGGCGATGGGCCGCTGAGAGATTCGATGGCTCGGCTGGGTGGTTAAAAGTTGTATCGACCTTGGGGCGGGGTGTGGATAAGACTGCCGCATGCATAATAGATAACGAATGCAGTCGTGATGAACACACAATCCAGGACCTGTCGTACTGAACCCAAAGCGTGTCTTTGAAAAAATTTTGAATTTCCATGCCTATCTCACCTCTTGCTGGAAAACCCGCCCCAAAAGAATTGTTGGTGGATTTGGCCCGGCTCGAACGCGATTATTACGAACGTAAGCCCGCTTTGGATGATCCGAATCAGCTCGTCAGCTTCGGTACCAGTGGCCATCGAGGCTCCTCGTTGCACGGGACCTTCACCGAATCACATATTCTGGCAATCACTCAGGCGATCTGTGAGTACCGCCACAGTAAGGGTATCGATGGACCTCTTTTCATGGGTAAGGATACGCACGCGCTGTCGAGTCCCGCGCAACGCACGGCACTCGAAGTGCTCGCCGCCAACGGTGTCGAGACTATTATCCAGCCCGGTGATGGCGTAACACCTACGCCGGCTGTTTCCCGGGCGATCCTGGTCCAGAACCGAGGTCGTAAGGATCATCTCGCTGATGGGATTGTGATCACGCCATCGCACAACCCTCCCGAAGACGGCGGTTTTAAATACAATCCACCCAATGGAGGACCGGCTGACACCGACGTCACGCGCCGGGTGCAGGACCGGGCCAACGAGTTGCTGCGAGGAAACAACTCCGGCGTGATTCGCCTGCCCTTGGCAAAAGCGCTCAAGGCATCGACAACCCATCAGCAGGATTTCGTGATGCCCTATGTCAATGATTTGCGGAATGTGATCGATATGGAGTCCGTCCGCGCCGCCGGTCTAAAGCTTGGCGTGGATCCGCTCGGCGGGGCTGCCTTGCCTTATTGGGAGCCGATCAACTCCGTTTATAAGCTTGCCATTAAGGTGGTGAATCCACGGCTCGATCCGACATTTTCTTTCATGACAGTTGACCATGACGGCAAGATTCGGATGGATTGCTCAAGTCCCTATGCAATGGCCGGATTGGTCGCACTCAAAGATCGATTCCGCGTCGCTTTTGCTAATGATCCTGATTCCGACCGACATGGTATCGTCACGCCTTCGATCGGCCTGATGAATCCGAACCATTTTTTGGCTGTCGGGATTCGTTATTTGTTGACTGAGCGCCCCGAGTGGTCAACGAAAGCTGCAGTGGGCAAGACGCTCGTCAGCAGCAGCATGATCGATCGAGTAGTGCGGAAGTTGGCACGCACCCTTTGCGAGGTCCCCGTCGGGTTCAAATGGTTCGCCCCTGGTCTCTTTGATGGGTCCTTTTGCTTTGGCGGTGAAGAGAGCGCTGGGGCCAGCTTCCTGCGGCGGGACGGGGCCGTTTGGACCACCGACAAAGATGGAATAATTATGGATCTGCTTGCGGCGGAAATTACCGCGCGGACCGGGAAGGATCCCGGCGAGCATTTCCGTGAACTGACCTCCGAATTCGGCACGCCATATTACACACGCATCGACGCCCCGGCGACCCCCGACCAGAAAGCAAAACTGCAAAAACTCTCCCCGGAAGCCGTTAAGGAGTCGCGATTGGCCAGTGAACCAATTCTGACAAAGTTGACGCGCGCGCCAGGCAATAACGCTCCAATGGGTGGCCTAAAAGTGGTCACCGCCAGCGGCTGGTTTGCTGCTCGGCCGTCCGGCACGGAAAATATTTATAAAATTTACGCCGAGAGTTTTCGGGATCAAAAACATCTCGATGAAATCGTTGCTGAAGCTCAACTCATTGTGACTAATTCACTTAAGTGATACGCTTGAAGCGCTTAGATGAGACTTATTACACAAGGTTATAGTTCACTCGGCTTCACTATCGAACTTTCTACAGCTCTCAAGTTATGAAAACGACCCTGAAACTACTAACCCGGCGACCTGCCTGGAAGGCACTTTCCGCCCATCACAAAACTATCGCCCCGGTTCATCTTCGCGATTTATTCCGGACTGACACTGAACGTGGGACACGGATGACCGTTGAAACCGAAGGGCTGTTCCTCGATTTTTCAAAAAATCGTATTACGGATGAGACGCTGAAATTACTGATCGCGCTGGCGGAAGAATCGAACCTGCGCGAGCGGATGGAAGCGATGTTCAGCGGCGAAAAAATCAATGTCACGGAAAACCGCGCGGTTCTGCACGTTGCGTTGCGCGCCCCGAAAGACGCCACGATTCTTTTCGATGGCAAAAATGTCGTTCCGGAGGTCCATGCAGTTGTCGACAAGATGGCCGATTTTTCGAATCGCGTGCGCAACGGCGAATGGAAGGGTTTCACCGGAAGGCCGATCAGCAATATTGTCAATATTGGCATTGGCGGCTCAGACCTTGGCCCCGTCATGGCGTATGAAGCCCTGCGCCACTACACCGATCGCAACCTGACCTTTCGGTTCGTCTCCAACGTAGACGGTATCGACTTCTTCGAGTCGACCCGCGACCTCGATCCGGCTGAGACCTTATTCATCGTTTCCTCGAAAACGTTCACAACACTCGAGACCATGACGAACGCTGAAACTGCGCGTAATTGGTTGCTGAATGGCCTCGGGGGAAATCGGGCGGCGGTAGCCAAGCATTTCGTCGCCGTCTCGACGAACGCGGAAAAGGTTGCCGCCTTCGGCATCGATACTGCCAACATGTTCGGCTTCTGGGATTGGATCGGTGGCCGTTACTCGATGGACTCGGCAATCGGGCTTTCAACCATGCTCGCGATGGGCGCCGAGAATTTTCGTTCGATGCTGTGCGGTTTTCATGAGATGGATGAGCATTTTCGCACCGCACCATTCGAGAAGAATCTTCCCGTCCTGATGGCGCTAATGGTGGTGTGGTATGCTGACTTTTTCAATGCAGCGACGATTGCTGTTCTACCGTATGAGCAGTACCTGAAGAGGTTCCCGGCTTACCTGCAGCAGTTGACCATGGAGAGCAACGGCAAGCACGTAACGCTCGACGGAAAACAGGTCCGCTACGACACTAGTCCCATTTTCTGGGGCGAACCTGGCACTAATGGCCAGCACTCCTTTTATCAGCTGATTCATCAAGGAACACGCCTGATCCCATGCGACTTCATCGCCTTTGCCCAGGCTTTAACGCCGCTAGGAAGGCACCACGATATGTTGCTGGCGAACGTCTTTGCCCAGGCCGAGGCATTGGCGTTTGGCAAGACCGCCGAGCAAGTCAAAGCGGAAGGCACGCGGCCACGACTCGTACCGCACCGAGTCTTCGAAGGGAATCGTCCTTCAAACACCATCCTTGCGCAGCGGCTCACACCGGCGGTGCTTGGCAAATTAGTCGCCCTTTATGAACACAGCGTTTTCACGCAGGGAGTCATTTGGAACATCAACTCCTTCGATCAGTGGGGCGTTGAACTCGGCAAGGCCCTTGCCCAACGCATCATTCCAGAACTCGAGAGTCCAAGCGAGCCGCCCCTGGCACATGATAGCTCCACCAACAATCTGATCCGTCGTTATCGGCAGATGAAGTCCGCAGCATGAGCTTCATTCGACCACGAAAGACCCGCTCCATGCCAAGGTTCAAGATTCTTAACCACATTGTACCTAGCGCGATCGCCGTCGCTTTTGTTGGCCTCGGGTCATTTGCCACATTCGGGGCTCTGACGGCACAAGATAAAGATCAATATCATTTCGACGGCACGATCTCGCGCGAGGTGCTGGAGAACTATCTGTCTCGAGCGATTACGATGGAAGGTCTGCTCAACGGCCGCGGTGACCTCAATGACAATGTCCGGATGCTCAAAAGCATCGGTGCTAAGTTTATCGGACGCAGCCTTTGTCTCTGGGGCGGTGAAGCCAATCTCCTGGCCAACCTTGAGCGGGCGAAACGTCAAGTACCACAGGTCCTTGCAGCGGATTCGGACATGATCCTGCAAGCTTGCATCTTTGAAATCGTCACCACGCAAGTCGAACAAGTGCCTGTGCCGGACTGGGCGTTCTCCGCGGTCGGTCTTCCTGGGGGAAAAAGAAATTTTCGTTACCAGGACATGCTTTATCCGGATGGGCGCTTCAAAGACCACTGGCGTCCGGGACAATCGGTGCCGGATGCGAGCCGGCCGGAAACCAAACTCTGGTTTTACTTTTTAGGGGCATCCTTCATCGACCTAGGCTGCGAGGCGATCCATTTCGGCCAAACCGAGCTCATGAACCACAATGACCGGAATCTCGATCACTATTCGCAGGTGCTGACGTTGATTCGAGAACATGCGGCTAAACACGCCCGCCGACACATCGTCCTGTGCGATTCACACGTTCCGAGTGGCGGGTTGGTGCGTGACGGGCACCACCTGCTGATGGATTTCCATTCCTTCCCGCTGCGCATCATGGAGCTGCCGGATAAGCCGCAGGAAGCAATCCTGAAAGTTGGATTTTCTGATGGCATCTATGGCCGCAGCAAGGGTGGAACGACCTTTAGCGGGTGGGCCTGCGAGCACTTGCCCTACCTAGTGGAGATAGATAACTGGGGCGTCAGCAAACAACCAGGACAGTCTGGCGCCGGTGGTATCTGGATCTGGGGTTATGACGAAATCACCTGGTTTGCGCATCAGACTCCACAGTACCGCAGCAACTGGCTCCAGTACGCCTCAGATTGGGTGCGACATACCGACCCAAATGGGCATCTGGAAATGCCGGGAAGCCGAACATTGGTCTCTCCTCTCGATCACAAACGTTGGTATTACGCCAATAACGCAAGCCCGGCAGTCCCGGATGGCTTTGGCGATGAAGACGCGATCCGGGCCGTCTGGACTGTAGAGGCAGGCGTCTCGCCTGCCATAGAGCCCGGCATCCTGCCCGGCGGAGCAAAGCGCTAACTGCTACATTAATATGGACGGCGAGACGCCGTCCTCTACGTCAGCCGAGACGCCTGACGCTACAACGCTGGTATCGCACTGGCTATGAACTTCGCCAGATCCGTCTTCGATTTCTTCAGATCCGCTAAATTGAGGTACATCATGTGTCCAGCTGTGTAGGTGTCCAACGTGAAGTTCTTCATCAGGCTGGAATCGATGTTAAGGTGGTCGAAGGTATAACGCGTTGCGAACAACGGTGTCGCCAGGTCGTAATAGCCGCTGGAAACATGAACTCGTAGGAATGGATTCCGGGTCACCGCATTGGCGAGCGTTTCGGCAACATCGACGTAGCCGTTGTTCTGGTCCCAATTCCACGGCCCTACCGACGTCAGCACTTCGTACTGCAGGTCGGTCTCATAATTCAGCTCCGTGCGCACATAATTATTGAAAGTCGACGCAAAGGCGCTGGCGACTGCTTCGTAGCTGGGATCATATTCCATGCGGTTGGACAGCCGGTCGCGAATGTAACCCACATACCGACTGTCATAACGTCCAATAACCCGGTTCTCGTCGATGAACAGTTCGGCGGCAAAACGGCCAAGGGGGATTCGCAGGTTCGCACGATCGACGTAATTGGTAGTCAGGCCAGTGAGCCGAGCGTACTGTTCGACGACTTTTTTACGTGCCTCCGGACTAAGCGAGCTGCCGCCAAACAAGGCTGAGCTGTAATCGCCCGCGGCAAAGGTTTCGGCTTGGTCGTAAACCTCGGTCAAGGATTGCTGCTGCAGATCGGTGCCGAGCTTCTTGTGAAACCAGGCAGTCGCCGCGTAACTCGGCAGGTAAAGGACATAGGGCAAGTCGTTGCCCGCGCTGAAATCCAAAGTTTGAAAATTCAGCACTGTGGAGACCAGCATGATGCCGTTAACGTTCATCCTCAGACGCTGGCTCAACTCGCCCGAAAGCGCCGCAGCGCGGGTAGTGCCGTAACTTTCTCCAATAATGAATTTGGGCGAGCTCCAGCGTTTATTTCGTGTGACGTAAATGCGGATGAAGTCGGCGACTGAGAGCGCGTCTTCGTGCAAGCCGTGAAATTTCTTAGCCTCTTTTGGAGGAATCGCGCGACTGAAACCGGTGCTGACAGGGTCAATGAAGACAAGGTCAGTGTCGTCCAGCAGGGAGTATTCGTTGTCTACCAGCTTATATGGCGGTGGGAGTGCGGAACCGTCTTCGGCCAGTCGCACGCGACGTGGGCCCAATAGCCCAAGGTGCATCCAGACGGAGGATGAACCGGGGCCTCCGTTGAACGAAAATGTCACCGGCCGTGCCGAACTCGGAGCATCCTGCCGTGTGTAGGCAATGTAGAATATCGAGGCGGTGGGTTTATCTTCCTCGTCACGCAAGAGAATTGTGCCCGCAGTAGCCTTATATTTTAGATCCTGACCATTGATGGTAACCGTGTGCTCGGTTTGCACGAGTTTTTCCTCGGGTTCCTTGGCTTTGTCCTTGCTATCTTTCCCCGAATCTTTGCCGGCCCCTTTCGCTGATTCTTTATCGCCGGAACCTTGGGCTGGTGTGTTGGTACTAACCTCGGCGGCAAACGATGGGATGATCGCTAACCAAGCGACCGTCAGCACGTTGATCAGGAAATGTCGGTTGCGCATCCCGCTAAGTTGCTGAGCGGTTGATCAAAACGCAATCGGAAAGCCGCCCGGAGGATTGCCACAAAAGGACTGCTTTGTGTTCTTTGTGTGTTTCCCGGGCAATCCTGTTCGTTCCTTTTCCGGACGTGAGGTTTCAGTCACACTATCGTTATGCAAAGGGTCAGGACCGGTCTCGACGTTTTCGTCGCAGAGGATTTCCGCCGGCTGAGAGGCCAACGCATCGGTGTGGTCGCGCATCCAGCGTCCGTCGATTCGCGTCTGCGGCATATCACCGAGCTGTTGCAGGCAGCACCCGGCGTAAAAGTCGAAATTCTTTTCGGGCCCGAGCACGGATTTCTTGGTCAGGCACAAGATCTGGAACCTGTCGATAGCCCAAGGTCCGGCGAGACTTCCACTGCGCGCGTGATAAGTTTGTATGGCACAGCAGCAGACAGTTTGCGACCTACCCGTCAGCACCTCTCTGGCCTGGATACTCTGGTGATTGATCTGCAGGACGTCGGCGCGCGTTACTACACTTTTCAAACCACGATGCTCTATTGTCTGGAAGCCGCTAATTTGATCGGCCTGCGCACCGTCGTGCTGGATCGGCCCAATCCAATCGGCGGTTCGCAAATAGAAGGCCCGCGGTTGACCAGCAGTTTCGAGAGCTTCGTCGGGTGTCACGATCTGGCGACGCGACACGGGCTGACACTCGGTGAGCTCGCGCGGTTGTATCAGGTCGAGCGAAAACTCGACAACGCAGCGATAGAAATCGTGCCGTGCCAGGGTTGGCAGCGCGAAATGTATTTTGAAGACAACGGCCTGCCCTGGGTTCTGCCCTCGCCCAATATGCCCAGCGTGGAAACCGCTATCGTCTATCCCGGACAATGCTTGCATGAGGGCACAAATATATCGGAAGGGCGCGGTACGACGCGACCGTTCGAGCTATGCGGTGCGCCTTGGGTGGACGCAATGACGGTGACTGAGCGACTTAACCGTGAAGGTCTGCCCGGTGTGGTGTTTCGCGCGGTGTCGTTCCAACCTACCTTCCAAAAGCATGCCGGTCGACAATGCGGCGGGGTGCAGTTGCACGTTGTCGACCGGAGTGCTTTTCAGCCTGTGCGCACCGGGTTAGCGCTGGTGGCGGCCCTGCGAAAGCTTTCAGGCGACCAATTCCAATGGCGCACCGAGCCCTATGAATTCGTCTCGACTCCGATTGCGATCGACCTGCTCTTCGGCAGCGACCGTGAACGACGCGCGATTGAAGCGGGACACGCCTGGCGCGATATAGCGGCGATGTGGCGGAAAGAAGAGCAGGCCTTTGCTGAACGCCGCAAACCGTTTCTGCTCTACTGAGAAGTCGGCGGCGGTCGGTAACGCGTCAAGGGAGAATCCCAGTGCCCGTATCGATCGATTGGGAGGGTCGTTTGCTCCGGATACACGAGATAAACCGTATTGCGAGAACAGGCCCAGGCGTCGATCAGGTTTTTGCGAGGGAAAGTCTTTCGAACGTGCTCTGAAGTTCCCGGATCGTTAATGATCGGGTCGCCGCTTTCGGTGAAGCCGACCAGGACCACCAGGTGCCCGTTGGGACCCGGGCCTTTGGCGCGTAGTCGGTCGTAATCCAACGACAGGCCGACCGGTAAGTTGCGCGCAATCCAGGCTTCGAGCTCGGCGATATCGCTCAACCGCGTCACATAGGCTCGCATTCGATTGAATGAACCGGCATACGCCATGTTGAAAGGCCAGTTTCCTGTTCCGTGCCATTGCGAGTCGTAAATTGCGTCAGCGATCTCCGGCACCGGTTGATCCAGATCAGGGCGTTTCAAATCCTGCGCCCAATAACCGAGGATCATTGACACGGTGGCGGGGCTGCAGAGGGTGTTGCCGTTTGGGTAAGGCATCTGCGAGCGTTCTGGCACCGGCACCAGTTTTCCCCACGCCTCCTGGCGCGCGGCCAATGGCGCCGGCGTCACATTCGTGTCAGCCAGCGAGACACCGAGAAACTTGATTGCTTTGTTGGGGGAATTGGCTGGTTTAGAGACCGTGACGCGAACCTGCAAATCCTTGGCAGGGCGACCCAGGATCAGAGTATCCGTTGAAACATCTCCGTCACTGTCATGCTGGCCCGCCTGGCTATGACGTGGGCCGCGGTCGCGGTCCTTCGACCAAACTCCCAGGTTGTAGTACTTTGTCGGACCTTGTGGATAAAT
>DATJGF010000067.1:0-2490 GCA_035495315.1 Candidatus Limnocylindrales bacterium
ACGAAGAATTAGATATCTTGAAGTCACAAAATGTGACCCCAAGTTGGGGTGGCGCACGCACTCTGCCATATGCCGCGATTTACCTGACGTTTCTGGACGGCGGAGAACAACAACGGGCAATGCAGCGCAAGGCCTTTTACGACGTTGCCCGGAGCTGGGCCGATTGGTGGCAGGCCAATTGGAATGGATTCGGTGTGGACGAGTCACTGGCGGACGCGCGGCTCCCTGAGCCTAAAGAGCAGCCCTCCTTCAAACGGTTTCTTGCAGGCCCAAATATAAAAGCGAGCGGCGGCAAAAGCGGCATGATCCTCCACGCCCTGACCAACCAATCAGGGCCTCGCGGAGCTCGGCCTTCCGAGGGTTTTATTAAACGCATTTGGGGTAAACCCTCCGTCGCTCGTCACTTTCGGCCGGTTTAAGTTCTCCGCCACACCGGATTGCTTTATCATGAACCTGTCGAGTCTCCGCTCTGCACTTGGCATGTCCACTGCGCTTCTGCTGGCCGCCACGGTTTCAAAAACCGAAGCCGGCCCGCCGATACTTACGATGACGCTCACCAGCAATGGGCCGCAACTGAACGTGATCGCTGATCCAGGAGTGACCAACCAAATCCTGAGTGCGACGAACCTGTCGCAGCCAAGCTGGTCGATTCTTACCAACGTGGTTGTCACAACGAGTCCGTATCTTTTTCTCGATACGAGCACTTCTGCTTCGGCGCAACGGTTCTACCGCGTAGTAGCACTCACCGCCACAGCTCCTTCCAATGTCCCGCCCACTATGGTGCTGATCCCCGCTGGAACGTTTGAAATGGGCGATTTTTTCAACGAAGGCGCCAGCTATGAAGTGCCGGTGCACGAGGTGTATGTCAGCGCGTTTTACCTGGAAAAGTACGAAGTCACCAAGGCGTTGTGGGACCAGGTGATTACTTGGAGTGCAACCAACGGCTATACCTACGATTACCCGGGTGCCGGTAAGGGCCCGAACCACCCGGTCCAGGGCATCGACTGGTATGATATGGTCAAATGGTGCAACGCCCGTTCACAAATGGAAGGTCTCATTCCAGCCTGTTATATCGACTCGCAACTGACGCAAGTTTACAGGACCGGCCACTTCGCCCCGTTTGTGAACTGGAACGCCGGGTATCGGTTGCCGACGGAAGCGGAATGGGAGAAAGCAGCGCGCGGTGGAGCGACGGGTCATCGCTTCCCCTGGTCGGACGTCGATACCATCACCCACAGCCAGGCCAATTATTTCAGCGATAGCCGATATTCCTATGACGTCAGCCCAACGCGAGGCTTTAATCCTGCATTTAATGATGGCGCCACACCTTACACGAGCCCGGTAGGCTCCTTTGCTCCCAACGGCTACGGACTTTACGACATGGCCGGGAATGTCTGGGAATGGTGCTGGGATTGGGCCGGCAATTACCCCAGTGACCCGCAGACTGATCCACGCGGGCCTGATACGGGCACAACGCGCGTCGGCCGTGGCGGCAACTGGGATTTCTATGCCGAGCATTGCCGGGTCGCGTATCGCTACGGCAATTCACCGGATTACCTCGCCAGCAATATCGGATTCCGGTGCGCATTGCCAGGACACTGAGTTGTGCGCCAATCAACGCGCGCGATCACTAAATGCGTTCACGACATTAGTGGAAACTTCGAGACCTTAGTGAGCCTGCAAGAAAGCAAAGCTCATCAAGACGAGCCAGAGCAAACCGGCACTGAAAACGAGAAACAGGATGCGGGGTAGCACCTGGCGCGGGGATGGCTGAGGAACGGCCAGAGAACAGTCCACGATCCAGTCGATTCGTGGATGAAATTTGGGCGCAGCCTGGTTGAAGGATTGATACACCGCCGGAATGTAACCTTCGGCGGCGAGGTATCGGATCAAGCGAGCCTTTTGTGGTAGGGAGAGGTTGTTTCGCGCTGCGCGGATGACAATTGCGTCTGGCCGGTTCTCGATGACGAGAAGGTTCTCGGGATGGCTATTAGCAAACTGCCGCTCTTCGGCAAAGATCGCTCCGGCACGCATAGGTTACAAAATGTTTCATCGGGCGTCTGCTACAGACCTGGACTCGACGGGTCGTCCAAGCGCATCCAGAGCCAGGTTGAGCTCCAGCACATTCACTCCGGGATCGCCTAATATTCCCAGGTCTGGACTGACCGTCTGTTGCGCGATCATTGACCGCACCTTTTCCAAAAGCAAGCCCCGTGCCTTGGCGACCCGTGGTGCCTGAAGCTCGGCATTCGCGGGGGTGATATGCGGATCCAGACCGCTGCCCGAAGCCGTTACCGCATCCGCGGGCACCGGCGTGTTGGTCGACAGCCCGTTTTGCGTTCGATAATCAGAAAGATTTTGCGCAATCGAATCACGCAGCTTCTGCGAGGTGGGGCCCAGGTTGCTCCCGCCGGAGCTGGTTGCGTCGTATCCGCTGCCCGCCGCGGAGGGTCGCGAGTGAAAATATTTGTCGGTGGCGAATTGCTGGCC
>DATJGF010000068.1:0-5771 GCA_035495315.1 Candidatus Limnocylindrales bacterium
GATCGAGTTCGTCGCCACGGAGGGTGTGCTCCTTATTGACGATACGCACCGGGATGTCGTTCTGAACACGATGAAAGGCGGCATGGTGCTGCCGCTCTCGACCATGCCAGGGGAGCAAGTAGGACACGTCTACCAAGGGCCAATGGAGGCAGAGACAATCCACTTCATCGACGCGGTGGCCCTCGACCGTCCTGTGCTGGTGACGCCCGAGCAAGCGCGGCAGGTGATGGAAGTAACCCTCGCTGCCGATCTTTCAGCCGAGCGCCACCAGCCGGTCAGTCTTCCCCTGGAATCCTGACAGCGATTTGCGATTCAAGCCAGAACTGTGCTGAGCCTTACTCTGCCCGTCCTATCTAGCATCGCTCTCGGAGGACTGAGTTGATGGAGAATTCAATTCAATCTCAGGGCTAACCCACGTTAGATTCCTTTCAACCACCGAGCGGCAGCATCGGCGCTATCCTCGGGCCGCGTGTTGAAGGCAATTGCCGCGGCTGGGGCGGCCTTATGAACGGCGTTGATGACGGATTCAAATACTGCAAGGCGCCGGGGCGGTAGGCGGACGCCGGCACCGATTACAACACAATCATAAGTCGTCGAAGCCAACTGACGCTCCACTGTCGGCCCAGCGGTTTCATCTGGCCGAATAAAGCCCACGTCGACCTCCCATCCGCGTTCAGCGAATTGCTTCAGCGCAATCTCAATGCCGGAGCGAACCTTGTGTACGGTCATACCTGGTGGCAAAGCAGGGTCGGAAAAATCCACACTCTCCGGATCGTAGCCAACCAACAGAACCCGCGTCATAAGCCATCTCTCCTTTTCCTTCAGCTTGATGCAACCCTAGCGTTTAAGTTCAGCCGCGTGCGGGGTCACAGGCGTAGCGGGTCGGGTGCAACGATGTGTTAGTAAGCACCGGCAATATGACTCGCGTGTGCTTTATGCCAAGCGCGATGGCTTCAACTCAAATTGTGACGGTGTGATCTCAAACTTGCACGGTCGTCAAATTGCACCGAGCCGCTACCAATGATGACGAGTGACGGAGAGTCAAATCACTGCCCGTGTTGAGTCCGCTCTATGCGGATACACCGGTCATCGCCTGTTGCATCGCCGTGCGCGCAGCTGCGAGGGTTTGCCCGTCTGCCAGATCAGGACGGCCTGTCCCATACGGCGGTTGTGGCGCGTACTCCATAATCAGTTCGATGACTCGCCCCATGCTTTCTCCAGCCCAGTACCCCGCCACGGTAATACCAAAGTCGACACCCGCTGTGATACCGCCACCGGTGAGCCGATTGCGGTCGATGCAGACGCGCTCAGTGCTGAGTTCAGCGCCGAATTGATTCAAGGCTTCCCGGGCGCCCCAATGCACCGCAGCACGATAGCCTTGCAGCAGTCCAGCGGCCCCTAGCAGCAGGGAGCCTGTGCAGACACTGCACACCCAGCGGGCGCGCGACCCGCGATCAGCTAGAAAGGCGATTGTGGCGGCATCGCCCAGCAGGTCCAATGCGGGCTTCGCGCCGCCGCCGACAAAAAGGACATCAGGATCACTCCAAGCATCCTCGAAACTGGTGGTCGCCTGCACGCTGAGGCCGCAGTCCGTGGGCACTGCACCAGAACGGTGCCAGGCATACTGAACTTCGTAGCCGGGCAAGAAACTCCAAGCCTGAAGAGGACCGACCAAGTCCAGCAGGGTCATGCCGGGATAAACCAGGGCCAATACTTTCATAGCGCCCGCTCCTTTGACTTTAACAAAACAACCAGTCCACTTGATGCAACGAGCCGTAGTCGTAAACCTCTAATGCCCATAGTGAAATTCATTAGATTGACGCTTCAGTTCAATCCTCTATGATAAAAAGACGAATTGACCGCGCGTTTGCTTCTGGGATGCCTCAGCGTTTCTTTTTGTTCGTCTTTCGTTTCGGGGGCTTTCTAGTGGCCTTTTTGGCCGCTGGTTTGGCGTATTCCTTCATACCGGAAATATCGATGACCACCACCGGCTCATCGCCAATCACCCAGGCGTCATGACCAGGAGGTGTTATACCCACATCTCCCGGACCGAACTCCTCTTCGCTTCCGTCGGCCATCCTTATCCTCAGCCGACCAGAGACGTGATACTGAATATGCGGAGCTTCACAGTATTCCGTCTTTACTATCGGTTTAACCGACTCAGACCATTTCCACCCCGGCTCGAAACTCCCCCTACCAAACGTGACAGTACCAACCGTGGCCACTTCAACTTTGCCCTTGTCGAATGTTCGAACCTCGTCGGGAGCGCTCAGTGTCTTCTTCTGTAGGGTTTTTGTTTGTTTAGCCATATTGATTTCTCCTATTCAGGTGGGTTGATGGATTCGAGCGTTAAATTGTTACTCTCCGATGAAGCAAATGTCGAACTCTATCTAAAGTAGATATTCCTCTAAGCTCAGATTCACTTGCGAGGCGAGATAGCCTCTCAATGCCTCGCTGATTGATTACGATCCGTCTGTGTCTGACAACTGTAACACGTCGGGCAAATCTCTCGCGATTGAGTCGTAGGAGAATACAATTCAATTCCACCGTCGCGGCGTTCTTTGCTTACTTGATCACCTGATTCGCGCGCTCGAGCACGCGGACTGGAATCGTTAGACCGATTTGTTTGGCTGCCTTGAGATTAATGACGAATTCGAACTTGGTTGCCTGCTGGATCGGCAGCTCGCCGGGCTTGGCGCCTTTGAGAATCTTGTCGACGTAAACAGCCGCGCGCCGATAGAGATCATCGTAATCGGTCCCGTAAGACATAAGGCCGCCCTCATCTACAAACCCCTTATCGAAATACATAACTGGCAGCCGATGTTTTCCAGCAAGCTCGACGATCTGCTTTCGCTGGGCGAAGAAGGGACGATTGGAGGTCGTCATAATCGCGGCCACCTGCTTTTGCTTTGCTGTTTGAAAGGCGCCCTCTAAACTTTTGGCGTCGGGTTGGGTTTCGATCTCTTCTAATTTGAGTTTCAGTGCCAGAGCGGCAGGCCTGATCTCTTTGAGTTGGAACTCTGGTGTTGCGAAAGATACAGGCGGCGGCCGCAGAAGCCCCACTGAGCTAAGTTTGGGAATCACGTCCTTCAGTATTTCCAGCCTTTTGCTGTTTAGCTCCGGCGATAAACC
Organism: Candidatus Limnocylindrales bacterium; assembly: GCA_035495315.1. Lineage (GTDB taxonomy): Bacteria > Verrucomicrobiota > Verrucomicrobiia > Limisphaerales > UBA8199 > DATJGF01. The sequence goes on from DATJGF010000068.1 coordinate 3,133, forward strand.
CGAGTTCCCAGTTATATTTCCTCCGGGGCGCGCCAGACTGGCAACTAAACCGACACCAACGGGGTCTCCGGCGTTCACCATTACAATCGGGATGCTATTCGTTGCTCCTTTTGCCGCTAATGCCGCCGGGGTCGCTACCACCAAAATTAGATCGACCTTGAGACGAGCCAGGTCTTTGGCGAGCTCGGGCAGGCGCTCAGGTTTTTGTTCTCCATAGCGGTACTCAGAGGCAATATTCTTTCCCTCAATCCATCCGAACTTGCGCATCTCCTGCCGGAACGTCTCCAGGAGGCCAGCATTACCGGCGGCGGTGCTTGCAGCTAAGAAACCTATGCGGAAGATTTTTCCCGGTTGCTGCGCCTGAGCGGAAACGCTAAGCGCCAAGAGCAAAGGGCAAAGAGCAAGAAGAAAAACCTTTTTGTTGTCGAATCTGCTAATCGAAAATCCAAAATCTAAAATCCAAAATTGTGTCACTTGATCACTTTATCCGCTTTCGCCAGCACGTTCGGCGGAATTGTAATACCGATTTGCTTGGCGGTTTTGAGATTGATGACCAACTCGAACTTCTTCGGCTGCTCCACTGGAAGATCAGCTGGCTTGGCGCCTTTCAGAATCCTGTCCACGTAAGTCGCGGCGCGGCGGTCGAGATCGGTCAAGTCCACGCCGTAGGACATAAGACCGCCAGCCTCCATAAATGGCTGCGTCGCGTAGATTGCAGGGAGCCGATTCTTAACCACATACTCCAAAATGCGTGTTCGCTGAGCAGCGAGGATGGCGCCCCCAAACACGATGAAAGCTTCAGCACGCTGGTTGCTTGCGGCCTGGAATGCAGTGTCGATGTCCTTGGGACCCAGTACGTCAAAAGATTGAAGCTGCACATTCAATGGACCTGCCGCAAGTCCGATCTCTCTTAATTGCAATGGGTGGCCCGGAACGGTCGAAGTCCAGAGAACGGCTATACGGGAGAGTTTAGGAACAATCTCCTTCAGAAGCTCCAGTTGCTTGCCGCTTGTCTCCGGGGCAAGGTTTGATAATCCCGTAATGTTTCCACCGGGGTGTGCAAGGCTCGCGATGAACCCGTTGCCCACCGGATCGGGGTCCTGCGTCATGACAATGGGGATCGTGGCAGTTGCCGCTTTGGCGGCGCGTGTCGGCGGGGCACCACCCGTGACGATTACGTTTACTTTGAGACGGACCAATTCGGCCGCAAGCTCATTCAGGCGATCTAGCTTTCCCTCGGCACTTCGCGACTCAATAACAATGTCTTTCCCCTCCGCGTAGCCAAGCTGTCGCAGTCCCTGACGAAATGCGTCGATGCGGTAAGTGATCGTTGTAAGGTTCCCAGCTAGGTAACCTATCCGTGGAATCTTCTTTGGCTGCTGCGCCTCGACAATGACTGCAACGGCGAGCATTGCTCCTGCAAACAGGATTGATCCCAGCGCAGTTTTCCTCATTGCGGGCGTTATTTATCACGCGGACGGAAGCAAAGAAAAGCGTTATTTACAAGCGAAAGCGGCGACGTTTGGTCGAGGAACGAAACAATTTTCGTTAAGGATTGAATTGAATGACGCGTCAATTCGATTGGCCGGGGCCTAGAAGGACCAAATGCTTTTTTTGCCCTGTGTCTACGCACCCCCTAGAGAATTTTCGTCAAAAAGGCAGCAATAACCCCCGCCAGCAGAGGAAAAAGGATACTGGCAGCCAGTCGGACGGTGAAGAGTTTAGGACCCAAAATCGAAAAACTCGTAAAAGATTATCCCACCACCCCAAAGGGCCCATGAAGTTATGTACGTTGTGACGGTGATAACGCTCCCGCCGGCATGGTAAAGCGACGCTGCGATGGGAAAACTGATGAATGGTCCACCGAACGTGAGAGTCCCCGCTAAATAGCCAACTAATATCCCCTTGAACCCTGATTCTTCTCCAACCCACTTTTGTACCACGCCCTCGGGCACGAGGACGCGAATATAACCTGCTATCAAGAACGCACCTATCAGGGTAGGCAGAACAAGCAAAAATGTTTTACTCGCCTCGGTGATGCCTAATATATGGCGTTGCTCGCCCTTGAGATAAGCGGCCACAGCAAGAACCAGTGCAATCGCATACACTATGACGTTAAGCATTCTCATTTTAAATCGAGGCCTCCCTAAAATCGTTCTAATTACGAATTGACGACTTCGAGTTAATTTTAACTTTGGGTCTAGGATTAAACTGAACGATAGGTTTTAACCTGGATGCGAGCATCGAATCATCGGGTGAGATAAGCGCGGTTCAGGCGCATTCAGGATAAAACCCGTTGGACTAAAACGTTGAGTGAATTACTCACAGTTGTCTAACGGAAATCTCACAGGATTTGTTACATGGAGGAATCGTTCAATTACATGTTAACGCTAGCGGTGAGCGATGGGCGATACGCCGATCCATTCTAGCGGTTTCATTAGACACTTCCCACCGCACGTCCCGTCTTCTAGCCGCTGTATCCTGCGCCGTGGAAAACCACCATCTGGCTTCATCATCCTTATCACCGGCATCTGGGCTCATCACGGGTGAGATGGCTGCGTGAAAGATTGTTAAGGTGTTCTAAAGTACGATCTCGCGTGCGGCACCGCGAATGTCCATTTCAAATTCAAGGCCAATGA
>DATJGF010000069.1:0-11956 GCA_035495315.1 Candidatus Limnocylindrales bacterium
TTTAAGTCCAAAGTCCAAAGTCCAAAGTCCAAAGTCCACGATCCAAGGTGGGGCGCGGAAAGTCAAAGGGGAAAGAATACGGAGGGCAGGAGGGAAATAACGATGACGAATGCGTTGAAACGTGAATCGTTAGAACTGTTACAACGGGGAACCACCGTATCCCATATTGCAGATGGCAAATAGCAACGGGGACGGAGATGGCCGATGGCAAATCTCAAATGGCAAAGGTCGATCGCAAATAGCAGAGCAGCCCAGCGGTTAATCGGAGTTCTTTAAAATCCAATCGGCGGCGGCGGAGAGATGGTCGACGATGACGGCGGCTTTCAGCCTGCCGGAAGATTCGCGTTCGAGCTCGGCGCCGTAGCCGGTTCGAACGAGGATGCTTTTCTTCACGCCCGCATTCCAGCCGGTCTGCAGATCGATGAGTTTGTCGCCGATGATGTAGCTGTTTGACAAATCGGCGCCAAATTCATCCCGCGCGTCAAACAGGAACTGAGGCGAGGGCTTTCGACCGCGGCTGGGAGTGTCAGGGGCTTCGGGGGCAATATAGATCTTCTGAAAAACCACGCCGTCTTTCCCCAAGTCCTGCAGCAGGCGGTAATTCACTCGCTCGACGTCAGCCATGGTGAAATAGCCGCGGCCGACGCCGGACTGATTGGAAACGATAAAGAGTTTGAATCCGTGATCCTGGAGTCGTTTTAGAGCGGCGCCGGCGCCAGGAAACACGGTGACGTCTTCGGGGCGCGACAGGTAATTACGTTCCTCGATTAGAGTTCCGTCGCGGTCGATAAAGACGGCGTGCATGAGGGAGGATAGGGTGGAACGTGACATGGTTGAAGCGTTAAACGGGGGGCGTGAGGCGTAAAACGTAAGTGGAAAAGAAGCTGAGCGCTTGACCAATTGGGCGTGCACTGGTCATGATTAGGTCACCTTGCAGAGGGCTTGGATGTCAAATGGAAAACATTACCTTCCCCATAACCGAAAGGAAAATGACCTCCTCTCCCCTTACCCCTCTCCTCCGATGGAATCCGATGGAGGAGAGGGGAAACCGCCGCCGCCTCGGTTCAGCAAAGTGCGACCAGCTTTTGGCGAAATCTCTCCCGGAGGAGAGGGAAATGTGGCAGGCAGAGTGATTGCGGCTGTGCCTCAATGATGTTCTGATGATGAATGGCTCTCAGCATGGAGAATTGAAAACCGAAATCATTACCGACTATGAAATCAAGAATGAACATAGGCTATGCGACACGACTCGTGTGCTTGATAATCGCAGCGGGCGCCTGTGGGGTCACTGCGCGCCTCAGCGCGCAAACGACAGAGAGCAACCTAAACAAGCGCTTCACCGTTAAGCCAGGAGGCAACCTCGTCATCGAGGCGGATCGCGGGGGGATCGAAATTACCACCGGCGAGACGAGCGAGGTCAAAATCGAAGTAAAACGCAAAATTACCGGGGTCAGCAAAGAGAAGGCAGAGGAGGCCCTTGCGGCCCACCAGGTAACTTTCGACCAGGACGGCGATCGGGTCGAGGTTCATGCACAGTTCCAAAAGAGTTTTGTGCAGAATCTCAGCAAAGCGGCGCAAAAGATGCAGGTGCGCTACGAGGTATTGGTGCCAAGCCGGTTCAACCTGGACTTGCGCACCGCGGCCGGCGAGATCATTGCGACGGACATCGAGGGGACGGTCAAAGCCAGGACAGCGGGCGGCAGCTTGAAGTTTGCGGAAATCAAAGGCCCGTTCGATGGCAACACGTCGGCGGGCTCGATCAATTTGCAAGGGGCTACGGGCGTGGTGACGGTAAGGACAGCAGGCGGGAGCATCAGCCTGGGGCGATTGGACTCAGAAACGACGGCGGAAACGTCGGCGGGATCGATTTCGGTGAAACTGGCCAAAGCGAAGCTGAACGCGGTCACGCATGGCGGTGGCATCGAACTCGGTGAAGTGGACGGGCCGGCCCGGGTGGAAACTTCGGCGGGATCAATCACCGTCAAGACGGCCAAGACGGAATTGAGCGCGATAACGCATGGTGGCAAGATTGAGGCCGGCGATCTGGGGGGTGCGGCAGAACTGACGACTTCGGCGGGCTCAATCAAGGTGACCTCGGCCCACGGGCCGTTGGTGGCCAAGACGTCCGGGGGCGGCATTGAGATTGAACAGGCGGGTGACACAGTTACCGCGCACACGTCGGCGGGCTCGATTGCTGCCGGCTTCACCGGAAAACCGCATGGGGATTGCCGGCTGACGACTTCCGGCGGAGGCATCACAGTGCACCTTGCGGATAATGTCGGCTTCGATTTGGATGCGCGGACAAGCGGCGGACGCGTCATAACGGAACTGCCGGTCACCATTACCGTGGTAGGGGAACACAAAGGGGGCGCACTGAAGGGCAAAGTCAACGGGGGCGGCAACGTGCTGGAGCTGAAAACCACTGCCGGGGATATTTTGCTGAAGAAGTGAGGCGGGATACGTGATGCGTGAAACGTGATACGTAAAGCGTAAAACGTAAGGCATCGGGAGTGCTCTTCAGGAATTGGGTTCTGCCACGTCTTAGCTCACGTTTTACGTCTTTATCTGTTCTGGACAAGGCAGTTCGGTTTTGTAACACTGTTTGCGCGTCGCTTGGTCGTGAGCCGATGGCGATTGTTTATGGAACAACCTCCCTCTTTACCGCAGCTGCAGCCGGAAGCCACGCCCGGCACGACTATGTCACTGCCGGCACGATTGTTGAACGTGTTCGCGGTGCCCGGAGAGGTTTTTTCCGAAATCAAAGCCAATTCGCCCTCGACCTCGAACTGGCTGGTGCCAGTGCTTTGTTCCGCGATAATCGGCGTGATTTCGGTGTTTATTATCTTTTCACAACCGGCGATCCTGCAGCAGATCCGGGAACAACAGACCAAAGTGATGGATCAGCAGGTCAAGGCGGGCAAGATGACCCAGGCGCAAGCCGACCAGGCATTGGCGATGATGGAGAAATTCACCGGACCGACGATGATGAAGATATTTGGGAGCGTCGGTATTGTGGTGGTGAGCTTCGTTCACGTGACGTGGTGGGGATTTATTTTATGGCTGCTGAGCCGCTGGATGTTGAAAGTGTCGATTCCTTATCCCAAGGCGTTAGAAGTTGTGGGCCTGGCGATGATGATCGGCGTGCTTGGCGCGATTGTCGGGATGCTCTTGACCGTAAATTTGGGGCGGATGGGGGCGACGCCAAGTTTGGCCCTTGTGGTCAATGACTTTGATGCGACCCGCAAAAGCCATTTGTTTTTGGGGGCGGCGAACGTTTTTTACTTTTGGCAAGTGGGTGTGACGGCGGTTGGGTTGGCGAAGCTGGCTGACGTGCCATTTGTGAGGGCGGCGTGGTTGATCCTGACGTACTGGTTCCTGCAGGAGTCACTTTTGATACTGATCGGCATGGGGCAGTTTGCTCTGTAAAAAGGACGGAAACGCCTGGGGCTCAATGGGTGAAACAAAAACGCCGCAGGGGTGTCTTAATACATGAAAAACTAAATGGGCAAACCTAAAAAGCGCAGAAAAATCATTGTTTTTTCCGTGATCGCGGTGGTTTTGGTCGGATTAACGACCGCCGCCTTTCTGCGGAAACGCGAACCGATTATCACGATTCAAACCGAAAAGGTGACCCGGCGTGATTTGATCGAAAAAGTCGTTGCCAACGGCAAGGTCCAACCGGTGTTGCAGGTAAAAATCAGCCCTGAAGTCAGCGGCGAGATCATCGATCTGCCGGTCAAAGAGGGTCAGGCGGTTAAAAAAGGGGACCTGATCGTGAAGATCAAACCCGATTTTTACGTGGCGCAAATGCACCAATCTCAGGCCGGGTACGAGGCCGCGCTGGCCGGCAAAGCGCAAGCCGAAGCCAATTTGGAGAAAGCTGCAGCTGATTTTAAGCGCAACAACGATCTTTATGCCCAAAAGCTGATCTCGGACGCAGAGTTCGTCGGGTTCAAAGCCTCGTACGATGTCGCCAAGGCCCAGGTAGAGAGCTCGGTGCACCAGGTCGAAAGCGCTAAGGCCAACGTCGCCAGTGCACAAGAGTCCTTGGACAAGACCACAATTCAATCCCCGTTGACAGGAACGGTGAGCAAGTTGAATTCGCGCCTCGGGGAACGGGTGCTGGGGACGGTGCAGAACGTTGGCACCGAGATCATGACGATCGCGGATTTGAATGAAATGGAGGCCCGCGTCGATATCGGTGAAAATGATGTTGTGCTCATCGAGCCCAACCAGAGGGCTCAACTGGAGGTGGATGCTTTCAAGGATCGGAAGTTCAACGGCCTCGTCACCGAGATTGCGAACTCCTCGAAAGATTCCGGATCGCTCGTCAGTTCTTCGACCAGCCAGGAAGCGACCAAATTTGAGGTGCGGATACGAATTAAGCAAAAGGAAGAGTTTCGCCCCGGGATGTCGGTGACCGCAGAGATCGAGACGCGTTACCGGACAAATGTCCTGACGGTGCCGATTGCCAGCGTGACCAGCCGGTTGCCGAAGGAAAAAGATAAAGACAAGAAAGAGGTCAAGATGGCAGCACTGGACGACCCACCGGCAAAAAAATCGGCGAAATCCAGCACGAATTCCACGGCGTCAACCACCGCCAGCGCCAGCACCAGCACTAATGGCGCCGCCAGCACTAACTCTGCGGCTAACGACAAAAAATCGAAGGAACCGCCCAAACCGATCGAGGTGGTGTTCGCAGTCAATGGCGAGCACGCGAAAATGGTCCCGGTAAAGATTGGGATCAGTGACGACTCGTATTGGGAAATCACGGACGGTCTCAAAGAGGGCGAAGAGATTGTCTCCGGAGGGTTCCGCGCCATTAGTCGCGACCTGGAGGAAGGCAAGAAGATCAAGAAGGGTCCACCGGCGGGGGGGAAGGACAAAGAAAAGGAAGAAGAGAAGAAGTAGCTTGAGACTTGTGAACCCACTGCTTCAAGTGAAATTTTGCCCCGACCTTGAGAATTCTCGGCCACACGATTATGAACCGCAGAGATGCGAAAGACGTAGAGGTTTCGCATGCACGCGCTCTTTGCGTCTCTGCGGTTTAATGCGGCTTTACGCTCGCTTCCTTGCACAGGGAATTTACCAAGTCGGTCTTTATTCATCCACTCACCCGCCTGCCACCTATTAATTCTCTCCATGGCACTCATCCGGTTCGAAAAGATTTCGCGTCGCTACCAAATGGGGTCAGAGACGATCCACGCGTTGCGGCAGGTTTCTTTGGAAATTCAACGCGGTGAGTACGTCGCGATCATGGGCCCGTCAGGGTCGGGAAAGTCAACGCTGATGAACCTCATCGGCTGTCTGGACACACCCACGTCAGGCGAATACGAGTTGAATGGCGTCCAAGTCAGCCAGATGGATGACAACCGCCTGGCAGAAATCCGCAACAAGGAAATCGGGTTTATCTTTCAAACGTTCAACTTGCTGCCGCGCTCCGATGCGCTGAGAAATGTCGAACTGCCGCTGATTTATGCGGGGATTCCGTCTGAGGAACGGCGGCAGATCGCGCTGGAGGCGTTGACGAACGTCGGCCTTGCCGATCGCGTTCATCACAAACCCAACGAACTCTCGGGTGGTCAACGACAACGCGTCGCGGTTGCCCGGGCGCTGGTTAACAAACCATCGATCCTGCTGGCCGATGAACCGACCGGCAACCTCGACACCAAAACGGGCATGGAAATCCTGGGGTTGTTCGAGGAACTTTCGCGAAAAGGGAATACGCTGATCGTTGTGACCCACGAGGAAGACGTCGCACGGCATGCGCGGAGAATCATCCGCATTCGCGACGGATTGATCGCCAGCGACGAACAATCGGAGGCAAGAACCGCTGGCACCGGCGCCGAGCTGACGGGGATGACCGCGACCCTGGCAACCCCATGAGGAGCCGGGAAGAAGCTCGGAGGCAAGAGTTGGGAGCGCTCTTTCGTTCTCTTTCGTGTTCTCGTCCTCGTCCTCGATCTTTATGTGCCGTTTCGAGGACGAGGAGGAGGAGGATTCGAGAGCAGACTGAAAGTCTGCGGTACGGCAGAGTGGAACTCTGCGTTACGAGGCGGTTCGCATGAATCTGTTCTCAGAACTTAAGGAGGGATTGGGAATTTCGTGGGGAGCGATTCGCGCGAACAAGCTGCGCTCGATTCTCACTACGCTCGGAATTGTGATTGGTGTGGTGACGGTTACCCTGATGGGGACGGCGATCACCGGGCTCGATCGCGCTTTCCTCAAGAACATTTCGACGATCGGCGCGGATGTGTTTTTTGTGGAGCGCTTTGACTGGTTCAGCGAGGGATACGAAGCATGGATGCGAATGCGCAAACGGCCGCCGATTACCCTCGCCCAGGCAAATATGCTCCGCAGCGAGCTCACTTTAGCCCGAGCCATCGCGCCGGCGACGGATGATGAGGCTTCGGTGCGCTACAAGAAGCGCGGTTCCTCCAGCGTGCATATCATCGGCACGACGGACGAATACCTGATCACCAGTGGCGTGAGTGTGGCCCAAGGCCGTTTCATGACACCAGGTGAAGCGGCAGGCGGACGCCCGGTTTGTATTCTTGGTTCGGAGGTGGCGGCCCATCTGTTCCAGCACGAGTCGCCCTTGGGCAAGCGGGTTAAAATTGGTGATGCGACGTTTGAGGTGGTTGGGGTGCTGGAAAAACAAGGCACCTTTCTGGGGATGTTCAGCCTCGACAACCAAGCGATCGTTACGCTGCCGCAGTTTACGGAAAACTTCTGGCGGCATCCCGATTATCAGATTCAGGTAAAGGCCAAGGAATTGGAGCAATTGGACGAAGCCAGGGAGGAATTGCGAGCCGCGATGCGTCGGGTACGCCGGTTGGCACCCAGTCAGCCGGACGATTTTGCGATTAACCAGCAAGATCAGTTTGTTAAAATGTTTCACAGGTTGGGGGGAACCATCGCGGCGGTGGGCATTTTTATCACCGGGTTGTCACTTTTTGTGGGCGGCATTGGCATTATGAACATCATGTTTGTGTCAGTCGCCGAGCGCACCCGGGAAATCGGCATCCGCAAGGCGATTGGGGCCAAACGGCGCACGATCCTGCTGCAGTTTCTGATTGAAGCGGCCGCGATCTGTCTGCTGGGCGGTCTGATTGGGCTTTCGATTGCCTGGCCGGTTACTTTCGCAGTGCAACGGTTCTTTCCGGCAACGATGTCGCTGCCCATCGTCGCGATTGCCATTTCGGTATCGTTGATTACCGGCGTAATGTCTGGTTTTTTCCCGGCGTGGCGCGCAGCGCGGATGAACCCGGTGGATGCGTTGCGGAGCGGAGAGTGAAGCCGTGGAACGTGTTGCGTGTTGCGTGTTACGTGTTCGGCTACGAAACTCGAAAAACGAAACACGGGGCACGGAACACGGAATACGCAGCACAGAGTAGACAAACGAAAACCAAACACTTTTCTACGTGAGTGCCAACCGCACAGGTTTATTGCTCGGTGAAGCGCGCGAGAGCTTCAGCATGGCTATCAACGCACTGGCTGGGCACAAACTCCGTTCTGCACTGACGCTGTTGGGAGTGCTGGTTGGGGTTTTCTCGATCATCGTCGCTATGACGGCGATGCGCGTCCTCCAGAACGACGTCGAGAAGGAAATGAGCCAACTGGGCAGCCAGACGTTTATGATTCAGAAATGGCCGGCGGTGTACTTCGGCGGCCCGGAAGGATTCGAGAAATATTGGCGCCGTAAAAACATTCTGCTGGCCCAGGGGCTGCAGGTCGAAGCCAAGGCGACCTTGGCACAGAGCGTCGGGTTGGAGGCCTCGTTCTGGGGCGGACAGGTGGAGAGCCGCTTCAAAAAGACGGCGCCTAATGTCCAACTTTTCGGTGAAACACCGGGAAGTTTTGCCGCGCGGAATTGGGTCTTGGGCGACGGCCGGTTGCTGCTCGAAATGGACATCGATGGCGCGCGCGATGTCTGTGTGCTGGGGCACGGTTTGGCTAAAACCGTCTTCCCGCAGTCTTCACCCGTCGGGCAACGGGTAAAGATCAACGGCATTAATTACAACGTGGTCGGTGTGCTTGAACCCAAGGGTGGCCAACTCAGGGGCGACCAGGATAACTTCGCGATCGTGCCCGTCACCACCGGGTTGAACCGGTTCGGCCGTTGGCGGAGCTTGAGCATTCTGGTGCAAGCGCGCAATCAGGCCAGCTATGATGACACCGTCGAGCAGGTACGCGGCATTCTTCGTGTAGTACGTAAAGTGCCACCCGGCAAAGAGGACGATTTCGAGATCTTTTCCAACGATTCACTGATTTCACAATTCAATTCGTTCACGATCGCAGTGCGAATCGGGGTCACGGTGGTGAGTTCGATTGCGCTGCTGGCCGCGGGGATTGGCATCATGAATATTATGCTGGTGTCGGTGACCGAGCGCACCCGGGAGATCGGCATCCGCCGTGCCATCGGCGCCAAAAAGCGCAACATCATGGGGCAATTCATCATCGAAGCCATCGTGATCTGCGAGATCGGCGGGGTCATCGGTGTGTTCCTGGGAATCCTTGGAGGCAATGCGACCGCTTTTTTCCTGAAATTAACGCCAGTCATTCCGATCGATTGGGTTCTCATCGGCCTGATCATTTGCTCCATCGTTGGAATCGTCTTCGGCACTTACCCGGCCTACAAGGCAGCCAACCTGGACCCGATCGAATCGCTGCGGTACGAGTAGGCGAAGGGGTAACCGGTCCTGCACCAAGTATGCAAGAATCGCCCCGGCGGGTTTGAACCCACCTGGTCCATTCGTCATTAAAGCCCTAATTCTCTATTGGTGGTGGGTCAGAGCTTGAAAAAGACGAAACGGGGTTTGTTCGTCTGGTCACCATGCTCGGATCCACTGCCACTTCGATTGGCAGGAAAGCAAAGCTCCAGACAAAAGGGGTGGTGGTAGGTGATGGATTCGAACCATCGAAGGCGTAAGCCAGCAGATTTACAGTCTGCCCCCGTTGGCCACTTGGGTAACCTACCACGAGGTTTTGAGGCTTGCGGCCAGTGGCCGAGCTGAGCAATTCGTCGCAACGACTCGCTTGGCTCGGGCAGTCAAGCTCTCAAAAGCGTCCAAAACGCAAAGGGTGAATCTGCCAATCCGGCGAGGTCTTGTCAACCCAGTCGAGGTGTACTAGGTTAGGCCGATGTTTGATTCCTTAAGCAGCAAGCTCCAGAACGCCTTTAAGAACCTGCGCGGTCTCGGCAAGATCTCCGAAGCCAACGCGGGTGACGCATTGCGCGAGGTGCGCCTGGCGTTGCTTGAGGCCGATGTCAATTTCAAGGTCGCGCGTGATTTCATCGAGCGGGTGAAGACCAAGTCGATCGGCCAGGAGGTCGTTCAGAGCATTCAACCGGGCCAGCAAATCATCAAAATTATCCACGATGAGCTGGTGGAGTTGCTCGGTTCGGAGAACGCCAGCATTCAGTTGAGCGGCAACCCGAGCTGCGTCTTGATGGTCGGCTTGCACGGTTCCGGCAAGACCACCTCGAGCGCGAAACTGGGCCGGCTATTGCTCAAACAAGGACGCACACCGTTGCTGGTCGCTGCCGACGTCTACCGTCCAGCAGCTATGGACCAGCTCGAAAAACTTGGACAACAGGTACAGCTGCCGGTTTATCTGCATCGCGGCGAAACCGACGTGATGAAAATCGCCCGCGAAGCGCTGGACTTTGCCAGGGCCAACAATCGGAACACATTGATATTCGATACGGCAGGCCGATTGCAAATCGATCAGCCGCTGGTTCAGGAGCTGGTCCGGCTGAAAGAGCTGGTGAAGCCGCAGGAAGTGTTGCTCGTGCTGGACGCGGCAACCGGCCAGGAGGCTGTCAACGTCGCGACGCATTTCGACCAGGCGCTGGCGATCACCGGCTCGATTTTGACGAAGCTCGACGGTGACGCCCGCGGTGGGGCCGCGCTGAGCATGAAAGCCGTCACCGGCAAACCAATTAAGTTCGCCGGCGTTGGCGAAAAGCTTGAGGAATTCGAGCCATTTCATCCTGAGCGAATGGCTTCACGCATTCTGGGGATGGGGGACGTCGTGAGCCTGGTGGAGAAGGCCGCCGAAGCGGTCGACATCGACGAGGCAATGCGGCTCGAAGAGAAGATGCGCAAAGGCCAGTTCACGCTGGAGGATTTTCTTGACCAGTTGCGCCAGATGAAAAAACTCGGGCCGCTGGAATCGATCATCGGCATGCTGCCCGGTGGCGCCGAGGCCATCAAGAACACCGACATGAGCAAACAGGAGAAGGAGTTCCGGCACATGGAGGCGATGATCTGTGCGATGACCAAGCAGGAACGAGGCAACCCACACATTCTAAACGCCAAACGGCGTCAGCGTATCGCCAAAGGGAGCGGCGTGACAGTGACGGAACTAAACACGATGCTCAACAAGTTCGGGCAGATGCAGCAGATGATGAAGAAGATGGGCAAGTTCCAGAAGATGATGGCCCGAATGGGTGGCGGCCCGGGGTTGCTTAACCGTTGACGGATATAAGATTCACAGAAGGAAACAAAGAGAACGAAGATGGTTTAAGCGGTGAGCGCGGCTGTTCGGATTCAATTCCCCTCCCCTGGGCTTCGCCCAAAGGGAGAGGGAACAGCATGTGTCCCGCTGGTGCACATTCGAGTGGCTTGGTCTCCCCGACACGGCTCAACTTCAACCAAGTTGTGCCGACTCCTCCTTATGAGATTGGCCGCGCGTAACACCCAGCCAGTGCTCTCTGGTCCGTTATCTCTGTTATCTTCTGTTCAAATGAAACAAAAATCCGAGAGCCACTTTCGCGACTCTCGGATGGAAAATCAGGGTGTAATCCCGAGCCAGGCCCGAATCAATAATAGGGCGCGGATTCGAGACCGGCAGAGTGTTGTGCCAGCCACTGCACATCGACGTCTTTGGTCAAGGTAGCGTTGAGCGGCAACAAAGCACCGGGTTGAACTTGCGGCATCGTGCGTTGATCCAGCCAGCGATGGATTTCAGAATGTCCATCAGCGAAGGAGAAGCCGGCGGCATTGCCGTGATAGCTGGCAGGATAATCGATGATGTTCCAGGCGGTATCCGGGTTTTGGGCAAACCACCCGTCGTTGATGCTGTCTTCGCGTTCATCGAGGAGAACATACATATTGGCCGGGGACTTGATCTGCACCATCTTCGTGCAGAGCGAGTATTTGCTCGGGGTCGTCCAGGTGCGTGATTTGTCGCCCACAAAGCAGTTCATCGAAATGCTGCGCACGCGAGGCTGCCTTCTGCCGCCAACATTCACCATCGCCTGATCGGCAGGACACTTGAAAGCGGCCGGGTTCTTGACGCAATTGCCGAGATAGGCCCCATAAGGATAACGCTCGTGATCGATCAAGAGGGCGATGTTCGTGTTATCGCTGCTGCCACTGAAATCGAGCCAGCCACCAACCCAGGCAATATCCCCGGCGGCCTTGCCGACGTTACCGCCGTCGCGATTGGGCGCCAATTTGCCGTTGTTGTCATCTGAATACATGTACCAGCACAGCGACAGCTGCTTGGTGTTGTTCATGCAGTAGATGCCTTGGGTCTTTTTCTTAGCACGTCCCAAAGCCGGGAGGAGCATCGCTGCCAGAATGGCAATGATCGCGATCACCACGAGCAGTTCAATAAGAGTGAAGCCCCCCGAACGGGGTACTAACGAGGTTTTATTGCGCGAAAAGGTAGGGTTTTTCATATCGTTACGCTCAGCCTCCCCGCAACCACGCGGATGCTGATTGTGTAACAGGAAGTATCTTCAAACTCATTTGAAAGTCAACCCCCTTTTTTTGCCTAATGACAAGCAATCATGGCTTATCATGTGTGCACGCAAGGAAAGCACAGCGGCAGCAGGCCAATCGCCCATGCGAGCGTCGCGTAGGGACCCCGAGTGCTGGTCCGTACTAATTTTGCGGCTCGGCGGGTGGCGATGATAGCGATTAGCAATCGTCGCTACGGGTAG
>DATJGF010000070.1:0-4629 GCA_035495315.1 Candidatus Limnocylindrales bacterium
ACCGCTTCGCCGTGCGGATGGTAATTACCGGAGGTATCGCCGCAAATCTTGGCGCACTTCATGTGCTTTCTCGGCGGGTACAAACTCAGCTCGTGCATCGCGAAGAGGATGCGCCGTTGCGAAGGCTTCAACCCGTCCCGCACGTCCGGCAACGCCCGCGAAACGATGACCGACATCGAGTAATCGAGGAACGAGTTTTTGATCTCGTCGGCTACGTTGATCTTGGCGATCTTTTCGTTCGCCGCGAACAAGGGGGTCGAACTCACCGGCAAATCTGTGCTGTCATTCTCGTCAGGCATAGCAATATTAACAAAGGGAATCCGGAGCGTGGGAGTGCCGTAGGGAGACGACCTCGGCGCGCAATGGCGCCCGCGTCACCCGGCGCTCAGCCGCCCGGCTTTACACGTCCAGGTTGCGCACGTTCAGCGCATTGTCTTCGATGAATTGGCGGCGCGGCTCGACTTCTTCACCCATCAGCTTGGTAAACATCTCTTCGGCTTCGATGGCGTCGGTCAGGTCGATCCGCAACAGCTTGCGCCGGCCCGGATTCATCGTGGTCTCGAACAATTCTTTCGGGTTCATTTCGCCCAAACCTTTGAAGCGCTTGATCTGCAGCCCCCGCCGGCCGACTTCTTTGATGCTGGAAAGGATCTCCGGGATCGAAAACAGCGGCTTGACTGTCTGCCGTTCGCCCTCGCCTTCGATCATTTCGAACAGCGGTTTGTCCTGCGCGGAATAATGCTCCAGGCTGAATCCTTTGCGGCCGAGCTTTTCCAGCAGTTCTTTGATCGCATGGCTTTCGTACAATTCCTCATGCCGCGCGCGGCGAGTCTTGCCGCTCTTCGCTTTTTCAATCAACGAAGTATCGCTCTCTTCCTCGCCGGAAAGACCGAGATCCAGGTCCGGGTTCTTGGCGTTGAATTGAGCCAGGTCCTCGCGATCGTGGAAATAATGGACCGTTTCCTCGTTGCCTTCCCGGACTTTGACCAGGTGCTGCGGCAATTCGTGGGTCTTGGCGTGCCGATGCTCCAGGTAAACCGCGAAGTCCCCGCCTTTGCGTTTCAGGCCGTTGGCATATTTATCCAACGCCTCGAGCAACTCCAGGATTTCGCTCAACTGCTTTTGCGAAAGCTCCGAGCCATCGAGCAGGTTCTTGAGCCGCACTTCTTCAGTCCCCAACTGAATGAGGATTCGGTTTAACTGCGCATCGTCATCGACATACTCAACGCGCTTTTTCCGCGCGATCTGGTACAGCGGCGGTTGGGCGATATACATAAACCCGCGTTTCACCAACTCCGGCATTTGCCTGTAGAAAAACGTCAGCAGCAAGGTGCGGATGTGCGAACCATCCACATCCGCATCAGTCATGATGATGATCTTGTGATAGCGCAGCTTACTGAGGTCGAAGGCCCCTTCGCTGTCGCCATCACCGATACCGGTGCCCACGGCCGTGATCATGGTGCGGATTTCGTTATTCTGCAGCACCTTGTCCAGCCGGGCTTTCTCGACGTTGATAAGTTTGCCGCGAATCGGCAAAATCGCCTGGAATTTCCGATCCCGTCCCTGCTTGGCCGAGCCACCTGCCGAATCACCTTCGACGATGTACAGCTCGGTGTTCGCCGGATCGCGGTCCGAACAATCCGCCAGTTTCCCGGGCAATCCGCCTCCGGTCATCGCCGATTTGCGCACGGCTTCCCGGGCTTTGCGGGCCGCTTCCCGAGCGCGCGCGGCATTCAAGCCCTTTTCCACCACTTTCTTGGCAACCGGCGGGTTGGCATCGAAATGCGACATCAACCCGTCGTAGGTGATCGAACTGACGATCCCTTCCACCTCGGTGGAAAGCAGCTTTTCCTTCGGCTGATTGTTAAAGCGCGGATCGGGATGCTTGATCGAAATCACCGCGACCAGGCCTTCCAACAAATCTTCGCCGGTGACCGGTGGGTCTTTTTCCTTCAGCAGGTTGTTCTGTTTCGCGTATTGATTGACCGCCCGCGTCAGTGCGCCTCGAAAACCGGCCTGGTGGGTGCCGCCGTCGGGATTATACACCGTGTTCGTGTAAGCCAGCAGTTGGGCGTTATAGCTGTCGTTATACTGGATGACAATATCTGCCGTGATATCGGCCTTGCGTGCCGCCCCGTTCTGCATGAATTCGTGCGGCCGCCGCCCGGTAAAGGCGATCGTCTTTGGATGCAACACCTGTTTGCCCCGGCTCAGTTGCTTCACGAACTCCTGGATGCCGTCTTTGTAGTAAAACACCTCCCGCTTGGCTTCGGCGATGCGCTCGTCCAGGAAGCTGATTTCGAGGCTGGAATTCAGGAAGGCCAACTCGCGCAACCGTTGCGTGATTCGCTCATCCTTGAACTCGGTCGTGTCGGTAAATATCTCCGGGTCCGGCTTGAAAGTCACCAGCGTGCCGTTGCCTTTGGCCTTGCCAATGACTTCGAGCTTTTTGGTGGTCACCCCGCGCTCGAATTCCATCTGGTAGACCTGGCCGTCCCGGGAAACCTCCACGGAAAACCATTCCGAGACCGCGTTGACACATTTGGCCCCGACCCCGTGCGTGCCGCCGGAATAGGTATAGCCCCCCTGCCCGTACTTGCCGCCGGAATGCAAAGTGGTCAGGACCAGCTCGACGCCGGGGATCTTGTATTGGGGGTGAATGTCCACCGGGATGCCGCGGCCATTATCACGAATGGAAATGGAGCCATCGACGTGAACGGTGACGTCGATATGATCGCAATAGCCGGCCAGGTATTCGTCGACAGAGTTGTCCAGCACCTCGGTAACGCAATGATGCAACGCGCGTTCGTCGGTGCCGCCGATATACATCCCGGGCTTCTTGCGGACCGCTTCCAAGCCCTCCAACTTGCCCAAATCTTTAGCGGTATACTTATCCAAACCCTCCGCCGCCGGGGTTGATTCAGTTACTTCCAGCACTTTTTCCTCAGGCATAAAATCGTTTGGATCAGCCATTCAAGGGCTTCCAATTCCAGAGCAGAAATTTTAAAGAATTTGGCTGCCGGATACAACAGTTATTTCAACCGCATTCCGGCCTGAAAACACCATTTGTTGTGGCATTCGCACCGGCAAAAGCCCACCCATTGTGCTTTTAAAGAAACCCCGCTACCTCCAAAAATAGGTCTTTTTCGACCCCATTGCAACCTAAGATTTGATGTCCCGCGCCTGAAAGCCCGCCATCCCAATGAGCAACGTCGTCAGAATAAAACCGATCAGCATACACAGCGATTCAGCCATTCTTTCCCAGGGTATTGGCTCGGAATAAATCAACATCCAGATTCGGAAGTGGTGAACCAGGAAATACTGCCGGTAGTTCTCGAGAAAGGGCAGTTGCTCCATCACGAAATTAACAAACAGAAAGGATAGCGACAAAATGGTCGCCGCCGCGGGCTTCATGTTGAAGCAGGAAAACATGAACGCCAGACTGAAAATGACGCTGGCATTGATAGACATGAACAAATGTGAACAGAGGTAAAGTTTAAGTCCGGTTGAAGCGTCCAGCAGGTTAAACACCTCGCCCGGAAGAAAGGCGAACATCCCCCGCCAGGGAAACCACATTCGCGCGAAGCCGAGTGCGGAGCCCCCCAACACCAAAACCAGGCTGAAGGAAAAAATCACACCAGCCAACCATTTCACCAGCAACAAGCGGAACCTGGAAACCGGCCGCGAGAGGATCATCCGCAATGTCCCATCCTCAACCTCCTTGGCGACCAGGTCGCCGCCCACCAGCGACGCATAAAGCGGCATCAGCAGGATTGTCTGGGGTAGCAACATGATCAACGCGACCGTCAGGGCGGAAACATATTGCTGGGCTGTATAACCGTTACCCGCCAGCACCCCTTCCATGTTCTGTTGCCAATGGGTGAAGCGGAAAGTGAGCAGCATCGCATTTTGCGCCAGCAGGAACGCGCCGAACCCTATATACGTCCGCTTCTTCCCGAACAGCTTCCACAGCTCGTTGCGCAGATGATGATAAAACATGCCGTCAGTTCCCCTTGGCCTCGCCGTTCATCAGGTTGAGGTAAAAACTCTCCAGGCTTTCCTGCGCCTGCGCGATTTCGTACACCGCGATATTCGCCTGGACCAGGCAACGGACGAGTTGGTCGGATCCGGCGCCGGCTTTGAGCGCCACCGAGTCATCGCCTCGCTCCTCCTCGATCAATCCAGCCTGGCGGAGCACCTCGGCCGCCACCTTGAAATTATCGACCTTGAGCCGGAACCATTGGGGCCCCTGCCGTGTCGCCGCCAGCGTTCCCTCGAAAACCATCCGCCCCTGGTTCAAAACCGCGATCCGCGTGCAAAGTTGTTCGACCTCATGAAGCAGGTGCGAAGACAACAGGATCGTCAGTTGCAGTTCCTTCTGCAATCGCAGGATGGTCAAGCGCATCTCGTGAATGCCCTGAGGATCCAGGCCGTCGCTGGGCTCATCCAGGATCAACAGCTTCGGCCTGGGCAAAAGCGCCTGGGCCAGCGCCAGCCGTGCCCGCATTCCATGGGAATATGTCGACACTTTCTCATTCTCTCGCCCGGTCAAGCCGACCCACTCGATCACTTCCTGGATCCGGCTGCGTGGTGTCGGCGCCGTGTAGGAACACAAAATCTGGAGATTCC
>DATJGF010000071.1:0-7909 GCA_035495315.1 Candidatus Limnocylindrales bacterium
GGGTTTCGCGGCCGCCTCCGACGGAATTGTCAGCACCGGCCCTTCATCCGAGCTCTCGAACTTCAAAAACGTCTTCCCATCCAGCAGTGAAAACCTTGTCTTCGCGTTGAACTCGCGCACCGGGATCACCACCTTTGCCGGCATCTTCACTTCATTTTCCACCGGCAAATAAATCGCGTAGTAAGTCAGCAAGCCATTGGGAGCCTTCTTCGCGCTCGTGAACGCCAGCTTCCCCGCCTTGTAAGGTTTCACCGCGCGGGTGCCGTAAATCGCTTCCCCATTGAGCTTCAGCCATTGTCCCACCTGCGCCAGCAGCTCATACGCCTCCGGGTCCCAATCACCATCCGGCCCCGGCCCCACGTTGAGCAGCAGGTTGCCGCCCTTGGCGACGATATCCACCAGCATCTGGATTGTCTTTCGCGCCGACAGATATTTTCGGTCCGGCGTCCAGGCCCAGCCGCCGCCGCTGATGATGCACGATTCCCACGGATACGGCAGCGCTTCGGCTGGCACCTGGTTTTCCGGCGTCAGGTAATCCTGGTGCACGCCCGGCACCGCGCGGTCGACGACGATCAGCCCTGGCTGTTTTGCCCGCGCCGCCGCGGCCATCTCGTCGATGTGGATATCCTGCCCCAGGCTCTCCTTATTTACCCAGCCGCCGTCCAGCCACAAAATATCGACCGGCCCGTAATCCGACATCAGCTCGTTGATCTGCGTGTGCGTGAACTCCACAAACTGCCGCCACCTCTCCGGGTACCGCGCAATCTTGTAATTCACGTTGCGGTCAGGCGTCGCGAAGTTCGGCCACCAATAATATTCCGAGTGCCAATCCGGTTTCGAGAAATACGCCCCGGTCCACAGTCCCTCCTGCCGAAACGCGCGGAATATTTCCCGCGTCACATTCGACCGCGTATTGACGCTGAACGGGCAGGCGGGGTCGGTGATTTTGTAATCCGTCGTCTTGGTGTCGAACATGCAGAAGCCATCGTGATGTTTCGTTGTGAACACCACGTACCGCATCCCGGCCGCTTTCGCCGCGCGCGCCCATTTCTCCGGGTCAAATCGCACCGGGTTGAAGCTGTTCTTCAGCGCGACATATTGCTTCTTGTAAGCCTCGTAATCGGCGATTTTCCGGCGGCACCACGGCTCGTCCTCCGAGCAGATGCTCCACGACTCGACGATCCCCCACTGCGAGTAAGGACCCCAATGCATCAGCAAACCGAACTTCAGGTCCTGCCACTGCTCCAGCTTGCGCAGCACCAGCGGGTCACTCTCGGGCATGTAAACCTCGGCGCCAAAAACAGCAAACGGCAAGGATTGCCACAAAAGGCCACAAAGTGAAAAAGCCACACCCGAGAATAGAAGCTTGGGGATGGAGTATAGAGAGCGTGTCATGGTGGAGATAGGTATGCGTGCTTTGACCTCAGCCAAGCTCATAAATCAAATGTGGGCAAGCAGTCTTTAGCCCTTCCTTCTCTTCGTTTCCTTCTGTTCAAAATTCCAACCCTAACGCCCGTTGTCATCATCAGCCTTTTCCCCGCCGGGCTCTGCCCCGCCGCCACTCAGCCCCCCACTCGTGTCTGCGTGAATCAACCGCCAGCCGGAATTCAGTAAGAGCGCGATGCCGCAAAGCACGACGAGCAGGCAGAGACCGCCGAGCACCTCCACGACCTCGATTGGGAGCGGTGCCCGGAGCGAGTGGTTGCCCGCAAACACCATCGTGTGCCTCTTAATTTTGCCGTCGACAAACATGAGCTGCACCTCCATCAGGCTCAAACGAAGGCTCGGTGCCGGCGAGAACCTTATCGACTTGTTCGCCACAAAAGTGACCCGCACGACACCACCCGTCACCGCGACCCCGTTGCCGGCCTCGATTCCCGCCAGCCCGGCGTGAACCGAACCGGCCGCCATCAAGAGCCCCGCCGCGGTGATTAAAGTCCGCATCATGTCGCCCGACCTGCAACCTGTAACCTGTTAAAGCTGTAATTATTGCTTTCGCAGCCTGAAAAATTCCTGGCGCGCGCTTGGCGAGTTCGTCACCACGTATGCGTCTCCAAGAATTGCGGGGACCGTTCCCACCGGCGCCCAGTTGTTCGAGCCAATCAAAGTCTGCGTAAAATCCAGCACATAATTAGTCGCCGCACGCGGCCAGCTCAGTAACAGGCTGGGACCGGAACGGGCAATCGTCAGTTTCGGCGCGCGCGGTGTGAACGTGAGACCGCGCGGTCCGCTGCTCAATCCTCCGCTGCCGGCCGTGACGAAAACGTCCACAAACGCGCCGGTTTTCCCGTCGTACCTCAGCACCGCGTGATTCATCGCGCTGCAAACGTAGAGCTGCCCATCCGGCCCAAAGGCCAGCGCTTGCGGCCCGTCCAGGCCACCGCTGCCCGACGGCACAAACGAACCGATAAACGCCCCGTTCGTCCCGTTGTACTTCAATACGGTATCCGTGCTGAAACTGCTGACGTAACAGTTCCCATCGGGCCCAAAAATTATCCCGCTCGCGTTAGTCAATCCCCCGCTCGCTCGAGCAATGAACTTCCCCATGAACGCTCCCGACGACCCATTGTACCGCAGGACCCCCGCGCCCCCGCTTGGTG
Source organism: Candidatus Limnocylindrales bacterium (assembly GCA_035495315.1). Lineage (GTDB taxonomy): Bacteria > Verrucomicrobiota > Verrucomicrobiia > Limisphaerales > UBA8199 > DATJGF01. The sequence continues at coordinate 2,601 of DATJGF010000071.1, forward strand.
TTGCATACACGCCGTCAGCGACGTACAGGTTGCCGTCCGGCCCAAAAACAAAATCGAAGGGACAGGTAAGCCCGCCGGCTCCATTGGCAACGAAGGTTTGCCGAAATGCTCCATTGGTTCCGTTGTAGCGCAGGATTTGGCCCGGCCCGATGGTGAAATTCGTATACACGGCGCTTGCCACGAACAGGTCTCCCCCGGTCCCGAACCTCAAGGCAAACGGTATCATTGGCCCGCCACTGCCGAGCGGAACAAACTCGTCAAGAAATACGCCGCTGGAACCGTCGTAGCGTAAAACCGCGCCCTCTCCCAGATCGTTCACGGTGACATAAAGGTTGTTATCCGGACCAAAAACGCACCCGGCCATCGATTCGTCAAACCGGCCGCTGGTGAAGTTAGTGACGAACGCGCCGGTAATTTCATCGAAGCGCAACACCGCGGGCTGCGCCAGGCCGTCGCCGGGACGAGTCGCCAGCAAATCGCCTCTTACCGGTGCCGACCCCGCAAGCGCCAGCAGCGTCGCCGCAGCAATCTGCAAAATTCTAGCCATACTTGGTTGCACCTTTTCCGTCTCTGCGAGCTTCGCGTCTCTGCGGTTGGTCCGGGGCAGCCGGATGGAACAAAATAAACCTCAGAGACGCGAAACACGCTGAGAAGAAAAACGGAGGAGCCTTCTCTTTAACCTGCAACATGGAACCTGCAATTATCGACGCGATCATTTTGGTTGCGCTTTTGCCGCGCTAAGTTTCTGCGTTTCACTCGCTCTTTCGTGTTTCGCCCTTCGTGCTCTTCGTTTCCTTTTCAAGTCCTCACTTCGAACAACCAACCAACTGGCTGACCTTCCAGACGAGCGGATTTGGAGATACGAACGCGAAATTGGTTTTCGTCGCGAGCGTCTTCTCCAAGTCCGGTGTGAGCTGCAGCCGGGCAAAAAGGGGGGACTCGATAGGGATCCCTTGCGCTTTCAAGACCTGACCCCCGACATCGGTTTGGTAGAAGGTGCCGCGCACCTCATGAAGCATGACAGGGACTCCGTCGACTTGTGCAACCTTAGGCGGGTAGTAAATCCGGACCTTGGCGAGGAGATTGGACTGGACCAGTGCGCTGAATTGCGCCTGCGACAAGCTCTCAGTGTGAGGAGCCGGCGGTGTGGCAAGCAGAATTACGGCCATCAAGGCCAAAAGTCCCAATCCAAAGATTGCAGCCGCTCTTTTCATTTATCACCAGCGTTTGTCTTTCGATAACCTACCCCGCCAGCTCCGTCTGTTGCAAGCCGGACAAATCGCTTGTCTTTCGTACCTTCCCCAAACCTGCAACTTTCAACCTGCAACGTGTAACCTTGTGGCTCAATCAGTATTGAGTCCCCGCAACAACCCGGATTATGTTCTCACGGTCCGATGATGACAACCCGAGCTGCATCCGATCGCGCGCAACTCTCCAAACGCAGCGCCTCGCCGCCCCCATGCCAGCCCGGATTATAACCCCCCGCCGCCTGCTCTGGGTCGGCCTCGCGCTGGTCGCGACTGTTGCCGTGCTCCTCTTCGCCGCCCTCCTCCTGCCCGACCAGGTGTTGTGCGTCGAAAACGGCCCCCAAAAAGCAGACGCGATTGTCGTCCTGGGCGGCGGTTCCTTCGAACGTCCGCTGCGCGCCGCAGAACTTTTTCACCAAAACGCCGCCCCGAAAATTATCCTGACCGGCGCCGGCGACAACGACGGCAACCGCCGGTTGTTGATCCGGAAAGGCGTCCCCTCCGCCGCGATCCAGCAGGAGCTCGACTCGGCCAACACGCGCGAAAACGCGATGTTTACGATTCCGTTGCTGCGCAAAGAAGGCGCGCACCATGTTATTCTGGTCACCTCGTGGTACCACTCGCGCCGGGCGCTGCACTGCTTCCGCCATTACGCGCCCGACATCGAGTTTTATTCGCACCCGGCCTACTACGCCTACCGGCGGTCCGAATGGACCCCGCAGGGCATCCGCGGCAAGATACGGGCCGAATATATAAAAATTGTCGGCTACTGGGTCTGCTACGGCGTCTGCCCGTTGTAAATACAGCTCGGAGGGAGCGAGCCACGCAGGGCAGCTCGCTCTTGAGAGGCTTACTGGCGCCAGACTACTTCTTTTCTTCCATGCCTTTGGTGCCGCCGCTGTTCTTCTTCATGACACAGCAGGAGACATCCTCGCTGCCGCACTCTTTGCACGAGTGAACCAGCGTGTCTTTGGCTTGCTTGCCGGTGCCTTGCGTCACGATCTTGGTGTCGCATTTATCGCAGAGGTGGATGGCCACATTTTTCGTCTCTCCGGCTTTGAGTCCCTTCAGGGACTTGTCCACGACCTGAGCGTAGGTTTCTTTGCACTTTGGGCAGGACATGACGATCATGTCGCCCTTCTCGACGTGCTGGAGGTCCTCGACGGTCTGGACTTTCATGAGGCGCTGGGCGCCCTTCATCTGGGCTCGGGCGGCGGTTGGAGCAGACAGAAGGCCAAAGAGCGCCAGTGCGAGGCCAATGCAAGTGGCTCTAAGGAAGTATAGTTTCATAGTTTTCGTGATCGTTTTGGTTTTATGGTGAATTTCTTGCCGAAGCCGAAGATCAAAGAGCGCCATAGTAAGCAGGTTCGTTTTAATTCTTTTTATGTTTCAGTTCGATTTCGACTACTGCCTTAATATACGCCGGAATGCGGAAAATCCCTCGGGAAATCTTACCTGCCGGTAAAAATCAAACGGCTCAAACGGAAGAACTGCTGCTTGCCTGAAAGATGATTTGTGACGGTATGTCAGGCGAATATTCTTTGGAATCCTGAGTTTCTCCACGCCGGGATTGCCCGCTTATCACATCAGCCCCGCTGTGCAGCAGGTCCTACCCCCCGAAGGCCGAATCATGATCGCGGCGATCGCCGCCGCCGTGATGGCGCTGCTCTGGCGGACATTACGAAAGCGAAAACGTTGACCCGCGCCCGATCAGCAACGATAAATCATCGTGCAAGACCGGCAGACCAAACCCCGCATTGCCCTGGTTGGCGACTTTGACCCCACCGTCACCGCCCACCAGGCGATTCAGCGATCCTTCGCCATCGCCGACTCCGCCGTCGAACCCGCCTGGCTCGCGACCGAGTCTATTGTCGCCGGCGACCCGGCCCCGCTCGAATCTTTCAGCGGGTTCTGGTGCGTCCCGGCGAGTCCGTATCGCAACACCGCCGGTGCGCTGTGGGCGATCCGGTTTGCGCGCGAGCGCGGCCGTCCGTTCCTGGGCACGTGCGGCGGGTTCCAGCATGCGCTGCTGGAATACGCGCACAATGTGTTGGGTCTTGCGCACGCCGACCATGCCGAGACGAACCCGGCCGCCGAGCTGCCGCTGCTGGTCCGGCTGCAATGTTCGCTCGTCGAAGCCTCGCAAAGGATAATCGTCACGCTCCCGGGCACCTTTCGTGACGCCTACGGGGCAGACTCCGGCGAGGAAGGATTTCGCTGCAACTACGGGCTGAACCCCAGATTTGAGGAATTGTTTAAGAGTGGCCAGCTGCAGATTTCGGCGCGGTCGGCGGACGGCGAGGCCCGCGGGATACAACTGGTTGGGCACCCATTCTTTCTCGGTACGTTGTTTCAGCCCGAACGCCGGGCGTTTGGTGGCACGCTGCACCCGCTGGTCCGCGCGTTCTTTGACGCGTCCGTTAAGCCGAAACCTCCATCGACCGTCTGATGACCCGCCACGGCGGAAGCTAATAAATAGAGCCTGGAAACAACGCGCCCGAAAGGCGCCACTTTCCTTCCGGTTTGCCGACTGCCGTTGTCGCTCAGTTGTTGTTGAAAGTCCCACTGTTTAGCCATGGCCCGGTCGAGGTAGCCTGGGTCAGCTCCAGAACAAAGAACGCAGGAAGAGAAGGGCTGCGAGAAACGTCATTGCCCCATGAACTGCCTGCATAGATTTGGCCGGTCTGTTTGTCTTCCCAAAGACTGCGGATTTCTATGTCTTCGGGGCCGGTGTGTCCCGTCAGTTGCCGGAGGTCGGCGCTTGTCACCAGTTGGGGGGCGCTTGGATTGGTGATATCGAATACCTCAACTGTTCCGGCTTCGGTACCGATTGCCAGCAGGCCACTGCGCAGCATTACCGCGGTGTTGGCAAATAGCTGAGGTATCCACCCCAGGAATTGGAGGCTTACCGCATCGTACATGTAAAGACCTGAGCCGCAGCATCCAGGAATCGTTTGCATAAGGATGTCGCTATGGACATAGAGATCGACTGTCCCGACTCGTCCCAACAGATCGGGCGGGTTCGCAATCCTTCCCAGTTGAGCGCCGGACGACCGATCATACGCGACCGTCGCCGCAGGTTGAAACGTCTGGCCGAACGGCTCAATCAAAATTGGTGTCGCCTTGTTGATATCAAAAGCAATATCGCCCTGGTTGAGTTCTGAAAGATATAATGTTCGGCTAGTAGCAGTCATTTCCCCCTGGCCTTGAGAGACAATAACTGACTCTTCGTCCACATAGAGGGAATTCAATCCGTATCTCGAGTAGTGGGCAGCCGCGAGTTCTGGAAAGCCCTTTGTCGCACTATAAACATAAAGGTTTCCGTCGGCACAAGTGACATAGATTGTTTGGTCAGCGCCACGCACGGATCGTAAAGGCGCCTCGCTCACAGGAATTACGGCGATGACGGGATAGTCCCTTTTTGATTTGTCTAACACAAAAAGGTTCCCCTCATAACTGGCGAGGTAAATATTCTTTTTGTCGGAGTACACCGCTTCGTCGGTGAGAAAGCTTCCCAAGATGTTGGTTTTCGCCAGGACTAGCCTTAGCGTCGGCCCTTTCTCGGACTTGCCGGAATCTCGTGGGCCCGCAAAGCCAGTGGCGGTAAGGAGTACGACCAGACCGATGAGGGTCACGGTGGCTTTCTCCATTTCGTCCCGCCTTTGCCGATTGTTAGCCAATTCCTTCAGACCAACTTAAAAACTAACGATTTTGACCTCTTCGTAGCGAGGTTGCTAGGGGTGCGCCGATGTGAGGGATTGCACAGTCACGTCGATTTGCTCCGTCATCCACAGTCATCGCGTTTTCGAAATTGTCAAGCTGGGCGGATCCCTTGTAATTGTAATTGTTCGTTCAGATAAGTGTTGGCAACCTGAAAGACCAGAGCAGACTCGAACGGGAGGCCTTGCGCGATGCCATTGTCACACTTGCCAGCGCGTACGCGCACACAACACGCTTGCGACCGTAGTATGCCGGGGCGCATCTCAATTTTTGAGAACCTGACCGAGCCCTACATGATTGAATGCGGTGCTCTCATTAACACCCCGCTTTCAGCGGGGTGAA
>DATJGF010000072.1:0-2577 GCA_035495315.1 Candidatus Limnocylindrales bacterium
TCCTAATACTCGACAACCGCTAGAACAGGCCCCCAGCAAGTCTCAAACGATTCGTGTTGCTCCGCAAGCAACAACCCCTGACAGCAGTCAGGCGTCAGTTCCTAATACCACTGCGAATAGTTTTCGAGTCAACGCCTGAACGCCCCGACGAGAAAACGATTCACTCGCTGAGGCATCCTGAATCACACATGATAGAGCGCCGCGAAAAATCGAATTCATGGGAATTGTGCGAGGCTTCTTATTCTTACTTTTAACTACCAACAGCCAGTTGGGAGGCCAGCCAGCACGCGGCCTTATTGAAGCCTTTCTGCCGATGCTCGCGGAATCTACGCTTTGTAGCGAGGTTGACAAGCTTGTCTCGGCCGTCTCTATTCTCACGCAGGGTTATTTTGGAAGAGCAGTTCGGACCAAAAGTCGCCAAACTCGGAAGAACAACTGGCAGCACCAATGTTCGGGGTCTTTACGGATATACCTGACTTTCATTCTTTCGTTCCGACCGAACCGTCGAGGAATTTCGACGGTGCTGAGCGTGAACGCTATCGTGGGTTAAGGCGGCGAAATTAACTCCGGCTTGCGCAGCAACCATCGCAGGGAGATCCCACGCCAGAAAACCCGCGTCCACCAAGTGTCCAATATGCTTACCGCAGTCCTTCAAATTCGGTAAAGTCCTATCCATGCCGCAAGGTTCCAATCGTTTGCAGTAATTCGCGTCTCTTTCACGGCGGCCCCACGGATTCGACTCTCGTACGGGACGCCAATTTCCGAAGCGTTTGCAGAGATCCGGCTAGATATCTAGCCGCCGAAGCTGTCACTTAATGGATTTTTTCGAAGCCTGGAGACTGACCCGCGGAGCGTCACAACATCGAAATCACAATTTGCATCGCATAATCTGGTAGCGTTTGATCTTCGCGTTCAGCGTGGTGACCTTGACTCCGAGCATTCGTGCGGCGCGGGTTTGACTGCCATCGGCTTTGTCCAGAGCCGCCCGAATAAGACCAATTTCATACCACTTCAATTCATCATCAAGGTTTAGTCCTCCCTCCGACTCCAGGTCGACGGGCAGCCTCAGCGATTCCAGCTCGGTTAGCAAAGATCGCACCATTGCTCTCAGATCATCAAGGCGGCTGTGCAGCGTGGGATCGCGTAGGCGAGGCAAAGCCCGCGTGTGTGTCGATAACGATGGATCTGCCGGGATAGGAATTATTACCCTACTCATTGTCGACTCCTGAATCGTTCTCAAAGCCTTAGGTATCTGAGCAGTCTTACGGAATTACAACTAAACCGCGCTCGATTCTTGATTAGCGGTGCGCCGGTCACGGCCATCATCCGCACCATCGTGCCGGTCTTGCCATCTTGGCTTTAAATGACGAAGGCGCGGGTCGGTGTCAGCAATAACCTCTTCGGCCGGAACTGCCCCAGCGCATCGGTGGTGCAGACGCGCTCGGCGTCTAATGGCCGTCTGCGGCAACGACGATTTGGATGTCTTCGCCGACAGGTATCGTTGGCGTTTGATAGTAGCGTTACTTGCCGCACTGAACACGCCCGGCGCGTCACGGTTTATCGCCAACCACTGCAACTTTTTTGGGCTTGGCGCCAAGCTTGGAATTCTCCTGTTTGACCAGGCGCTCTTTTCGCGAGTTTGGCAATTCGCGCCCGTTGCTCATTGCTGAGATCCAGACCTCACCAAGAAAATATTGGTCTCCGTACCGGCGAAAGACCAGTTTTGACTGCTGCTGTACTTCTGAGGTTTGAATCCCTCTGGTCAAGACAAAGACGCCCGTCCGGCCATCTGTTCCCTGTAGTACAAGCCCCACGGAATCTTCTGTGCTACGTCCGACGTGATATTGACCGGCGGGCAGCGTCTTGCCTGCAACGTAAAAGTTGAAGGGAATCGTCACCGTAAACTGCTTGCCGGCTTGTGCGTGGGCCGAAACACTTGTGAGCACGCCAAGCACACTCAGCATGATCAGCTTTTTCCAGGTTTGAATTTGCATAACATCTCCTCCTATGAACTTTTTCTAGAGGCCGCGGTGGAAGCCTCACCCGAGGACCGCATTAGCACTAAGTGGAACTGATCACAACCAATTGCTTCGCCACGCAGTTGTGTTCCAGGCAACTCGTTCGTCAGCTTTTCCGAGTACGCCGTGCCAATCAGCCTGCTTAGCACGGCGGCGTTTGTGCTACTTGCTTGCAAAGCCCCCTAATCCTGCTGTTTCAACTCTCGCGCAAGGCGACGATCGGGTTCACCCTCGCCGCGCGCTGCGCCGGGATGTAGCTCGCCAAAAGTACAACTACCATGAGGACCAACGGCACAGCTATGAACACTTCCGGATCAAGCGGTCTAACTCCGTAGAGCAAACTTGAAATCAGCGGAGCCATGATTCTCGAAATGATTAGGCCGACCCCCACTCCAATGCCGGCCAGCCCCACGCCCCGGCTTACGATCATTTTTCCAATGGTCGATGGCGTGGCTCCCAGCGCCATGCGCACTCCAATCTCGTGCGCCCGCTGACCCACCATGTAGGCCAACAGACCGTAAATTCCCACCGACGCCAACAGAAGCGCCACCACGGCAAA
>DATJGF010000073.1:0-60635 GCA_035495315.1 Candidatus Limnocylindrales bacterium
TCAGGCCTACAGTCCTGACGGCCAACGTCTCCTGGGCGGCAGCCAGGACGGGAGAATACTCGTCTGGGACGGAGTGAGCGGGAGCAAGATTGGAGTTTTGGGAAACCAAAACGGCGCGGTCTTCCACTTGGTTTTCAGCCCCGACGGTCGTTATCTCGCCTCCGCTGCTCAGACCGAACAAGTGAAGGTCTGGGACGGAACTCGCCTTGATCTGCTGCAAACAAACGGCCTCGAGATTGCCACCGCCGTCGGCGACCTAACCGACAATCTGGCATTCAGCACTGACGGCAACCACCTCGTCGCCGCGACCGGCGACCAAGTAGCCACCGTTTGGGATATCAAGAATCGCACGAACATTTTGACCCTGCACAGCGATTCGATTCACGGATTTCGCGCAGTCGCTTTTAGCCCAGACGGACAGTGGATTGCCTCAGGTGGATCCGACTGCAAGGTCAAGCTTTGGGATGCGTGCACCGGCGCTTTGCTCCACACTTTTCGCGGTCACAAAGGGGAAGTCATGCGATTGAGATTCCTGACGCAACCTGAGGGAATGCGCCTCATTTCAGGCTCCTGGGATGGCACGATCAAATTTTGGGACCTCCACGCGGCCGAAAATGCACAAGCTCGAAGATGAGCATCCCCTAAGGGGGCGTCGTAATCAACACTGGCCGGTGGCGCAGAATTGAGTGGGCTTGCGGGAGAGGGCATGTCTGGGTGATTACAGGATTTGTAAACGACCGAGGTCCGGCTTCTCTCCTTCCAGTTGTTCTGGCCCATAATACAGTGGGCATATCAATTCACTGAATTTTCGATGAGTTTGGCGCCCAGACCTCGCCGCTCGAATTGGTGGCATAAAACCGCAGAAAATAATTGGTGCCGGAAGCCAGATTGGTCAGCCGAGCAGTGTAAGTTCGAGGATTAAAGTTCGTGTTCACCGCGATGAACTGATGGTGTTCCCAGCTGCCCCGATTGGTCCCCCCATCGCGCCGGCCATAAAACACTCCTATTGCTGCCCCATCGTCCCCATAAACCCCTTGCGCAAGCGCGCCGGAAACGGACACGACTCCGGGCCCGGTGCTGTTCGCGGCGAGATTGCTCACAGTGAGGTGCACCGGTGGAGGCAGCGGCTGACTCAACATGGGCGTAACCAGCGGACCGAATTCAGTGTCGTTCGGCAGCCGCTCGGTTCGCTCTTTGAATTGAGCGGTTAACATGCGGGCCTTATTTATAAACCGTTGATGAAGGAAGTAGGAAGCGACCTTTATATTGTTGGAATCTATTAACCAAAAGGCTCTGTTCGTTTCGTTATTATAGACTTCCCAAAACAGGATAAACCGCGGTCCCGGGTTCCAGCTCAACAAACGCTGCAGGTAGGCACGGCTGTTCTGTTCCTGTATGATATTGTCCAGCGAGCCCCAGGCATACTCGCCAATCCAGAGTCGCCCACCTTGAACCACGCTCGCTTTGTTGGTCGGCAACATGGTTTGCATGTAATCCAAAGCCGACTTGAGCGTCGTCGCGTTGGCATCCATAACGTCATACGATGAATAAGAGATGCAATCGAGCTTGGTCACGTACGGCACAACCATATTAATCGCGCGTTGATTGATATTGGTGTTCCCCGACATCGCGTCCAATACCCGATTCACCTCCGCGTAATTGAAAACCTCCACGCCGCTGTGCGTGGTGGCAAGCTTGGCATCATCGACTGCTTTTTGCCGATTGTTCAGCCAGTCGATCATCCCCCGAATAGCGACCGGCGACGGATTTGTGGAAGTGTTGTAGTTGGGTAATAGATACCAGTCACCTTCCCAGTGGCCGAGATAGAACGTCTTGCCCGAATTATTATAGTTCGTCAGCAGATAGCACGTGAGGTCGTACAGTTCCCGGTAATCATCCGCTCGTTCTCGGGCGGAATAACCGTCAAACGGCCACGAGTTGCCAAACGGATAGGCCCACATCACAAAATGTTGGAAGGGCATGTCCAGGACACGATGGTAGGAAGGCTCATCCCGTACCAGGGTTATCAGGTTGGTGATATTTGGTCCAAGAGAAACACGGGACTGCCGCTCGGCTTCTTTGCCTAAATAGAACTTTATGACGCTACTGCCCATGTTGCTGATAACCTGGGCGGTTTCGATTAGGAGCGTGTTGGTAGTAAATTGGTAAAGACCGGCGAACGTTTGCGTGCCTACACGAACGTTATAGGCATCTACTGCGCGGTCCGATAACCAAGCGGCAGGAGCCTCTTGTGCCAGCAGCATCACCACCAGCACTGCCTGTTTCACGACTGTCGAGGTCGGCATAGAGTTGGTCGCTCCCACCGGTCAGCTATCAACCGTGGAATCCTGCAGCAAGGCAAGCCTGAAGCCAGAAAATAGTTCCAATTGCATGTCCAATACTCGTAATTTGCGGCAAACTATTACGGGTTCAGGCATGTCGACGAATTCGATGCGCCGATTTGATCAGCTGCTCCGGCTCTGATTGTGCCCGGCGCAATGGTGCTCGACCTGATTGGTCGCGAAGCCGATGATGCGCGCAAGCGCCAAAGTGACCAGCTAATTAGCCATCCGCTAAAGTACCTGAAATGAATAGCCACCGAATCGTTTGCGCCGTGTTGGTCATTGCCTGCCCGGTTGCAGCCGCGGAACCACAAATAACAGGCAGTGCATCGGCACCGGACGAGCCGCTGACCCTTTGGTACCGACAACCCGCGGAAAAATGGGTCGAGGCGCTTGCGATTGGGAACGGCCGAATCGGCGCGATGGTTTTCGGCGGAATAAACCGAGAGCGACTGCAGTTGAATGAAGGAACGCTTTGGGCCGGCGGGCCGTACGATCCGGTGAATCCAGATGCGCGACAGGCCCTGCCGGAAGCGCGACGATTAATATTTGATGGCAAGTACCGGGAAGCGGCAAAACTGGTCAGTGCAAAGATCATGTCCAAACCGCTCGGCCAAATGCCATATCAAACAGCGGGCGACTTGATTCTAACGTTTCCTGATTCGAGTGCTGTCGAAAATTACCGGCGTGATCTCAACCTGGATACGGCGGTGGCGACGGTTCAATACACTGCTCAGGGCACCCGATTTTTGCGGCAGACCTTTGCCAGCCCAATCGACCACGTCATTGTGGTTCGCCTCACAGCGGACAAACAGAGGGCGATTGCCTTTGGCGCTGGACTGCAGTCGCCTCAAAAGGTGTCAGTCGAAAATGAATCGAATAACACGCTGGTGATGCGCGGCGTAAATGGGAATTCGCAAGGAATCTCAGGTGCCCTCAAATTCCAAGTGCGCGTCCGGGTGCTGACCGACGGCGGAACTTTCACCGCAACATCCAATTCTGTCGCGGTCGCAAATGCCAATTCGGCGACCATTCTAATTGCGGCAGCGACAAGCTATCGGAGTTTCAAAGACGTCAGCGGCGATCCAGTTGCGATTGTGAAACGCCAAATTGCGGCTGCGGAAGGCAAAACCTTCAGCGCCCTGCTCGCCGCGCATGTCCGGGAACACCAACGTCTGTTCCGTCGCGTGTCACTGGAGCTTGGCAGCAGTGATGCGATGAAATTGCCGACCGATGAGCGTATCCGGAATTCTCATACCGGCGATGACCCGCAGTTCGCGGCTCTCTATTTTCAATATGGGCGTTATCTGCTGATCAGCTGCTCGCGGCCGGGCGGACAGCCCGCCAACCTCCAAGGCCTGTGGAATGACAGCATGAACCCGCCGTGGGGAAGCAAATACACCATCAACATCAACACCGAGATGAACTATTGGCCGGCGGAGTCGTGCAACCTGGGCGAGTGCGTTGAGCCGCTGGTGGCGATGGTCCGCGACTTGTCCGAAACCGGTGCCCGCACAGCGAAGGAAATGTACGGCGCCGGCGGCTGGGTGACGCATCACAATACCGATTTGTGGCGGGCCACCGGTCCTATCGACGGGCCGGATTGGGGGATGTGGCCGAGCGGCGGGGCGTGGTTGTGCCTTCCGCTCTGGGACCATTATCAATTCGGCGGTGACAAGACTTATTTAAAACAGGTTTATCCATTGATGCGCGGCGCAGCCCAGTTCTTTCTCGAAACCCTGGTGGAAGAGCCCAAACACAAATGGCTCGTCACCAATCCGTCGTTGTCGCCGGAAAACCAGCATCCGTTCGGGGCCGCGGTGTGCGCGGGACCGACCATGGACGAGCAAATCATTCGCGATCTGTTCTCCAACTGCATCGCGGCGTCAGAAATCCTGGGCACTGACGCCGAATTTCGAAAGCAACTAACATCGGCCCGCGCAAGACTGGCGCCAAATCAAATCGGCTCAAAGGGACAACTGCAGGAATGGCTGGAAGATTGGGACGCCAAAGCGCCGGAGCAGCAGCATCGCCACATTTCTCACCTGTATGGTTTGTTTCCGAGCGCGCAGATCACCCCACGCGGCACGCCCGAGCTCGCTGAGGCGGCCAAGCTCAGCCTCAACAACCGCGGCGATATCACTACGGGCTGGGCGATCGCCTGGCGCATCAATTGTTGGGCCAGGCTCCACGACGGCAACCGGGCGTACAGCATTCTAAATCACCTGTTCGATCCGACGCGGACCTACCCCAACATGTTCGATGCGCACCCCCCGTTTCAGATCGACGGCAACTTTGGCGGCACATCCGCAATTACCGAAATGTTTCTGCAAAGCCACACCGGCGAGATCGAGCTGTTGCCTGCGCTGCCGGGCCACTGGTCAACAGGGCATGTCACGGGCTTGCGCGCCCGCGGCGGATTCGAAGTCGAACTTGCATGGGACAGCGGGAAATTAACCGAGGTTAAAATCCAATCGGTCGGTGGACGCAAAGCGATGGTCCGATATGGCAACCGCACGGCAGAAATCAATTTGAGTCCCGGCAAGACAGTCCGATTAAGCGCGGAACTTAAGCGCGGTGGGAAGTAGTGTCTCCGTTGGAAGAAGATTGAACAGGCTAACTCAATTCTTATTGTCCGCCGCGCCCATAACCCGGCGCAGCAGCGGTTTTATTTTTTTAATCGCCTCTTTGGTCGCTGCGCCTCCAGAGTTCGGAGCTGAAGTAGGCTCAGCACGTTCCTTGCGAAATGCAGCGGCGGGCGTGTTCACTATCGGCGTTGGCTTGAGTGACCGCATCCCGGAGCGGCCGGAGGATTGGCCTTTGCTTCTGTCCCAGTTCAACTGCGTAACCCCCGAGAATTGCCTGAAACCAGACGCCGTCCAGCGAGTGGAGGGGCAATTCAAGTTTGACCAATCGGATCCGTTTGTAAACTTCGCAGTTTCGAATCATCTGCAGGTTGTCGGCCATTGCCTGGTATGGGCCAAAGATGATCGCACCCCCGCGTGGTTTTATCGTGTCGGCAGCAATGCCGCCCCAACTGAACTGCTCCTGGCTCGCATGAAGACCCATATCGAAACAATCGTGGGACGCTACCGCGGGCGCATCGGGATGTGGGACGTCGTGAACGAAGCTCTGGATGACGGAACGAACTACCTGCGTAGCTCCGGCTGGTCACAGGCGTGTGGCGAAGAGTTCCTTGTGAAGGCGTTTGAGTTCACCCATGCGGCAGATCCGCACGCCCTGCTGATCTACAACGATTACAACAATGAACTGCCGAACAAACGAGCCAAACTCATCCGGCTGGTGCGCTCGCTGCGCGAACGGAAAGCTCCGCTTGACGCGATTGGATTGCAAGGGCATTACGAGCTCGACCGGATACCGTTACCAGACATTGAGGCGACACTGATCGCAATGCGGGAACTCAGCATAAAGGTCGTCGTGTCCGAACTCGACATCGACGTGATTCCTCGAGGTCGCTGGTGGCAGGACGGCGGCAAATACCGTGACGAGTTGTCGAAACTTAACCCGTATGCCGAGGGTTGCCCGCCGGAGATCCTGCAGCGGCAAGCCGAACAATACGGAGAACTGTTCACGCTGTTTCGCAAATACTCCGACATCATCGCACGAGTCTCCTTCTGGGACCTGCACGATGGCCAGAGCTGGTTGAATTATTTCCCGTGGCGACGCGTAAATTATCCGTTGCTATTCGACCGTGCAGGACGGCCGAAGCCCGCATTCGACGCGGTAATTACTGCGCTGCAACAAACACCCCGGCCAGACGAACCTAAGCTGCCACTGAAGCCATCGCATCCACCTCAAAAACCCTGAAGAATAAATCGTACCATGAACAAATTAGGCCTATTCGTCGTATACTTGATCTCCATAGGTCGCCTTGCCTTCGGCGCATCTTTTACTGTCGATGCCGGTCATCCGTCTGGAAAAGTCAGCCCGCGCCTCTACGGATTAATGACCGAGGAGATCAACCATTCCTATGACGGAGGGCTCTACGCCGAACTAATTCGTAATCGCGTCTTTCTGGATGACGCGAATACGCCGGCGCATTGGTCCGTCATCAAGGACGATGCCTCTGATGCAACGATCGCGCTCGACCCGGCGAATCCCTGCAATGACAAGCTCACCACCAGCTTGCGGTTAAAGATCGATAAGGCCACCCGTGACCACCCGGCCGGTGTTGCCAACAGCGGCTATTGGGGCATCCCGGTGAAGCCGAACACCCGGTATCGGACCACACTGCTTGCCCGATCTGGTGCAGGCTTCTCCGGCCCGCTCACCGTCTCGATTGTCGCTGAAGATGCAAAAACGGTCTATGCGAGCGGGAAAATTTCCGGGCTTGGCGAGAAGTGGAATCGATTTCAGGTCACCTTGAAAACCGATCGCGTCGTCCCGACAGCCAAGGCCCGTTTCCAGATCACATTCGAGCAACCGGGAACCGTTTGGCTCGGTCTTGTTTCCCTTTTCCCACCGACGTGGAACGACCGTCCGAACGGTTTGCGAAAGGATTTGATGCAGATGCTCGTCGACTTGAAACCAAAGTTCCTGCGCTTTCCGGGCGGCAATTATCTCGAAGGCGACACGATCGAGACGCGATTTGAATGGAAAAAGACCATCGGTCCGATCGAAGAACGCCACGGCCACCCTTGTCCATGGGGTTACCGTTCGTCGGATGGACTGGGCCTGCTCGAATTTCTGGAATGGTGCGAAGATATGAAAGCCGAGCCGGTGCTGGCGGTTTACGCCGGCTATTCCCTACGAGGCATACACGTCAATCCCGGGCCCGAGCTCGAACCGTATCTGAAAGAAGCACTCGAGGAGATTGAGTATGTCATCGGCGACACGAGGACCACCTGGGGCGCGCGACGCGCAAAGGACGGCCACCCGAAGCCGTTTAACCTGACCTATGTCGAGATCGGCAACGAAGACTGGTTCGACAAGTCCGGCAGCTACGACGCGCGGTTCGCGCAGTTCCATGACGCTATCAAAGCCCCGTATCCGCACCTCAAAACCATTTCCACCATTGCCAACGATCAACCAGAAAAGATGCGCGTTCACAGCCGCAAGCCGGACATGATCGACGAACACTACTACCGCTCGACGGATGAATTCCTGCACATGTCCCCTGACTACGCCCGCAAATATGATCGCTCCGGACCGGAAATTTTCGTCGGCGAATGGGCGGCGCACGAAGATGCAAAGATCAAGCCGTGGGATGCCGCCGCCCGGCAGCAACCCCCGACACCATCGATGAAGGCCGCCCTGGGCGACGCCGCGTTCATGGCGGCGATGGAGCGCAACTCGGACCTTATCCTCATGCAATGTTACGCTCCATTGTTGGTCAATGTGAACCCGGGCGGGCGTCAATGGCGGCCGGACCTCATCGGCTACGATGCGCTTTCGTCGTTTGGTTCGCCCAGTTACTACGCATTTCAGGTATTCAGCAGAAATTTAGGCGATGAGATCCTTGCTATGCAATCGGTTGAGACAACAATTCAAGGCGCGGCAACCCGTGACAGCAAGACAGGCGAAATTTTTATTAAACTCGTCAACCCGCAAGACAAACCGGAATCGCTGCAGCTTGAGCTTAAGGGCATTGCCTCGCTCGCCTCCAAAGCCACTGCCATCACCCTGACCGCAGCACTCGGCGAGATCAATTCGATCGTGCATCCACATAATGTCATTCCGACGACAACGACCCTGGAGCACGTCCAGCCGGTCTTTAGCTACACTCTGCCACCGCACAGCATTGTGGTGCTCAAACTGAAGTCTCGTTCCTGAGCTGAAGCGGCCATTAAACGCGGTATTCGCTGGTACTGACCCACTCTTCATGGGTTTGGTTACCGCTTTCGAAATTTTTTGCTTGTAAGTAGATTTAACAAACCTCATTATATTAGCGAATTAGCCTCGACTCGGGTCCTTGGAAGCTGTTGATAACTATGTACCTAACCCAGCCATCATCCAGCTCTACTCAACCTTATGCGCACCAAATCACTCTCTTCCCGCGTTAACTTTACCCTCGTCTGCGTCGCGTTCGTCTTAGCGGTTTCGGTTCAAGCCGCGACCATTTACCAGGGCAGCGGCAGTTCCTTTGTGGCCTTTCAAGGGGAATCCGTGGCCTCAATTGTCCCTGGTTCCCCGACATCCTGGGTGGTCACCAATGATGTGACTGCGAACGGCGGAAAAGCGCTTTATCAGGCAGGCGCAAACCAAACCGCGAGTGCGTCCAGCTTCGCTTTGTATTCGCTCAACTTCTCCCAGGCTGGCACCTACACGCTTTATTACCGGTGGCGCGCCGACAAAGCCTACACAGACATTGATCCTAATTCGGCCAACAGCTTTCGAGTACCGGTGGATTTCGGGGATCTGACCAACGACGCGACCAGCGCGAACTTCCTCACCGCCTCGGTCAACAACGCGGTCCCCATTCCTGGAGCCAATTCATACAATGTATTCAAAGACAATACTACCTACACCGTGTCGCAGGCGCAGGTGGATGCAGCGGTGCCGTTGATTTTCAAAATCGGCACTCGCGAAGCCGGCATGTTCCTGGATCGATTCGTCCTCAGCACAAATGATTCCTTAGTGGAAGCCGATTTCAATGCGCTGCCCGATTCGGACACGGATCTGGTCACGCAAGGCCCAACCGATGGCTTTGTCGCATTCCAGGCCGAGCGAGTCAGCCAAGTGCTCGCCGGTTCGCCCACCTCCTGGGTCATCACCAACGATGCGACCGCAAACGGCGGCAAGGCGCTTTATCAAGCAGGCGCAAACCAGACGGCGAGTGCCTCGAGTTTTGCGTTGTACTCCCTCAATTTCACTCAAACCGGTACCTACTCTCTCTATTACCGATGGCGTGCGGACAAGGCTTATACCGACATCGATCCGAATTCAGCCAATAGCTTTCGCGTTCCGGTGGATTTCGGAGACCTGACCAATGACCCGACCAGCGCGAATTTTTTGACAGCTTCGGTCAACAACGCCATACCGGTGCCCGCCGCAAACAGCTATAATGTTTTTAAGGACACCTCTACGTACACGGTTACGCAAGCCGAACTGGACGCGGGCACGCCGTTGACCTTCAAGATCGGCACTCGTGAAGCCGGAATGTTCCTGGATCGATTCGTCTTTAGTACGAACGACGCAATGACTGAAGCGGATTTCAATGCGCTGCCCGATTCCGGCTCGAAAACCCCTCCGAAGATTCTTGGCGCGGTGGGTTCGGCTTCGTTAACGACCGTCAACATCACATTCGATAGTCCCCTATCAGCCGATTCCACCAATTTGTCACATTTCAGCCTGAGCGGCGGGCTCACCGTGCTGGATGCGGTGCTGAACCCCAATACTTCGCGAGATATCCTGTTGACAACCTCAACTCAGGTCGCCGGCAGCAATTATGTCGTCACGGTGAATGGAGTGACGAGTGTGAATGGGGCGCAGATTGCCCCTAACTCGATAGTGAGATTTACCGCCTGGAAACTTTCCGCAGGCTGGGTGACGCGGGACTTTTACCTGAATGTGGATACGAACAACGCAGGGGGCGGGGTCGCTGATTTGCTGGCGGATGCCAAATATCCGAATAATCCCAACCTTTCAGACGTGGCTAAAGGATTCCAGATCAAGAATGACATTACGGGCAATAACTACGGAGCGCGGGTCCGGGCGCTTTTTCTCCCGCCCGCCGGCGGGGTCTATGAGTTCTTTATATACAATGACGACGCGGCGCAGTTGCTACTGAGCACAGATACTTCGGAGGCGAATCTCGCGCTGCTGATCGATTCGCCGAACATTCAAAGTAACTTTGACGCCTCTGTCATGGGCACCTCCGTGCCCTTGAATGCGGGCCAACCGTATCTTTTGGAAGCGCTTTTCCGGCAAAATACTGGAACGGCGGTAATGGGAGTTGCGGCCAGGCGACAAGGCGATACGACTCCGCCCGCGGCATTACCGGTCTTGAGCGGAAATTTGATCGAGAGTTTCATTAACCCCGATGCCGGGGCGATTACTATTTCGCAGCAACCGGCAGATTTCACCGGCAGTACCTATTCACGGGCAAAGTTTACGGTCAAAGCCGCATCCCTTGGGCCGACGCTATATTATCAATGGCAGGTTAATGGCACGGATATCCCAAATGCGACACGGATGACGTACGTCACACCTGTTTTGTCCGCGCCGGATAACGGAAAAACATATCAAGTGGTAATCAGCGCCGCCGGCAACAGCGTCACAAGCGCGACTGCGCATTTGACTGTCGTGCCCGGCCAACCGTCGCCAAACCAGCCCTACGTCGGCGTGAACTTCGTCGGCACGAGCGCCGCCAATTCCGGCGGTGGATCGGGAGGTGTTCTCAGCTCAAACGACGTCGCCGGGGTCGTACAGCAGGAGAACTTCAATAACATTTCCGACACCGCGGCCGCAGGATTGCCCTTGTTTGATAGCGCAGGCACCTCCACTCCCGTCACCATTAGCTATGATACCCTCATGAGCGTAACAACCGGCACCGGGGATTCTGACGCCGATCATGCTCTCTTCCAGGGTTACCTTCATAACAACAATGCCGCGATGACAATCTTGTTAAACGGTGTTCCCGCGGGTTCGAACTACAGCCTGATCCTTTACAGCGTCGGCTTTACCTTTAACACTACGTACGAACAACAGGTGGACCTGACGGGGGATGCGGTTTACCCGACCTACCATGTGCAGGCACAGGATGCCAGCCAGTACATCGCCTCGCCTGGCTACATCCGAATGTCCAGCACCGATCCGAATGCCCGCCAGCATGGAAATTACGTCCAATATGACAACGTCAGCCCGGCTT
This sequence comes from Candidatus Limnocylindrales bacterium, assembly GCA_035495315.1. Classification (GTDB taxonomy): domain Bacteria; phylum Verrucomicrobiota; class Verrucomicrobiia; order Limisphaerales; family UBA8199; genus DATJGF01. Next base: position 11,173 of record DATJGF010000073.1, read on the forward strand.
CGGACGGAAGCCTCACAATTACGATTACCCCCGAGTCCACCAACACAGGCATTACTTACCTGCCACCCTTGAACGCTCTCCAACTCATAAAAGTCGTTCCGGTGGTCGCCCCGCCCACTTTGACCACCACCTTCAACGGCTCAGCCGGCACACTCAACCTGAGTTGGACGGACGCGGCCGCCGGGTTCACTCTTGAGGCGAGCCCTAAACTGGGTCCGACTGCAACTTGGAGCGCCGTGACCGGTGTACCGAACCCTCTGACTGGCGCAGGGACGACGGCTATTAATACCCGGCTCAACACAGGGGCCTTTTACAGATTGAGAAAGTAGGATAATCTGGAAAACGACACACCGCCGCCGGTACTCTCCGGCGGCGTTCCAGACAATATCTGCGGTCGTCAATCGAAGGCGATCTCTTTCCAGCCCAGTTTGCTCGGCATCGACCTTCACCAAGTTCAGATAAGTCAGCTTGGAAACTCACTAATGCTGTAATAGGGTGAAGGCAAACTCTTGAGTAGACCGGACAGTAAACAATTCAAGAGACCCCAAAACCATGACAGGAAATGTATTCCGAAGAAGAGACTTGTGCAAAGAGACACTCACGAAATGATTTTAGCCCAAGCGCCAGGGGCTGGCGACTCCAAGACCTGCGGATCAAGCATTACCCTCGCTGGCTATTTCTCTTCGGCGGCGCGCAGCCGCTTGGCCAGTGCCTGAAGCAGCTTCCAGGCGATCGCGCTATTCCTTTCAATCAGCGGACGGAACTCCCAAAAGGTGAGTCCATAGCAGACCAGATCGGAGGCGGCAGTGACGGTGGCAGAGCGCGGACCGCCATCGATCAAGGCGATCTCACCGAAATAATCTCCGGGTCCTAGTGTTCCGATTGTAACGCCTTTGCTGGAGACCGTGGCTTCCCCGGAGTCGATAAGAAAGAAAGCGGCCCCTCCGGAACCCTCCAGGATGACGGTCTCACCCTTGGAGAAGGGGCGCACCTTGAGCAGGCGTGCGATTTGCTCGGCCTGCCTGCGGTCCATATCAGCGAAGAGTTGTACGCGCTGAATAGCGGCGACAGGGTCTCGGGGGGCTGGCGCGGGCTCGGGCATCTCGCTGCGGGCCTTCCCGGTCGTAACAGCGCGGCACTGGAGGAGGTACAGCGTCCGATCCTGGAACGCCCATTCGATGTCACGGCGCGGGCCGTAGACCTTCTCGCACTGAAGGGCCAGCTGGCCCAGGGCGGCGAGCTGAGCGTCGTCGAGGCAGAGCTGGTTGACGAGCTCGGGTGGCACTTGCTGTTCGAAGGTACCTCCGTTCGGGAGGGAGCGAATCGCGATGCGTTTTCGGCCGGCCTTGCGCTCCAGCACCTGGCCGGAGCGATCGACGCGGAAATGGTCCGGGACGACGAGTCCGGCGACCACGGCCTCACCAAGACCCCAGCTGGCTTCGATCATGCGCTCATCGGCACCAGTAATAGGATTTTCGGTAAACATGACGCCAGCGGCGGACGGATTAAGAAGGGTCTGGACGACGACCCCCACGCTCGGTCGGGTGAAAAGACCTACCCGCTGGCGGTACGTAATCGCTGAGTCCGAGTTCGCCGACCACCAGACTTCGCGAACGGCGCCGGGTACATCGGCCGGTGAATAGATGTTGAGCAGCGTAAGGTGCTGGCCGGCGAAGCTTGCCGCCGCGCCATCTTCGTCAACCGCAGATGACCTGACGGCAAATGGCGGCGGCAAGTCAGCTATGGCTTTTCCTAATTTTTCAATCGCCCTTGCGTCACCCGACGCGACGGCCTCGACCAGGTCGCCCGACAAAGCGACGCCGGGTGGAACTGGTAGGCCCCGGCGTGCAGCATCGCCAAGCCCCACGGCTTTCGAGCCATAGAGCGATCGCTCAACCGCCTTTGGGAAGGGGACAACCTTTTTCACGTTTACCCCAGGATAGTAACTTCGCCGGTGTCCCCATCGACGCGGACACGCACGCCATCGGCAATCTGTTCGGTTGCGTCGCGCGTCCCGACGACGCCCGGGATGCCATACTCGCGCGAAACGATCGCCGCATGCGAGAGGAGCCCGCCGTTGTCAGTCACAATTCCGCCCAGAAGCGGAAGGAGGATGTTGAATGCCTCAGTCGTCGACGCGGTGATGAGGACATCGCCTTTGACAATCCGGCCGAACTCGGAGGGTCCTGAGACGCGTCGGGCCAGTCCTTCGTAGATACCCTTGCTCGCCGCGAGCCCATAAAGCACGTTTGCCTGGTTCTGAGCCTGCGAACTGCCGAAAAGGTGACCCAAAGCAATCATGATTGCACGATTTAGGCGTGCGACCGTTGGGGGGAGCGCGGCGAGATCAGGCGGGGGCGATTTAGGGCCGCCAAGAGAGGGCGGAACGTCTTTGCTGGTATAGGTAGCGCGATAGTCGGCGCGTTTTGCGAGTTCGTCAGCAGACGGGCCGCCGCCGGTGACGAGCGCACACATCTCGTCGAGACTGGCATCCAGCATTTGCTGAGCGCTGGCGATGCGGCCGCGGTTCGCCACCCGCCGACCCGCCGCAAGGGCCGCGCGGCGCATGATGCCTGACGCCCATATATCGCTGTAGACACCACGCTCGTCGCGGAGCCGATACGTAAGACGCGCCTCGCCGAGCAGCTCATCAAACTCCGCTCGATGCAGCGCCGGTACCTTCGCGCGGACTTCGGCAATGCGCGCATCGACTGAAGTGGCCTCTGTTTCTCCTAAAACCGCGACGCGAATGGCCCTCAGGAGAGCATCCGGCATCTCGAGTGCCGTGGGCTCCGCAATGTCAAACCCGTCAACGAGGCGATTGCCGACCAAATCCAGATAGCCGGCGAGCGCCGCACCGGCCTGGCCGCCGAGTGAACGGAGCTTTGCGAGCACTTGCGCAGGGTCACCCTCGGAGGCGAGGAGCTCACGGGCAGCAGGGTCCCCAGCAAACGCTTGTTTCAGGCGGGCCATCTCATCGGACCCACCCGCCGACACCTCTGCCGACCCACGCATCAAGCCCAGCAGCTCCGACGGCGGCAAACTGGTCCAATCTCCAGCGTGGGCGAGAAAGTCTCCGGTGGGGATCAAGGTACCGGCCGTGAAGCGCATGTGCTGGGCAATCATCGCTGCATGGTGGTCCCGGCAACGCGTCAGATACTCGACAAGCTCGGCATCCGAGAGTGCATCCGGCGCAACGGCCTGCAACTTACGGTGAGTCGCAATGGAGGCTGGTTTCTGATTCTCGTCCCAATCATGCAGCTGCTCGCGCCAGAGTTTCTTTGTAAAAACTTGTTCCGCCCGGTTGAAGCGCTCCGGGATTTCGGCCTCAGATGCCGGCACCACCTGTCGGTAGGCAAAACCGTTTACATAACGGGTCACAAGACCATCGATGAGCAACCCGTAAAACCGTGCGAAGTCGTTAGTGCCTTTCTTGAAGGCCGGAGGGTGCGTCTCCTGCCAATAGCGAGTCATTGGTCGCGGAAAATGTACAGGGTCTTGCTCCCACGATCCCGGCCCGGGTGGTTCGAAACGAAGTTCGATCGCTGTGCTAGTCCGGCTCATAATAATTCCTTTCCGGCTGTGGCCTTCATCATATGCCGTGCCCGTCCCGCATATAAGGAAATGGCAGAGTCTCTAAAACTTTATTTGGTTTGGGACTCTTCGGCAGGATCGTCTTGCGTACAACGATTGTCAAGCATGTCCACCGTTCTTGCGTTCGGGAAGGGGCCATTACCCAAAACGTTTTCGGAACGTCGAGCTCCGTGAGCTCCGCGAGGCCCAAACATCTCCAGTGGTTTGGGGCAAGTTTGGCGCTTTGCGCAGCCCGGCCTTGCGAATTCTAAGTGTTGGCGTTTCAGCCCTCCTTCTTTCTGCTATTTTCTGGTCCGGTTTTGTGGCAATATTCCACTATGGAACGAGGTCAACACTCACGACTACGCTGCGTGCGATGTTCCGCTGTAGGTCTTTGGGGGTTGCTCTTACTGGCAGTTATACAATTCCAGCCCGTGTTGGCCAGCGAGCCCGGCATCGACCTTAAGGGAGTAGTCAAAGGGCAGGGAAGCGGCGGCCTGACCAATGGCTCAGTCTTTGTCTACACAGCAGGACCGAGATTAGGAGCGGGGTTGCTCTGTCCGTCCTGCTACCCTGATTGCCGCAAAAGCGCCAAATCCGGACCAAACGGACAATTCAAGATTGAATCCCTGGCAACGAACCTCCTGTTTCAGGTGCTGGTGGTGGCACCAGGACATATGCCGACGTTCTTCAGCAAGGTCGACCCGGTGAAAGGGCCGCTGGAGGCAGTGCTCCAACCGCGGCTTGGTACTAACATCCCTCTCAGCCAAACCATTCTGGGCCGAGTTTTGAATTCGAAAAAGGAGCCTGTCGCGAATGCCGTCGTTTCTGTTAACAGCACGACCATTGGTGACAGGACCTCCAGCCGTCCGCCTACCGGCACCGATCCATTAGTGATCACTGACGAGCATGGCGAATTCTCGCTTCAGAGCCAGGGCAAGTTTGACGCGATGAGTCTGAAAATCGAAGCGCAGGCACTCGCCACGAGTAATTTTGAAGACGTCCGTCCCGGGCCAACCCGCCGGGAATTCGTGCTGAGCACGGGCGCGAGCCTGACGGGCCGCGTGCTGTTTCGGCACCAGCCGCTGGGTGATATCACCGTTGGAGTTGTCGGTTCGGATCGGACGATGGGAAACTTCACTGGAGATTTTGTGATCCGCACGAGTGACAATGGACGGTTCCTCTTCGTGAATCTGCCGCCCAACCGCAACTACGATTTGTATGGGTTAATGGAATCGATGCGGCCGTTTGGCGCATTGCCGGTTCGCAGCCTCCGCCTTGGAGGCGACGACTCAGAGACAAATGCCGGTGACTTGATTGTGGAACCCGGTTTGCGCCTGGCCGGCAAGGTCGAATTGGCCGATGGGCGCGCCCTTCCCGAGCACACACGCGTGCTGCTCGGCCGTCCTGGGGCTTGGGATACGTTAACGGCGGAACTGCCGCCCGATGGCCATTTCGAATTCACCAATGTGCCAAGCGAAACAGTGACACTGGGCACGCGCGTTGGCGGCTATCGCTTTTCCGCCCGCAATGCCAGCCTGGACCGTCTCAATCCGTTCGAGCTGGTTGGGCGATTGAACACAGACACAACGAACCTCGTGCTCCTGTTGGAGCCCGGAGAGAATCTGACGCCTGACTACTCAATTGATCCGGAGGAGGAGCGGCCCGATAAACTCCCGCTCGGCGGCGCGGAGGCAAAAAGAAAGATTCTCAACGCAGTAACATTTTCCGGCCAGGTGCTGGACGCGGCGACCCAGGCACCGGTGGCGCAGTTCCGAATTACGCCGGGTCTCCGGCGCAACCCGCAGATGAAAGGTTGGGTCGAGTGGCACAGGTCCAAAGCAGTGCAGGGGACCAACGGCGTATTCAGCCTGGATTATTCGTTGAAGGCAGGTGCGCTGGTGCTCCTTGCAGAAGCGGACGGCTACCTTCCCGCAGAGTCAGAGGAACTCAGACGCGATAACACCACGAGCATCATCCAGCTTAAAAAGGGCGCGGGACCGAGCGGCAAGCTGTTGCTGCCGGACGGCAAGCCAGCCGATGGGGTGACGGTCTGCTACCTTGTCGCTCGTGAGCAAGCTTCGCTCAACAATAGTGATGTTATCTCCGTTTATCAAAACCGAGAAGGGTCGACCACTCTTACCGATCCGAGCGGCGAATTCAGTTTTGCACCCAAGCTGGGCGAGGGGGAAATCTTCGCCGCCAGCTCGCGGGGTTTTGCTCATTGTAAGACGAGCGAACTTACGGTTAAAGGCAAGTTGGTTTTGGAGGCATGGGGAAGCATCCGCGGTCGAGTGATGCAAGATTCAAAGCCGATCGCCGGTGAGGGTGTCGAGATCGGCTTGCCCCGAGACGGCTCAACCGATCGGCCGTGGTTTAACCTGCCCAGCACAAGAACCGATGAGGAAGGACGGTTCTCGATGAACAAAGTCCCGGCAGGCGAGTTGGAGTTAAGAACACGAGTCCCCCTCGGGGCGGGGAGTTGGACAAGCCAAACGCAGCGAAAGTTCACGCTCAAGCCCGCAGAACAATTGGATTTGGGAGTGATCAACAAAGCAGCGGCGAGCGCAAGAAAGTGAGAAACTGCCGAGCATGATGGTCACCCTCTCCCCTTATGAGGGAAGAGGGATTAAGGGAGAGGGGTCCGCTGATTAAAATACTCGCAATCATGAACCCAGCGATTTCTTAGGAGCTGCCGCACCATTTTTTCCCGCTGGATCATCAAGCGTCGCACTCGGCGAGCGAGCCCCACCATTTGTGGGATTTATGAAGCGCGCTCGGCGAGCGTGCGGCAGCATGATGCCGCCGATCGCTCAGCTGCCGAACGGCTTAGGAGTTGGTCTGTCATTTGAGCCGCTCGCTTCTCAGGTCCTCATAGGAACGATCGCGGAACAGCTGACCATCTTCCGGGATTAAGCCGCGCGCTTCGTCATTGGCGTCAAAAGGCGGGGCTTCGCAATCCAGCGTAAGGACCTCTCCACTGCATACAATGTCCACAATGTAGCCCTGCGTCTTGTGCCGCCGAATCGAAAATTCCGAGCAGGGGAAAAGCCGGTTTGCCCTCGATGGACCCGCAACGCCGTCATAATAGTAGAGGTACTGTCCGTTGAGGTAGAGCACGCTGCCATCAATTAGTTCGATGAAGTAATGCGACCCTTCGTCCTCGAACTCCTCGACTTGAAATGCACGGCGCGCCTTGAAAGATTCTGACGAGAGAAGTCCCTTTGCCTCCAACTCGGCAAGTTGTTCGTCGGCGCTCTTGCCCGGCGCCAGGCGGCGATGTCCGACCCAATTGAAGAGGAAAAACGCGCCAACGATCAAAGTGAGCATTGCTACGACGATGAGAGGAGCGGCCCACCAGGGAAAATGGCCATTGGGGTAATGCGAGCCGATTACGCCAACCAACGCCAACGTCAGGGTGAAAACAAAGAGGCCTGCCAGCAACGCGCGCATACAAACTCGCTTTGCCTAACTAAAAGACAAATCACGGTGCCGCCGAGCCGGGATGTTGTTTTTGTCGTTCCCATTCTTTGAGGAATGCATCCCTGCGCTCCGTCACGTAAGCGTGATAACCCGCCGGATCGACGAATGGATTCGCGCCGCCAGCCTTTAATTTTTCATACTTCTCTTTCATCGCGAAATATGAACCATGCGCACCAAGGAAGAGATCAACCGGCAAATTCAACAGGACCATGAACGTCTTTTCGTAATCCTGCGCAATGCCCGGATAGCTCTTGTTGCCGACGAGAATGTAGCCGGGGTTCACATTGGGGCTGCCGATAATTACCGCATTAAGTTTCCGGCCGCTTTCGTCGATCTCCAATGTCCAGGTCGTGCAGCCGGGGGTATGACCGGCAGTCAACCGAGCGATCAACTTCGCTTCACCGAGCTCGACAATATCGCGATCGTGCAGCAGCCGATCCACTTTGGTCCCGGGATGGCCCGGCTCGGTGCTTTCCACCCAGGCGGCATCGGGTTCCATCACCATCAATTGGGCGCCAGTCTCTTTTTTAATCTGGCCGACAGCGCCGGCGTGGTCGTCGTGGGCGTGGCTGATGAGAACGATTTTCGTGTCACGGTAATCGAAGCCGAGCTGCTGAATGCTTTTGCGAATCAGCGGCAGATCCTGCGGGAAATCGCAGTTGATGAGGATATTCCCTCGCGCGGTCTTGACCAGGTAGACGGCGAGGTCAGCGGTGCCGACGTAATAGAGGTTGCCGGCGATTTTGAAACCTGGGAATTCGTGGTGCCACTCAGCGTTTTGGCAAAAGGCGCGCGATCCTGCCAGAGAGATCAGAAAGGAAAGGAGCACCAATAGTTTCATTATTTCAGAGTGCTCATTTTTGAAAAGAAAGCGAGCGCACGATGGAGAATGCTTGACATTTTACCGTTGATGCCAGAATTAACGCAAACCAAGCAACTCATTATGAAAAAACTCCTATTCGTTTCAGCAATTCTTGTCGCCGCTCTGCTGTGCAACCTGCGACTCGTCACCGCTCAAAACAATCAGCAAACTGCCAAATACGAATATGCCGTCGTGAAATGGGACGGTCCGGATCGACTGTTTTACAACCTGCCCGACAAGTTTGAGATGGTGCATATTACCAAAACCGGAGTGAAAATTCCAAATGAGGCCCAGGAAGAGGAATGGTGCCTGGCTTACGCGGCGAATAAGATGGCGGCGACAGGTTGGGAACCGGTCAACCTGGATTCACGGCGCATCGTCTTCCGCAGAGCGAAATGACCGTGCGCGCCGAGCGCAAGTCTCATTCTTTCCTGTTTTCTTCCGTGGCAGGGTGATGGTTAAAGCTCAAGACGCGCGCCATCTTAGCTGCCCCATTTTTTATCAACCACAGGTGGGTAAAGTTTGCGCGCCCTTGGAGCTTTTCTTTTTTGCCGGGCTCGGTCACGTAGAACAAATGTTCACCTGAAATAATTGCGCCATAGATTTCCATTCCATTTCGCAAGGGGAATACCTTCACGGAGCCCGGCACCGCTTCCCTTCTTACCCGGCGTGGATTGCTGCCACATAAATTCGTCCTTACGGTTTCTGTGAGCGCATTAACGCCGAGGGTTACGCCGCCCTGGTCATGGTAGAACTCGACATCGTCGGTGAAAAACTTCTTAAAGCTCTCCAGGTCGCATGTGTTATATGCGTTCCAAAAGAGGCGGTCTTGTTCCAAGATAAGAGTGGTGAGCTTTTGCTCTTCGGTTTCGGCGCATGTTGCGACCGAAAACGCCGAAAATGAGAGGGAGGCGATAAGTAAGCGGCACAAGTTTCTCATGTGTGAATATGTTTAGGCGATGTATGTCTCTTGCTTGTGAACACAGAAGCTGCCGTCAGAGTTTCAAAAAGTGTTGAACAAAAGAACACGAAGACAACAAAGGCATGGCTGAAATGATCTTCGTTGTCTTCGTTTACTTCTGTTCAGCCGCAAAGAGGAAGGTTAAGGCGCGCCAGACCCGCAACCGCCAGTAAAACTCGTTGTGCTGACTGGTTTGCGCTTCTTTCCATTTGTCCCGGCGTAGACCGGATTTTTCGAGCTCGGTCGGGGTCAACGGTTTCGCATCAACAAAGTGCATCAATTCTCCGCCCCACCCAATGCGCCTGAATTCTTCGGCGACAGCCGCCGTTAATGTTTGGCCGTCGTCACCGCCGGTGTAATCGACGGCTCCTGAGTCGAGATAAAGACGAGCCGGCTTGGATTGACCGCGATAAGGCCGCAGGATGTTATGCAGAAAATTGGTCTTCTCAACCTGAAACGAGCCGGAGAGACTGGCGGCGCGGCCGAACACATCCGGATGGTCCCAAGCGATGATGATGCTGCAGATCCCGCCCAGCGACGAGCCCAACAGCCCGGTATGGTTTGGTTCAGGTCGAGTGCGGTAATCTGAATCGATTCTAGGCTTCAGCTCTTGAAGCAGGAACGCGGTGTAGTTTTCAAATTCCGTGTTGGTGCTCGTGCCGGAGGAATGGTGGCGTCCGCAATACTCGGCGTATCGGGCAGGGGAGTTGTCGATCGCTACCAAAATGATTTCCTGCATCTGCTTAGCCCCGCAAAGCCCATCCACCGTTTTGTCCAACTCCCAATTGCCCCAGCCGAAGCAGATGTTGGTACCGGCCCAGCTGAACAGGTTTTGACCGTCGTGGAGGTAAAGCACGGGATATCGCCGGGTCGGATCGTGGTGATAGGACGGTGGCAAATAAATGCGCACGGTGCGAGGCGAGGACCACAACCTGGAGGCGAGGTCTTGTTTGATGAATCGCTCCTGAGCCGCTCCAGGGAGAGCCGCCAAAAGGATCAGGGACAAAAGCATTTGACATCGCGACATGTGCTGAGGCTAGAAGGAACAGGGCAGCGAGGCAATCCGTTGCGGGACAGATGGGAGAGATGCAGTGATGGAGTATTGGAGAGATGGAGTGGTGAATATTGCAGGTTGTGGCGGACCAGGCCCGGCTCAGATGGGACCAGAACGCAGTTTTTCACATGGTCACGGCTGCACCAACTAACCCAAACCCGTCCTGCCTCATTCCCTTTGAATTCTTGAACCGGATTGCGACCGGTGGGACTCCATGGGACGTCCCGCGGGACGACTCAAAAGTGCAAAATCGCCCGTGTTTACCGAGTCTGGGACGACGGGACGGCTTTTTTACCCTGCGGCCTGGGGCCAGCCCGCATCGAACCATCAAACCGGATAAAACCGCTTAAAGCCGGATAAAACCGCATCAAACTCGATAAAGCCTAAACTGCAGCCCATCCGAACCGCGCGCCAGAACTACGTCGGAAGAAGTAAATAGCCCTTTCCGGATGCGCCATGTGCGAGCCTGCATATGGGATTTCGCGCAAAGCGATATGAGGATATTTGCTCGTGAAATTTCGACCTAATCTATGGCTGTAATAAATTGTATACGCCCATAGCAGGCTTGTGGCCAGGAACCAAGCTAGAGGATGGCCCCATTATCGATGGCTGGTAAATTCATCGCACTTGCGTTCGTTTTCGGGGTTCAAGGGCGGAGGAAGAGCTGGGCGGCGGCATCGGCGAAGCGGAGGCCGCGCGGGGTCAACTGGAAGGCGTTGGGTGTGAGACGGCCCCAGTCCTGGCGGAGCAGTTGAGAGATCTCGCTCGACCATTCGTCGCGGAGGTCGTAGCCGGTCAGATTCTGGAAGGCGCGAAAGGGGACGCCGGCGACCATGCGCAGGCCGAAGGCGGCGGTTTCACCAGCGCGTGCAAGCCGGTTGAGTTTTTCGCGGGATTCAATGGCGCGATTGCCGCGTTCGAGCTGCTCGCAATAGAGCTGAGTGTTGGACCAGTTCTTCGTGCGGACACCGCGCACATAGCTGGTCGCACTCGGGCCAAGGCCGTAGAAGGAGCCGCCGCGCCAATAATTGACGTTGTGCCGGCAGGCAAAGGCCGGAATATCTTCCTCGGCGATTTGCCATTTGCCATTTGCCATCTGCTCTACGCTGCGTGTGTTTTGGCTTCCGTCCTCTGCCCTTGGCCCTCCGTCCTGCCCCCTATGGTCTCTGTGTTCAGGCGCTCGCCCTTTGCCATCCACCCTCACGCTCCGCGCAAAATTCGCTATCTCGTATTGATGAAAACCGGCGCCCCCTGCCAGCTCAACCAATTCCTCGTACATCGCGCAAGCCAGGTCTTCGTCCTCATCAAATTCACCCGCCTGCAGTTGTGAGTAGAGCACGGTGTCTTCCTCGTATATCACCTCATAACTGGAGAGGTGTTCGCTACCGAAGGCCATTGCTTCAGCCAATGTCTCGCGCCAAACCTCGAGGCTTTGACCGGGAATGGCAAACATGAGGTCGAGGTTGAGGTTGTCGAAGCCCGCCTGGCGGAGGGTATCGAACGATTTGAAGACCATTTCACGGGTATGGACGCGGCCGAGCCGCTCGAGGAGGGCCTCATTCAGCGACTGGACGCCCATCGAGATGCGATTAACACCGAACGAACGGAGCAGGCGAGCTTTGTCGAGTGAGACCGTGGCCGGATTACATTCAACGGTCCACTCGGAGGCATCGAGGAGCTTGAGGCGTTCCATCGCCTGGAGGAGTTGTTCCCACTGATGCAGGTTCAGAAGGGAAGGGGTACCACCGCCAAAGAAAATCGTCTGGGGCCGCAGATCGCCGGCGACAATTTCCATCTCTTTTATGAGTGCGGAGACGTATCGATTGATGACCTCGCCGCGGGAAGGCTCGGAATAAAACGCGCAATACGAGCACTTCTGCGCACAGAAGGGCACGTGGACATAGAGGTTGGAAATGGGCTCGGCCGATAGTTCGACCATAAGGTAGTTTAACCGAAGGGAAGCGAGGCTGCCAGGGAAATGAAAACACAGCTGAACAGAAGGCAACGAAGCTAATGAAGAGTTTCATGGCGGATGGGCAGCGATCAACGGGCTTATGAGCACGGCACTATCTTAGGTGTCTCTTCGTTAGCTTTGTTATCTTCTGTTCGTTATGAAAGGCACTTTCGAGCTTCAACTTTCTGTACCGACGCGGTACGGTGGCGTGTGGCTGAGAGCCGACTTAACAGAGGATTGAGGGCGACCTTCCTGGGGTTGGCGGTCAATACCGTGCTGGCGGGTAGCAAATTGGTCGCGGGAATCCTGGGTCATTCCCACGCCCTAATCGCCGACGCGGTGGAATCGTTGTCGGACATTTTCAGTTCGTTAATCGTGTGGCGCGCCCTGGTGGTGGCGGCGGAACCTGCCGATGAGGATCATCCGTATGGGCACGGGAAGGCGGAGCCGATTGCGACGGCGGTAGTTTCGGTGATGCTCTTGCTGGCGGCGGCGTGGATTGCAGCGACGGCGATCGGAGAGATTCGACAGCCGCACCAGTCACCGGCGCCGTTTACGCTGGGAGTGCTTGCGGTAGTGATTCTGATCAAGGAGACCTTATTCCGGTTTGTGCTGCGGCAATCGTCGCTGGTGGAGAGTTCGGCCGTGAGGGCGGACGCGTGGCATCATCGGAGCGACGCGATCACCTCCCTCGCCGCGGCGATTGGGATCACCATTGCACTAATTGGCGGTAAAGGTTACGAAGCGGCGGACGACGTCGCTGCGGTGGCGGCGGCGTGCGTGATTGCTTTCAACGGATGGCACCTACTGCGACCGGCGCTGAATGAGTTGATGGATCGCTCGCCCAGCCGTGACATCGTCGAACGGATTCGCCGGATTGCGGAATCGGTGCCCGGCGTAGATGCGGTTGAGAAGTGCATGGCCCGCAAGATGGGTCATCAGTATTATGTCGACATGCACGTGGAAGTGGACCCTGAGATGACAGTGAAACGATCGCATCTGATCGCGCATGAGGTTAAGGACAAGGTGCGGGCGCAGGTGGAGCGGGTTCGCGATGTGCTGGTGCACATTGAGCCTTCGGGGCATAAGCCGGAGACGAGACGGTAGCGCTGATCCTGCAAATGGCGGGGCGATGGCCGAGAGGGCCTCGCCGTTTCTTTACGCATGGGAATCGTCAAGAGGCCCGCTCGGCGAGCGGGCGCTACCTTTTGTTCTTTCCAAGGGTGAGCGCTTGCCGTTTCATTCGCGGGCGCATGAAAATAGTATTGGCATATTCAGGAGGGCTCGACACCTCAGTGATTTTGTTGTGGATTAAAGAGAGATATGACGCCGAGGTGATCGCTTTCTGCGCCAACATCGGCCAGGAGGAAGAACTCCGGGGGTTGGAGGCCAAGGCAAAACGAACGGGCGCGTCAAAGTGTTACATTGCGGACCTGGAGGAGGAATTTGCGCGCGACTTCATCTTCCCGATGATCCAGGCGGGGGCAATCTATGAAAGCCAGTATTTTCTCGGGACCAGCATCGCGCGCCCGCTCATTGCCAAGGGAATGATCGAGCTCGCGCGAAAAGAAGCCGCCGATGCGCTCGCTCATGGCGCAACCGGCAAAGGAAATGACCAGGTCCGGTTTGAATTGACGGCAGCTGCGTTGGCGCCCGATTTGCAGGTGATTGCGCCATGGCGCGACGCGTCCTTTCGGGCGCAGTTCCCAGGGCGATCGGAGATGATTGCGTATTGTGAGCAAAAGAAGATCCCGGTCCAGGCTTCGGCGAAAAAGCCATACTCGATGGATCGCAACCTCCTGCACATTTCATTCGAGGCGGGAATCCTGGAAGACCCGTGGCTTGATGCCTTTGCCCCGACGAACAAAGACATGTTCAAGCTCAGTGTGGCTCCGGAGGATGCACCCAATAAACCGGAATATGTCACGCTGGAGTTCAAGAAGGGCAATTGCGTCGCGGTGAACGGCCGGGCGCTGAACCCGCTGGGGGTGCTGAAAACATTGAACAAGCTCGGCGGCAAACACGGCGTCGGCCGGGTGGATATGGTCGAGAATCGTTACGTCGGAATGAAATCACGAGGTGTGTATGAGACGCCGGGAGGAGCGATTCTCCACTTCGCGCATCGGCAAATGGAAACGCTAACGATGGATCGCGAGGTGATGCACTTGCGTGATTCGTTGATCCCGCGCTATGCAGAGCTCGTTTATTATGGTTACTGGTTTTCGCCCGAACGGCTCGCCTTGCAGGCTTTCGTTGATGAAAGCCAAAAAAATGTCACCGGCACAGTCCGGGTGAAACTTTACAAAGGCAACATCATGGTGGCGGGGCGCAAATCACCAGTGAGCCTTTATAATCCCGCAATCGCGACGATGGAGGCCGATCCGACCAAAGCCTATAATCAGGATGACGCGACCGGCTTCATCCGTCTCAATGCGCTGCGCTTAAAGGTAGCGGCGAAAGTGCAGAAACCGCGACGCGCTTCGCGATGATCTGATGCTCAGAATCGAAGACCTGGCGGAGTTGCTGGAAAAGCATCGCGGGCTAGCCACGGCGCGAGTCAGGGAGTTTGAAATCGGCGGACAGTTGTTCGCATTTAACAGCCGGCCGTCAATCATGGGGGTGATCAACCTCTCGGCGGATTCGTGGTATCGGGAGAGTGTTTGCCTGAATGTTGAGAGCGCGGTTCGGCGAGGGGAGATGCTGCGCGCGCAGGGAGCGGACATGGTGGATATCGGTTCCGAATCGACGCTGGCACATGCGGCGCGGGTGGATGAATCGGGACAGAAACAAAAGCTGTTGCCGGTGATCAAGTCGCTCCGTGAGCGTAAGGTCCTGGTATCAGCGGAAACATACAATGCCGGAGTGGCGCGGGCCTGCCTCGATGCAGGGGCGAATGTGCTGAACCTGACCGGCTCGCAAGCCAGCGCGGAAATCTACAAATTGGCCGCAGCACATGACGCGGCGGTGATCATCTGTTATGTGCAGGGAGCCAATGTTCGCGCGGTCGCGGATTTTGATTTCGGCAGCGACCCGGTTGTGTTGATGCACGATTATTTCGCGCGGGAAATCGAAATAGCGAGGAAGCAGGGATTGGAAAAGATTATCATCGATCCGGGCCTGGGGTTCTATTATCGAAACCTGCAGGACAGTGCGGTGCGAGTGCGGCATCAGATGCAGGTGTTTCTTAATACGTTTCGTTTTCGCGATCTCGGTTTCCCGGTCTGCCATGCGCTGCCGCATGCATTCGAATATTTTGGGCAGGAGGTGCGCTGCGCGGAACCGTTTTTTGCGGTGCTCGCCGCGTTAGGCAAGACAGATATGTTCCGCACTCACGAAGTGCCGCGGATTAAGGCGGTATTGGACACGTTGCGGACCTATTGAACGCCGAAAGCCAAACACCGAAGATCGAAGGAGGGCGAAATCCGAATTGCGCATTCCTAACTAAGCTGACGAAACCAAACCAAAGCAGATGAAAAAACGCGAAATAAAGTGAGTCCTTCTTAAGTTGGCAGTTTGTCGAAGCAACATCGTCCTGACCGTTTTGGTCTTTCGGCCTTCGGGATCTCCGTCATCGCACTTCTCGGGAAGCATCTCATCGCGAGGCGGCATCAAGACGTTCGAAAGTCAACGTTCCTGTCCAATTCGTGCTGTTGCATCGGACGTTAAAACCAATTTGATCGACGGCCGCCAGCGCTTTTTGCGGCAACCAACCAGAAGTTACATCGAGTCTTAGTTGCTGAGTCCCACGTCTGATTTGCACAGATGGAGAGGTAAAATCGACTTCCTTTGCTCGCAGGCTCAAGTCGATAGTGAGATTCGCATCGACTCCCGGTTCGTCTAACAACAGGACGAGCGCTTTGACCGCGGAAAGATCCCATGGCGGATTCAGTCGAGCGAACAGCACCGGCTGGTTGCCCTCGGCGAAATTAAGGTGGAGACGGAGCCCGTGTTCCCCAAGGCCTTTTGCGGGCACGATCTCTGCATGAACCGTTTCGTCAAACACGCGCCAGAGCAGGGGACGTTCCCAGCTTTCTAACAACTCGGTCGCAGGTTCGGCATTTGTGCGCCGACGCGACGCGCGCAGGTTATCGAACACGGCGTAACCTTGCGATGAATTGCCCTCCCCCGAGAGACTCCACTCGACGGCGGTGACATTGCTGCGCTCGGCTGACGGCAACCACGCGGCATCTAGCTCGGTCTTGATCGTATTCCAACCGGGGTTCACGTGCACAGGTGGAGCTTCGTGTTTAGTGGTGCCCTGGATTGCCGGAGTAACGACGAACGAACCGGAATTGGTCGGCAGGTACAGATCGAGGCTAAAGGCTTGGAACGGTGTGAAATTCAAAGGGGACGCCAGGGACAACGCAAGAACCGGCCAGGCATATTGGGCCAGGTCGAAATTGAGCCGCAGTGCGCGTCGACCAGCGCTCGCGATGTCGGGTGTCAGTTCTATGTTCGCGGTGCGATCCCAGGCATACCAGAAGAGGCCTTGGGTCCATGATTCCAGCGATTCGCCTGGGGCAATCCGCCTGGGAGGTTGCAGCGCCCGAACCGGTGCGGAAATCTTGTTGAGGGTTATCTCAACCTGATCCCCCTGCACGCGGACCAGGAGAAAATGGTGAAACCCGCCGAGCTCGGGAGCCGTGTAAAGCGGCGCCCCACCGCCCCCGCTGATATAATAACGGACTCCATCGCGCTCCTGAAAATTGTAAAGGTGCTCGTGTCCGGCGAACACGCCTCGGATGCGTTTACGATTTCTGACGAACAACGCGTGCGCCCGATCCCGTTCGGCAGGGAACTTGTCCAGGGAGGAGCCGATCCCGCCGTCAACAGGAAACAAGGGGCGATGCAGAAAAACGAAGACATTGGTTTGCGTCAAAAAGTCGAACTGTTGCTCCAGCCACCGGAGTTGTTCCTCGCCGAGGCGGCCGTTGGCCGTTTCTGTATCGAGGCCTATAAACCGGGAGTTGCCAAAATCAAAGGCATAATAGGTCTTCCCCCACAGCTCTTGATAAATGCGGGCGCTGGGCTCGTCCCAGAGGTCGTGGTTCCCTGGCACATGAAACATGGCAGCATGGAGAGGCATTATCGCTTCACGGTAGCGCCGCCATTGGTCCCGCACCCGCGCCTCATCCGGGGTATGGCCATAGATCATATCTCCGGAATCCAAAACAAAGGCAGGAGCGGCATGGTCGACGGCCTGGAGAACTTGCCGGAAAGCGGGTGGCTGATCACCCGAATCGTCGCCGCGATTGTCACCGAGAACAGCAAAAGTGAAGGCCTCAGAGGATGGAATATTGGTGAGACCAGCTGCGTCTAGATTTGCCGCGCGCAGGTTCGCAGCGAAGAACAACAAAATACCGCCCCAAGTACGTGTCAGGTGCATATCACGCCGCCAGAACTGTAAAACTCATCTCCAAATGCTAAACAAAGCCAAAGTTTAATCAGCAGAAATGATCACGAAGGGACCTGATAGTCGTTCCCGTTGTCGAGTAGCTCGCAGCAGGCAGCTTGAGATAACTTCGCTGGGAGGGTAGGCTTAAACCAGCATGACACCGGAAGCTGCTTTGGAAAAGCAAATCGCCCTCTATCGAACGATGAGCCCGGAAGAGCGCGTCAGGATCGCTTTGGGTCTGCATGAACTTGCGTGCGAAATGGCGCGAGTGGGCATTCGCCGGCAACATCCGGCGGCCTCCCCCAAAGAAGTCGAAGAGTTGTTGCGGCAGCGGCTGGAATGGGCACGCATCTGTGAATGAGCAGGAACTTTTGGTGGATTGCGTTCGCCGGCTCAACGAGACCGGCGTGGCGTACATGCTGACGGGCTCGATGGCCAGCAATGCCTGGGGCATTCCGCGCACCACTCACGACAGTTGCCCCCCTCCCAAATTGAGGCTTTTGTGCGAGCATTTGCTGATCCTGATTACTTTTTGGATGAGGCGTCTATTCGGGCCGCCTACCAACCACCGCACGAGTTTAATGTCATTCACATTCCATCCGCGTTAAAGGCGGATTTCTGGATCCTTCGTCCAGTTGCCTTTGAAAGAGAAATGTTTCACCGCCGTGTCCGTGATACCTGGTTTGGGCAAAATATTTGGCTGAGCACGGCGGAGGATGTAATTCTGCACAAGCTCTATTGGAACCGTATTACTCCGTCTGATCGCCAAATGGGGGATGTGGCTGGCGTGGCCCAGGTGCAACGCGGTAAACTCGACGAACCGTACCTCCGTTACTGGGCACAGGAGCTGGGCGTACTGCAAGAGCTTGAGACAGCGCTGTCAGGCGCGTTACGGCCAAAGAATACTTGAGCGGTCCCGCGCGTGGACGCAGTCGCTGCAGATCATCGGCAACTCGGCATTCGACATTGGGCAAGGGTTTTCGCATATTTTTCCCCGATGAAATCGATGACGGGCTACGGCCGAGGGGAGTGCTCTCAGAGCGGCTTTAAGATCACCGTCGAGTTGAGTTCTGTTAACCGAAAACAGACCGAAATATCGTTCGCGTTGCCGCGCGAGATGGAAATGCTCGAGGCGCCAATGCGGGACCTGATTAACCGCCACATCAGTCGTGGTCGGTTAAACGTGCGGGTTACGCTGCATGCAGGGGCGAGCAAGTTCTCGGCGCGGATGCACTTGAATGTGCCTCTGGCCAAAGCTTATGCCCGGGAGCTCAACCGACTGTCGCGCCAATTGAACCTCCCGGGACCCGTCACCCTGGATCACCTTGCCCGCGCCCCCGGGGTGTTTCAGACAGACGAGCAGATCGTCGAGGAACGGGATTTCGGCGGGGCGGTGCAAAGCGCGCTTCAGCGGGCGTTGCGAATACTGGTGCGGATGCGCGAGCGGGAGGGAAAGCATTTAGCGGAAGACCTTGCGAAGCGGATTACGATTATGCGAAAGGCGACGACCCGGATTCAGCAACACGCACCAAAGGTGGCGCGGCGGTATCGCGAGCAGTTGGTGGAACGCATCAAGACGGCGGGCCTGGAAGCGCCAAGCATCGAAGACGACCGGTTGCTTAAAGAGGTGGTTTATTTTGCCGACCGATCGGATATCTCCGAAGAATTGACTCGGCTCCAAAGTCATTTCAAACAATTCGAAGATTGCCGGCGATCCCGCGAACCGGTCGGCCGCACCCTCGATTTCCTGGCACAAGAGATGAACCGGGAGGTGAATACGATCGGTTCGAAAGCCAATGACAGCTTGATCTCACGTGAGGTGGTTACATTGAAGGCCGAGCTGGAGCGGTTCCGCGAACAGGCTCAAAATGTCGAGTAATGACTTCGGAATCTCAAACATCTGATGGCAAGCCGGCCAAAACGGCTTCGCCGCTGCTGATCGTGATTTCGGCGCCATCGGGCGGGGGCAAAACGACCTTATGCGAGCAACTGCTGGCGGCGCGGCCCGAAATGACCCGCGCGATTACCTGCACAACACGCGCGCCGCGTGAAGGAGAAAAGGATACTATTGATTATTACTTTTTGGATCCGGCGGCCTTTCTCAAACGCGTGCAGGCGGGTCATTTCCTGGAACATGCGACCGTGCATGGCAACAGCTACGGCACCTTGAAATCCGAGGTGTTAGGCAAGCTGCGCCAGGGCCGGGATGTGCTGCTGAATGTCGACGTGCAGGGGGCTTCGGCCGTTAAGGACCGCGCGATGCAAGAGCCTGAGCTTAAGCGGGCGTTAGTCTCGGTTTTCCTCACGCCGCCTTCGGTTGCGATTCTTGACGCCAGATTGCGCAAACGGGGAACCGACTCCGAAGCCGTGATTCAAAAGCGGTTGGGTGTCGCGCGTCAGGAGATCGCGCAATGGAAGCACTTTGATTACCTGCTGATCAGCGGGACAATCAGTGAAGACTTGGAACATATGCTGACAATTGTCGAAGCCGAAAAAATGCGCTCGACGCGCGCAATCGGGCCCGACGTACCAGGTTAGCAATCTACAGATTGATATGCGGACACAGGCCAGAACCATCAGGAGCTCCCGCGCAAATCGCTTGACGCCGGAACCGCGCGGCTCCGTAACCCAGAAGCTTTCCGAGGGTAACCTATGAAGCGCAACATTGTCCTGGGTGTAACGGGCTCGATTGCCGCGTATAAGGCAGTGGAATTGGCCAGTCTGCTCACAAAACAGGAGTTCGATGTCCATGTGGTCTTAACAGCGGACGCGCTGCAATTCATTACCCCTCTCCCCTTCAAGACCTTGTCTCGCCATCCAGTGGTGACGGATTTGTATGACGAAGAAGAAGGCTGGAAACCAACGCACATTAAACTCGCGGACGAAGCTCATCTGTTCCTGATCGCCCCTGCCACGGCAAATACAATTGCCAGGATAGCTCTTGGTCTCGCCAACGACGCACTGAGTTGCATCGCGCTGGCGCTGAACCCGCAAGCTCGAACGCTAATCGCCCCCGCGATGAACGGCAAAATGTGGCTCCATCCGGCGACGCAACAAAACGTCGCAACCTTAAAAAGCCGCGGCGCAGAATTTATCGGACCAGAGGAAGGTTTGTTGTCGTGTGGCTATGAAGGATTGGGTAGGCTCTGGCCGGTGGCGCAGGTGGCAGAACGTGCGATAAAAATAGTGGGCGCGACCTGATTTTTCACAGTTGTAGTGACAATCGAGTGGTTTGGATGAACGGCTTTAAACCAGAACTCTTTAGCCCGGCGCCTGACGCCGAACCACGGCTGCAAGGTGCGGCTCGCATGGGGTCCCGTTCCGGGCGCTTCCCTTTTTCTCGCCTGTCGGCCGGTTACACGCGATTCCTGGACGGCCTGGTCGAGCTATTGAAGATCCCGGCGCCCGAAACCCGGCAGGTGCTGCATCGGATTCTGCTGATGGAACGGGAGATTGTGTTGCCGATCAAAGCGGCGGGGATCGCGATGTTACTGCAATTCTTCTATTTCTCCTCCTGGATTGGCGACACGTCCAGCACGCTTGAAGTGCCGGTGGAGTACTCGCGTTCATTTTTCTGGTTCTACATTTCTTCGAATGTCCTGATGGCCTGGGTATTGTTGGCAAACCGACGGATCAAACCCAACGTCATTGAATGGTCGGTCTTCGCGATGTGCCTCATCGACGGGATTTTCCTGGGGGTCCTGACACTGGTTACCGGCGGCTACAACAGTCCTCTTTATTGGTTGTTTCTGGGTTTAATCGTGCGCACCGCGGTCAGCGTTCCCCGCGGAGCGACCCAATTGATACTTAACATGACGCTGACGACGTGTTACCTGCTGGCAGGCACGATCGATACGTTGATCTTCAATACCTTGAACCCGACGGACAAGGCGATCCTCGAGCTGTATGCGTCGCCCAATCCCGCCGAACCTCTGCTACTCCGCCTGGCGTTGTTGCTGCTGATGACCTTCGGTTGCTACGTTATCCAGGTGCTGTTGGATCGCCAGCGCCTCGCGGCCGAGGAAGCCCGCGAATTTGCCGTGCGCGAGGTGCAATTGAGGATGGCGGGGCGGCTGGCGGCGGAGTTCGCGCATCAGATCAAGAACCCGTTGGCGATCATCAACAACGCCGCTTTCTCGCTTCAACGCGCCCTCAAACAAGGCAGAGGACATACCGCCGCCCAGATTGAAATGATCCAGGAAGAAGTGGAGCGGGCCGACCGCATCATTACTCAAGTCATGGGCTATGCGCAGTTGAGCGAAGGCCACGTCGAACGGCTGAGCGTAGTCGAGGAATTGGATCACGCGATTGACCGGGTGTTTCCGCCTGCCGCGGAATATCCGATAACGGTGCATCGAGATTATTCCGGGAGCTTTCCTCCGCTGCTGATGCAACGAAGGCATGCCTCGGAAACTTTTATAAACGTGCTGCAGAACGCGCGCGAGGCGTTAGAGGGCCGTGGTGGGCACGTGTTTGTCAGTGCGAATTGCCGAGACGATTTATCGATCGAAGTGAAGATTCGCGACGATGGCCCGGGCATACCGGAAGACAAGCAGGTGAAGATTTTTGAGGCGTATTACACCACGAAGGACAAGGGGAGCGGCTTGGGCCTCGCGACCGTGAAGCACAATGTCGAGCTTTACGGCGGCACGATTCAGGTGCAATCTAGGCTTGGAAAAGGAGCTCAGTTCACCCTAGTATTCCCTGCTAAAATGCTGATGAAGCTCGCTAAGACTGCTTGAGATGATGAGTCCAAAGTCCAAAGCCCAAAGTCCAAAGTCACTGACTCCGAGCGCCCGCTGGACTTCCGCTCGAGATTTGAACCACGACTTTGGACTTTGGGCTTTGGAGTTTGGAGTTTCCTGGACTTTATGGGTCTGACTCTGCCACCCGTGCTCGTCGTCGATGACGAAAAGAACATGCGCTTGTCGCTCAAGACGGTGCTGGCAGACGAACACTATTCGGTCCATTCGGTTGATTCAGCGGAGGAAGGGCTCAAGGTCCTGGCTAAGGAAGACTACCTGATGGTAATAACCGACGCGCGTTTGGGCGGGATGAGCGGATACGAGTTGCTCGCCAGGATTCGCGCCCAAAAGCCGGACCTGCCGGTGCTGATGATCACGGCCTATCCGACGCCTAAGCTGGCCGTTGAGGCGATCAAAGCCGGCGCGATCGATTACCTTGCCAAACCTTTCGCCCCGGAAGAACTCTTGCATGCCGTAGGCCGCTGCGCTGAGCGCTTCCGCCTGTTGCAGGAAAACGCGACGCTTCGTGCTCGGGCCGGTGAACCCTATCGCCTGGAACAGATTGTGGGGGAATGCCTGAAAATGCGTGAACTGCGCCAAATGCTGCAGACCGTTGCCCCAACCGACGCGCGGGTGCTGGTCCTGGGTGAGAGCGGCACCGGGAAGGAACTGGTGGCGGGCGCGCTTCACAGTTTGAGCCAGCGGAACCAGGCGAGTTACGTGCGCATCAATTGCGCGGCCATCCCGGAAACGCTGCTGGAGAGCGAGCTGTTCGGACACGAAAAAGGGGCCTTTACTGGCGCATTGAAACAAAAGGCCGGTCGAGTCGAAGAAGCCGATGGCGGGACGATCTTTCTGGACGAAATTGCCGACATGAGCCGGCCGCTGCAGGCGAAGCTGCTTCGGTTTTTGGAAGATGGAACGTTTACGCGAGTCGGAGGCACCCAGGAATTGCGCGTCAATGTGCGTCTGATCGCGGCTACTAATCGCGACATCGTCAAAGCAATCGCCGACGATCAATTCCGGGAAGACCTGTTTCACCGGCTTAACGTCGTGCAAATGAGGTTGCCCCCACTCCGCGAGCGTAGCGATGACGTGTTATTGCTGGCAGAGCATTTCCTGAAGTTTTTCAGCGTGTCGCTTAACAAGACCACCCATACGCTCTCGCGCGCGGCGCGTCAAAAACTGCTGTCACATCATTGGCCGGGGAATGTGCGCGAGCTCCGAAACGTAATCGAGCGCGCACTGATCCTGGAAACCTCACCGGAAATTCAGCCCGGCAGCCTTCCCGATTTTCAACTGGAAACCCGGTTATACAAGGGCACTCCGTCAAAATTGCCTTCGTTTGGCTCGCTTGACGAGATGATGGCCGACTACGAAAAGGAACTCATCGCGACTTTGCTCGAGCAAAACCATTTCAATCTCGCCAAGACTGCGGAACGGCTGAAGATCAGCCGCCACGCGTTGCGTTACCGCATGCAACGGCTCAATATCGCCGGCGGCTCCGAAGAGGAAGACGAGCCTTCGGTCCCGATTACAAAAGGCAGTTCCACATGAGCACTATTCACCCTTTTCTAGCCCAGGATACCCTTCCGATCGACGTCGTATCGGCGCCATGGCAGAAAATGGACGCGACTACCCGCGATATCCTGATTATCCTTGGCGCGGTAGCGTTGGTCACCCTTGTTGTCCTCCTTTGGGCGGTGGCCTTCCGCAGCAAACGCCGGCGTCGCCATCACCATCACCACCATCATCACTCCCACAGTCACACCGAAACTACGGCAGAAACTTCTCCGGAATCTGAGCCGGTCGAGGAATCAGGTTCTCGCCGCAAACGCCGGCGGCACCGCCGGCGAGAACACCGGCCGCGCAATCCTACCCTGGCGGAAACCGGCGGCCTGCCGCCGCTTCGCTCCGCGCCACCGCCCGAGCCCTAGCTCATGCAAGAAAGCAGGGCGATCACGCGTAAAAGCGCCTCAAACCTTGCGCTCGCATTCGTCCTCTTGCCCAAGACCAAACGCGACGGCATGTCCGCCCTGTATGCCTTCTGCCGGGCGGTCGACGACGTCGCGGACGACGAAAGCATTCCCGTGGCTGACCGCCGAGAGCAACTGGTCGAATGGCGCGCCGATGTGCGCCGCGCGTGTGGCACCGACACGCCTGTGTTCGCAGTGAATCGCGAACTTCAGCCGGTTATCTGTCAATATCGGTTGCCGTTTGAACATTTCGATGCCCTGCTGCAGGGAGTCGAGATGGACCTCGAAATCAACCGCTACCCGGACTACGACCAGCTTGAGCTCTATTGCTACCGCGTCGCTTCAGTGGTCGGTTTGCTGAGTATTGAGATTTTTGGATATACGGACCCAGCCTGCCGCGATTACGCCGTATACCTCGGCAAAGCGCTTCAGCTCACGAATATTTTACGAGATGTGCGCGGGGACGCGGTGCGTGGCCGAATTTACCTCCCACAATCCGAATTGGCCAGGTGCCAGGTGTCAACCCAGGAAATACTGAATTTCGAATATTCTGAACGGTTCATTGCGGTCGCCAACAGTATCGCGAAACGCGCACGCCATTTTTATCAACTCGCGCGCCGAACTTTGCCGCAGGCCGACCGACGGTCGATGGTGGCGGCGGAATTGATGGGTTCGATTTATTGGCGTTTGCTCCAGGAACTGGAACGGCGTCGATTTAACGTGTTCGGCCCTAAAATAACGCGCGTCAGCAAGCTTAGAAAGTTGCTGCTTATTCTGCGAGCGTGGTATCGATTTGCCTACGGCGCCGCTACTCCCGCTTATGGCTTCTGACTTGTCGGAAGGACGAGTTCCACGAGTCCCACGCCAGCGTTTTTGGCAAAGGCACGGTTCAGCAGAAATCGCATGTCACAAACGCCGAAATGGAACTTGTCCTTCCGAGACGCGTTCAGGCTCCGACCTGCGACAGAGGGGGTTATTCTGAGCGTCGCTTGTCCTAAACGCCGGTTGGTTGTCAACGCGGATGATTTTGGCCGATCCAAATCCATCAACGAAGCGGTTATCCGCGCGCACCGGGAAGGCATTCTGACCAGCGCGAGTTTAATGGTGAATGAACCGGCGTGCGCTGAGGCCGTTGCGTTGGCGCGGCAGAATCCGCAGCTGGGAATTGGCCTGCACCTGACCTTTCTCTGCGGACACGCGGCGCTTCCTCCGGGGCAAATACCGGGCCTGGTAAATTCAGCCCGGGAATTTACCAACAATCCTGCCGGCGCCGGATTTCGTTATTTTTTCCAGCGCGGTTTGCGTGAGCAACTTCGAGCCGAGATGCGCGCGCAGTTTGGGAGATTCAGAGACACCGGCCTGGAACTCGATCACGTCAACGGGCATTTGCACCTCCACTTGCACCCAACCGTGTTCAGCCTCTTAATGGAAGATGTCAAAGCAATGGGATTTCAACGCATCCGCCTCACGTTCGACCCATTCCGGCTCAACTTGCGGCTAGCCTCCGGGCGTCTGGCCTACCGAGCGCTTCATGTGCTTATTTTTCATACACTCTCGGCCCGCGCTCGGCCCGCGATCAAACGCCAGGGCCTGAAGCATACCAACGCCGTCTTTGGCCTATTGCAGAATGCGCACGTCGACGAAGCCTACGTGCTGGCCTTGCTTCAGAGACTGCCGGCCGGCGATTCGGAGCTTTACTCCCATCCTTCCCTTGACGAGTTTAGAAATGAGTTCGACGCCCTTATCAGCCCTCGAGTTCGGGAAGAAGTGGAGAGGCAAGGGGTCGAATTGATTCGCTACCAGGACTTATAACATGGCCAAATTACTCCTCATTCTGTTCATTGGCTTGGTCTGTGAGAGCACCGGAGTCGTTCTGCTGAAGAAGGGAATGACCGAGGTCGGCGGCGTTGCTCGCATCGACGTGCCGGAAATTGCACGCGTCATTAAAGCCGCAATCGTAGATCCACGCATCCTCCTGGGAGTTTTTTTCGAGGCCCTATTTTTCATTTGCCTGCTCATCCTGATGGCCCAAAGCGACATCAGTTTTCTATGGCCGCTCACCGCGTTGAGCTTTGTTTTCGCTACGCTGGCCGCGATGTGGTTTCTGCACGAGCAGGTCTCCTCCGTCCGTTGGGCCGGTGTTGTGTTCATTATGATCGGCGCCGCGCTGATTAGTTACAGCGAACACAATAAGTCAGCGCAGCGGCCCTCGGACTCTCCGCGCGCGGACGCGCAACCTTTCAAAGGGTGAGGGCCGGAAGAAAGTTGCGAAATCCGAAGACCGAAATCCGAGAGCCACCGCTACTTACTTTTGCAGCTTGATTTGGCCGGAGGCAAAAGTCTGCAAGGCGGATTCGACACCGGAAACGAGCGCCGCTACTCGCACCGCCAGCGGGAAGTCCGATGGCGCTTCCAGGGTGTAGGAAAGTCCCGTTTTGTATGTTATCAGGAAAAAAGCTTCGGGCCATTGGGGACGACTTCGCGGATCCAGGCTCGGCCGAATGATACCATTGTGCGCAGCCCTGCCTTCAATCGAATCCGACAGATCAATCGGACAGACTTCCATCACGCTCCGCACGATCGGCTCCGCCAATGAAGGCCGGTTATCCGGATTGAGTTCATAAACGTAAAAGCCATGTGATTCCCAATCTTCGTGCAGACAGAGACAGAGGTCGAACCGAGGCTGGCGCTCGAGCCAGCCGATGTGGGCGCGTGTTTCCGGCGCGGTCGCTTCGAGGTATTGGCGATTGAGGTCGACTCCGTCGCGATTCTCCCGGCGATTGAGCAGAAAGCCAGCGGGATTCAGGCAAGGACAAAACCAGAGCTCGATGCTTTCGGGCCAACGATTTTGCTGCAGTAGCTGGCGCGCCGCCAATGGCCCCGCCGGTTCGTCACCATGAATGCCTGCCGACAAATAGATTCGAGGAACCTCAGCCCGCCTGCTGGAGAGCAAGTCCGCATCCCGTGCCAGGCGAACCAGGCCCATCAAACTCAAATCCTGGGCGACGGGAATATCCTCAATCGTCCAGCCGTGGGCTTTGGCGGCAGCCGCACAATCGGCGAGGACAGAATGAATATCGATTGTTTCACCAAAGTAGCCATCGATGTTTTTCCGGAGCCGCTGCAATTGCCGGGCGCTCTTCAATTCACGCGTGAGTGGTTTCTGCGGGTCTGCCACCAGGATAGTCTACCTGGTTTACATGGCCATGCGAATCGACGAATCGGAACTTATCAAGGACCTATTCCCTTGCCTGTTTTCCGGCGCGGTAAAGCGCCAGGAGTTGCTGATTTCTCTGCAGCAGCGCGGTGTCACCTGCTTCCGAGGCCAATTGACAGGCCTTCTCGGCCATCGCGATCGCATCCGCAAACTGGCCGGCCTCCGCGTAAGCCGCCGCCAACGTGCCCACCGGGATCGTTGTGCGATAATTCGTCAACTCGCAGGCATGACGGGCATACTGGACTGCTTCGACACCGTTGCGGAGTGAGCGATCAGGATGCGTCGCCAGTAGCCACGCCAGATTGTTGAGCGCCATCACAGTGTCCGGCTCGTTCTCCAGGACAGCGCGATAATGTTTCAACGCCTCGGCACTGGCGCCGCGTTCGGCAAATTGAAGCGCTGCTTTCAGCTCGAGTTCAGCGGTATTGGGAATGATCTCGCGAGCGGACGCCCGCCACAGGATTTGAAACAGACTCGTGAAATCATCTGTCCAGAGCGGCACACGCGCCAAATCGGTCTGGGCCGGCCGCGCGTCCGGGCAGCAACGGCCTAAGCGCTGGGCGGTCTCACCTTTCGACAGCAGAATCCATTTTGACCGCGAAACCCACCACTTCTCGGTCGGCGGCCGGTAATCGACCATTGTGGCGGTGTATCCCAACTGTGCGGCCGCATTGGCGACAACCGGTTCCAGGTCGAGGCTTAGATTGGAGACATGCACTGCGAGAATCCCGCTGCTCTTCAGGTGCCGCTCATAAATTCGGAAAGCCTCTTCGGTGAGCAGGTGCACCGGAATGGCGTCGCTACTGAAGGCATCCAGCACGAGCAAGTCAAAACCTTGTGCGGTCTCCCTTTCCAAAGACAACCTCGCGTCCCCTAACACCACGTCCGTCCTCGATGGACAATCCGCCAAATAACTGAACCGAGTCTTTGCCAACGCGGCGACGGTTGGGTTGATTTCGTAAAGCCGGAAATAGTCCCCGCGTTCGCCGTAAGTCGCCACAGTACCGACGCCTAAACCCACCACACCAATGCGCCTGGTCCCGGCAGGAAGTTCCTTCAAGGCCAAACCCACGCCGCTTCGTTCGCCGTAATAGAGCGTTGGCCAGTTCGCGCGAACCGGCTCCTTGAATTGCAGCCCGTGGGCGGTGCGCCCGTGCACGAGCTTCGCGAAATGCAATTTCGAGCCGGGATCATCGCGTTCGTAAACAGTCAGTACTCCATAGAAATTCCGCGTCTTGCTAACTGTAATCGCACTCTGCTCCCGGGCCTGAACAATGAACGCGGCTACCATTGCGCCCCAAGCCACGGCCAGCACACAATAAGCAGGTAAAGCCCAGGTCTGCAGCCGCTCACGCCAGTGTAATTTAGGTGAACCCGGAACGGCCACTGCACGTAGGCCTGCATTCCTGGCTGGCGACTTTCCTCCCTGTCCCGTAGTGAGAGCAGAGGGCCAGGAGAACTCCTCCTTCCCGCGCTCGGAACTCAAACTGCGCCGAATCAGCAGCAGAAACAGGAACCCGCACAGCGCCAAACTCCATTGAAGTTCATAGTAGTCCGTAAAGAGCAACGGTGAGACGATGCCAACAAAAACTCCTCCTGCCGCGCCGCCAAGCCCAATCATCAAGTAAAACCGGGTCAACCCCTCTGGCCGAGGTCTGAGCCGATAGAGTTCTCCATGACATATCATGCAGCAGATGAAGCAAGCGGTGCCATAGACCACCATTTGTGCGGGCACACTGATTGTCGACCAATGAAACAGCGCCCAGAGGACAGCTCCGAGGACCGCGACCAGACCCACACCGAATGGCAAGCGCCGGTACCAACGCGGACTATCAAAGCAAATGATAAAACTCAACAGGTACAGCCCAAGCGGCACCACCCACAGCAATGGCACCACTGCGACCTCCTGGCACATCTTGTTTGTCGTCGCCAGCAACAGCGCCGATGCGCATGCCGGCAATGCAATCCAATAAATCCATCGGCTTGGTTCTCTTGCTATCTGCAATCCGCCATCTGCGATTTCTGATTTCCCATCTGCCTTTTGCGATTTGCCATTTGCAATCCGCGAACCCCAAAGCGTCGTATCTTTTCCCTGTTCACCTCTGCGCCACAGCCGCCAAACGCAAACCGCCAACCCAATCGCATAAGTCACCAGCAACCCCGCCCAAATTCGGGCTTGAGCCTGCCGCGTGAAATTTGTCTCGAACAAAGTCGGGAAGCTCGCCAGCGCGAGCAGCGACCCCGCATTCGAAAGTGCGTAAAGGCGGTAAGGTGATTTCGCCGGTTCGCTTCGGCTGAACCAATGCTGCAGCAGCGGACTTGTCGCCGCCAACACCAGGTACGGCAAGCCGATCGTTATCCCCAGCAACCCAATGATTCGCCACGTCGGATTTTCGGCGCCACTCGGCTTCCAAGCCTCCGACGGAATCGCCGGCACGAACCCAAGCGCGACTACTGTTAAGCCTAAATGCGCCACCCCCTGCCACCGGACCTTCAACCGTCTCGAAACCAGGTGTGCATAAGCGTACCCGGCCAACAGCATCATCTGGAAAAAAAGCATACAGACCGTCCACACACTCGGGGCGCCGCCGAACCAAGGCAAAATGTATTTCCCGATCAGCGGCTGTATCTGGAAGAGCAAAAATGCCCCGATAAAGATTGTCAGTCCATAAACGGCCATCTGGACCTATTCTCTCAATGACTGTTCGGACCCGCGAGCCCAAACGTTTTTGGAAGGCCGAGTTCCACGAGGCCCACAATGATTCACAATGATCGATTTCATTCCAGGTTTGACTTCACCGGCTAAATAGCTCATGGGTCCGGGATGAATTCCCTGCCGCGTCTGCTTGGTTTGCTGGTCACCGTTCTGTCAGCTGTTTTTGTCCATGCGGTCGATCAGCGCCCAAACATTCTCTTTATCATGAGTGATGATCATGCGGCGCAGGCCATCAGCGCCTATGGCAGCCGCGTCAATCACCAATTGAAAGCGGAACTCTATCGCCTCAAAAAAGAAGACAACGATATCGATCAATACGCCGAGCAACAGCCTCCGCCCGGCGTTGATTAATTGCACCTTTTCGCTGGCATTGAATTGGTACTTTAGTGGCTGGGTTTTCCGAAGAGCCGCTCGATAGCTAAGGCAATTCGCCCGTCATCACGCGGATCGGCAATCGCTCTAAATGCCTGGTCAAAGGGATACCTCGGACCGGTCTTGAGCACTTCGTTTGTAACCGAAAGCTCCTCACCGAAAGGATAGCCAGGGTCAATCTTAAGGACGACATTTGTGACCGGAAGTGTCAGCGCCAATAACCGCTCGGTCCCGACCGGATTCCCCGAAGCGTGTTGGCGAAGCACCTCGAGCGGAACCTTTCTCCATCCCATAAAACACTGGTTAATCACATCGTCAGTTAAGATGACCGGAACAATGTAGCTTAGAGAAGATACGCTGCTCTCAAAGATGCCAAGGTAGATCGGCCGCCCATGCGTCATCAGCATGAATTGTCCACCACCACGCAATTCCAAATGATTTCTGATCAGACGTTTGGCTGCCGTTGGCGTGATAACAAAAGTATGCTTTGCCTGGTCCCAGGCCACCAGGTCCGCATCCGAAATCATCGGTTCCGCCAGAACCCTCACCATTGGCAAGAGCTCAGGGGACGGACGTAACGAATTCCCATTGGTATGAAGGAGCACCTCTTCAGCAACCAAGTGGATCGCGAGTAAATTGGTGCGAGCAGATTCAGGAAGCTCTGCGGGGAAAACACCTTTCCGTTCGGAAACCGGAACTGAACTCGACAGGTCGGCAAACTTCGCATCAGCACCTCGGCTGACAACGATACCGCTCGCCACCATGCACGTGCTAAAGAAAACGCTCAGAATTCTGTCCACACCATCACCTCAAATCAGCCCAGAACCGCGGCATGCAAACCATAGCCGAGTTCACCATCACGCGCCAGCTTCGGAAGACAACGGAATCGGACGCTAATCCGAAACAGCAAAGGATCGTCAAAGTAGAGTTCGAAACGAGTTCCGCGATTACAGAGGTCCTTAGGGGGCGGTGAGCAAGGTGTACTCCGAGAGGCGAGGGGGGCGTGCGAAAAGAAATTGTTGACAACATACCGACTGGTCGGTATGTTCGCGCTGACTTGAAAACATTACTAAATCGTCCCGCTGAAAATACCCGACGCCGAATCCTTGAGGCCGCCTTCGACGAATTTTACACCAAAGGTTTCCAGGGCGGCAGTCTCAACAATATCGTCGAAAAAGCGCGCACGACGAAAGGTGCCCTCTTTCATCATTTCGAAGGCAAGACCTATCTGGGTTACGCCGTGGTCGAGGAGATCGTACAGGCGCGCATTAAGGAGCAATGGCTCGATCCGCTGGCAAACTCCATCGATCCGATTGAGGACCTTAAGCGCACGTTGCGGGATTTTGTAAAGAGCGGATCGCAAAGTGGCCGGATCACGCGAGGCTGTCCTCTAAACAATCTGGCGCAGGAGATGTCACCGCTCGATGAGGGGCTGCGTCAGCGAATCGAGAAAGTCTATGTGACGTGGCGGGAAGGTTTAGCGGCGGCATTCATCCGAGGCATAAACACCGGCACGGTTAGAGCGAACATCTCACCTCGCAAGGTCGCGGCGTTCGTTGTCGCGGCTCAGGCAGGAATTATCGGCACAGGCAAAGCCGCCCAAAGCAAGGAACTAATGGCAGAGGCTGGCGCGGGCCTTTTTGACTATTTGGACAGCCTGAAACCTTAGGATCGTGCCGTCGAATGTAACCAGCTTAACAAATAGCTAATTGGAGGAATTATGAATCACAAAACGTTAAACTTACTCATCGTGGGATTGCTCGGCATTTGCATCCTCTGCGTTCCACTCAGCCCAGCCGCTACAGGCCAGCCATCAAGTGCGGCTAATCGTCCCGACCTCGAATACCTGAAAGCGGTGAACCAGGCGGCCCCGCCAGAGGACCCCCAACTCCTGTTTCTGCTCATGTCGCAGTATGCCAGCGCTAACAGGCCCGCCGAAGGCGCCGAATTCCTGTCCGCCCGCCTAAACGAATTCGAGCCGCGTCTCACCGGCCCGCAAAAGGCTCTTTACCTGAGCGCGATCGCATTGTTGCGAGCTCAGCACGCGCATGAGGTCCCGCTCCTGCACCGAATCGGTTGGGTGAAGGAGACCATCACTATGCTGGACCGCGCCAAACAGCTTTCCGGCGGCCAGGTCTTCGTCGTGAACTGGAGCGCCGGCACGCTTCGCGCCCAGCTTCCGGGACGTTTTCATCAGGAGAAGGCAGCCAAAGAAGAGCTGCAATGGTGCATCGAGAACATTGAAAAAGCCCCTCATGTGGCTTGGCTTCGCGAGGTCTATTACCAACTGGCCAGGCTCGCAAACGCCGACGGTGATAAAACCAGGTCAGCTGAATACCTGCGGCGCAGCGGCTATACGGACTTTAAGAAGAGGATTGTCCTCACTACTCCATTCTCGGAAGACCACGCCGGCGGCCACACCTTCGCTCCGAGGCGCATCGCCGAAATCGTGCCGGGCCGGCTCTATGCGCTGTCCGGTTTTGAGTTCACAGAATACTATTTCGTCGTTACGGAGGATCGGCAGCAGCTTATTGGCATTGACGCGGGCACTCGGCCGGATTCGGCCCGGGCCGCCTATGAGGCGCTGCGAGCGCACGCCCCTGAGCTGCCGAAATTAACCACGGTCTTCGTTACCCATGCCCATTGGGATCATGTTGGCGGGCATACCTATTTTCGTTCCCTGAATCCGGACGTGCGATTTTACGCTCGGAGCAATTATCAGCAGGAGTTGGCGCGGGAACTTGATGCGCCAGGGAATCTCGCCCGGTTCTTCTTCGGGGAGCGCTTCAAGATGGCAGATTTGCGCAATTTCAAAGCGGATGTCGTGGTTGACCATTCGATGGACTTAACGGTTGGGGGAACGCATGTCACGTTGACTCCCATACAGGGAGGCGAAACCCCGGATGGGATGTTCATCGAACTGCCGGACCTGGGTGTACTGTTCGTCGGCGATTTCATCATGCCGTATCTGGGCGCCCCGTTTGTCGAAGAGGGCAATTTGCAGGGACTGTTGGATGCCATCGATATTGTGGTCGAGAAAAACCCCAAATACCTGCTGCATGGTCACGAGCCGCTGACTCGAACTTTCGTCTCGCCGGCGATGCTCTCGCACCTTAAGACCGATCTCATTTGGCTTCAAGAGCAAGTGCTGAGCGCGATCCGCCGTGGCGATAACAATGCTGCGATTCAGCAGGCCAATCTCATCCCGCCAGAATTGCTCGCTCACCATCCCGACGCGCAGGTTGGGTATTTGCTGTTGCGTGAACACGTCATTGATCGCCTTTATGACCAGAACGTCGGCTATTGGCAGGCGGACCTGACGGGAATCTCACACCTCAGCCGGGCCGACCACGCGCAGGCCCTCGTAGATTATCTCGGTGTGTCGGAACGGCAGCTCGTCAACGCGTTGCAGAGCATGATCAAAGACGGCAAATACGAATTGGCCGCCTCATTGCTTGAAAGCTCCGGAGAACGGTTTGCGAACAGCGAGTCGATGCGCCAAACCTCGCGGCTGATTTACCTTAAGCTCATGGAGCAGCACCAGAATTATGACCCGTTCAAATTCCTGCTCTATTCCGCCAAAGCCGGAGAACAAACGCTGCAAATCTCGCGATGAGTTCAACCCGCATCAGTTGGCACATCAACGCACCCGGCGCAAAGGTTTATCGCGCGTTGCTTAATCCGCGACAATTGCCGTCATGCCGTCGGGCGCCTTTCATTTTGCAGCCTGTGCATACCTTCGACGTCCGGGAAGGCGGCTTGATCAGGGTCTCGCTCATGCACGATACGCCGGCCCGGTAGACTGCAACGACCTGCCGTAACCAACAAACTCCGCCACCCATCCAATCTCCTCGCCGGATTTGGTGCTGGCACCGCCCCGTCTGTTTTCGGACAATCCCGGCCATCAAGGCATTCTTTAGCTGATTTTGCTCGCATGTTCATCGTAATGGTGACGCCTGAGTGCGCGCCTGCCGCCAAAGTCGGCGGGCTGGCCGACGTTGTCCATGGGCTCTCCAAGGAACTGGAGCTTCGCGGACATGCCGTCGAAATCATCCTGCCCAAATACGACTGCATGCGCTATGACCGCATCGCAGGGTTGACCAAATGCTATAGCGATCTCTGGGTGCCCTTTTACCAGCAATGGATCCATTGCGACGTCTTTTTCGGCTGGGTCGACGGTTTGAAATGCTTCTTCATCGAACCCCACCTCGACCGTAACTTCTTCAATCGTGGCGTCTTCTATGGTCACCACGATGACGGCGAACGCTTCGCCTTTTTCTGCCGCGCCGCGATGGAGTTCATGCTCAAAACCAACAAGCACCCCGAGATCATCCATTGCCACGACTGGCAAACGGCCCTGATTCCGGTGCTGCTCTACGAGATGTATCAGCACCTCGGCATGCGCCATCCCCGCGTCTGCTTCACGCTTCACAACGTCGGTCACCAGGGAATCAGCGGCGAATTCCTCTTGCGCGCAGTCGGCCTA
Source organism: Candidatus Limnocylindrales bacterium (assembly GCA_035495315.1). Classification (GTDB taxonomy): domain Bacteria; phylum Verrucomicrobiota; class Verrucomicrobiia; order Limisphaerales; family UBA8199; genus DATJGF01. The sequence continues at coordinate 45,967 of DATJGF010000073.1, forward strand.
AATCCGGCTCTGCTGATGACCTACGACCGTCTGCTGGACGATTACCGCCGCGGCGCCATCAACCTGATGAAAGGCGGGATTGTCTATTCCAATTTTGTCACCACTGTCTCACCGCGCTATGCCTATGAGATCCGCCACACTACCCTCGGCATGGGTTTGCAGCGCATTTTGGGACTGCATCACCAGAAGCTCGGCGGGGTGCTTAACGGCATTGACTACGGCGTCTGGAACCCCGAGGTTGATTGGCACATTGCCAAACGCTATGGCCTTGGGTCATTGCACGATAAATACGCCAACAAAGATGCCCTGAGGCATCGCTTATGGCTGCGCCAGGGGATGAAACCGATTGTCTCGTTCGTCGGGCGGCTTGACCCGCAGAAAGGAGTCGAACTGATTTTGCACGCGGTGCCTTATTGCCTGGAACGCGGTTGCCAGTTCGTGTTGCTGGGCTCAAGCCTCCAGGGCGATATCAACACGGCCTTCTGGAATATGAAGTGGCGGTTCAACGATAATCCCGATTGCCATCTCGAAATCGGCTACAACGAGGAACTCGCGCATCTGATTTATGCCGGCTCCGACCTGATCCTCGTCCCCAGCGAGTACGAACCCTGCGGCCTGACCCAGATCATTGGTTTGAAATATGGCACCGTGCCCGTCGTCCGCAACACCGGGGGCCTCGCCGATACCGTCGTGGACGCCAATTTTGCTCCCAGACCGTATCATGAGCGGAACGGATACGCTTTCAATGATTACAACTCGCGGGGTTTGGAATCGGCGCTCGAACGTGCGATCGGCATGTGGAATTATTATCCTCAATACTTTCGCGAACTGATGGTCAACGGCATGCGGTGTGACTACTCCTGGAACTACCCGGGCCAGAACTATCTCAATATCTATAACTACATCAGGGCTTGATGAATGCCACACAGACCATCGCCACGCGAACGGGTGTCAAACTCGAAGCTCAAATCTCCCGGCACGACGCCGACCTCCAACTCGCCCTCCAAGCCGAACCAGCTAAGAAAATCCTGCTGCACTGGGGGCTCCGTAAACCAGAAAGCGAAGGCTGGACTTTACCGCCACAGCCTGCCTGGCCTCCCGGCACGACGCTCGTTGGGCAGACCGCCTTGCAGACACCTTTTGCCCAGATCAACGGCCATGCCATTCTCACGATCCCGCTCGGGACAACGACGGATTACTCCGCTCTGGAATTCGTCCTGTTCTTTCCTGACGAAAACCGCTGGGATAATAATAGCGGACGTAATTACCAGATTCCGCTGGGTCAAACGCCGCTCGCTGTGCTTCAGGAGAGGATCGCTTCCGAAGAAAAGCTGCTCGAGCGCGTCTTCGACCTACCTGGCGGATCTCAACTGGCAACCGGCGTCACCCGGACCGAGCAGGGCTATCGCATCCGCCTCGTTTCAAATCGTCCTGGCGAGTTGCTTTTCCACTGGGGAATAGCGCGACGCTCGCCACATGAATGGCTCTTGCCGCCAGAGAGCTCCCGCCCGCAAAACACCACGGTTTACCAGAGCACCGCCACGGAAACGCCTTTCTATACTCAAAACGGATTTAAGGTCGTTGAGCTCGATTTTGCCGAACCGGATGCGCCGTTGGGAATTCAGTTCGTGCTCCGAGACGGACCCGATGGGCGTTGGATCAACTACCGGGGAGGAAATTTCTACCTGCCGGTTCAAGCACATCGCGGCGCAGGCGGCGCAGGCGACGCCGGCCAGCATGCCGATATTGCTGCGGAAATTATTCGCGCCGAGGCGCACAATTCCTGGACATTGATGCACCGCTTCAATCTCTGTCACGACTTGCTCGACCGGGTGCGTGGCAGCCTCGACGGCATCGCGCTCATTTACGTTTATCTCCGGTTCTCCGCCGTACGCCAGCTAACCTGGCAGCGTAATTTCAACACCAAACCGCGCGAATTGGCGCATGCCCAGGAACGGCTCACGCAGAAACTTGCCGAAATTTATCGCAATGAACCGGGAAGCCGCCCGCTCGCGCGCTTAATGCTCGCCACGGTTGGCCGTGGCGGCGAAGGCCAGCGTATTCGCGACGAGATCCTCAATATCATGCATCGCCACCACGTCAAGGAAGTCAGCGGCCACTTCCTCGAAGAATGGCACCAAAAACTGCACAACAATACCACCCCCGACGACCTGGTCATTTGTGAAGCCTACCTGGCCTTCCTCAGCAGCAATGGTAATCGCGACAATTTTTATCGCACACTTGAGGCCGGGGGTGTCACCCGTGAACGTTTACAAAGGTTCGAGCGCCCCATCCGCAGCGACCCCGATTTTGTCCCGCACCTGAAGGATGGTCTCCTGCACGATTTCCGGAATTTCTTGAAAATTTTAAAGGCAAGCCACTCTGGCACCGACCTTGAAACGGCGCTGAACGCTGCGCGCAACCAGTTGGATGGTGGTTTGCAAGGGCTGCTGAATCACATCTACCATCATCGTAACGATCAAGGCGAAGCCGGACTCGAACTCGTGCGCCAAATCACCGAGGCCCGGCGCAATTTATCAAATTATCTCAGATGCGACAGCGGTTTGCGCGAGTTCCTCTACCTCGATTTGGCGCTTGAGCAACTCCTGCGGGCAATCATCGAGCGGAATATTCATTTGCAGCTGAACGGGGATCGCCTGACAGACCTCATTGCCTGGGTCCTGGAAAATGTGACGCTGTCCTACGAACAGCAGGAATTGGCGATCTGCTCGCAGCATTGGCAGCGCCTCCAATCCATGCCTCGTTTCGATGCGTTGTGGTCGCTCCACGCCAAATCGGTTCTCGACCGCGTATCACGCGCGCTCACCGGCTGGATCGATCAGTTTTACAAATTGCTTCAGCCGAAAGCCGTGCTGCTCGGTGAAGGCTTTAAGGCCGAGCCCTGGACCATAACCCTTTTCAGCGAAGAAGTCGTGCGCGGCAGCAGCCTGGGATTCGCCCTTTCTGCCCTGTTGCGACATCTCGACCCCTTGCTGCGTCAGGCCGCTAAAATCGGCGACTGGCAAATCATCAGTCGTGGTAGCGGCACAGGCCAAATCGAGCTTGTGAGCGAATTACGCTCGATCCAGGGCAAACGTTTCGATTCTCCAAGGATCGTCATTGCGGACCAGGTCACCGGCGAAGAAGAAATTCCCGAAAGTGTGACCGCTGTCGTTGCTCCGGATGTCGTCGATATCGTTTCCCACGTTGCCGTACGCGCCAGAAACGCCAACGTGCTCTTCGCTTCCTGTCACGACCCTGAGTTGTTCCAGAAGTTAAAATCTTTTAAAGGTCGTAAGGTCAGGCTCGAAATCAACCCCGCCGGCGATGTTATCGCATCTGAAGCCGCCTCTGATCCTGCCACCCAAACTCCGCAGAAACAAAAGCCTCAGTTGAGAGTTACGCCTCGCGCGTTCACAAAATACGCCATTCCCCTTGCCGACTTTGATGAAAAACTGGTCGGCAGCAAATCCCTACATCAAAAACGGCTTCGCGGTCGTTTGTCAGATTGGGTTCAACAACCGAACTCCGCCGCACTGCCGTTTGGCGTGTTCGAAAAAGTTTTGAGCCTCAACCAGAATCGCGACGTCGCAAAGCGTTACGCCGATTTGGTTAAACAAACCGAGGGCGGCAAAACCGAGCCGCTGTCGAACCTGAGGCAAACCGTCCTTGCTTTGACTGCTCCCGAAGAGTTGAAAAGCGCGTTGCGCGAGGCGATGTCCGCTTCCGGTCTTGCGTGGCCGAAAGATTGGGACACGACCTGGAGTCGGATAAAACAGGTCTGGGCTTCCAAGTGGACGGACCGCGCCTTTCTAAGCCGAGAGCGCGTTGGCTTGCCCCATGACTCGTTATTCATGGCTGTCCTGGTCCAGCAGGTCGTCCCTGCCGATTACGCTTTCGTCATTCACACCGTCAATCCTTCGAACGGCGACCGCGAAGAATTATTCGGCGAAGTAGTCCTTGGCCTTGGCGAAACTTTGGTCGGCAATTACCCCGGCCGGGCAATGAGTTTCGTCTCGCAAAAAAGTACCGGGCAACAGACCCTGCTGTCGTTCCCCGGCAAGAGCCTTGGCCTTTATGGCGACGGTTTAATTTTCCGCTCTGATTCCAATGGCGAGGACCTCGCCGGTTATGCGGGGGCAGGTCTTTACGAAAGCGTGCTGCTTAATCCTCCTCGATCCGTCGAGCTCGATTACAGTCACCAACCGCTGGTGTGGAATGAATCATTCCGTCAACATCTGATCGCCCAAGTCGCCCGCATCGGGATTGAGGTGGAGCGCGCCTGCGGTTCACCTCAGGACATCGAGGGCACCGTTGCCGGGGACAATTATTATGTCGTGCAGACCCGGCCACAGGTCGGCTTGAGCTGAATCGAGCATGGTCCACATCGGAAATCAGACTTCCTGCTGGGCTGCGACCCCCACCGAACCTTTCGATTATGCCGTGGCCCAGGGCTTTGACGCTTTTGAATGGTTTCCGGATAAAAAACCGGGGGCAGGGTGGGATGAGGAGGACCTTACTACACCAGCACGCAAGTCGATCGCGGAAGACGTCCCCACTCGCCGTATGCGCCTCTCGGTGCACGCGCGCTGGCAGGCCAATCTGCTGACCCCTGATGGCATCGCGTTGTTCTGGAAAGATTTGGACCTCGCGCGCGATCTCGGCGCGGCCCTAATCAATATTCACCTCGAGCACGGCCAGGGCGTACCCGCGTTTATTCAGGCCATACTCCCGTTGATAGGAAGAACCGCAGAGGCCGGAGTGCAGCTGTCCATCGAGAACACGCCGCTTCATTCGCCAGAATTGTTTAACGAGCTGTTCGCCCAATTGCGGTCGTTGGATTCAGTCAAAACCAGCCATGTCGGCATGTGTCTCGACCTGGGCCATGCCAACCTCTGCGCCGCCGCGCGCAACAATTACCTGGGTTTTGTTGATCGCCTCGATCCCAACCTGCCGATCATCCACCTTCACCTCCACGAGAATTGGGGCGACAGCGATTCGCATTTGCCGCTCTTTACCGGACCCTCTTCCCGTGACGATTCCGGCATTCGACAACTCGTCGCCCGCCTGAAAAAACGGGGTTACTCCGGTTCGATGATCCTCGAACAGTGGCCTCATCCTCCTTCGCTGCTTAACAACGCGCGTGACCGCTTGCTCCAGCTATGGGGTAGCGCAGAGTTTCACTCTGCCGTACCGCAGACTTCCAGTCTGCAAGACATATCCTTTGCTGACGATGATGGTCCAAGCCAGGAGGCTGGGCGAAAGGAGGCGCCGCCCACAGATCTCGTTCGTGAATTGGTGCAAGGCGACCGCACGCGGCAAAGCTGGCGTGAAAAACTGAATTTCATTCGCGACCTGTTGGCCAGCGACACCCCCGCGGTTACCTCGGACCAACTCGTCGATATCGCGATATACCTGCGTTTCCTCGGCACAGGTGAAATCCCCTGTTCGGAGGATGGACGCCACTTTCGTCCCGCGCAGCACGCGCGTCTGGCGTCGCAGATCCAGGACCGCCTGGCGAAACTGACGACGCCCGAAAATCAGTTCATCGTCCGCAAGATTTATCCCTGGTTACCCTCTTCAGCTCAAACTTTTCAGCGTCCCGAACCGTTGACGCGCATCCGGGATATTGCCCACCGGAATGATATCCCGCAGGACTTGAAGCGTGAAATCAAGACTACGCTGCAAAACAAGTTGCATCGGTGCGCGGGCCCGGAAGACCTCGCCACATCGACCGCACTACTGGAACGGATAACCGCTCCCGGTACGAGCTATTCGTCTGGTTTCGTTGATCAGTTCAAAATCTTTCACGAGGAGCTAAAGGAATTCTTTAATGCCCAATCGCTCGAACAACGCCTCAGTGCCGTCGGCCCTATGTTGCAAGGCAAGGGTGCCGAACTGATCCAGCAGTTCCTGAAGCAGAAGACAGCCGTAGCGGCAGGCCTCTCGCCTGCCGTAGAGCCGGGCGTCTCGCCCGGCGGATTATCGAGTCGGAAAACGATGCACCCGGGCGGCGAGACGCCGCCCTCTACGTCAGGCGGGACGTCCGACGCTACACCGCTGCTGGCCACCTTCCGCAGCTTGACTGATTTACGGCAAGTTTGTCTCGAGCTGGTGATGCGAAAACCCGGTGCTGAAACCGAGGCCATCTTGCTCGCCGATATCGCTCTCGAAGACTTCGCCTTCGTTCTTCTGAGCGAGATCGTCAACGCCTTTGATAGACCAGACGCCAAATCCGCCACCGAATGTCAAACTGAGGCCCTCACTCTTGCCTTGCAAAACCTGGTCTTGAGCGGCGTCGATCCAATCGAGAGCACTGCTGTTCAAAATGAACTTCGAGCCTGGGGAACCCTGTTGCCGTCAGCGAAACGCACTCACCTCCTCAGACAAAAAGCGACGCTTCTCCGTTGCCGACGCCTCGCTGAGGATTTCGGCGATCGGGTGGTCGCTCTGTTTTCCTCTCGTGCCGCAAAGCTAGGTCGGGCACTTGGCGTCGCTGAGCACGCAATCCGCGTCTTTGCCGAAGCGGATATCCGCAGCCACATCGTCTTTCAAATCTCAAAACTGACGACGAATTTGTTGCGCAACATTCGGCAGCTGCTCAAGTTGCCGCCCTGGGATGTTCTTGTCCCAGGCAAAGCCGCTGGGCGCGCCACTGCGATCCATTTCCTTAACCTGCGCCAAGCAGACATCAAGGAACCCACTGTGGCGCTATTAGGGGAGGCTATTGGCGACGAGGAAATTCCAACCAACGTCACTGGCATCGTCCTGGCTCACGAGCTGCCGTACCTCTCGCATCTCGCCGTCCGGGCGCGGCAAGCGCGGGTTGTCTTCGTCGGCTGCGAAGAACCAGCTGAGTTCGAGCGCCTGCAAGGTTTAGCCGGCCAGTTTATTGCTCTGAACGCAACGCCGGACAAAATCGAATGGAACAAAGTCGACCAGGTTGAATCGGCTAAACAGCGCGTTCCAGCGAGCAAAGTAAAAGTGCCAACGGTGCGACTGACCAAAAAACGACAATGCATCGCACTCGAGGAGGTCACACCTGAAAACGGTGGCGGCAAAGCGGCCGGCGTGCGCCGTTTGGCAGAATTATCTCGCCAGCCGGCCGCGGGATTCACAACGCCCGAAGCGCTGATAATCCCGTTCGGGGTCATGGAAGAAGTAATGCGTGCAGCGCCAGCCATTGAAGCTAAATACAGGGAAGCAGTTAAAGAGCTAGACAGCGGGCCAGCCGCCGAAGTCGAGTCCGCGACCGCCCGGCTCCGCGAGCTCATGCAGCACTTGTCAGTACCTGACGAAATTATTTCGCAAATCCAACGGAAATTCCGGTCGCTTCTCATCGTCCGCTCCAGCGCCAACGCTGAAGACACCGAAGAATTGGCCGGCGCCGGTTTGTACGAGTCTGTACCCAACGTCTCGCCTTCTGATGCGGCAAGTGCGATTCGTAAAGTCTGGGCCTCCCTGTGGACTTCCCGCGCAACGCTCAGCCGACGACAAGCAGGAATTCCACACGATCAGGTCCATATGGCCCTATTGATTCAGGAACTGCTTAGTCCGGATCTCGCTTTTGTGCTCCATACCGTCAACCCAGTTACCCGTGATCCCCATACTCTGTACGGTGAAATAGTCCTGGGCTTGGGCGAAACCCTTGTTTCAGCCGCTGCCGCCGGTGAGCCCTATCGCTTCACCTGCACTAAGCAATCGGGCGAGGTGGAAATCCTCGCCTTTGCCAATTTCAGCAAAGCCGCACGACCCGTAGCGGTAGGCGTCTCGGCTGCCGTAAAGCCGGGCATCCTGCCCGGCGGAAGCCGCCTCGGCCAATCCCTGAATAGCGGACCCGAGAGTACGGAAGGCCGAAGTCTGGACCGCGAGAGCGCGAGCAGAAAGATCCCGGGCGGCGGGACGCCGCTCTCTACGTCAGGCGAGACGCGTGACGCTACGTCAAAAACTTTGTCTGCCGATATTTCTCCCTCTCCCCTTCTAAGGGGAGAGGGCAGGGGTGAGGAGTTGTTCTATGAGATCATCGATTACTCGAGCATTAATCTCAGCCGCGATCCAGCCGCCCTGGAGTCAGTCTGCCGTCGTTTGTGCAAAATCGGTTCTCTCGTCGAACAGGCACTCGCAAAACCGCAAGACATTGAAGGAGTCGTAATTCAGGATAAAATCTATCTAGTTCAGACCCGTCCACAACAGGGCCTCTGAAATACATGACTACCCAAAAATATAATGTCACCACCTTAGGCCTCTTCGAAAAGCGAATGGCCGGCGACGAGGGCCTGCTGGAATTGGCGCGCCAGCGCTTCCTTGAAGCCCGCATGGGCACGGAAATCCACGCCGCTACCCCGGAGCAACTCGACTATTTGTTGCACTTCCGGCCTTTCGAGGATGCGCCAGCCGTCGTTCATCTGCCGCGCGACTTCGACCTCATAAATGAACTCAGCCAAAAACAAATTCTCGAGCTGGCCGCGCGCGGCGCGGGACAAGTCTCAGGAATGGTTCTCCACGACCATACCGCGATGATCTCGCGCAGAGATGATTACATTAACGCGGCCTGGAAATTGGACGCTCAGCTCGAAAAATTAAATAACTGCCCGACCCTCTTCATCGAATATGCCGCCGGCCTCGAGCCCGCCGACTTTACACGGTTCTTCTCCTCAATCCTGGACCTGGGAGCCATTAGTTGCTGCATCGATATCGGTCACGTCGGCCTCCGCGCCGCCCGCGCCGCTTACGTTCGGAAACATCCTGGGGAGGACATTTGCTCGTTGAAATCGCAGCCTCCTCACTTGCCAAAAGTGATCGAGGACGTGCAAGCTTCCGTCGACTTTGGGGCGCAGGCGGCCATTAAACTAGTCGAAGAAATCTGTGCCCTCAAGCGGCCATTGCATTTTCACCTGCACGACGCGCACCCGCTTTCAACTTTTAGTCCCTTTGGCGTTTCTGATCACCTGAGTTTCTTTGCCGAAATCCCCATCAACTTTGAGCATCGCGGACGCCGCGCACTGGCGCCCATGTTTGGGCCCGAGGCACTCTTAAAACTTGTCGCTCGAACATTGGACCTGGTTGGCTCGCGCCCCGTCAGCTTCACCCTGGAAATTCACCCAACAGGCGAAAGGCTCCCGCTCGACACTGCCGCCGCTGCCCCCTTTGAACATTGGACGGACAAAACGAGCGCCGAGCAGATGAACCACTGGCTCGCCGTGCTCAGTCGGAACCATGAATTATTGCGGCGAGCCATCCCGTCGCCCTCATCACAAAGCGCCACCGCGGCCCAGACTGCGGCCGACTCCGAAACTGCGTGCCTGATTTAACACTTTGAACAACGGCTTTCACCGGTCTCGGCATGGATGCGTACTCGCGCGCCAGCGTCTGGAGTGCGCCAGTGCTGTGGCGCTTTGGATTCGCGACGACCAATCGAAAAGCGCCAGAGGACTGGCGCACTCCAAAGCCTGGCGGACCTTTAGCGTTCCTGGTTAATGCGACACGTCTTTCACTCACTCGTCCTCAACCTGCACCAACCCTCCGGGAATCTGGAGTCGATCCTCGATTCCAATGAGTGGGAGGCTAAGGAAATCTTGTGGGCCTTGGACCGAATTCCCCGTTCTCTCTGGCCCTACGAAGACATCGGCCGCGTCCATCTTTCTCTTTCCGGAACGCTATTAGAGACTTTGTCGCAGCCGCATTTTCAGCAGCGCGTCTATGGCATCGTCAAATGCGGCGATTTGCTCTGGCAACTGCAAAACCAGCGGACTATTCAGATCCTCGGCACCGCCTATTACCATCCTGTCCTGCCATTAATTCCACCTGCGGATTGGGAGGAACAGTTGGGCCGCTGGCATGGCCTGGCCCGGCATCTGTTCTGGCGCACCAACTTTTCGGGCTTTTGGCCGCCCGAAATGGGCTTTGCCATGGAGCTCATCCCGCTGCTCAAAAAGTTCGGTTACCAATACGTCCTGGTCGACAGTCCGCACGTGGTGCCAATTACGCCTATGCGCTGGGAGGAAGTCCGGTATCGACCGCACATCGCCCGGCATGCCGGAGAGGAAATCGTTGTGATAGTCCGTGATCGTGAACTGTCGGATGCCCAGTTATCCGGTATGGATACGGGCTGGTTCATGCATGAAGTCCACGAGCGAACCAGGCATTGCGATTTTCCCCCACTGGTGACAACTGCGACTGACGGCGACAACGGCGGCTGGTTCCGAAACATTTCAGAGAAAGGAAATTTCTGGGGCATGTTTTACCAACCGCTCCTGGAAACCGTCCGCCGCGGCGAAACGGAAGTGCGCCCGATTTTCATCGACGATTACCTTCGAGAACACGGCGCTCACGGCGAGGTGCGCATCGAGTCGGGCGCCTGGAACACCGGCTGGCATAGCGGTTCCGGTTTCACCCAGTGGACCGGTTCACAACAACAAAAAGACGCGTTAAAGCGCGTGACGGAAACCAGTCAGGCCTTCCACGCCACGCGGCAACGGACCGAATCCGCAGACGGCAACAACCCGGACCTTCAACATCGTCTTTCCGAGGCACAGTGGCGTCTGCTCCGGGCCGAAACCAGCTGCAACTTCTACTGGGGCGACGCCTGGGTCCAACGCTGCCACAACGACCTCGACGAAACCTGGTCAATCCTCAACGACCTCCCTCCATCCTAACGCAGAGTTCCACTCTGCTGTACCGCAGGTTTCCAACCTGCCACCGGTCCGGAAGTCATGGTTCGATGTACTCACCGCTGCGAGTAATGTTGATTAATGATTACTTCAATCACTTTTAAATGCTCGATCTTTTATTCTTATTAATGTATTTTGGGAACAATGCAGATTGTAAGCTCTACCCCCACAGCGGCTTTGGCGCGTTGGTTATCGCGAAGGCGTGCCCGAGGCTTTACCCTGATTGAATTGTTAGTCGTCATTGCCATTATCGCCATTCTGGCCTCATTGCTCTTGCCGGTCCTGAGCAAGGCCAAAGCTCGCGCTCAGCGTATCCAATGCCTGTCGAACATGAAACAGCTCGGCCTGGGTATTACACTATTCACCGGCGATCACCAGGACATGTATCCACCAGCCGTTTATTCCAGCGGTGACGTCACTTACCAATTGTCCTGGGACGATTACATCCACCGCAACATCGGCGGAACAGCAGGGGACGACGACTTGATCATGGGGGTCACCTCGCCGGAGCACACTCCAAAGCTACTACGCTGCCCCGCCGATCGGATCGAGTTTCCCAAAGCGGAGACATGGTTGAACCAGTTCGCCGCGCGCCGCTCTTATGCCATGAACTGGTCTGGCCCCAACTTCATGTTGCTCTCCGCCAATGCGGCATTGCCTTCTTCGAACGTTAAAGGGATCGGTGTATTTTACAATCTGCGCGGCACGGCGCCAAACACGTTCAATTGGGACCCGCGCGGATTCAAAGTCGCTCAGGTGTTGGATCAGGCAGGCACGATCCTCCTGGCCGAATTGGCGAATGGCAGGAATATGGCCGGGAACGACTGGCCTTCTTTTTGCGCCGGACCTGGTCCCGCCACACCCGGTGGAGTGTCCGAGGACTGTATCCAAACCACCAGGACCCCAAACATCAGCACCGTCGGAAATACTTACGGCAGCGTTTCCTACGGCCTCCATTCACAACGGTTCAATTACCTCTTCCATGACGGGCATGTTGGACTGTACCAGACCACCAGGACCATCGGTTCCGGCACCACCGCCGATCCGCGAGGTATGTGGACTTTTGACTTGGGGGACTAAAATTATTTTTTGGACGCTGCTCGGTCCAATCCAACTATCGTCGTCCATATAAAACGGCATTGCGTTCGGCCCGAGCCCGACCGTCCGACGAGCAGCCAACCGGTTTGGCGCGATGAAGAGCCATCATATCCAGGCTCATCGCGCAAAATCCGGATTGCGCTTTCGTGGTTGCTAGCGATAACTAAAACCAGGTTGCCCAACGTGTGTTCAGGGTCGCCGCACCGCGACTTCACTGATATACATAGAAGCCATTAAACTCACCAACTCATGGGCACTTTTGGCACACTGCTGATCGTGTGGGTACTGCACGCCGTCATTGCCGCGACATTGGCCGGTCCCGCCATCTTCTTTGGGCGTAAAAGATCTCGCTGGGAATTCTGGCAACTGCTCGCCTTAATCGTTCCGTTCTTTGTCTGGGCCGCGCTGAGGCTATCACCCTTTTCCATCGGTCGCCACCCAACCAATCTGATCGAGCCGTTGTTTATCAGCATTGCCATTTTTATTGGCGTGCTCCTGTGCGTTACTCTCGGACACCGGGCCAACAGGAGTTCTCAAGCCGTAGGCCTTCTGGCACTTCCCTGCACAGTCGCAGTCATCGCCTTCCTTGTGCTTCCCCTTACGCCAGCGTCGCGACGAGGACTAACCAACTTCAACCTCCATATCGTCGACGTTCACCAACAGCGTTACATGATGTCCTGCATCCCGAGTTCGGTCGAAATGGTGCTGAAACTCATGCACCGCGTGCCAACATCGTATTATGGGCTGCAAGACGCCTGGCGGAATAAAGCCGACGGCAGCTTTCATGATTTTGACGGCAAAACCTTCGAAGGCGTCACCTTCCATCAACAGTTTCAATCCCGAGGTGACACCTTCCAGGTATCATCGCTGTTCGAAACAATCGACCGCGAGCTCCGAGCCGGTCGATTTGTCATAATCGGGCTGCCTCGCGGCGGCGACATCCACGATTGGCTCATCTACGACGAAGACCCCGACGGCGATTTTCTGGCAGTCTCCAAATTCGGCCCCTGGACCATTCACAAGAAGCATCTCAAAAGGACCATCACACGGATGCACGGCACCGATATCGGCACTTACCTACTCACACCCGGCACTGCACCCGCACAACACGGCTAGACCCCAAACCGGCTTCCCTGGTAAGCCGACGACGACGGCGCACGAACCGGGTGAGGTTCGACCGGTCTTGTGGCTTGAATGAACCAATCAACTTCCGGATTGCGGAATTGCCCGGGTCAGAATATAACTTGACATATGTTGGCCAAGGTTTGTTCTGCCGCAGTCAACGGAATCGAAGCGTATCCGGTCGAGGTCGAAGTCAACGCGGGTTATGGTGACACGGTCATTGTGATTGTTGGCCTGCCCGATACTGCCGTAAAGGAATCGCGCGACCGGGTTATGACTGCGCTGATCAATTCCGGGTTCGGATTCACTTTCGGGCGCACGACGATCAACCTGGCGCCAGCCGACGTGAAGAAGGAGGGACCGAGTTTTGATTTGCCGATTGCGGTCGCCCTCGTGGCTGCCAGCGAACAAATGGAGAGCACTCAACTCGACAAATTTGTGATGGTCGGCGAACTGGCCCTGGACGGCGCGGTGCGGCCGGTGAAAGGCGTCTTGTCGGTGGCACTGAGCGCGAGAGACCAGGGCAAAACCGGAGTGTTTGTCTCTCCAGAAAATGCGGCCGAGGCGGCGGTCGTCGCCGGTCTGCAGGTAATTCCGGTGCGAAACCTGCGTGAAGCGGTGGGTTTCCTCGAGGGCGAAACTCAAATCGCGCCAACCCGCGTGGACATTGCCAAAATCTTCGATCAGGACCACGAAGAGGAGATCGACTTTGCCGAAGTCAAAGGCCAGGAATCCGTCAAGCGGGCCCTCGAGATCGCCGCCAGTGGTGGGCACAATGTGCTACTCATAGGTCCTCCGGGCACCGGCAAATCGATGTTGGCAAAGAGGCTCGCCACGATTCTTCCACCGCTAACCTTGGATGAGGCATTGGAAACAACAAAGATCCATAGCATCGTTGGCTTGCTCGCGGCCGGCCAGGCACTCGTCACTCGACGCCCTTTTCGCGCACCTCATCATACAGCATGCGGTGCCTTTTAGTCAGTTCTTCGTAAGAGGGAAGATAGCAGAGGTTTATAGATACGTCTTCTTTCCCTATTACGATCTTGTCGGTGATGCTTTCGACGATCCTACGCTTGTCGTCGAAAGGGAGCTTAGGCCAGCGACCGTAGAGGTCTTGGGCTTCGGCGATGACTTCTTCGGTCGATAACTGGTTGATCTTGAGGGCGTCAAGCTCGGCCTGGAGCTTGGGGAGGTCTGTTTCCAGTTGCTTCTCGCGCTCTTCGAGGGGTTTGAAGAAGCGGGCGAAGCTTGCAGGTGTCAGCTCGCTTGCCTGGTAGAGCTTGTAGACCCGGTCGATCTCGGCCTTGACCTTGTCGAGCTCTTTCGAGTGTGCATCCAAGTGCTTTTGCTTTTCGTTAATGGACGTATTCGCATCTTGGATCGACTTGGTAATATCCTCGGCTGAAAGGAAATAGCCTTTGAGCTGGTCATAGAAGATGCCCTCCAGGACGTCGATTGGGATCTTGGTTTTGCACTTGGAGCAAATGTATTTTGGGCTGTTCACCCTCGGATACATTCTCTGTCCGCAGTGGCAGACCACGAGTCCGGAAAACAGCGCGACGGGTGCCGGCCCGGGGCGTTTGTATGCGTCCCTGCGATCATCGAGGATCGCGTTAGCTTCCTCCCACATCTCGACCGGAATGATGGCCTCAATCTTGCGCTCGACCCACTCTTCGCGGGGTTTAATGAACACTGGCTTACCCTTGCCCATGTTCTTGCTGAAATTGATAATGTGCACGCCTTTGGCCGTCGTGTTTCGGAGGAGCCGCTTGACGGTTG
>DATJGF010000074.1:0-45956 GCA_035495315.1 Candidatus Limnocylindrales bacterium
GGGTGCCTTTGACTGGTCGATACCAGCGGAGTAGGGGGGCGGGCCAACTCAAGCCGGATGAACGCAAGAACTTAGGCGCAAGGAACCCAGACGGCGCACGCCCAAGGTTCAGGGGGGATCGAACCAAAGGCGTGCGCCGAATTTGATTCTCGTTCGGCGCGACTATTCTTGCGCCGCCTTCAGAAACGTACCTCGTCCATAACCGGGTCATCAGAAGGAAAAAACGCGCATCCGAACGAGGAAGGATCGCCTACTTAACCCTCTTGGACCAGACACATGCTACCCTTTAAAGGATCTATGCACGGCGCTGTGGCGAGGGTTAACCCTCGGAAACTACCGAGCGGACTACAGTGATTACGCACTTATTTGGATCTTCACAAAGTCTAATTTTGAGTCACTGTGTAATGTTTCCGCATCAGATCGCCTCTCAAGCCGCCTTGCCAGCCTTTCTTTTGACTTTCTGCCCCAGGGGCTCCCCCGGGAAATAAACTCGGATTCGCCCCGGGAAAAACAGCCGTATTTCGGCGCGAAGGCTGCTTTCTCTTTTTGTGACTCTAACAACTCCCAGCAACGGAATATGAGCAGCGAACAGAACCAGCAACAGCCAGCTTCGAAGGAAGTTCTGGTTAGTAACCCTTTAAAACCCCGCCCGGAAGATCTCAGGCAGATCGGAACGAGGCTCCAGCGCAAATCGACTGCTCGCCACGGTATCAGCCGCCAGTCAGGTCTTCTTGCACTGTGCGTGCTCCTGTTTGCCGGCGTCGGCAGCGCGTTCGGCAAGTCCGACACTTCCGTCGCGCTGGTCTCTTCTCTTAATCCGGCCTGCGCCGGCGGGTCAATTGTGTTCACGGCCACCGTCAGTGTGGTTCCGCCCGGAACCGGTACACCCACCGGCACAGTAACTTTCAAAGACGGCGCCGCAACCCTTTCAACCGTCACCTTGAGCTCCGGTGTGGCCACTCTCACCACTTCCGCCTTGGCGGCCAGGGTCCATTCAACTACCGCCACCTATAATGGCAGCTCCAGTTTCAACAGCAGCACTTCTGCTGCCCTGTCACAAACAGTCAATGCCCTGCCCACCGCCAGCGTCAGCGGCGGTGGCACCGTCTGCCAGGGCAGTGGTACCAACATCCAGGCCGCCCTCACCGGCACAGGTCCCTGGACAGTAGCCTGGTCGGACGGTCTCATCCAAAACGGCGTAGCCGTTAGCCCTGCCACGCGCTTCGTCAGTCCCGCCTCGACCACGATCTACTCCGTGATTAGCGTCAGCGACGGCAATTGCTCTAACATTGGTTCCGGCAGTGCTACGGTCAACGTCAATACGCCCGCGTCCATTACCTCGCAACCGACATCAACTGCGGTTTGCGCCGGCAACGCCGCCGTCCTGACCGTCACCTCGACCGGCTTGAGCCTCACCTATCAGTGGCTCAAGAACGGGACCAATCTGGTCAACGGCGGAAACATTTCGGGGGCTACCAGCGCCACCCTGACGATTAGCGCTACGACAGCAGCAGATTCCGGTTCTTATTCCGTGGTCGCCAGCGATCCGTGTGCTCCGGCTGCCACTTCCAGCGCTGCAACTCTCACGGTTAACCAAGTCCCGGTGGCCACGATCTCTGCACCTATCAATACCTGCAACGGGCTCAATCAAACTGCGTCGGTGCCCGATGCCGGCCCAGGCGCCCACTATGGCTGGACCATCAGTGGCGGCACCATCAACTCCGGCGCCGGAACTTCCACCATCTCTTATACGACCGGGGCAAACGGCAAAGCCACGCTCTCCGCTAACGTGACGAATAGTTTCGGCTGCTGGGCTGCGGGTAGCGCGAACGTTGCGATCACGGCGCCCGATCGCTTGGTGCAAGGATGGCGAAATACTGCGCCGTTGCAATGGCAGGGCAGCACATTTAACAAAGGCGATGCCTACTATTCCGAGGGAGCTACGGTCCCGCTCCGATTCATTCTAACCAACATGTGCGCGGGCGGTTCCTGGTCCATCAACCTCGTCTATGATTTTAAGGACGCCAACACCTCCGAGCACTTCTGGGATTTCCTGACGACCTACAACGCCTCTGAGCAGACTGAATTGGGCAGCGAATGCGCTGGCTATGGATGCAGTGGCTCCCCAACGACCTTCCCAATCCCGGCCGACCCTGCCTTGACGTATCAACAGGCTGGAGTCTTCACCGTCTATAATGGCACGATCACCAACGTCAGCCCGGTCGCGAACGTCCAGCACAGCGGCAGCACACTGCAAAAGCAATATACGATCAGCGGCGTCACGGCTCCCGGCTCGACCGCACAGAATGTGTTGATCGTAGTTGGTGGCCATTTGGCGGGCGAGCTCCAATGGGGCGCCGGCAACGGCGCCGCTAGTTGGTCGGGAGCTTCAGGTAAGATGTATGTGCAATTCACCAGCGAATCCGCATTTGACAGTTTCGCCATGAACCCCGCCAACATTGCTCAGTTGGGTGACTTGGGCATCACAACTATGACCGGCACGCCCGGTCCGGTTTGTGCCGGCTCCACTGTCAACTACAGCCTCGTGCTGAGCAATGCGGGACCTCAGCAGGCCCAGTCAGTGACCATACAGGACAATTTGCCGGCGGGAATGAGCCTGGTATCGGCCATCATGTCCCAAGGCACCGTCAGCGGCGCAACCAACTTAACATTCACCCTGGGTGACATTAACGCGGCTTCCAACGCCACCATTAGCATGGTCGTCAGTATCAGCCCCAACGCTGTGGCGGGCACGTATATCAACACCGCGACGATTTCTGATGCTTCGCCAACTGATCCTAATTTTAACAACAATACCCTCAGCGCCTCGACAATAGTTTATGCCCGCACTACTGCCACCCCGATGGCGGATCAACTCGGCTGCCTGGGCGTCCCCACCACCTTTGCTACGGTAGCTTCCGGCACCGGACCGTTCACTTATCAGTGGCGCAAGAACGGTTCGAATATTTCCGGAGCCACCACCGCTGCCTACACGATTCCTTCGGTCGGGGCAGGCGATGCAGGCACTTATTGCGTCGTCGTCACCGGCACCTGCAACAGCCTCACCAATTGCGCGACCCTGACCGTCAGCACCAACACCTCGATTGCTACACCGCTGGTCAGCCTGGTGAAATGCCCGGGCGAGACAGCTGTCTTCAGCACTGTACCCTCCGGCACCGGGCCGTTCACCATTACTTGGACCAAGAATGGCGTGTTGATCCCAGGGCAAACCGGCACCACGTTGACCCTCCCCAACGTCAGTGCCTCTGACGGCGGCCTTTATTGCGTCAATATTGCCGGCTACTGCAACGCCACCAACAACTGCGCCACTTTGACCGTCAATAGTCAGATCCAGGTCGTCACGGCTCCTGCCAGTCAGACCGTGTGCCCCGGCAGCAACCTCACCTTTACCGTCAACGCGACTGGCTCCAGCCTCACTTATCAATGGTATGCGGGCACCAACTTGCTTTCCGGCCAAACTGACTCCAGCCTCACCCTGACCAACGTCAGCACCACCAACGCTGTCTCCTACAGCGTCGTCGTCAGCGGCGCTTGCGGAAACGCGGTCACCAACACCGCGAGCCTCACACTCTCGCTGCCGGCCGTCACTGCCCCGGCGGATGTTACCGTCGCCTGTACCAACTCGCTTGACCCGAGCCTCAACTTGGCGTTGGGGATCGCTTCGGTAACCGACAGCTGCAGCACTTTGACACCGACCTATAGTGACCAGATCATTCCTGGCAATTGCTCCGGCAACTACACGGTCCAACGCACTTGGACCGTGCAAGATGGCTTCGGTGATGTCAGCACCGCGCTGCAAATTATCACCGTGCAGGATGCTGCCCCTGTCGTGATTGCTCCGCCAAACCTGGTCCTGGGCTACATGGCCGATACCAGCACTAATACCACCGGTATCGCCACGGCGCAGTCTGGCTGCGGCACAGTGGCGTTGACCTACTCGGATAGCGTGGCGGCGCAGGCGGACGGCTCTCAGGTTATTAACCGGACGTGGCTCGGCACCGATGGTTGCGGCAACAATGGCAGCGCCGTCCAAACAATTAGCTTGAATGCACCCAGCGCGTTGGTCCTCCCGACCCAGTCCGACATCGTGCTAAGTAACCTGGCCACTCTTGTCGTGACCAACACCGCGACTGACCCTAATGGCTCGAGCAGCCTGCTCACCTATCAGTTAATCGATCCACCCGCCGGGGTTACCATTGACAGTAATGGCATCATCACCTGGACACCCAGCCTGTTGCAAAGCCCCAGCACCAACATCCTTACGACCGTGGTGACCACGACGGTGGTGAACGCGACCGGCTCGACCACGATCAGCACGACCAATAGCTTCGTCGTGATCGTCACCAGCGTGGATATGATGGTAGACACCGATGCCGATGGTCTCACCAATCTCGTCGAATATGCCGTCGGCTCCGATCCGAATAATGCGGGGGACGGCAACGCCGACATTATCGTTTGGATCACTGCTAATAATAATAACCGTTACCTGGCGATGAAGTTCAAACGCCGAGTTAACGCCGCCGAGCTGCAGCTTCAATACGTGCCGGAAGTCTCGGCCGATAAGGTCAACTGGTACTCCGATGCGGCCAATGTCCTCCTGGTTAGTGTGACGCCGGCGGACGCGGCCTTTGACTGGGTTATCGTCAATGATCTCACACCGCTTACGCCTCAGGCCGCCCGTTTCATCCACCTGCGTGTGGTCTCAGTGACTGGGGAGAGTGCCTCGCCGACCTGGATCGGTACGGCGACCCCTGTAAAGGGCACTAGCGGAACAGGTCCGAAGTTCACGATCTTCTCCCAGCGCATGGTGCTGCCGATCGTATATGGGGGCACCGTTTCGGGTGTGCAGAACACCGCCCTGACTGATGCGAAGGCCGCCTGGTCGGCTGTCCAGTTCGGTTCCACGGCTAATCCGACGTATGCCGAGTTCGATAATGGCTACACGGTTGATATCGCGGGCACAGCCTCCAGCCAGAGCCTCGCGTTAGCTGGCAGCGTTACCGGTTTGGTCAATCCGGGAGACATTTATCGAGTAAGACAGCACTTCACTATCGCCAGCCTATTCGGCACCAATAACGAGACCGGGTTGAAGACGGGCCTGAATCCCGCTTCGGCCGACAACATCATGCTGACTATTCCCGAGACGCAACAGACCATGAGCATCTTCTACTTCAGCAATGCATTGGCTCATGGCTGGTATCGCGCGGATTTCACGCCCGCCGCCAACCAGGTAGTGTATCCTGAGCAAGGCGTTATGGTGCGCCGGGTCGTTCAGGGTGATGTAAACGTCTACCTGTGCGGCCCGATCAAGCTGGGGGTTGAGGTTGCCCCTGTCGAGCCTGGCTTCAACAATCTCGGCACCCTTAAGAGTCTCTCCCCCATGACGCTCAACTCGCTGAATCTCTACACTGGCGATCCTGCGACAGGCATCGCCAGCGGCCTCAACCTGGCCGCCAGTGACAACGTTCTGATTGTGCAACCCAATGGTGCGACGGCGTCATATTTCTACTTCAAAGACACCAAAGGCCACGAAGGTTGGCTCGATGCGACGTTCAGTCCGGCGGGCAATACTGCAGTGCCGGCGGGTAGTGCGTTCTTCATCAAGCGGCAGCTGACCAAGGGTAGCTTTGACTGGACCATACCTGCCGAGTAAATCGACGGCCAGAATCACTTAAGCGGTTCTCTAAGGGACAGGGAACCCAAAGGCGCACGGCTCGGGTTCAAGGGATCGAACCTGAGGTGTGCGCCAAAGCTTTTTATCCCGGGGGTTTCCCGGGACCCCATTCCGGATTCCGACTGGGGCTACATCTGTGTCCAGCCCCGATTGTTGCATTTCGTTCTACCGCTAGAGTGACTGCAGCAACGAACGATATGAACGAAGTCCGAAAAGCAACAGCAAACGTTATGAATACAGATCCCCTCACGAGAGTCAGCACTGAGCCAGGAGCTCCCTCGCGGGTAGCTCGAGCGCTCTGCGCAGCAATGATTTTAGCCAGCTTGGCGGCGCAAGCCGTGCCACCTCCCAACGGTATCGCTCCGGTCACGACGCCGACGGGCGGTTTCGGGATTGGCGGGCAGGTCGTCGCCGGGACCGGTGGAATGGTCAGCGGCGACTGGATGCCGGGCGCCAATGGCGCGGCCGGGGTTCTCAATTCAAGCGGTGCGCCGCTAGACTCGAGCACCACATTCCATTTTACCGATCCTAACGGTGCCAGGGGTGATAATGTCTTCTCCTCCGGCAAATGGATGGATGACCCAAATACCTGGACCTGGACTACTTCAGGCGCGCAAGCCAAAGGTGACATCAACAATGTGCTGATGCACGTTGCCACCGATACGAATTATCATACCTGGTTGATCCTGGCGGCTGACCGCGCTGCCGTCAACGGCAGTTCATATATTGATTTCGAATTGCTGCAGAATCAACTGGTTGCCAATGCCAACGGGAGCTTCACCTCCAGTGGCCCTCACGGTGGGCGGACCGTGAACGATATGGTGCTGACACTATTATTCAATAATGGCGGCTCCTCTGCGGATTTCCTGGCTTATCGCTGGCAAACCAACAGCAGCAGCGGCGGTTACACTTACGTCGACTCGACCGCAGCTCTGCCGGCTGGCAAGGTATTTGCCGCCGTCAACAGCAACTCGGTCGCCGTACCTTTTGGCGCCTTTGGCTCGACCAATTATCAATCGCTGGCCTTCATCGAGGCGGCGGTCGATATGACTGCGCTGATGGGTAATTTTGATCAATGCCTCTCGATTGGTGTAAAGAGCATTATTGTCAAAACAAAGTCTGCCGCGTCGGGCTCGGCCAGTTTAGTGGATTTTGTGGGTCCCCTCCAATATAGGATCCTGATCGGTCCTGGAGCTGATGCCGGTCCGGATCAGGCTCAATGCACCCAGGGCAGTTCGACCGCTTTTGCGCTGCAAGGTGTGGCCAACCGCGGAGAGCTTCCAATCACCTCGACCTTTTGGAGCGTCGTTTCCGGCTCTGCTACCATTGATTCGACCAGCTCGTTAAACACGACGGCTCACGTGTCCTCGCCCAGCGCAACTCTGCGTTTGACAGCAGTTCAGGCCAATGGCTGCGTTGGTACCTCCGATGTCGTTCTGACAGTTAACCCGATCCCGCAATCCAGCATCGCCGGTCCTTCATGGGTTTTCCCTCAGACAACCACGCAGTTTTCTGGACCCGCCGGAATGAGCAATTACACCTGGTCAATCTCGGGCAACGGTTCGATCAGCGGCTCTGCCAATTCACAAACCGTCTCGGTAGTCGCCGGTTCCACCTGCGGCGCAACCTATACCCTCTCTTTGGATGTTAGCTCGAAGGGATGCGGCAGCACGGCGTCGACGGATATCCTGATCAGTGACACCGGGTTGCCGATCGTTACAGCTCCGGCAAACCTCACCTTGGAATGTCCGGCCGACACCAGCACCGCTGCTACCGGCGTTGCCACTGCTCATGATAATTCCGGCAATCTTGCGGTAAACTACAATGACGTCGTCACGGCTAACTGTGGCGGCTCCAAGGTCATCACCCGAACCTGGACGGCAGTCAACCCCTGCGGCTTCAGCGTCAGCGCACCTCAGATCATAACGGTAAAGGACACGACGCCACCGACAGTCACTGCGCCTTCCGACGTGACTGTGGCTTTCACCGCCGATGTCAGCACCAGTAGCACCGGGGTGGCCACCGCCCAGGACGGCTGCAGTTCGGTTAGTCTTCAGTATGCAGATGCTCTTGCGGTTCGCCCTGATGGCTCGCAGGTGATTTCGCGGACCTGGACAGCGACCGATGCTTGTGGCAACCGAGCCAGCGCCCTGCAGACAATCACACTGAGCGCTCCGAGTCCGTTGGTCCTGCCGGCTCAGCCTGATGTCGTCCTGACCAATCTGGATACGCTGGTCGTTACCAACACAGCGACCGACCCGAATGGCTCGAGCAACCCACTCTCTTACCAGCTGATCAATCCTCCCGCCGGGATGACGATCGACAGCAATGGCATTATTACCTGGACTCCGACGTCTTCCCAGAGCCCCAGCACTAACCTCGTCACGACGGTTGTGACGGCGACTGAAGTCTCCAGCGCCGGCAGTTCGACGATCAGCGCCACCAATAGCTTCCTGGTGATTGTCACGACGCCCTATGACGGGTTGGATATGAGCGTCGACACCGACGGTGACGGCCTGACTAACCTTGTCGAATATGCCGTCGGCTCTGACCCGAAGAATTCCGGTGATGGCAATGCCAATATCATTGTTTGGATCACGCAGAACAATGGAATCCGCTATCTCGCGATGAAGTTCAAACGCCGCGTCAATGCCGCCGCGCTGCAATTGCAATACATCCCCGAAGTCTCGGCCGATAAAGTCAATTGGTTCTCCGATGCCGGCAACGTCCTGGAAGTCAGTGTGACGCCCGCGGATGCGGCATTCGATTGGGTGACGGTGAACGACCTGACGCCGATCACACCCGAGGCCGCCCGGTTCATCCACCTGCGCGTCATCTCGGTCAGTCTTGAAAGCGCCTCCCCGACCTGGATCGGCACAGCCGCTACGGTTAAAGGTAATGGCGGAACCGATGCCAAGTTCACTACCTTCTCCCAACGGATGGTGCTGCCGATTGTGTATGCCGGCACTGTTTCCAGCCTGCAGAACACCGCGCTGACCGATGCCAATGCCGCCTGGGGCAATGCCCAGTTCGGTTCAACCAATAATCCGACGTATGCCGAGTTCGACAATGGTTACATGGTCGATATCGCCGGCACAGCTTCCAGCCAGAGCCTCGCCTTGGCCGGCAGCCTTAACGGGTTGGTCAATCCGGGAGATACTTACCGCGTGCGGCAGCACTTCACTATCGCCAGCATGTTCGGCACCAATAACGAAACCGGGTTGAGAGTCGGTTTGAATCCTGCCTCGGCCGACAACATCATGCTGACTATCCCGGAGACCCAACAGATAATGAGCATCTTCTACTTCAGCAACGAAGTTGCCCATGGCTGGTATCGTGCGGACTTCACTCCCGCCGCCGACCAGGTCATTTATCCTGAACAAGGCGTGATGGTCCGCCGCATCGAACCCGGTGATGTCAATGTCTACCTCTGCGGTCCGATCAAGACTGACGCGACGGTCGCCCCCGTTGAGCCTGGTTTCAATAACGTGGGCACCCTTAAGAGCCTCTCAACTATGACGCTGAACTCGCTCAACCTGTATACGGGCAATCCGACGACAGGAATTGCCAGCGGACTGAACCTGGCTGGCAGTGATAACGTGTTGATTGTCCAGCCGGATGGCTCAACTGCTTCCTACTTCTACTTCAATGATGCCAAAGGGAACGAGGGCTGGTTCGATGCGCGGTTCAACCCTGCCGGGAGCACATCAATACCTGCCGGTACTGCCTTTTTCATCAAGCGCCAAACCGGTAACGGGTCCTTCAACTGGATTATTCCCGCAGAGTAAGAACAATAGCTAAAAACAACACTTCAAGAGAGCGCGGACTTCGGTCCGCGCTCTTGTTCTTTATCGGAAGCTCAAATTCAGAAAGAGATAAAAATCGTTAAAATACCTCTTGACGTTTTCGGGGCAGTAAGGCAAAACTAGCGTCGTTAAAGCACAAACCGAAATATGAAAATGCGCGTGATTGCGGTTCTCGTGGCGGTGGGCTTTTGCTGCTTTGCTGCTCAAGCTCAGGTGACAGTCGATTACAATGCCGGGTTTGGCACGCCTGCTATCGCGGATCATACCGGGACGGTGCTCCCGGACTACTTCGGCAATAATGTTGAGCTCGGCTTTTTTGATACCACTGGTGGTTATGATTTCACTGCCCACCTTAATGATCTCCCCTCGTTAGGAAGTCATTGGCACCAGTTTGACGCGACTAACATAAAGACCCTAACTGTTGGAACTTTCTCTGAAAGTGGTCGTTTTGCCGCTACCGGCACCCAGTTTAGTTCGTTGTTTAATGGGATGCACATCGACCTTTGGATTTTCAAAACCACCGATCTCTTCGCGCCTGCAGTCGACTTCAGCAACGTGCTTGAGTACGGAATATTTTCCGGTTCGGGCGCAAATTGGACTTTTCCTACGCAAGGCACCGCTCCTCCAGGAAATACGACTACAGTTCAGACCGATCAGGTTAATCAGTTTTACGTTGGCAGCTTGGTTGGCGGGAACCTCGATTTGGCCCCAGTTCCTGAGCCCACTGGCTTGGCTCTCTTAGGGTTGGGTTTAGTGATGGTTCTTGGCCGTCGGGCTCGTCGGTAAGCCGATTCCGCCGTCTTCCCCGTTTTTGAATCGCGAGTCAACTCGACTCGCGGCATTTCATCAGTGCTCAGTTTTCTTAATGCTACGCCTCAGGGGGGCTTGTGACGGGTTAAAAATCAAAATTACCCATATTTACGGAGGTTGTGACGTTGTGACGCTTTGCGGGGCCCTGCCCCCCCATCCGGGGACCTAAACGACCAAACGGCACCGTGGCAGGTGGGGGCGCCTCGCCGAGGCGGCCTCGATGGGAGACACTAAACAAAGCTAATCAAGGTCCAACGCCAAGAGGGAAACCGACACCTAAACCGTTAAAGGCTAATAGGTTAAACCAGTTAAAACCGTCCCTGTCTCGAGGCCAACCACGGCCTTGGCTAGAACAGGATGGGACTAAGTCGCACCGTATCAAGAGCTTCTCGGTAGCTCATAATCGGGAGGCTTTTTCAGTTCTTGGCAACTGCCTTCTCGACCGCAGCCACCAATTCTTCCCCACGCAAGTCTTTGCCGATAATTTTGCCTTCACCGTCCAACAGATAAGTCGCCGGTATGCTTTGCACGCCGTATTTAACAGCGAGCTTGTTGCCCCAACCTTTCCCATCAAAGAATTGCTGCCAGGTCATATTCTTTTCCTTGGTGAAACTCGTCAGCTTCTCTTTGTCCTGGTCCAGACTAATTCCGATAATCTCAAAACCCTTGCTGTGGTTCTTTTCATAAGCCTTAACGACGTTTGGCAATTCGTGAACACAGGGGCCGCACCACGTCGCCCAGAAATCAACGAGAACCACCTTGCCTTTATAATTGGCGATCGAGACTGGCTTTCCGGCGATATCCTTTTCGTCAAAATCTGGAAATTTTGAGCCTTTTACCAAGGCTTTTTGAACCTTCTTGGACTCTTGCTGCTTTTTGATGGAATCGAGAATGTCATCGGCGTTTTTGCCCAGCTTAGTGTCAGGAAAATCGCTTTTGAGCTGCTTCACCAACTCAACGCCTTTATCTGTGTTCTCAAATACTTCCAAATACAATTGCGCTTTCATGAACAGGATCTGCGAGACTTCATCGGTCTTCTCGTCCTTGTGCTTGGCCAAAAGTTCATCAAATTCCTTTAACTCCGGTGCCATGTCCGCCTCAGTTTTTTTGCCCTCCTGCAGCTTGGCCTTGATCTTCGTGACCAGGGCTTTGAGATCGTCCTGCGCAGCACTGGTATCAGCGGCGGGTGCGGCTGCCAGGAATCCGAGGAGGCAGCAGGCAGAGACCAGGGCGATTAGCATTGTTTTCATAAAGGGAGACATCAGACATTAATGTTAGTGCGATAAAATCGGCTAAACATCGCCGGGAAGAGTATGGCTGTCAAACCAATCGCGGCCCAGGAGGCGACCCCTCACCCAACCCTCTCCCCTTTAGAAGGGGAGAGGGAACAGCTGTCGCGATCGTCGTTCCGCCCCACGTCCGTTCGCTCCTTCCATTCAGCCTTTCCAACCAACTGAGTGCGTTTCTCCCTCTCCCCTTCTGAGGGGAGAGGGCAGGGGTGAGGGGTGCGATCGTCCCGTATTCGCTTTCCCCCTTGGTACCTTTTGGACCTTAAGGCGTAGCTACCCCTTCTTCGCCTCTTTGGCCCAGGTATCCTTCAAAGTAATGGTGCGGTTGAAAATCGGGCGCCCCGGCGCACTTCCCTTGTCCAAAGCAAAATAGCCCAGGCGTTCGAACTGATAACGCAGCTCGGGTCTCGCTTCACGCAATGAAGGCTCGCCTTTGGCGGTCACCACTTCGAGTGAATGCGGATTAAGATGCGCTTTGAAATCACCGCCGGCGTCAGGTTCAGGAACAGTAAAGAGGCGATCGTAAAGCCGCACTTCAAGATCGACGGCATGCTCGGCGCTGGCCCAATGAATCGTTCCCTTGATCCTGCGGTTGGCAGTCGGGCCGCCGGTCTTGCTTCCCAGATCGGCCGTGCAGCGCAGTTCGCTGACCTCGCCTTTTGCATTCTTCACTACCTCTTCGCACTTGATGATGTAGGCGTACTTGAGTCGCACTTCGCCGCCAGGACGGAGCCTGAAATATTTCGTCGGAGGCGTTTCCATAAAATCTTCGGCGTCAATGAAGAGCTCTCGGCTGAAGGGGACCTTGCGTGAGCCGGCCGACGGCTCCTCAGGGTTGTTGGTGGCCTCGAGTTCTTCCACCTGGCCTTCCGGGTAGTTCGTGATGACCACTTTTATGGGCCGTAGCACCGCCAGCCGGCGCAGCGCCCGGCGGTTCAGGTCCTCGCGGATCGCATATTCCAGCACCGCGACATCCGTCACTGCATTGTACTTTGTGATGCCGATGTTATAGGCAAAATCACGCAAAGCTCGCGGCGTGACGCCCCGCCGGCGTAACCCACTGATCGTGGGCATCCGCGGGTCATCCCAACCGGAGACCAGGCCTTCATCCACCAGTTGCATCAATTTTCGTTTACTCATCACCGTATAACCGAGACTGAGTCGAGCGAACTCGTACTGGCGAGGCAACGGACGCGGCAAATTAAGGTTTTCCAGGATCCAGTCGTACAACGGCCGGTGGACCTCAAACTCGAGCGTGCAGATCGAGTGCGTTACACCCTCGATGTAGTCGCTCAAACAATGCGCAAAATCGTACATCGGGTAAATGCACCACTTATTTCCCGTGTGATGATGTTCGGCGTGGCGGATGCGGTACAAGACCGGGTCCCGCATCCAGATATTCGGCGAAGCCATATCGATTTTCGCCCGCAATGTGCGCGTTCCGTCGGGAAACTCGCCGGCTTTCATTCGAGTGAACAGGTCCAGGCTTTCGTCGATGGAGCGATTGCGGAACGGGCTTTCCTTTCCGGGCCGGTCAGGCGCACCGCGGTATTTGTCGGTATCTTCGGGCGAGAGGTCATCGACGTAAGCGACGCCCTTGCGAATCAATTGGAGGGCGTACTCGTAAAGTTGATCGAAATAATCCGACGCGTAAAACGGTTCCACTGGCCCTGAGGGATGGGAGCCGGTGACCGGCGGCAGGGAGAAGTCCGTCGTGCCGTTCACCTTATTGCTGTCCGGTGTCTTGCCTTTGGGCTTAAGTCCCAATCGGTCATCAGCCCAATCACTCAGCAACCAGCGCACGTCTTCGGTAATCGAATCGACATATTCGACATCCTCCTTGGTAGGGTTCGTATCATCCATTCGCAGATTGCAAACGCCTCCGAATTCACGCGCGATGCCAAAATTTAAGCAGATGGACTTAGCGTGACCGATATGCAAATAGCCATTCGGTTCCGGGGGGAAGCGGGTGTGGATCTGAGGATATTTCTTTTCGGCAACGTGCCCTGCGACGATGTCGCGGATAAAATCAGACGGCATCGGGTCCGCCGGTTTCGCGGCAACTTCTGTACTTGTGTTTGCCATAGTCATCCAATCACAAACCGCCACATTAGCAGTAACCCGGCGTAATGTCTATTAGCCTCCAAATAGGTCTCATAGGCCCTATACGTCCAATCGTCGCGTCGGCGCCTCCGGCCAGCCTGTGATTATCCGTGCGCCTAGTTTGTAGGTGAAATAGGAGTAGGCCCAGGAAACCAGCACCGCGATTTTGTTGCGGAAACCGATGAGAAAAATCAGGTGGACAATCAACCACGCTGCCCACGCCGGAAAGCCCGAAAGCTTCAGTTTCCCGATTTGGGCTACTCCCGCAGAGCGACCGATAGTCGCCAGCGTCCCTTTGTCCCGATAATGAAACGCCGGACGCGTCGTGCGGTTGTCTCGACGGTCGATATCGTCACGAATCAGTCGCGCGACGTGCTGAGCCATTTGCATCGCCGCTGGCGCGACACCAGGTACCGGTTGCCCATTTTCGCGCAGCAAAAACGCTATATCCCCAATGGCGAAGACCTCGGGATGTCCGGGAATGCTCAGATCTGGTTGCACTTTGATTCGTCCGGCACGATCCAGTTCCACTCCCAATTTCTTGGTGATCGGATGGGCCATAACCCCGGCGGCCCACAGAATATTTCCGGCGTGAATGACTTCATGGTTGGGCAATTCGATCCATTCCTTGCCAATGGCCTGCACCGGGCTGTTCGTGCGCACCTGCACCCCCAGCCCTTCCAGTTGGCGGCGCGCCTTCTCCGAAAGGTCCGGAGGTAACTGCGTCAATATGCGCGGACCAGCCTCGATCAGAAGAACCCGCGCTCGGGTGGGATCAATCCGGTCGAAATCACGCCGCAAGACGCGATGGGCAAGTTCGGCGCAAGCCCCCGCCAGTTCGACTCCGGTTGGGCCTCCCCCCACGATAACAATCGTCATCAGTTTCGCCTGCTGCTCCCGGTCATCGGCATTCTCCGCCTGTTCGAAGGCAAGCAAGACGTCGCGCCGGATTAGCAACGCGTCCTGCAAAGTCTTCAAACCTGGCGCAAAACGCTCCCAATCCGCATGTCCGAAATAGCTGGTGATGCTGCCCAGCGCTATGACTAGATAGTCGTACTCAAACGTTTTTAGGCCGCACACTACGCGTCGGGCTGCCAAGTCGACACTTTGCACCTCATCCAACACCACTTCGAGGTTCGGGTGTTGAGAAAGGATCGAGCGAATTGGCTGCGCGATGTCTGGGGCCGACAATCCTGCCATCGCCACCTGGTACAACAATGGTTGGAATAGGTGATGATTTGTTCGGTCCACCACCGTAATTTGTGCCGCCGGGTGGTTAAAGTGGTTGCAAAAACTCAGGCCGCCAAATCCGCCACCCAAGACCACCATGCGGGCCTGTTTCTTTTCCATACAATAAGTATTTGGCGGCTAATGTCGCACGGGTGTCGAAATGAGGCCAATGCGAACGATTATAAGTGCACTTAACGACTTGATGAATTACTGATCCAAACGAAAACAACTATGCGATACATCTGCCTCTCATACCTGGGTCCGACAACGTGGGGAACCATGTCCGAACCTGAGCAAAAAGCATCGATGAACGAATTCTTCGCTTATGAGGCATTGCTGAGGAAAAATGGCCATCTGGTTGGTGGAGAAGGGCTGCGGGGTGCGCAGCAGGCTGCCACACTGAGGTTTCAAAACGGGAAAGTCTCCGTAACGGACGGACCCTATGCCGAAACCAAGGAGCAACTGGCAGGTTTTTTTGTTATCGAGGCAAAGGACATAACGGAGGCGATCCAATTAATGTCGAAACATCCGGTCGTCCGAGGCGGACCAATCGAGATTCGCCCCGCCGCCGACCCTGTAGAAATGGCCCGTCTGAGAGACCAATGGCGCGCAGCCAACCCCTGGCTGGACGATCGTCAGCAGTGAGTCAATAGCGTGCGATGACTTCAATATGGTTTTTGGCCGGGTTGCTGATTCGCACCCATTCCTTGACATGGTCAAAATCCGTCCATCGTTTGCCATTCACCGTCACGGAGCGAATCCGGCGCTCCTGAGGATGTCGCAAACGCAGCAAGAGCGCGGCGGGACGTTTCCGTTGCTCGAGATCGATTGCGGCAGAAATATTTCGCGCCGCGGCGTGGCTTTCGATCACCAGGTTCAGCAGTCCATAAAACGTTGGCGCCCGTTCGATGCGGATTTGTTTGCCATCCTCTAACCATTTTCTTGGTGTGCCCTGACACAGAAGCAACGAATCGTCATCACGCTCCTGAATCAGCATGTGGCGATAGAGATCAAACCAGGCGCCGTCGGTGCTTGGCGGGCCGAAGTATTGGCCCCAACTCCAGCGGTGCTCGACTGGCTCGAAGGTTGACTGGCTGAAGGCGCACGCCATCATGCTGTAAAACGCTCGGATGGCAGGTTCAGGTTCATCGCGGAGCAGGTAAGCCGTCGCGTGCGGATTGTAGACCGGCTCGTTGGCCATTCCCCATTCTTTGAGGAACAAATTGTCCTCGTGGTCGTTCAATAGAAAGGTCGTTAAAGGTCCCTTGGGGTCGAGTGCTTTGAGGCGGGCCAGGTGCACGGAGCCGCAATCAACGTCAGTTGGATACCAAACGTCCAGCAGCCGCTTGGAACTCAGCGCATCACTCGGAACGTAGGGAATCCAGGTGTGATCACGCAACTGGACCAGTGGCGATTCCATCGACGCGTGGCCAAATCCGCGTTGAATCGACTGATGCAGCGCTCGGGCTGCGGACAAGCATTCCTCCGCGCGTGGATGTCGAATCTCCACCAGCACCTGGCCCAGCGATTGCAACCCCGCGTAAACGTACGCCTGGTTGAATGCCCACGCTCTTGATTCGTGGGAGAGGTCATTGAGCGGCGCCAACACCAGCCCTTGCGAAAGCCCGGCCCCGACTGATCCTCCCTTTAGCTCCTCCAAACACCAATCGAGCGCCTTCAGCGTCTGCGGCAGCATTCGATCCAATGACCCGCGGTCACCGCTCAGCAAATAATGCTGCGCGACAGAGTACATCATACCCGGTGTGTAAACGCCCCAATTGGCGAAACCGTCAACATGGCCGTTCAGTTGCTGATTGTTATTGTAAATAGTTTCGAGTTCCTCAGCGGATTCCGCGTGATAACCGCGCAGGTCGTAAAGCATGTAATCGACATACACAGACTGGTTCACCGGCCACGGCGTGCCTTTTTGGTCGTATGCGAAATTTGAGTAGGGCAAGTCAATCCGCGGCCTGGCATTTGGTTGATCATGTCGACGGGGCAGCCGTAGCGCATGCCAGAGATTAGCTCGAAACAGGTCATTAACCGGTTTCTCAGGCACAGTGAACTGAGCACCGCGGGCGAGGTAAGCCGACCAGAACTTCACCGTTGCGGCGCGAGCCGTCGGGTAATCCAAAGCCAGAAAAGCCGCACTATCACCGGCCGCGACCCGGGAGGAAGGCAGCTTAACTACAAACTCCTGCGAGCCTTGGGCGGGCAGGGCCAGGCTCAAGACAATTCGATTCGTCTGCCACTTGCCTCTCTGAATGTTGTTGGATTTCAGCGAGAGGCCGGTTTCCTCGACTGCCAGGAGCAGGTTGCCTGTAGTAGCTTCGGACCAAACCATCGCCGCGACGTTTGAGCGGACGACCATGTCGACACCAGACGGTAGCTCGCGTTGATGAGCCAGGCCGAGTGACAGCAGTCGCTCCTGGCCTTGCAATTCCGTCAGCCGAACCTTTTGGAGCAACACCATGTCAATCTCGCCGAGCCGTTCCTTCGGCGGCCCGTGCAGTGGATACGCAAACTGCTCGACTTCATAACGCACACCGTCCTGTTCAATGGTGGTTGTCACCACAGGCAGGCCATCGGTCAGCTTTTGACTTAGCCAAACAGCTCCTCGCGACTGCGCTTGGGCCTCACGCTGCGAGTTGCGTTTTGGTGACAGCGGATCATCCCTGTCGGGGGCAAGAGCCTGTATAGATCTCCTTGCTGTGGTCGCAATCTCGCTCTCCCCTTCAGAGGGGAGAGGGCCGGGGTGAGGGGTCCGTACCCGGTTTGTGTTGTTACCCGCGGTTACCATTCGAACTCGCGGTTGCGAGGAAAGTGTCAGATTCGGCAACTCGCCAAAATCGAAACCGAATCGGAAGTGGTCGGGGTTGCCGTAGTCATTCCGCACGCCAGCGCCGCGGTCAACGCCGAATTTCGGAATTGCGCTGTCCCAGGTGAGACACACGATGTGACCGGGGGGAACAGATGCCGGATTTTTATACGCCGGGCTGCCCATGTCTTCCCAGTGCGCCGTGTACTGTTCATAGCTAGCCTCTGGTTCGCGTTCCAACTCAGTAATAACGCGTTCGCTGCCCCAAGCCTTTAACTCTTTTTGGTGCGCATCAAACGAAACTGGGTGATCCCCCGCCGATACGAACACATCCAGGTCAGGGATCCAGAATGCCTTGCTCGTGAGCAGTTGGTCCACGATCAAACTGAATCCTTGCGTCCCTTCCTCATCCATCTGAACGGTTAACTTGCGGTTATCGGGACGAAAGCCCGGGTCCAATCGTAAACGGCGCGCCGTGTCCGCATCGGAATTCGCAAAAAGGTACTTCCAAATCTGCTGCAGATTCCCAATCTCCTCCACCTTGCACTCCGGAAAAGCGATCGTTAAGTCGACTCCGTCCACATCACCGGCTCCCGCGCGAGTTTCGCAGACGCCTAGCCGCACCGAATCGCCCTTTTCGAAACCGACGGGTTTCATCGCCAACACGGCAATCTCATTCGTCAGCAAACTGATGCGGAACACCCGCACCGATTGTGAACGGTGGCCCCATGAAATCCTTACGTTCAGTTTCTGGGTGATTGGCGTTTTTGCCGCTTGCTGGTTGGAAATCTGCGCTATACCAGAGTACATCGTAAGCAGGCCCGTCCCACAGACAGCCGCGAGGACCAGAAACTTTGTGGCTAGGCGACTCGTTTTCACAAAGACCCAATGTCCTTTTCGGTTGGTAAGGGAACGTGTTG
Source organism: Candidatus Limnocylindrales bacterium (assembly GCA_035495315.1). Lineage (GTDB taxonomy): Bacteria > Verrucomicrobiota > Verrucomicrobiia > Limisphaerales > UBA8199 > DATJGF01. Next base: position 18,672 of record DATJGF010000074.1, read on the forward strand.
CCAGCCCTCCAACCCGAGCCGAATATCGCGTTCGACGAATTCCCAAATCACCACCTTTTTATTCGCCAGCCACGCCGGGCGGCGGCTCAGTTCCTGTCGCACCAGGGTTGAGGCTCCCCCGTCATTCACAATCGAAGTCACCGGCTGGTTCAGTTCTCGCGCAAGATGTGCGATAAAGCCGGCCGCGCCCGGTTCGTCCGTTTCATAGATTCGCAGAAAACTGTCCCCCAGCACCAGAATCTGAGACGCGACGTCATCCTGATAAGGGCTAACCGTGTCGCGCCGGAGAACTCGCTTGCATGGCACGATTTCCGCCGCCGTTTCGGATTCGAGCAGCGGGATTTGCAGCATGCGCAAAACATCCCCAACGCGCCTGACCGGCGCGGGTTGGAGCTCGTAAGCGACCGAACCAACCTGCACCCAATTATGGTCAAAAATCTTTTTCCCCACGGCACGTGCAGCCAATTCCACGCCAGCCGGTGACCAGTGGCTGTCCTGAGCCAGATACAAGGGTGACGACGCACTCGGCGAAAGCGTTTTGGCGTCCGCGAACAGCTCGAACAAATCCACGACCTCGACCTCCGCAGCTTTCAACCGCTTCATCAGTTCTCCGGTTTCAGAGCCGATAGCGCTTCGCAGGCCGGCGGCCCGAACGGTCAGTCTTTCAGGATAGACGCTCTCTTTATTCGGCACCGGCATAACCAGCAGCTGGATCCCTCGCGCTCGCAATTGATCTCGCAGATCGATAATCGCGCCGACCGCCTCGGCCGCATTGCCAGTCCTCTGGCGAGTACCCTGCCGTTCGGTTAGAAATTCCAAACCGGGCCTGTAAAACAGCCAACCTCCGCGACCAACAACCGATTTTTCTCCCCCATCCCTGAACCAGGCGAACTGGGCGTACTGTGCCCAAGGCCGAAGCTTTGTTGCGGCCCAACTCGCGTCCTCCAAGCGATGCTCATATGCCCGCAAGTTCCGTGAAGTAGGTTTTTGTTTGAAAACTTGCAGTGCCTGCGGCCGGTCGCCTCGCCCTAACTCCACCGCTATTTGGCTTAAAGGAACGCCGGCGATGATACCCAAGAAAACCAGCACAAGACCAAATTGAGGATTTAACAAGCGTCTCATGGTCAGAACTGAAAATAGAGAAACGGATTGAATGCCTGTGAGAACATGACCATGAGACAGATGATGAAAAGCGGCGCGAGCACCGCCACTCGGGCCCAGCTGACAGGCCGCTGTGCCCAGTCGTGCGCCTGCAAAGGCAGAAATGCCAAAAAAGCGCACGCCGCCAGGATGAGCAACCGGTAGGGCGTATAAAGCTCTGCCGCGAGCAAACGGGACGTATCGAACGCCGGCGTCAGCCCAAACAGGGCGCCGAAGTACGCGCCCGCCGCGCTTAGATTATCCGCGCGGAACAGGACCCAGGAGAAGAGGACCAGCACAAACGTCAGCCCGACCCTCAATGGCCGCGGAAACGACCCGTAGATGCTCCGTTTTCCCCGCCGGCGTTCATATCCCAGCAGTAGCGCGTGGTACCCGCCCCAAACAATGAAGTTCCACTTGGCCCCATGCCACAAACCGCCGAGCAGCATCACCACGGCGATATTCACGTAGGTGCGCGCGGGTCCCTTGCGATTGCCTCCCAGCGGCACATACAAGTAATCGCGCAGCACACTCGAAAGCGAAATGTGCCAGCGCCGCCAGAGTTCGGTGATGCTCTCGGAGCGATAGGGCGCGTCAAAATTCTTCAGAAACTCGAATCCGAGCATACGGCCGAGCCCCACCGCCATATCCGAGTAGCCGCAGAAATCGAAGTAGATTTGAAATGCGTAGGCCAGCACGCCCACCCACGCCTCGAGAGGGAAGGGACCCGCGGCGTTAAACACGGCATCGGCGACGCCCCCCATGGGATTGGCCAGGAGGATTTTCTTGGCAAAACCGACAATGAAAATGCTCACACCCGAGGCAAAGCGCGGCATGCTGTGGTCCCGGCTCGACAATTGATCCGAGAGGGTTTTGTACCGAATGATCGGGCCGGCGACGAGGTCAGGAAACAACGCCACGAACGCGGAAAAATCAGTGAATGACTTCGCGGGTGTCGCGTGCCCGCGATAGAGGTCGATAATGTAAGTCAGTGAATGGAATGTATAAAACGAGATGCCGATCGGCAGCACGACGGTGAGCACGCGGTACGGTTCGGCGCCCACCATACTGCGAAGCTGGTTCAGCGTTTCCGCCGTGAACATGTAATACTTGAAGAACCCCAGGAAACTCAGGTTCGTAACGACACAGGCGGTCACGGCAAACTTGCGCTGCATTGGAGTGGCCCCGGGCCGAGTGATGACGCGGCCCCAGATAAAATCCATGACCGTGGTGAACATCATGAGGCAGACAAACCACGGCTGCCACCAGCCGTAGAAAACGTAACTGGCAATGGTGATCCACAGGTTGCGCCATGCGTTCGGCAGGCTGAAGTAGATCACCAGGAACAGCGGCAGGAAATAAAAGATAAATATATGGCTGGTGAAGACCATCAGTCCTCCACCAGGTCGGTCCAGACCGCCCAATATAGCGGACCGCTGCCCTTGCCGAAATACTTGTTAACGATGCCGCCCATAAAGAAATCATCAATGGGCGCCTCCAAAGCCATGCGATGAACCTGGCCGGCTTCAAACTGCCGCAAGTTGCCCCCAATCCCCGCCGCCCTTTTATCCGCCGCCTCCGCTCGCGGCTTCCAGGGATTGTAGTGGCCGACGTATATGATCGGCCCCTCCAGCTTGCCGCGATGGACTTTCAGCACCTGGTACTTGAGTATGGTCGCATAATCGTAAAGGTCGCGTTTGAAAATTGCGCCTTCCGGAATCTCGACCAATTTCGCCGTCACCTCTACCGTTCCGTTCGTTCCCAAGTGCGGATCGCTTATGGTGGATGCCGACCCCCCCGGCGGCCGACCACACGAGGCAGCGACCAGCAGCAATACCAAAAGCACCAGCGCGCCCCTCATCGCTGCGCTCCTTGCCCCCCAACTCGTACGTCCGCGTAAGTCCAGTGCGGCTCCCAGCCCGGACCCAGGTCCAGCCGTGGCCCCTGACGCGCTTTGGGAAAGCGCTTTTGCAGCACTTCACTTTGGTCTCCGATCATCGGCGTGTCGGCCCACCGGATGATCGCCATCGTCGTGCCCGTGTGGTCCACCTTGCCCAGGTCTTCTACGCTGCGGGTAAAGAGCAGATACTTCGAATCCGGCGAAGCGCACGCGCCATAGATGTGCCGCCGCTCTTCGACGTAAAGCGCGTGTCGCTCGGATCCGTCGGTGTTGGCGACCCATAACTCGGCCCGTCCCGGCATGTTGGGGATAATGCCTCGGGCATACACCACATGTTGCGAATCGGAGCACCAATCCGGCGTGCAGTTATAACGGTCAGTTTCGCTCACAGCGGTGAGCGCCCCGGTCTCGACCTCCAGGCAGCCGATGTTCCAAAACGGACCCAGGCCGTTAGCGGTGCCGACGAACCGCTTGCCGTCCGGTGACCAGATCAACTGTTGCACGATGCCGTGCCGCGCAATCTGCCGCAGCACCTTTCGAGTTGTGACGTCAATAATTTGGGTTCCTTTGCTGGATAGGCACGCCAACTCCTTTCCGTCTGGACCCCACGACACCCAGTGAAAACCATTGCCGTACACAGTGGGATTCGCGCCATCGGCGTCCGCCAGGACCAGATCGAAGGTGCCATAAGTATTGTTGTCAACTGCCTCGCTCCTGGGCAGGCGGTAGTACAGCAAGCGCTTGCCGTCGGGCGAAAACCTTGCTCCTGCCTCGTTGTACTCCCGGGTGTCAGTAACCTTCCGCCGCTCAGAGCCGTCGGGTCGCATCAAGAATAGATCCCAATCGCCAGACTCTGTCGCGGCGCTAAAAACGAGCCAGCCTTTGTCCTGCAGTTCGTTGGTTAACCGGGCGGTTTCGTTGGTGGTCGAAGACGGGTTTTCAAGCGTTGTATTGGCTGTGGCCCCTTTCGGGCCAATCTCGGCGAAGGTCCAGCACGGTTCCCACCCCACCGGCAGTTTCAATACTGGTCCCGAGTTGGCATTTGGATGCAGCGCCCACAATTCGTCGCTTTGGCCCCCGATAATTGGCGTGTCGCTCAACCGCAGCAGGCCCATTGGGGCGCCGGCATTCCCCGGGTCGCCATCTTCTTGCATATTGCCCGTGAAGAGGACGTAACGGCCATCCGGTGAGAGGTGACCGCCATAAACGTGTCGCCCATCCTCTCCGTAAACCAACTGGCGGCTTTTCCCTGCGGCGTCCGCGCGCCAAAGTTGCGTCCAACCATACCCACGGTTGCCTTTTTGGCCTGGCGGGCGCCACGAAAAGATCAGGTTCTTAGAATCGGGAAACCAATCCGGCGTGCAGCAGTCAACTCGGTTTACTGCGCTGACTTCGCCGCTGGCTACCTCCAGACGTGCGATGCTCCATCCAGTTCCGTAAGAATTGGCCACTCCGCAAAGCCAGCGGCCGTCAGGCGACCATGTGAGTTGTTGGAAAAAGCCCTTTCGCTGCAGAGTGCGCACAACCCGGTGGTCCGAAAGATCGACGAATGAAATCCCTTTGATCGACAGACTCACGATCTGTTTTCCATCCGGGCCCCAACTTGCCCACGGATATTCCCCCGGTTTGCCAAATACCCGCGCCTCACTGGCATCGCACTTTGCGATCATCAACTCCCCCTGTTCGCCATAGCGGTTGCCATCGATCTTTTCGCCTCGCGGCAAGCGACGATACAAGAGCTGGCGGCCGTCGCGCGACAACTGCGGCGCAGCCTCGTTCAGGCCCGGCGTGTTCGACAAATTGCGAACGCTCGATCCGTCCGGACGACAAGTGAACAGATCCCAGTCTCCCTTCTCGGAACGAGCCGCGTAGACAATCCACCCTTTGTTACGTACTTCGGTTGCCAGGCGCAAAACGGCATCAGCATCAGAGCGTCGCACAAGCCCCGGCTGGCCCCCGGCCGGGGCGCCACAAGCCCACGCAGCAAACAGACTGCCGACAAAAAGAATCTCAATCGCCTTCACTGGCCAAATCCTGGTCGAGAGAATTGCGCTCGACCGATGGTATCTGATGAGTGAAACCGAAAGAGACCAGGAGAAGCCCGAGCGTGAATGCATTCTGCACCCGGTTAAGCTGCAAGGAATCGTTGCGGTCTGTCAACGAATCTTCGCGATTGAACAATTGGCCCAGCTGTGGTATGGAGAGTTCAGCGCCTCTTATGAAAAACTCACGAATCAGCCGAAGGGACTTTCTCCAAACCTCAATAACCGCAACCGGCGCGCTGATGCTCGGCAGCGCCTCGCTGAGAGCGGCAACCAAGCGCACCGCCGTTGATCAGGTCACGCTGGGCCATACCGGCATCAAGCTCAGCCGGCTCGGCATGGGCACCGGCAGCAACAGCGGCCAGATCCAGTACGACCTGGGACGCGAAGGTTTCAATAGCCTGGTCCGTTACGCCTATGACCAGGGCATCACCTATTTTGATTGTTCCCAAACCTATCGCACCTTCGAGTGGCTCGGTGGGGCGGTCAAAGGGCTGCCGCGGGAGAAGCTTTTCATCCAATCGAAAATTCCTGGCCAGCCTGAAGACATCCTCTCGGTGATCGATCATCACCGTAAAGTCTTCGACACGGATTATGTCGATACCATGTTGATCCACTGCATGATTAAAGACGGCTGGACGGATCAGTGGAAGCGCATCATGGACGGCTTCGATGAAGCCAAACAAAAGGGCTGGATCCGCAGCAAAGGCGTCTCGTGCCACAGTCTGCCTGCCTTGCGCGGCGGGACCGAGACGCCGTGGGCCGAGGTGCATCTGGTGCGCGTCAATCCGCAGGGCCGGCGCATCGATGGTCCCGAGGAAATTGTTTGGACGGATAAGGTTCACGAAGTCGAACCGGTGGTCACCCAGCTTAAAGCGATGAAGGCTAAAGGTCGCGGGGTCATCGGTATGAAGATCATAGGCAACGGCGAGTTCGTGAACGCCGAGGATCGCGAGAAATCCATTCGCTTCGCAATGTCCCGGCCGGAACTCGACGCAGTTGTCATCGGTTTCAAGAACCGCGATGAAATCGATGAGGCGATCCGACGTATCAACTCCGCCCTGGCGGAAGCGTAAAGCGCCTCGAAAGAATTTGATTCCAGGAAGTCTGGCGAGCGTGGTCCGGCCAGGTTTTGGCTCGCGGTGCCTCGGCACAACCAGTGGGGGTCAACGCATCGGAGTTCTTATGAAAACAACCAAGATAATTAAGACCAGCCTTTTCCCGTCACTAGCAGTTCTATTGACACTGTTTGTTCAGGCGCAACCTTCCTCGACCACCGCAGGCCAGACAGGTCCGTATCGAGTTGCGCGCACCTTCCATGTCGGAGGTGAAGGCGGCTGGGATTACCTGACCGTTGATCCCGATCACCAACTTCTGTATGTGCCACGCTCGACGCACACGTTAGTGATCGATGCCCATACGGGAAAAACCGTTGCGGATATCCCCGGGCAGAAACGTAACCACGGAGTGGCGATTGTTCCCAGCACAGGCCGCGGTTTCATCACCGATGGAGCCGATGGAGTTGTTACCATTTTCGATCTGAAGAACTATTCGGTGCTCGGCAAGGTCAAAGCTGCTGACGATGCCGATGGAGTGATCTACGACCCGGGCAGCGGCAAGGTTTTGGTGGTTTGCGGAGACGCCGGTGTTTTGATCCCTATTTCGCCGGATCTTGACCCGGCAACGGGCAAGGCGGACGCGGCGGTCGAGCTTGGGGGGAAGCCCGAGTTTCTCGCTGCCGATGGCCAGGGCAAAGTCTATGTCAACCTCGTCGATAAAGACCAGGTCGCGGTTGTGGAGACCAAGGCCATGAAGGTCCTTGCTAAGTGGCCTACCAGCCCGGGCGGCGCGCCCGTTGGCATGGCGATTGACTCTGCCCACCGTCGTCTGTTCGTCGGTTGTCGACGACCCCAAAAGCTGATCGTCATGAGCGCTGACGATGGCAAGATCTTGGCCGATTTCGCGATTGGGGCCGGGGTCGACGCGACAAAATTCGATGGTGATGCTTTTGCCAGTTGCGGCGACGGCACGCTGAGTGTTGTTCGCGAGACAACTCCTGGAAAATTCGAGCTGGTGCAAACCGTGGAGACAGCACGCGGTGCGCGGACGATGGGGATCGATCCGACAACGCATACGTTGTATCTGCCAACTGCCGAGTTTGAGCCGCAAACACAGGGTCAGTCACGACCACGCCCAAAGCCGGACTCTTTCATGATCGTAGTAGTGACTCCATCGGCAAAATAATTTAAAAACCTTCGCTGGCTTTCACCCTTGACCACGATAAGGTGATTTGGAAGCTTCTGACTTCCGCATGAGAAAGCTAATTTCCCGCGTATTAAGCCTCGGCTTAATTTTAGGTATGGTCGGCAAAGTGTCAGCCCAGAGCGAGGACGCCAAACTCGAGACGTTTTTCAAGTCGTACCTGGATCGGGCGTTCAGCCTGAGGCCGATGCAGGCGACTGAATTAGGAGATCATCGTTTCGATGCTCAACTTGAAGACCTCGCTTCCGAAGCCAGGGCTAAGTGGCTCGAGCATACGCGAGTGACCCTGACGGAGTTGCCGAAGAAAATAGACTACCAAAAGCTCACGCGCGCAGGGCAGATCGATTACGACATTCTGCAGCACTCGTTGCAGCGCGATGAGTGGCTGACGGAAAATATCCATCCTTACGAGGAGGATCCCCGCGTTTACAACGGCTACATCAATGACAGTGTTTATTTGGTGTTGACCCAGTCGACACTGCCACTCGAAACCAACGTCGCCAATTGCATCGCGCGGATGGCCCAAATACCGAAAGTCGCCGCCGCCGCGCGGCAGAACCTGAAAAATCCTCCGCGTGCACATACCGAGACGGCGATCCGCCAAAACCGAGGGGCGATTGGATTTTACGATCATGACATTTTCGAGTTCGTCGGAAAGACCCGACAACTTGAGGCGTTGAAAGCTGCCGCCCAGACCGTTTCCGCTTGCCTGAAGGATTACCAGAAATATCTCGAGACCGATTTGTTGCCGCAGGCGAACGGAGAATGGCGAATCGGGTCTGAGAAATTTGCCCGCAAGCTGGACCTGGAATTGGACGCCGGCGTCAGTGCCGACCAGGTAATGGCCGACGCCGAAGCGGAGTTTGCGCGAGTGGAGCGCGACATGTATGTCATCGCGCGCCAAGGTTGGGCCAAATATTTCCCTGCCAAAGCGCTTCCGCCCGATGACGAAGCTGGACGGCGCACGACGGTACGGGAGGTTTTGGCTGCCGTCGCGCAGAATCATTGCCGACCGCAAGATCTGACTCGTGAAATGAAGCAGCGCGTTGAGCGCCTGAAAAAGTTTATCACCAGCAATGATATTCTGCGCCTACCGGATCCGGACCATTGCCAGGTCATCGAGATGCCTGAATTCAAACGCGGCAACTCCACCGCTTATATGGAGGCGCCGGCGCCGCTGGACCCAAACGGCACGGGCCATCTTGCGGTGAGTCCGCCGCCAAAAGACTGGGATGCGCAGCGCATCAACAGCTACCTTGAGGAGTACAACAATTATATGTTGGACATCCTGACGATTCATGAAGGTTATCCGGGCCATTCGGTGCAACTCGAGTACATGAACCGAAATCCTTCGCTGATTCGGCGCGTATTGCAGTCGGGCGTCTATATCGAGGGCTGGGCGGTGTATACCGAGCAGATGATGCTCGACCAGGGTTACGGCGCCGAGAACCTCGCTTTGCGATTGAACCAGCTTAAATTCTACCTGCGAGCGGTGGGCAACACGATTCTCGACCACAAAATGCACTGCGCGAATTTTTCCGATGAGGAAGCGCTGAAGTTCCTGACGCAAGATTGTTTTCAATCCGAGGGCGAGGCCAAGCTGAAGATCATTCGTTCGAAGCAAAGTTCCTGTCAGTTATCGACTTATTTTGTCGGCCGGATGGCGCACTACCGGCTGCGTCAGCTAATCTCGCGAGAACTGGGAGATAAATTCGTCCTCGGTCGCTACCACGAGGCAGTTTTGGAACCTGGCGCGGTGCCGGTGAAGTATTTGACGGAGTTAGTGCGCGCACGCCTCGGAGTGCACTAATCTCGCTCTTTGTGCGCGTCGCCGCCCGTAGCGCAGGCCTTCCCAGCCTCTCGCCGACTTCCAGTCGACAGGTGTTGATGATTACCAGAGTCCCGGAGGTTCGAAATCCGCGTTACAGCAGCCTGGAAAGATTGCGCTACGGCAAAAAATGGCGCGCTAAATCTATCTGGTGCGAACCGCTGAACTGTTGCCGGTTGTTATTTATTTAATTTATATGCTTGACTCTTTTGAATCGATTTTCATAATACGACAGGCTGATGTGAAGCAGGAATGCGGACTCATCCGTTCCGGTAAATTCCTGTCGGGCATCAGCCTTTTTGATGCAAGGAACTTGCACCTTATCCCCGTTTTCATTCGCTTGCCTCCTGACAAATCTTCCGCATTACGCTAATCATTTTGTTCGGGGCCATGGACGAAGCACACGACATCATTGATATCGGAGTCAATCTGGCGCATCGGTCGTTTGAATCAGATCGGAAGCAGGTGATAGAACGCGGATTCGATGCGGGTGTGCAGGTAATGATTGTTACTGGGAGCAGCGTGGCGAGCAGTGAACAAGCGGTGCAAATTGCGACCGAGTATCCACACCGACTTTACGCGACCGCCGGGGTTCATCCGCATGACAGCCGAAATTGCGATGAGACGACGATTCCTGAGTTGCGCAAGCTCGCTGCGCAGGCTGAGGTAGTCGCGATTGGTGAATGCGGCTTGGACTTTAATCGAGACTTCTCACCCCGTTCCTTGCAGGAGAAATGGTTCGAGGCGCAGGTAGGCCTGGCCGAAGAACTGCAGATGCCGCTTTTCCTGCACGAGCGGGATGCGCGGCAACGGTTCTGCGAAATCCTGGGCGCGGTTAGAAAGAACTCGCCGGCGGTGCTTCATTGTTTCACCGGAACGCACGCAGAGCTAAGGACGTATCTCGATATGGGCTTGTATCTTGGGATCACCGGGTGGATATGTGACGAACGCCGTGGAACGCATCTGCGCGAGTTGATTAAGGAAATTCCGGCTGACCGATTGATGATCGAAACTGACGCGCCATTCCTGTTGCCGCGCACAATGGCAAATCGGCCAAAAGATGGCCGAAATGAGCCCGCCTTTTTGCGGTATGTTTTGCAGGCGGTGGCGGAATCTGTTGGCAAACCGGTTGCGCAGGTCGCGTCCGAAACGACACAGACGGCCAAGATCTTCTTTCGATTGGATCGCTCCACTCGCGATTAAATGGATGGCGAAGTGATGGAGTGATGGGTCTGGCTTCAGCGAGACAGCCGCGCCCGCTTTTGCTATTCCTGTGGCATGGAAAAGAATCGGATGGAAGCATTCAGCGACGGAGTGATCGCGATTATCATCACGATTATGGTGCTGGAGATGAAGGTGCCGCATGGGGACACGATTTCGGTGTTGGGGCCGATATTCCCAGTGTTTCTCTGTTATCTACTGAGCTTTGTGTATGTGGGGATTTACTGGAATAACCATCATCACATGCTGCATTCGACGAAACGTGTCAGCGGCGGCATTCTCTGGGCCAATCTGCATTTGCTCTTTTGGCTGTCGCTGTTTCCCTTCGCAACTGGGTGGATGGGAGAGAATCATTGGGCGACGATGCCGACGGCAGCGTATGGATTTGTGTTGCTGATGGCAGCAATTGCTTATTGGATTTTGCAGCAGTCGATTATCGCACATCAGGGTGCTGGCTCGCTTCTCGCCGCAGCGGTCGGCAACGACTGGAAAGGCAAGCTCTCGCCGGCACTGTATCTGGCGGCAATTCCGTTGGCTTTTGTGAGTCCCTGGATCGCCAATGGCATCTATGTCTTAGTGGCTCTGCTTTGGTTTGTGCCCGATCGCCGCATCGAGCGCGTATTGGCCAAGCCGGAGAGCTGATCTCGATTTCTGTGCGATTCTCCCTTTGGCGGGTGCTATAGGATGAATGATTTATGCCGCGTCGACTTCCTATGTTCGGTAGAAATGTGCCAGCTTGTGCGGAGCCACTCCCAGATGAAACCCGGCGATAATCAACTGGTTTTTCAATGTAACCCGGAGCAGACCCGACCGCTGCCAACGCCGCCCGGAAGTTGTCGCCGCCTGCGCGCAGGTGATAACGCGCCCATGACGTCGCAGCCGGCGCACTAAGTCGTAGTCTTCGAGGATGGGGAGGTTGCGAAAACCGCCGATTTCCTCAAACAAGGATTGCCGCAGAAACAATGCCTGGTCGCCATAAGGCATCTGGCCCCAGCGGGACCGCAGGTTCGTGGTCCATTCGAGCAGGCCCTTGCCGGGAAAGCTTTCGGCGACCTGGAAGGCAAAAGCGCCGGCGGCAACTTGCGGGTCCTTCAACGTAGCTGAAACGACAGCTGTCCACCCGGCGGGTAATATCGTATCTGCATGTACAAACACCAATGTTTTGCCAGTAGCTCTGGCCGCGCCGGCATTCATTTGTCGTGAGCGGCCAGGGTTCGATACAATAACAACGGCACTGGCGCTGCGGGCTTGTTCCACCGTTGCATCCGAGCTTCCGCCATCAGCCACAATGATTTCATGAGGCATCTCCCGACGCACGGCTTCAAGGGTCTGGTCGATGTTCCGAGATTCATTCAGGACCGGAATGATCACGGACACACCGCGGGAGTCGTTTTCTTCCTGACGGATAATTTCGTACCAAATCGCAAGGTCTTCGGGTCTATCGATATCCTCTAATTGGAGTAGCAGCGTTCGGGGAATATCGGCGCGGTCCAGGATTTTGAGCGAGTCATGCAGGACCGAACTGGTTCCCCAGGGAATGCTCTCAAACAATTCGGGCATGGAACGAGTCAGTCCGATAAGGTAATAGCCGCCGTCTGAGGCTGGCCCGAGCACCGCGGGAGTTTCAGTGAGTTTCCCGAATGCGTTTGTTAGCACGCCTGAGGTTAGTGCCGGACAGTCGCTGCCAATAATGATCGTTGCGTTCGACCCCGAGCGAAAGCTCTCTTCGAATGCCTCGGCCATGCGCTTGCCGAGGTCGTTGCCTCGTTGCGGGCAGAAACGCACCTGATCGCCCAGCCAATGACGGAATGCGTCCTCGGTGCCGCCATCGAAACGCAATTCGAAATCCGCGTCGCATTCCTGGCAAGCGCACCTGGCAGCGCGCAAGGTTCGTAGAACCAACCGACGATGTAGCGCGGTTGCGCCAGTTTCTCCGACGGCCCCGATGAGTCGCGTTTTGACCTTTCCCGATTCGGGATAGCGCGTGAACAAGATCAGTCTGCGCGGCTTCGCCATTACGCCGAGTGTGGGAAAAGGAAATGAGGCTGACAATCACTGCATAACTGTGGTACCACGGGTTGATCTTACCGCGTAGACGGCGAGATCAGTAGATCATTATGCACTTGCACGACGCCCGGGGTAGAAGCCGCAATTAGACCAGCGCGCGATTTAACAGCCGATGACTTTGTCTTGCCAGTGAGTTCGACGATTCCATTGACCGATTGGACACTAACTTGAGCACCTTCGACCAGCGGATCGCGATTGAGCGCATTTTCGATTTGCGACTTAATCACGGTGTCGCTGACGGCAGGTTGGCTTCGTTTGCTGAATCGCGAACAACCGGTCGAGAATGCTAAGGCCAGAGCGACTACCCAACAGCCGAAGCGGGCGTGTCTCTCAGTTTTCATCGAGCCTGAGTATCAGTGTTATTGAGGTCGATGCAATCGATAGTAGGAGGCGGGGCTTGAAGCGACGTCGGTGACCGTCATGCGACCATTGATCAACGAGGGCCACACACCGACGACAGACCAGTTGCTGCCCAGCGCAATGCTCTTTTCGAGCAACGGCCCGGTCCCGTCATCCTGCCAGGAAATCGTGACGGTTCCATTGGGTCCAGCTGCAATCGAGAGTGCTGGCGGGGGCGCAACATTCATAACCAGTTCGGACACGTTGCGGAGGATGAGAGCGTTCGAATCGTTAGGGCTGGGTGTGAGAACAAGCCCGACGGATTTTTTCTGCTGGGTCAGGTTCGTTACCGTGATCGGGACATTGAATGAGCGATAACTGGCGCCGGAAAACCAAAGCGTGCCGCTGACCGGCTTGTAATCCTGATTCATTACGGCCGTCCCGCCCGTGGTCGCGTAATTGACTGAGCCACTGAAGCTCGGGTCACCTGGGATAAAGTGAACCGTAATCACCGCATTAGTAACACCCTGTGATACAAAATAACCTCCGCTGACAAACTCGTATTGATTTGGACCGACGATAAGATTCGGTTTGACCTGAGATAGGGCCGGGGAACGGAGCACGAAAAGCAGCAGGATGGGGAAAGTAGCGCGGGCGAGAAGTTGCCTGTTCATAGTAGCACGAACTCTGGATTCGTGCAGCCATGCTAAAAGTGGCCCGGCCGGTTTGGTATGGGGTCGAGCCACCAAACAGGTACAGTGGACGCCCCATTATGGGAATCATGGACAGGTGCGGATCGGCTTTGGCCGGAATATCCGGCGCTTAACTTGAAGGGGTAAATCCGGTGCGTTCTTTCAACCATTGATAATCAACGGTACCCTGCGCATCGAAGGCTCGGATCCAACCAGAAACGCTGTTGTTGTAATAAACAGGGTAAATCGAAGTGGTGCTCTTCCATTTATGGACTTCGGCATGGCCATCGGCAAAGGAGAGCCCACAGGCCCCGTTGTGATACGACGCCGGCACATGCGGTCCCCAGGATGGAGGGTCGATATTAAGAGCAAAGAACCCGGCATTGATCGAGTCTGCTTGTTCATCAATGGTGATCCAAGTCATTGCCGGTTGCGGAACCTGGGTTTGTTTGAGGAATTGCCGGTAGTTGGGGTCGATCCATGCGCGGCCTTCGTAGGTCTGGGCATCACGGTCGATCGGTTTGTCTCCCGTGACACCGAAGAGACCGTTCATCGAATAACTGCGCAGCCGTCCAGGCCAACCGAGGAGTTGTTGTATGGTACCGAGGTATTTATCTGACGGACATTTATAAATCCCCAGTGTATTGGCGGTGAAACTCGCCAGAACACCCTTCTTCAGCCAGTCCACATTGGTATTACTAAGATCCGGGATCGACGACCCCCCGCCCCAGGTCATGACATTGTTTACCCAATTGGCGAACTGCTGATCGTTGATGGTGTTAACGGTACTCTGGATCGTGAAGTTATTGGCGACCCGGTCCTGGAAATCCAGAGAGTACATGTGCCAGGCAGCGTTCAGCTGCTTGTTATTGCTCATGCAAATCGTGCCCTGGGCTCTGGACTTCGCCCGGCTCAACGCAGGCAGCAGCATCGCCGCCAGAATGGCAATGATCGCGATTACAACCAGCAGCTCGATGAGGGTAAAACCGCTCGTCTTTCTAACGTAACACGTGGACTTGGCTTCGCTCGCTTTCATGTATCGGTACAGACATCAACGTCACCCAACTGTTGTGCGTTGCTTGCTAGGCCTATGCGTACCATCAGCGTTTTGCTATGTCAACATGAAATTAACTCAAGAAGCGTATTGTCTAATCCATTTTTCGAAAGCCAAATTCCGCAAGGCAGTGAGATCGTAGCGACAAATTGCGGGCCTCGCCGAGCTCGGCCTTCCCATCATCTCTGGACAACAGACCTCACGACCGCTTGGCAAATGGCTCGAAGCTGTTGCAGAAGTGTGCCAGGACCGGCGAATTATCCGCGCGGTGCCAAACTAAAACCGTCTGAACCAACGGCAGCCCGGGCGGCAGTGGACGGAACAGAAGCCCGGGACGTTTCACCTCTTCTAAACTCGCAATGGTCGGCGCAATCCCGAATCCTGCCGAGATCAACCACATTTTCGTTTGGATATCATTGGCGTATTGGACCGGCCGCGGCTTGGCGCCGACCCGCGCGCACTCCGCGAAAAAGGCGTCATAGAATCCATGTTGAGCGCTGGGGTGAATTAGCACCATTTCCGCTTTATCAAAATCTTCCCAGCGGAGTTGGCGTTTCTTAGCCAATTTGTGACCCGTAGGGACGGCCAGCACTTGCCTGGATTCACCGACGAATTTGTAGTCGAGCTCGGGGAAGCCGACGGGGGGGCGTAAAAGCCCGGCATCTAATTCATGACCTCGCAAGCGGCGCAATTGCTCGGTGCTGGTTAAATCAAACAGGGAGAGTTGCACGCCGGGGAATTGCTGGCGGAAACGGCGCAGGATACCCGCGAGCCAGGCGTTAGTCACCGGGGCGATCACTCCAACACGCAAGGTGCCGGCGAGCCCATGCTCCGCGTCGCGCACACGCTGCTCGGCTTGGGAAGAAGCGCTGAGGACCGCCCGGGCTTCCGCCAGGAACACACGACCGGAGTGCGTCAACTGCACCGAGCGGGTGGTACGCTCGAAGAGACGAACCCGCAATTCCTGTTCGAGGGCTTTAATCTGGGCACTGAGCGGGGGTTGCGCCATGTGAAGCCTTTCGGCGGCCCTGCGGAAGCTCAATTCGTCGGCAACGGCGACGAAATAGCGCAAATGACGGAGTTCCATGGCATTTATACTAAGAAAGTATCAATCCTCGCGCAAACATGTATTGGCCCGGCATTCCTTTGTCATGCCATAATCTGGGGCTCATGTGGATTGTTCGGCTGGCTCTACGCCGTCCCTACACGTTCGTGGTCGGGGCGCTGGTGCTTTTGCTGTTAACGCCGTTTGTGCTGCTGCGCACGCCCACCGATATTTTCCCCTCCATCAATATC
This sequence comes from Candidatus Limnocylindrales bacterium, assembly GCA_035495315.1. Taxonomy (GTDB): domain Bacteria; phylum Verrucomicrobiota; class Verrucomicrobiia; order Limisphaerales; family UBA8199; genus DATJGF01. Next base: position 34,513 of record DATJGF010000074.1, read on the forward strand.
CCGGTCGTCAGCATGGTCTGGACCTATGCCGGGTTGGAAGCCGAAGATATGGAGCAGCGGTTCAATTATGCGCAGGAACGTTCGCTGACAACGACGGTTAACGACATCGAACACATTGAATCGACGGCCTACAACGGCATCGGCGTGGTTAAAGCCTATTTCCGCGAAGGCACATCGGTGGATGCCGGCGTTGCGCAAGTCACCGCGATTGCCCAAACACTCATTCGTTCGATGCCGCCGGGAACCACGCCGCCGTTGATTATTCGTTACAGCGCCTCGACCGTCCCGATCCTGCAATACAGCATCAGCAGTCCACAACTTTCGGAACAGGAGATCTTCGATATCAGTGCCAATCAGATTCGTGTCGGCCTGGCAACCGTGCGCGGCGCAGCGATGCCCTGGCCTTACGGTGGAAAAAATCGGATCGTGTCGGTCGACCTCGATCTAGCAGCGCTTAAAGCAAAAAACCTTGCTCCAGTCGATGTCGTCAATGCGGTCAACGCGCAGAACCTGATTTTTCCCAGTGGCACCGCCAAAATTGCCGCAACGGAATACGCGGTCGACCTGAATACGTCGCCCAAGCTGATGGAGGATCTGGGAAATCTGCCGATCCGGACGGTAAACGGAGCGGTGATTCACCTGAGCGATGTCGCCCAGGTGCGTGACGGATATCAGCCGCAGCAGAACATCGTTCGCAATGAGGGTATTCGCGGTGCCTTGCTGACGGTGTACAAGACTGGGGCAGCCTCGACGCTCGAAGTGGTTAGCGGAATCAAGAAGGCTATGCCTCGCCTGCTGGCCGGCCTGCCGCAGGAACTGAAGGTAAAGGAATTCTCGGACCAGTCTGTTTTCGTGCGCTCTGCCATTACCGGCGTGGTGCGCGAGGGCGTAATCGCCGCGGCATTAACGGCCTTGATGATCTTGTTATTCCTCGGGTCATGGCGCAGCACTTTGATCATCGCCCTGTCAATTCCGCTGTCGGTGCTGGCTTCGCTGGCAATTCTCAGCGCCCTGCAGGAAACCATCAACCTGATGACGCTCGGTGGGTTGGCGTTGGCAGTCGGCATCCTCGTCGACGATGCTACGGTCGCTATTGAGAACATCCACCGCCATATGGCGCTGGGAAAGAAACTGGACGATGCGATCCTGGACGGTGCCCAGGAAATCGCGATGCCGGCTTTTGTATCCACCCTCTGCATCTGCATCGTTTTCGTGCCGATGTTCTTTTTGACCGGGGTCGCGCACTATTTGTTTGTGCCTTTAGCCCAGGCGGTGGTGTTCGCAATGCTGGCCAGCTATGTGATCTCGCGCACACTGGTGCCAACGCTCGTGATGTGGTTCTACCGCAATGTCTACCAGCACGGCGCCGACCACCCTGTTGCGCCTGCAGATATGAGGCGGAAACAACCAAACTATTTGGTTCAATTGTGGCGAGGGTGCTTCAACCGCCTTAGCGGAATCCAGGAAGCATTCGAATATGGTTTTGAGCGTTTTCGCGAAAGCTACCACATCCTGTTGGGAGCTTTGTTGCATCATCGAGGTTCTTTTGCCCTGTTTTTCCTCGTGTTTTGCGGCGGGACCATGTTGTTGGTGCCCCAATTAGGGCAGGATTTTTTCCCAACGGTGGATGCAGGTCAGTTTAGGCTGCATGTGCGGACAAGGACCGGGACGCGCATTGAAGAGACGGCTAAGCTGGTCGACGAAATAGAATCAGTTATTCGCAAAGAGATCCCTTCCGAGGAATTTCGCGGCATGCTGGATAATATTGGGATCCCGGCTTCGAGTATTAATCTGACCTATAGCGACAACGGTCTGATTGGGACATGCGATGCTGATATCCTGGTATCGTTGCAACCGGAACACCATCCGACTCCCGTTTACATGAAGCGTTTGCGAGCACGTCTGGGCCGGGAGTTTCCGGGAACAATGTTTTATTTTCTTCCGGCCGATATTGTGAGCCAATCGATCAATTTCGGATTGCCCGCACCGTTTGATGTCCAAATCGTAGGGCGGGACCAGGCGAAAAACCGGGAAATTGCCGCACAATTAGCGGAGCGCATCCGCCAATTGCCCGGAGCGGTGGATGTGCGGGTTCAACAGCCAGGCGACCTCCCGCGGCTGGATTTTGAGGTCGATCGCACCAAAGCCTCGGAGATGGGCCTCTCGGAACGTGATGTCGCCAATTCGGTGCTGCTGAGCCTGAGCGGCAGCGGTCAGGTCCAGCCTGCCTACTGGATGAATCCGCGCAATGGCATTCAGTACCTGATAAATATTCGCGTTCCTGAACACCGCATCGATTCGTTCTCAGCACTAAATTCGATTCCCATTAACGCCAGCCAACCCGGCCAAGGCGACGTGCAATTGCTCGCCAATCTCGCTTCGTTGCGGCGCAGCACTGGGCCGCCAGTGATCTCGCATTACAACATTATGCCCGTCATCGACGTGTTCGGTGGCGTGAGCGAGCGTGACCTGGGTGGGGTGCTGCGCGATTTAAAACCGCTGATTACGCAAGCCGAGGAGCAATTGCCGCGCGGCAGCTTCATCTCCTTGCGCGGCCAGGCTGAAACCATGCATAAGAGTTTCAACGGTCTGGGCCTCGGCTTGTTGCTGGCGATGGTGCTGATTTATTTGCTGCTGGTAGTCAATTTCCAGAGCTGGCTCGATCCCTTCATTATCATTACCGCGTTGCCGGGCGCATTGGCTGGCGTCGTTTGGGCCTTGCATCTCACCTTTACCACCCTGAGCGTACCCGCACTGATGGGAGCTATCATGAGCCTCGGTGTCGCCACAGCAAACTCAGTGTTGGTGGTTAGCTTCGCCCGCAACGCTTTGCAGGCCGGCATGGACCCGATCGATGCGGCCTGGGTCGCAGGGGTAAGCCGGCTGCGCCCCGTCCTGATGACCGCGGCCGCGATGGTGATCGGCATGCTCCCGATGGCGCTGGCCTTCGGGGAAGGCGGCGAGCAGAATGCGCCCTTGGGGCGCGCCGTCATTGGCGGGCTAGTGGTAGCGACAGTAGCGACGCTATTCTTTGTGCCAGTAGTATTCAGCCTGTTGCACAAGCAGGTCGCCGTATCGGCACCCTGGTGGAATGAACCCAACCCGAGCGGCGAACTTGGCTCAGCGCCTTCAGCGATTTAGCGCTTTATGAATTCTTCGCATCAGACGGTAGTGAAAACTGCGCCTCCCTCCTCCGCGAGTGGCGTCGCGGAGGCCGCGGCCAATGCGGGCAGCAAGCTCCGCCACGCCGCGATCGCCGCTGTGCTGCTCATCGTCGTTGCGGCTTTGGCCGGTCTGATCCCCCGTTGGCAGCATCGGGCCGCGTTGCGTTTCGAAACGCGCGATCTTGCCGTTCGGACTGTCGCTGTGGTCTCCGCAGGTCCAGGTCAAGCAACCGGCGACCTCGTCCTGCCGGCCGAAGTCAAGCCGCTGGTCGACTCTCCGATTTACGCGCGCTCGAGCGGCTATCTCAAGCGCTGGCTCGTCGATATCGGTGCCGAAGTCAAAGAAGGCGACTTGCTCGCCGAAACTGATGCGCCTGAATTGCGGCAGGAACTGGCCCAGGCCAAAGCCGAGCTCGTGCAAGCTGAAGCCGCTTTAGGGCTGGCCCGGACGACCGCCGCGCGATGGGCGGAATTGCTCAAGACGGCCAGTGTGAGTGAACAGGAGGCCGCGGAAAAGGAAGCTGACCTTGAGTTGAAATTGGCGAATGTTGAGGCCGCGCGGGCTCACGTGCGCCGGTTGGAGGAGTTGCAATCGTTCTCCAGTATTAAGGCGCCGTTTGCGGGCACGATTACTGCGCGGGCTGTCGATGTCGGGCAGCTCGTTACCGCCGGTAGCAACCACGAGCTGTTTCATCTCGCTCAAACCGGCACGCTGCGGGTCTATGTGCACGTCCCCCAAACGGCCGCCCGCAGCGTCGTTCCGGGACAGACCGCCGAGCTCAGCATCCCTGAACTCGCGGGACGGGTGTTTCCCGCAAAAATCATTCGCACATCCGGTGCGATGAGCGCCGACTCGCGCACGTTGATGGTCGAGTTGCAGGTCGACAACAATCAGCGTGAAATCCTTGCCGGCACGTTCGCCCAGGTTCGCTTTAAAGAATCAAAACTCGCCTCCGGACTGACGCTGCCCTCCAACACGCTCTTATTCCGGTCAGAAGGGCCGCAGGTCGGTGTGGTCAAGCCGGACGGAAAAGTGGAGTTGCGGAACGTTACGTTGGGACGCGATTTTGGGCCGACGGTTGAGATCGTTTCGGGAGTGACGTCCGGTGATCGGGTGATTTTGAACCCCTCGGATTCGCTCGTCAGCGGGATTACAGTGCATATCGCAAATCAGACGATCGAAGCAGGGGATGCTAAGTCCAACGTTACACAATGACTCGGCCAACGATCAGTATCTCCAACACTGCGCTTTTTCTCACCCTGGCTCTCGCGTTAGCCGGCTGCAAAGTCGGCCCCGATTACCAGCGCCCGGCGCCGCTAGGCCAGAGCACGATGCCGGCTGCGTTCTCGAATTCCTCGGCAACCAACACTGCAGAATGGAAACCGGCTGAACCTTCCGCTCATTTGCCGCGAGGTGCCTGGTGGGAAGTCTTTGGCGAGGCGGATTTAAACCGTTTGGAACAGGTGGCTGCTCCCCAAAATCAGGAACTTGCCGCAGCCTTCGCTCGGCTGAATGAGGCCCGCGCGACGGTCAACGTTTCGCGAGCGGATTTGTTGCCACAAGTAAGTCTCAATCCAAGCTATAGCCGGCAACGCACCAGCGCCAACGAGCATAAAGATACTGGCGTGACGGGGGTCGCCTACACCTATAACACCTATACAATGCCGTTGCAGGCGGCATGGGAGGTGGACTTGTGGGGCCGAGTGCGGCGTCAGGTCGAATCTGCCAAGGCGCGCCTATCGGCGAGCGCAGATGATCTCGCGGCCTTGACGCTGACCATTCAGGCCGAGATTGCGACTGATTACTTTACGTTACGGGCGTTAGATGCCGAGTACGATCTGCTCTCGCGCACGGTCGAAACCTATCGAAAGTCGCTCGAGCTGACGATGAATCGCCGAAAGGGCGGGGTTGCGACAGAGTTGGATGTTGCCCAAGCCCAAACGCAGCTCCGCGCTACCGAATCAAATCTACCCGCGCTCCGTTTGCAGCGGATTCGACTGGAACACGCGCTGGCAACATTGTGTGGGGAGCCGGCGACATGCTTCAGTGTTGCAGCGGCAGCGGTTACTAATTATACCGAAAAAATTCCCGCAGTTCCGATTGTGTTGCCGAGCGAATTACTGGAACGCCGGCCCGACGTCGCCGCCGCCGAGCAGCGCATGGCAGCTGCCAATGCGGACATCGGCGTCGCGCAAGGGGCGTTCTACCCTCGGCTACTGCTGAATGGGTTGGCAGGTTTTCAGTCGATAAGCGCATCCAGTTGGTTTGACTGGCCCAGCCGGTTCTGGGCGTTTGGTCCGACGCTTGAGCTGCCGCTCTACACAGGCGGACGGAACCGTGCACAGCTCGCATTAGCACGCGCGACCTACGATGAAACGGTGGCGGGTTACCGGCAAACGGTTCTTAATGCATTCCAGGAAGTTGAAGACCAAATCGCCGCCCAGCGATTGCTCGAAGAACAATTGACCGCCGAACAGGCCACATTGGCAGCGGCCCAACACACGGTCGAAATCGCCAACAACCGATACAAGGCCGGCCTGGTCACTTACCTCGAGGTGGCGACCGCCCAAAGCGCGGCGCTGAACCTCGAACGCACAGTTGTCCAACTCCAGGGCGATAAACTCGTCGCGTCAGTCGGCTTGATTCGAGCTCTGGGGGGAGGTTGGGAAAAGAACATCGCAGGATTGGCAGCAGCGGCCCAACACTGATCTTGCGCCCCTGAATCAAATCCACTCTACGGTAGCGTCAGGTTTCAAATACCCGACGCACAAATTCCCGACTGCGTCGATGATTCTCGATGACGGATCGCGTAATCTTAGTGCGTTCTTCGAGCGCTAATTCGACGCTAAAGCGGCGTGCCAGTTTGTGATCGGCGGCGTACTTGGCCACCGCCTGGTAATCCACGTCGCCGGTATCGAGATCTTCCCACCAAATGTTGTTCCGGCTTTGGCGCAAATGCCATGTCACCACGCGTTCGCCGTATTGTTTTAGACCATCAATCGGCATGACGCCGCCTTTCCAAACCCAATGAACATCGTAACACCATCCTACGGAGGAGGGTTTCGTGTGCTGAAAGTTATAATGAAATTCCCGCGCTTGGTTGGCCATTTCGGGGAGGTGCTGGTGCACACCCAGCTTCATTCCGAGCGCATTTAATCCGTCGCCCAGTTCTTCCAGTGCGACCGCCTGGTTTTTCAACTCCTCGTCCGTTTTTTCCCGCCCGATGGGATCGGCGTTGCAACTAATGACGCGGAACCCAGCTTGCTGGCATACCTTCGCCCCGGCCAGTATCTTGTCGACGACTTCTTTGGATTTTCCTGCCTCGTGCAAGCGTGCTCCGACATAAAGGCTGACGGGCTGGAGGCCTTTGGCTCGGAGTTGTTCGGCAAAGTGCGCGTTGGCCTCCGGTTGCCCGACATCCATGAAACCCTCCAGATAATCATAGCCGGTGTCGCGCAGCGCCGAGATAACCTCTTCAATATCGAACTTCTTTTTGTCGCGCTGCGCGTATTGCGTCCAGCCATATACGTTCGAACCGACCAGGGTCTTTGACGTCGCTGGGTCTGCTGCCTTGGCACCAGTCGCGGGGAAGTAGCCCGCCACCAATGCCAGAGCTGAACCACATTCGCTAATGAATTGCCGCCTCGGTCTTCTGGAGTTCCAATCTTGGGGGGAAGGAATGGACAAGAACATGAAAGGATTCAAAACTGCTTTCGCCAACTGTCCAGTCGAAAATTGCCGAGGTAGCGGTGGGCGTCTCGCCGGCCGTGGAGGACGGCGTCCGGCCGCCCGGATTGGGGCTCGAAATGAATGGTTTTAGCGATCTCCTGCGCCCCGGCTCTGCGGCAGCCGAGACGGCCTACCGCTACGAAGTCAGGCCATTTCGAGGCTGCGCATGCTGCCGGTGGAGGAGGCGAACTTGTCGACCTCGAGTCCCATCCGCTGGAGCATTGAGACAAAGAGATTGGGGAGCGGGTAGTTGCGCTCTTGATCAAAGCCGAGATGCTGGCCGTGCTTGAAGCCGCCACCGGCAAAAATGGTTGGCAGATTGGTGGTCACATGAGTGTTGGCATTCCCAAGATTTGTGCCGTAGAGAATCATGGTCCGGTCGAGAAGCGTATCATCTTGTTCGCGGACGGCCTTGAGTTCGCCAAAAAGGTTGGCCAGGAGTTTCATGTGCCAATGATCGATCGCCTTCAACTGCGAGAGCTTTTCCTGCGATTTGCCATGATGAGACAGGTTGTGGTAACCGTCGGTGATCTTCATGCCTTCGACATCAATCGCCGGCGAATTAACGCTGTCAAGCAGCAGGGCAATCGAACGAGTGGAATCGGTCTCAAATGCCAATCGCGCGATGTCGTACATCAGCTTTACCTTTTCCATATACTCACGCGGGCTGGCGGGATCCAATGGCACTGGAACATTCACTTTTGGCTTGGGCTTGTGCTCCCATTCGCGCGACATGCTCATCCGCTGTTCCAACTCCCGCACGCTCGTGAAATATTGATCCAGCCGGTTGCGATCACGCGCGCCAACGGTCCGTTGCAAGGCTTTCGCCTGGTCTGCGACCGCATCCAGAATGCTTTGGCCGAGCTCCAAACGGCGTACCTGAGCTTCGGTTTCTTCCTCGGTGCCCTGGATGAACAGGCGGCGGAAAACGTCAGAAGCCTTCTCCTCGCACGGAATCAGCACGCCGGAACTCGTCCAAGCCAGGCTGCGAGCACCTTGCTGCACGTTGACGCCGAGATTGAGCGAAGGAAAGCGGGTCAAATGTCCGATGCGCTCGGCAATAAATTGATCCAGCGAGATCGTATTGCGGAAACTGCCGCGCCCGGGGTGCGGTGCCGCAGTGAGGAAACAGTTATCCGCTGGATGTCCGCCGTCGACGTCCGGGTGCGAAACACCGCTGAAGACTGTGAAATCCTGGCGATATTCCCTGAGATCCTCGAGGTATGGGGAGAGGGCATATTCGCGCCCGGTGTCTTGCGGGAAAAACTGGTCCGGCAGCAGTCCGAGATTATTGCAGATCGCCAGCATTCGCCTCGGTTTAGGGTCCGGCCCGACCCCGGACGCGGCGGCGCCTTTGGCAAAGGCAGGCAGCATGGCATCAAGCAGGGGCAGCGAAAGCATGATGCCTGTCCCTCGCAAAAAGCGGCGCCGCGAAATTGAATGGCCTAACGTAATAGAGTTTCTCTTCACGGTGATGGCTTGATGGTCTGATTTATAGACGGCGGATGAACGTTATTTATTTAAAAACAAGTCACTTTGCACAATCTCTCGGATGAGGGTCCGCACACCATAACCCTCAGAGCGACTTTTGGCCAGCAGTTGCGCGATTTGTGGCCGATCCGAAAACTGCATCGGGGCGCCGGTCGCATAGATCGCCAGTTGCTGTGCCAGGTTCCGGGCCAGTTGCTCCTCGTCCTTGAGCAATAGTCGCTTCAACTCAACCACATCCTGGAATTTGCGGCCATCGGGCAGTTCCCCCCCGGCATCTATCGACGGCCCAAGGCTGTAATGAAAGTTCAAGCCATTATGACCGACCCCCTTAACGGGGTCGCCACTACCCACGGAACGATAACGCTCACGCCAGCCGCCCATCACATCAAAGCTTTCCAGCGCAAATCCCACAGGATCAAAAGTCCGGTGACAGGCAGCACAGGTCTCCTGCGAGCGGTGTTTGGCTAACTGCTCTCGAATGGTTGTTGCTCCCCGAATATCCGGTTCCAATGCCGGCACGCTCGGTGGCGGTGGCGGTGGCGGTTTCCCCAGCAACCGGGCCGTTATCCATGCGCCGCGTTTTACTGGCGAGGTCGTCGTGCCATTGGCGGTTACCTTCAAGACACTTGCCTGAGTTAGCAAGCCGCCGCGCAGAGCGTTTTTGGGCAAAGTGACGGGATGCAGTGTGACGCCTTCGACGCCTTCAATGCTGTAGTGTGCTGCCAATCGCGCGTTGAGTATGGCAAAATCAGAATCGACCAGGTTTGTTATTCCCAAATTGCGCTCTATCAGCTCTGCAAAAAAGAGTTGAGTCTCATCGATCATCGATTCAACCAGGAGATCATCGAGTTGGTATTCGGGATACAACTCAACGTCGGGATCCGTGCCGGCGATGAATCGCAGATCCAGCCAATAGTCCAAGAACGAATCGACGAATTGCCTGCTGCGTGCGTCGTTGAGCAAACGTTCGGTCTGCTGCTCGAGCACTTTGCGCCGGTGCAATTCGTTACACCGCGCCAGTTCTCGTAACTCGCGATCCGGACATGAATTCCACAGAAAATACGACAATCGCTCTGCCAAAGCCCAATCATCCAGGCGGCCAGGTTTTTCATTAAAATACAGGAACCCTGGTGAACTGAGCACGGCCGTATAACCTGCGATCATTGAATCGGTGAAACTTTGCCCTGATTTTAGAGCGCAGCGGACTACAGATAAGAAACGGTCAACGTCCGATTTCTGTATCGGATGCCGATACGCGGCCTCCATAAACCGTCGCAATAGCTTCGCGGCGTCCTGTTCAGGATTTTTCGATTCAACGATAACATCATGGCGAGATGTTTCGTGGTTGCCTTTGGCGGAGTGCGGTGAGTCGCGCAGGGGCAAATCGGCAAACATCAACTGATGGCCAGCGGGTGGCCAATGATCGAAAAAGGGACCTTCGACCTCCATCCAACGGAACGCAACTCCCGGCATGCCGTTAGGTCCGGCCAACGGGTTTTTGTGATCCGGCGGTCGCGATCGGAATAAGCGCGCAGCATCAGGCCGTATCGTTTCCCCAGCCAGCAAATAAACCTCCATTTCACAAATGGTCGGCTCAGGCGCGACATCAAAGCTGCCCAGTTTGCGCAGTAAACGGGGCGGTGTATCGGCGTAAATCGTGATCGGCTCCGACTGATGGCCAGGCGTTACTTCGGTGTATTTCGGACCCATCCATATCGAATAAGCGCAGAATCTCAGTCGATATTTCCCCGATACCGGAGCGTGAAACTTATTGAAGCGAATTTCAGTGGGTTCATAGGTGCTGACCACGACCGCCAAAGCTTCCTGGTCGCGGCGTTCGGTGTCCGGCGAACCACGCTTGGGGCTATCCATCGCCATCAGTTCACGTTGCAGGTCGTAACCGACCAGCGGAAAAGTCCTGCGGTTCAGCGGTCCTTCAAGTTTGATCGCACCAAAGAACGCCCCCTGATCCCAGGTATAAAAGCGGTTCGTCGTTGTGATGGGGCGGATCGCTTGCGACGCCAACGCCTCGCGCAACGCAAACTCCGCGGCGCTTAAATACCGAGCCATTTGCACATGAGAGACATCCAGCGCGTCTCCCGCTTTGTTGAATCCGTACGCTTCGCTGTCTTCCGGCAGGAAGGATTTGACTTCGAGGTAGGGGAGGGTGAGCAGGTCACGGAGTGTCTGTTCGTACTCGTATCGATTCAGGCGACGCTGGGTGGCGCGCCCTTCGTGCCTGATGCGTTCTCGATCCGCGCTAAATAACGCCGAAGACAGCGTATTCGTGAATGTCCTTAGCTCCGACGCCGCGGGTTTGGCCTTTTTCTTTGGCGGCATTTCCCCTGCCGCCACCCGATCGCACACCTTAACCCAAGTCGAGAATACGGATGAAGCTTTTAGATCATAGGGAAGGGTGCTCAAGTCGAGTCCACCCTTTTTCAGCTCCGGGTCATGACACTCGACACAGTGACGCTCGACAAATGAGCGAACGGCACTCGGAGTGTTTTCGCCCTGGAGCCGCCCAGCGGCCAAACTAAAACCGATAGCCACCAGATATGGGACTTTGAGCCGGGTCATGCGGATTAGCCCCTAAAATGAACACCATTTGAGCATTTGTTTCAAGCCAATCCACGCCTCCACGCCTCAATGCGGTTGCGCTACCTTGTGGGAGACGACGTAAGGAGACCGATTCCTTCGATTTGCGCCGGGCCAGAATTGATCAGAGTCTCCTTACGTCGTCTCCTACAATCCAACGACTACTGGGAGCGGACGCGATAAAGACGTTGCGGATAATTGCTCGCCTGTGTGTCAGTGAACTGGAAGTGGCCTGGCGAGATCTCAGTGGCGTTCCCAATAACTGGCCAATGGTTCAAGGGCTGCGTGGGGTTTGTAGTGGCCAGCACGCTGAAGAGAGCGCCCGGGGTGCTGGTGAAGGAGAATTCGAAAAACCCGTTGGCTAGTATTCTGGTATTGCTCAATGTCATCGCCGGAGCAGCCGAGGCCATTACGCTGATTATGCTGCTAAGACTTGGAATGCCGTTGACGAACACAGTTGC
>DATJGF010000075.1:0-100781 GCA_035495315.1 Candidatus Limnocylindrales bacterium
AGAGGCTGCTCATACTTTTGCTGAGCGGCACAACCTCAAGCGTCGCCCTGAGCCAATCGCTTCCGGCGGGTTCCATCTGGTCCTATACCCTCGTCAATGGCAGTCAGCTGCTCGACGATTGTCCCATTTGTGATCGGGTAACCATCGCGGTGCCGATGCGCGGCACTTTCCAAATGCGCTTTGTTCAGCAAGGGCCCCTGTTCTTTACATACGCACTCGACAACATCTCTTTCACAGCCGCAGGCAACGGGCACAGCTACAAAGTCACCGGAAAAGGTGTATTCCAGATCGGTGGTGAAGTTGCGACCCAACAAAGCCTCTCGTTGCAAGTCCAGATCGATGATGGTCTGACCAACCAATTATGTTATCTGACAAATGGCTTCAGCACCGTCACCCGTCTCTGGCCGATGTTGCAGGTCGCTGTCGATCAGACTAACGGCACCGTGGCTCGCCAATTCCATCTCCAAATCGATGCGGCGCCCTTGCGCGAAATCTGGTTTTCAGCGACGCAACGCTTCCAGGCTGGCGCCTGGAACGCGCCGACAAACATAGTCGGCGCCGGCGACCTCATCTCTTCCGTGGGTCGCGAGGTCAAAACCGACCTGGATCTTGCACGCGCCCTGGGAATTCAGTTCGCCGGAGTTGACCTGGGGCTTAAAGATATCGACGTGCTGCCTGCCGGCGAAATCGTGTTCTCTTTTAATCAAACGGCTTTCAGTTCAACTCTGGGGGCGCTGCATCCGGGCGACCTCTTATCCGATCAGGGGCGAATCTTGCGGACCAATCTTGGTTTGATCTCGGCCTTTGTCCCCGCCGCCCCGGTGCCGCCCGACCTCGGTCTTAGTGCATTGCAGCTCATGGATAGTGGCGAGATTTGGTTTTCTATCCAAACAAACTTTTTTTCCAAAGCGCTCGGCAGGGAAATCCAGGCGGGAGACCTGCTTTCCGATCAAGGCACCCTGGTCAAAAGCAATGCGCAGTTGCTGGCCGCGTTTAACCCAGTCGATACAACCAACGATTACGGTCTCAACTCGGTTTTTGTCTGGCCCAGCGGCGAGATCTGGTTTTCAACCGCAAAACCTTTTCTCACGGTTATCTCGAATTATTATAGCCCGGGTGACCTGCTCAGCGATCAAGGCTACCTTGTCTACAGCAATGCCGAATTACTCGCTCCTTTTGTGCCGACAAACGCACCCCCGACATTGGGACTGGATGCGCTGTACATCATCTCCGATGTCGTCCCCGCCGGCGCACCGCCGCAGTTGGGCAAACCTCTGCTGACCAACTCGCCGCCCTTTAGCCTCGCCTTTCCGTTCAAGTCCTCAGGGCATGTGTTTCAGCTCGAACGCGCTTCTTCGCTGGATCAGCCTTTTTTGCCGGTTGCTCCAATAACTACAGATCAGCTTCTAATCGATCCCGGCGCAAGGATTAATCAGCCTCAAGGTTTTTATCGCCTCCATCAGTGGTAGACTGATCCCGTCCGGACCCACCCGTTCCCCGAGTTTGGAAGTCAAGACTTTTGACCTTGGACTTTGGACCTTGGACTTTGGTCTTACAAAGGGGTGAACGCCCGATTGCTGCTCTTCACGCCGCACTCGAAATTAGCTCTGATGCGTGAGATCCGTTGTCCCTAGCCCATTTACTTCCCGAATCCATAACCTATTGATTCGTCCTAAAAACTTGCCTCACGTGGGAATCACCACGAGGTTGCCGCTCCTTTTCCTCTCATCTTTTTTAACTGCATTTCTTGCAGGCTGTGCCAGCACCACTCCGGGCAGCCATGGACAGCCCGGAAAACAGCAGTCACTGAAGGAATGGCAGCAGCTTACCGAACACAGTGCCGTTCCGCCGCGCGTCTTCGTCGATCACAATCAGATCCGGTTTTATTTCTGGCCGAAAACCAATGAAGTCGTCCAGTTCAAGGCCGTACTGACCAAGCAGCGCTGGCCTTACGATGAATATGAGGTCAACTCCGGCCCGTTGGTTCTGGAGGCCAAGCCCTCGCCCATTCCACGCCCGGGCCGCCCATGGCGCGAAGCCCGGCTGATTAGGGGTGAGGAATGGCGGCTCTTAATGACGAATCTTATCGGCGTATTGACTCCGCCAAAGCCGGGGCATGGCGCTTATTATCGCGGTATCTTAGGCGGCCGATTCTTGTATCGCGATAACGATGGCACGCCTCGTTTTGCTCCGGTGAACGAACCCCCTAAAGATATCACGATCGACCATCGTTATTCGATCGAAGAAACACTTCAGATTCTTGCCCGCAACGCCGAGAAGCGCCTGGCCCATACTCACCCTAACGACAGCGTCTTCGTGCTGATGGCTCCGAATATTCGCCACTTCCCGCAGCCGCTGCTTATCGATCGCGCCCGGCGCCGCTGCATCTGGTTGTCACCGGTCGATTTTTATCACTCCAGTGAGCCGGGCCACGCGATGACCTATTCGAGCCGCAGCATCAATGCCCTCGTGCTGCAAGGCCACGGGGTGGCTCTAATTAAAAATCCCGTATCGAGTGCCGGCCGGCTGGTCAATTTGCTGACCCAAACTTTGGTCAGCTTCCTGCGGTTGCCGGTGCCTGGTCCGGCGCGGAATACTGCGCCATTGTCGCATGACCCTGGGATGGACCTGGTCCAATGGGAGTCATGGCTCGATCGCCACACCTCTACCCACCAGCAGGACGGCTCTTTGAAATTGCTGATCGATGGCGAACGCTTTTTTCCGCGTCTGCAGAAGGCTATCTTGCAAGCCTCTAATCATATCCATTTCGAGCAGTACATTTTCGATAATGACGATGTCGCGGTGGAAATCGCCGATCAACTCAAACAAAAATCACACACGATCCCCACCGATATCATCCTCGATTGCCTCGGCAGCATCTCCGCTTCGCAGGTCCCACCGTCGACTCCCCCCTTAACCAACTTCATACCACCGGTTTCAATCACCGCCTACCTCAAGCAAGACTCACGCATTCGCGTGCGGCCCTTTTTGAATCCCTTCGCTTCTTACGATCACGCAAAGGTATACCTGATCGACGGGCGTTTTGCCTGGCTTGGCGGGATGAATATCGGCCGAGAATACAGGTATGAGTGGCACGACCTGATGGTCGAACTGCAGGGGCCGGTTGTCGATTCGCTCGAAAACCAGTTCCGCCGGCATTGGGCACACGAAGGCCCGTACGGCGACTTGGGTTATTTGGCCGCCTGGTTCCACCCGAAACAAAAACCCGCTGTTCCCTGCAATAACCAGCCCTGGTCACGAGTGCGGCTGTTGCCGACCCGAACTTTGTGGAAGCCTTTCAGCACCGCCGTCCTGGGAGCAATAGACCACGCGCGTAGCTATATTTACGTCGAAAATCCTTACCTGTTTGATAAGCGGATTCTGCGAGCCCTGGCCCGGGCGCGCGGACGGGGCGTCGACGTCAGGGCGATCGTGCCGCGAGCCAATGATTCCAAAGCCGGACGGCGTGCCGAATTGGTGATCAGCAATTACCTGCTCGATCATGGAGTTCAGGTTTACGTTTACCCTGGCATGACTCACGTGAAGGCGCTCCTTGTCGATGGCTGGGCCTGCCTGGGTTCCGGCAATCTCAACCAGTTCGGACTGGCTATTTGCCAGGAGCAGAATGTCGCCACCTCGGACCCGGCATTCGCAGCCCAGGTCAAGCACGAGTTGTTCGACGCCGATTTTGAACATGCCTACGAAGTGACTCACCAGGTTTCGGTGGGCTGGCTCGATTCGGCCGCCGACATTGTGGTCGAGGGCCTCTGACCGTGGAAGGCCGAGTTCCGCGAGGCCCTTTTCACGTAAAACGTAATGCGTGAAACGTAACTCGCCGACGTATTACGTTTCTCGTTTTACGAGTTACTTTTATGCTTCAGATAAAGCCTCCAATCCGCCTCAAATTGTCCATTGGCAACCCACGGTTTTCCGTGTTTCATTCCCGACGCAATGGCAATGGAAGAAACCAATTCATTGATCGAACAACGCAAAGCGAAACTCGCGTCGCTTCGCGCCAAAGGCATCGATCCTTTCCGGCAGAAATTCAGGCCGGCGGAAAAATGCGCCGAAGCGCGCGCTCATTATGTTGAGGGACGTGAGGTCTCAATCGCCGGTCGCGTAACCGCTCATCGGGATATGGGCAAGAGCATGTTCATCGACGTGCGTGACCAATCCGGGCGTCTCCAGGTTTACGCGCAGAAAAATGTCCTCGGGGACGAACAATTCGAGATCTTCCGCCATCTCGATCTCGGTGATTTCATTGGCGCTTCGGGTACCTTGTTCACCACCAAGACCGGTGAGATCTCGGTCCGGCTCACGTCCTTCGTTATCCTCTCCAAGGCGCTGCGCCCTCCACCCGAAAAATGGCACGGTTTGGCCGATACCGAGATCCGTTACCGGCAGAGGTATCTCGACCTGGTCGCCAATCCTGACGTCAAAGAGGTCTTTCTCAAACGCAGCCAGGTCATCCGTGAGATCCGCAATTTTCTGCATAGCCGGGGATTTGTCGAGGTCGAAACCCCGATGATGCAGGCGATTCCCGGGGGGGCCGCGGCGCAACCCTTTGTCACCCATCATAACGCGCTCGGCTGCAATTTTTATCTGCGCATCGCTTTGGAACTCTATCTCAAGCGCCTGTTGGTAGGGGGGCTCGATCGCGTGTTCGAGATTGGACGCAACTTTCGCAACGAAGGCTTGTCCCGCAAGCATAACCCTGAGTTCACAATGCTCGAGGCCTATGAAGCCTACGGCGATTACGAGAGCATGATGGAATTGGTGCAATCGATGGTTTGCCATGTTGCGCAAACGGTCCTCGGCACCTTGCGGATCGAGCACAAGGATGCCGACGGCAAGATCACCAAAACAATCGATCTGACGCCGCCCTGGCGTCGGATCACCTACAAGGCGCTCGTCAAAGAGCGCGCTGGAACCGATTGGTTCGAGGTGACCCGGGAAGAACGACGCGGTCGTGCCGTTAAGCTCGGCGCTGAAATCGCCAAAGAATATGAAGACTTTGAGGTCACGCAGGCGGTTTTTGAAAAACTGATCGAACCGACTTTGATCAACCCTGCTTTTGTCACCCATGCGCCCAAGGAATTGATCCCGCTGGCGAAGTTATCGCCCGACGACCCAAGCACGGTCGAAGTTTTCGAATGCTGCATTAACGGCCAGGAAATCGCGCCCGCCTACAGCGAGCAGAACGATCCCATCGAACAGCGTGAGCGTCTCGAGCACCAGGCCGGTGGCGAACAACAAAAACTCGATGAAGATTTCCTGGTCGCCCTCGAGCACGGGATGCCGCCTGCTGGTGGCATGGGCCTGGGCATCGATCGCCTTTGCATGCTGTTGCTCGGACAGGAGAGCATCCGGGATGTGATCCTCTTTCCACAGCTTAAGCCGAAGTAGAGTGGGAAGGGGGGGTAGGATTAGGATTAGGATTAGGAGCTCGTAGTCTTACTCCTAATCCTAATCCTAATCCTAATCCTAATCCCAATCGCCTACTCCTAATCGAAAATCCCATTAACCGGTCACCTCTTCCCCGCCTGCTTTACTCGATTCACATAGTCCCTGGCCATTTGATTCCCGGGATCCAGCCGCTGCGTTTCCTCAAACTCGCGCAGCGCGCCCTCGACATCGCCCAGCCGAATCAGTGAGACGCCGAGGTTCAAATGTCCCATCGGGTAGTCGGGCTTCTCTTTTACAACAACTTCAAATTCGTTGCGCGCTTCAGCTATCCGGCCATTGAAAGCCAATTCTTCCCCCAGCGCATAGCGGGCCTCCCAACTTCTCGGGTTCAGCTTGAGTGAATGGCGGAAATTGTCGATCGCCTCTTCGGGGCGATGCAGCTTCGAAAGCGTTTTGCCGACGTGATAATAAAGACGGTAATCGTCGGGGGCCAGGGTCTGCTCCCGTGCGTAGTCCTGCAACGCGGTTTCGAAGGTGCCTTGGGAGGCGTGGATGTTGCCCAGTTCGAGCCATCCCTCGGCCAAATCCGGACGCAAGGTCACGGCTTGGGTCAGGCAGCTCGTCGCCTCATCGAGCTTGCCCAGCCGTCGCAGCAGACGTCCGGCTTGGAAATAAGCCAAATGATGTTGCGGAATCAATTGGCTGACCCGTCTCCACTCCGCGACTGCCTGCTGGAGGTCGCCAGTCATATCGAGAAACTCGGCAAAATTCTCATGCAACCGATGGTCGTCCGGTGCGGCCTGCAAGGCCTCGCGATAAAGCTGCCGTGCTTGCGCCCTCGCCGGTTCGTCCATCCGCTGACGCAGCTCTCGCATCTCGGCTCGGAAGCGTTCCATCTGTTCTTTATGGTTTGCCTGAGCTGGGAACGGCGGCTGGGCCATGCGGGCCAGCATATCTTCCAACACAGAGTACCGATTCCAATCGGTGAGCCCAAGCCGTCGTTCGCAAAGCTCCTGAGTGGCCCATCCTCCACGCGCCGTCTTCGTCATCGTTGCCGGCAAAAACCTCGCTACTTGGTCGGCCCAGGCGCGGGCCAGGCCATAGTTGCCATCAAAATTGAAATGCACATGCTCGTAAAACCATTCGCGGCCAGCAATGCCCGCCGGGCTGTTACTGGCTACCAGGCCGACTGCATCGCTTAGGACAAGCTCCGGACCGGCGTGACGTGCCGCCGTATCGAGCACCATTCGGTTGAGAGGTGAGTCGGCGCGAAAGGGCAAAGCGTCATAGTCGCGCGCTTTCTCAAAATGTTCCAGCGCCTGCCCATTATTGGTTTGTGCCAGCAGACAACTTGCCCACTGGAACTGTAATTCGGCCGAATATGGGTCGAGCTTTGCCGCCTGCTCGTATTCGTGTGCCGCTGAACTGAAATTTGTTTCCCGCTCGGCGGCGGCGGCGGAGCTCAGCGCGCTCTCATAGGCAACACGTTGTCCCGCCTCTAGATTCGTGTTGTCCAAAGAAACAAATGGAGGACAGTCTCTCAGGTTAACCGCCACTGTGCTCAATACGACGGGGATATGCCCGCGCTTGGCCGTCCTGAGCATATCTTCGAGGTTCTTTCGAAAGCTCGAGTAGACCACTTCCTTGCGTTTGTCCTGGGCAGGAATCCGATTCTCGAGAAACATTTTCATGCCGCCCCACGCGGGTCCATGGCTGGCGGCTAGCTTCCGGCCTATTGCCGTCAACCATTGGCCGAGGCGGGTCTTTTGAAGCGCCAGGCTGAAGCGCACATAACCGAGCGGGGGCGATTGAGAACTGAAGACGGTCGTCGCGCCAAACGGGCCGATCATCTCGTTATTACCCATATAGATTATCCACAGGTCACCCTGGTGTCGGGCGCACTCCCGGGCAATCGGCAGCACCGCGTGCGAGTTTATCGCTGTTACCGCCCCGCAAATCACCTCGAACCGGGTTTCCGGATAGCGCTCGTGCAGCAATACCTGCAAATATCGGGCCGCGCCGTAGGCCGGGCGCGGATCCCCCAGGGCAGCCGACTCACCTAATACAAATATGCGATAGACCTCCGGCGGCTTATTGGCCTCCATGACAATTGGCGGAGGGCTACGCGCAATCTCCGGCGGGAAGAACCTCAAACCGAATTTGTCGTTTTCAACCAGGTACTCCGTCGAACCAATGCGCAAAGGCTTGAAGAAAGTGGTCGGATAGCCATAGCCAGCCAGCCGCATGCCCATCTCCAGCAGCCCCAATAATAGCAGGGGAAGGAAGACCAGGCCGACAAGGCGGAATACCCATTTCTTGGCTGGGGAAAGTTCCGCCGGGCGCGGCGCCTGCTTTTTCGGCTTCATTATTAAGCCTAAGGGTAACGACCGCCGAGGCCGTGTTCAATGCCAGGTAGCGCAGGCGAGGACGCCCACCCTTACGCAGCCCTCCCATAAGGGCATTAAATGACACGCAAAAAAAATTTGCATTCTGGGCTTGCGCTCAGTCAAGCCATGTGTTAAACCCGTACTTAATGTCTCCCTTTAGACGATCTGACTGCGGCACTGCCCCCCGGAATGTACGCGCCGCATTCGGAATTTTTGCAAAGTGGAGAAACTCAACAACCCAAAGGAAAAACTCACAGGAGTAGTATGCAAAGAAACATCCCCAAAAATCCCCACCCCGGGCAGCGACGGTGGTCAAACCTCGTCGCATCCGTTGGTTTGGTGTCACTGGCAGCTGGCTGGACCCTCACCGCCTCTGCGGGTGACCGGTTCTATAACTTCGACCCCCCCAACGGCGATCCCGCCGCCTCGGGCTTCGTTCGGTTCGGCAGCCAGGTAGATGGCTCCTGGCATACCAACAACGGCGCCAGCGGTTCGGATACTGACGGTTTCCTAGAAATCACCGACGCGGTTAACGGCCAGACCCTCGGCGTGTTGTTCCCGTTGGATTACTTCACCAACGCGGATCAATCCATCGTCGCACTGCCACTCAAAGGCTTCTTTATCGAAGCCGACGTGCGCATCGGCAACGCCACTGGGAACAATGGACGTCCGGCTGACGGCTTCAGCATCAGCTATGCGAAATCCAGCGGCCAGGCACTTGCCAATCCCGCAGATGACCCGGTCGTCTATTGGGGTAAACAGGGCCAGTTCCGCGGTTGGGCCGGTGGTGACTCCGATGACCAGGCCCGCGAACCCTCGAGCTTCAATTTCGGGACCGGTGCTGGCGTACTGGATCCGCTTCCGTGCGATAGCGGCACCGCCGAAAACGGTACCAAGACCGGTGTATCGGTCCAATTCGACACCTGGTCGGGCAACCGCATCCTCAACGAAAACGGCCTGGCCGATGCCGATAACGTCGGTTGGCGCGTCCATTTTAACGGCAAAATGCTGCAACGAATTCTCGCGCAGCCGCCATCCGGGCCTATTAACAGCCAGGACGGCGCCAATGACCTCAACGGTTTGAATGTCTGTCCCGCACTTAGCACGACGACGTGGGAGCAACCCGTTGACGATCCGGCTTGCCGGCTCGCGGTCTGTAATGACACCAACAGCATCCAGACCGGTCCTTACAACGTCGCATCTAGCGGTTCCGTCAGCAATCTCTGCTGGACCCACTTCTCGATCGAGTTGACGACCAACACTCCGCACTTGCTGACAGTCAAGTTCAAAGGCCGTACTTTGATCGAAAATTTTGCGCTCACGAACTTCCAGCCTTTCGTCGGGCAGCTCGTCATGGGCGGCCGCACCGGCGGCGCCAATGAAAACCGCGACATCGATAACGTGCACATTATTACCTACCCGTCTGTGCAAGCGGTCTTCGGCGGTATCTCCAGCAGTTCGTTCTACATTAATGACTTCACCGTTCTGCTCCAAAACCTCGGTCCGGCAAAGGTCACCAGCATCGACGTGCTGACTTTGGACGGTGTCGACATCAAGGCCGCGGCAGGCACGACGATCACACTAGGTGATCCGAATAACACGATCAAATATGTGCCCCCGACCGCCTTCCCGGGCGGTTCAGGCCACGTCATAGCAATCACCTATACCGACGCCATTGGGAATCAAAACAGTGCGACCGTCGGTTTCGCCACCACGCAGTGGGCTACCTTGCCCGCTTCGGCATCGGTGCCGGCCGCTTCGATTGATACAGGTGCGCAGAACCAGGGCTTCCGTGTCGCCATCCACCAGACCGATCAGGGCGAACCCAATCGCCAATACTGGGCAGACGAGCAACTCGAAGGCCTGCACGGCACCAATTGGCTTGACTTCTCGACGCTGGGCAACGTGGTTAATGGCGAAGTCGTTTGGCAAGATGTCGTTGACTTCGGCAATGCTCCGCCGCAGACGGGCCAGTTTGGTCCAGACCGCGATTGGGCGAACTTCAACGTCCCCGCTACGGGTTTTGATAATGACAACAATCTCGCGGCGGCGTTTACAGCTTATCTGTACTTCCCGCAGCCTGGGTTGTACGTCATGGGCGGCAACAGCGATGACGGCCTGCGCGTCACCTACGCCGCCAACTCGCACGACCTGTTGGGTGCGACGGTTCCAGGCCTGTCTGCCGACGTCGGCCGTGGCATTGGCGCCGATCAGAACGTTGGCGCGCTGCTGGTCACGAACGCCGGTTATTACGGCTTCCGTTATCTGTTCTACAACGGTGGTGGCGGTTGCAACGTTGAATGGTACTTGAAGGCCACACCAGCCGGTGTCACCAACGTGCTCGTCAATGACGTCCTGAACAATCCCACCACGGCGATCAAAGCCTACCAGGTCAGTTCGGCTGCTCCGCCGTACTTCAGCTTTGCCGAACCGCCACTGAATGATGACCAGGTCCTGCCCAGGGCAACCCTCAAGTGGGGGATTAGCGACGCGAGCACGACGGTAAAATCCAGCTCGGTAGTTCTCAAAATCAATGGTACGACCATGTCTCCCACGATCACCAGTTCCGGTGGCGTGACAACCATTGTCCAGCCGCCGCCCGCGGCCAACTGGCTCAACGGAACCAACAGCGTCGAGATCACCTTCCAGGACTCCGCCAATGCCAATTATGACTACAAGTACAACTTCGTCGTGCCGACCTTCTCGCAGGTGACACTGACGACCGATCTGCTGAGCGCGCCCGGTTCCGGCAACACCTCGGGCTTCCGTCTGCGCGGGTTCCAGACGCCCAATACCAATATCCTTAACGGCTGGAGAAACATCGTCCAGATGGCGAACCAGGCGTTGAATGGGTTCATGGGCGCGAACGTCGCCGACCTCAGTTCGTTCACGCATAACGGCGAGTATTGGGAGACTGGCGTCATCAACTACTCCCAGAATAACGCGGGTGCCCTTACCCAGAACGGTGACTTCAGAGACACCAGCGGCTTCCCGGACAAGGTATTCCCAGGCCTGGGCACTTGGAATGCCCCATCGGGCGTCAACAAGGGTGACAACGACGCGATGGAAATCCGCGCCTATGTCGAATTCCCCGCCTCCGGCCTCTACCTGATGGGTGTCAATAGCGACGACGGTTTCCGCGTCACGGAAGGCGAATCGACCAGCTCCAAGAGCATGCTGTCGATCGCCGCACCAGCCGGTATCGCGGGCGACGTCGCAGCGATGATGACGCAGAATGGCCTCGACGGTTCCGCCTTCGGCGGTCCGCTACCCAGACCCGCTATCACGGCCCAGGCGGTCCTGTGCGACCCACCGTGGCCGACGGCCGTACCGAACAACGCCGCAGCGTTGAACGGCAAGATCGCCATCCTGCAGCGCGATGCTAATGGCGGAACCGCTGCTCATTCCGTCTGGGCGCAAAATGCCGGTGCAATCGCCGAAATCATTGTGTTCGCGGACACGGAAGGCGACGCGAATCTGCCTGGTATTTGGGGTGGCACGTCCGCTACCACAAACCCGGTCATCACCACCACCTACCACGATGGCACGAACATCATGGCCCATGCGACCAAGGATGCCAACAGCCCCGTGCAGCTGACGATCGGCGATGATTCCCACCTCGAATTGGGTATCGCCAATTACGGTAAAGGCTCTTCTGACATCATCTTTGGTGTCAACGTGCCTCAACCCGGTGTCTATCCGCTGCGTCTGATCTGGGAAAACGCCGGCGGCGACCAGAACTGCGAGTGGTTTGTTATTGATGCCGCGTCAGGTGACCGCACGCTTATCAACGCGACCAACTCGCCAGTTAAGGCGTGGATAAATCGCACCTTCGTGCCGCCAATCAATCCGAAGCTGACCTTCGGGAAGTCGGGCAATTCCTGGGTGTTGACTTACGAAGGGACACTGTACTCTTCCTCGACAGCTAACGGGACTTATACTCCTGTGACCGGCGCGAGCAGCCCGTACACCATCCCCTCGACCACGACAGTTCAATTCTACCGAGCGCACTCACCATAGCGCCTCGCTAGACAGCTAACTTCAGAGAGACCGGACCGAAAGGTCCGGTCTCTTTTTTATTAAGCTCGTTCTGGCGCTGTCAGCAACGACGATCGGTGCACGCTCACTCAGCGAGACGGCAGCTCGACCCGCCTCCTAAATACGGGCTTCATCACAGCGACAACAGTTGTTGAACCTGCTGTCAACGCCAAGCCTTACCGTTACTGTTGTCAAGCCAAGCCGCGCACGATTAAAAGTGGATGCGAATGCGCTTTTGCTCCCCGTTGCTTCATCTCATTAACACCTCCATTTATGGAGGTGTAACAGGTCCTCGGTGGATCGAACCCTTTCAAAGGGTTTGTCGCCACCGCCCACTTTTAATCGCACCTCGCCAAGCCTTTTACAGAAGTTGCTTGTTGCGTCGGTTTATTGGGCCTTTGATCTTCGCTCGCGAAAGTTTCGCTGCAATTGGTTTTGCGAGCAGTCGTCCGTATTCCAGTGTGCCGCCAATTCACAAGTAACCAAATGCGAGCGTTCAATTGTTGCGTCCCTGCTTCGCTTTCTGCAGCTCAGTCATAAGCTGGCGAGCGATTGGATCGTCAGGCTTGATGCTAAGGGCGGTGCGCAGATGCTCCTGCGCCAACTGCAGCTTTCCTTGCTCTGCGAAGATCACTGCCAGATTACCGTGCGCGTCACAGTTTCCCGGGTTCAGCTTCAAAGCGGTCTCAAATTCCTGCTCCGCTTCGGCCAGTCGTTTTTGATCCCTTAGTACGAGGCCAAGCTTGTAGTGTGGATTATCGTTTTGCGGCTCCAATAAAGTGGCCTTTCGCAAATGTTGGATCGCCTCCTCCGGCTTGCCTTCAAAAAAACGAATGAATCCTAATTCGGTATGTACCTGGGCGTTGTTCGGATCGATTCGAAGCTGATATTCATCGTATTGAACGAAAGCGGCCCGTGTTTTGGCCGAGTAAGCCTCTGCGAGAATATTTGTTTGTTCGCTGAGCAGTGGAAGAAGCTGGAACCACAGTTCGGCCATTTCATCGCTGGCTTGCGGGCCGTACTTGACCTCCTTCGGCGGGGTGTTTGGGTTCAGCGCATTATTGGTTGAGTTATCATAGGTGTAACGCATTGAAAGGGTGGTGCCCCGGGGGAATGTCATCGGAGTGGTGTAGCGATAATCACCCTGCCAGTTGAAATCCCAATTCTTTATCAGCAGCAGCCATTTCTTCGTTCCATCTGGTAATGTCGCGAACCCTTCCATCCGTTTGCACAGATAATGCGCGTGCGGCAGGACTCCAAGCACTTGGGAATCGACGGGCAAAACGAATCGGTCTTCAACCGAATAACTCTGCTCGCCAGGAGGGATATCGATAAGCCAATTCGCCAGGCCTATTTTGAAGCAGCTCCGGCTGGGCGGCTTGTGGGTGAAATATAGGCCGATTCGGCATTCGAGGACTTCAGGCTTGCCGGTCGGCCGTAAATGCATTTGCAAAATTAGATCGGAGTTCTCAGGTAAGGTCCACGGCAGATCTTCCGGCTCGAATGCCGGGAGCTTCCCGGGTTGCCATCCGAGAAAATGGCCTTCTGGCATTTCGACCCCCTGTGGCAATGCCATTCCGGGGAAACCTGGGCTTCCATCCTGCCCATCCATTCTTCGGCACTTGCGGCCACAATCTACCTTGATAAAGGCGTGATGCACGATTCTGGGGTTCGCTGGTTGAAACTCAATTCCCCTGATAAAATGCGGCCCCGTGACCGAAACGGGAACAATGAAGTTGCGATAAACGTCCTTGCCTTCAGCAGGCAAGGTGAAGGTGCCGGGCAATTTCAAAACCACGTCAGGTTTCCCCAGGACCCAGTTCTCTGGCCAGTGCGGGGGCGGCGGCAAGTCCGATGGGTTTCCCTCAACAGTTCCCTCCGTTGCCCATTGGCGAACCAGGTCGATTTGAGCGGCAGTCAAGGTTCGCGCGTCCGCGAACTCGCCATAACCGGGCTCGGGAAGCCAAGGCGGCATATATCGTCGTTGCGTCACATCGACGATTTGCTTCGCCCGTCTTTTCACATCAGCGTAGCTCAATAACGCGAATGGAGCCGATTGGCCCGGCCGATGGCAGACAGCGCAGTGCTCGAAAATCAGCGGAGCAATATCGCGCGTGAATGTCGGCGACCCCTTGTCGGTGGATTGCTTTTGCGATGCGTCAACCGCCCCAAGCGCGCTTGAACAGAGCAGCGAGGTGACCAGACCTGTAATGGTAGGTGCTATCGGCAGGCTCACTCAGACAACACGGGCAGTTCGACCTGCCTCCTAAATACGGGCTTCATCACAGTGACAACAGTTGCTGAACCGCATGAAGCTGTCAACGCCAAGCCACACCGTTACTGCCGTAACGCCAAGCCGATCTTAGAGAAGACCACTATGGTGAATCAACAATGCCGGCGCAATCCTCGCCTCTACCTCCCCTAAGCGCGGCAATAACTCTGCCCCATTTTACATGGTGGGCGCGACAGGGGTCGAACCTGCAAGGATTGCTCCAAAGGATCCTAAGTCCTTCGCGTCTGCCAATTCCGCCACGCGCCCATTGAGCAATTAGACTGACAAACAAGTGCTTACAGTCGAAGCGAAAACTGAGATTCAAGATCTTGTTGGTGTTGAGGTGCCAGTACACCCAATCTCATGCACTCACTTTCGCAAAGGTGAGGGATTCACGCAAGGAACCAATGCGAGGGCCCATGGCGCCCCAAGTGGATTTGGGTATTCTGGCGTAAGATTTTTTTACTGCTCCATCCCGGTCTGCGGTAGAAGCCTTGATCCTTGATTTGGAAGGAAGTTCCGGTGCCGGCAAAATTGGTTAAAGTGTGCCTCAATGATGCCGATAGACCGGAAGGACTGAATAGGGCCTCATAATGGAGCAAAAGGCTGATGCCTTTCGCCAGGTCAATCTGCGGTTATTATTTGACAAAAATGGTGTAGCTAAGTGAAGGCATCTGAGCCAGCAATGCTCAACGGCGGAATGCCACATGCGTTGTTATGTGTACCGTAAAGGCTGACTTACCCAAATCCTCCCAACATCCACCCAACCGCCTTATTCTTCTTGTTGGGGCTGATTCAGCGGCCCGCGCGGCTACGGCGAATAGTTTTGCCGAGCGGACTTTAATCCCCAAGAGGCTGACGCCTCGGGAAGAGCAGGTGTTGAAATTCATCGTCGAGGGTCTGACCAATAAACAAATCGCGCGGGAAATTCACGTCAGCGTCAAGACTGTGGAGAAGCACCGACAGGAGATTATGAACAAGCTCCGGATACACCATACGGCGGGGCTGACTTGCTATGCGCTGGCCAACGGCATTTGTTTTCCACGCACGGTTAGTGCATCGATGGCGCGTCGTGTGCCGAGTTCCCGAGGCAATTGCTCGACACCGGTTGAAGAGGCGTCTCACAATCGTGCGATCACGAGGCGTGAAACGGAGGTGCTGCGGCTTATTGCTGAAGGCATGCTGAACAAACAAATCGCGGCCGAGCTGAACCTGAGCGTCAAAACCGTCATAAACCATCGGCAGGAAGTGATGAAGCGGCTGAACATCCATCACATTGCCGGATTGACGCGCTACGCTGTCTCAAATGGGCTCCTGAATCAACGACAGTAGTGCATCATCCAAACAGCCCTCGACTGTCTGAAGTCCCTGTTCATCGCAGCGGCGTCTGCGTAACCAATTGTAATCAGCTGGTTTATTGGCCTGCTGAGGGGGGTTGTGATTCCAAGGCCGAGCGCGTGTCTGCTTTTTGATCTTGGTCAGGAATATGCTGCTATTTGACCCATTATGAGTTCAAAAAGCGTATTGCTGGCTATCGCGGACCCGCA
Organism: Candidatus Limnocylindrales bacterium; assembly: GCA_035495315.1. Lineage (GTDB taxonomy): Bacteria > Verrucomicrobiota > Verrucomicrobiia > Limisphaerales > UBA8199 > DATJGF01. Next base: position 15,651 of record DATJGF010000075.1, read on the forward strand.
GGCGTTGATTGACATTACCCAGGCGCTCGGCGCTGAGTGGGAAGCCACGTCGGTCGCGACCGAAACCGATGCTTTCGAGCAATTAGAACAGCGCTCGTTCGACGCGCTGCTGGTTGATTTTAATCTCGGCTCGCCTGACGGGAGCGAGTTGCTCAACAAGGCACTGGAAAGGCGTCCTGAGACGACTCGTTTTTTGCTGTCATACGAAGCTGACCTGGCGTTGGTTGCTGCCAAAGTTCTGGGAACACCTCACATCCTCGCCAAACCGATTGAGCCCGGCTCACTCAAAAACCGGATCGAGAATGCAGTGAACGAATCGAACGCCAAACCAGGTGAAACCGCCTCTGCTGAGGTGAGGATCGACCCAGCCGCGGTTCCGGCGATTTATCCGGCCGTCCTTAAAGCACTCGAATCTCCCGGCGTCACGAACGAAGAGGTCGGTGAGCTCATTGCCCAAGACCCGGATTTGAGCTCGGAAGTGCTACGACTCACGAATTCATCTTACCTGGGGTTGCCGCGCAACGTGACCGACCCCGTTGAAGCCGTTGAGTCATTAGGGTTGGACGCCGTAAAGGCGCTGGTAATGGCCTTACAATTTCTTGCCGAGCACAGCCGGTTGAAGCCCGGCTATTTATCCATCAACGAAATTTGGGAACACAGCGTTAACGTCGCGCAGATTGCGCGTGACCTGGTGCTGTTCGAGACCAAAGATCGAGCATTGGCCTCGCAGGCACTTACGGCCGGTCTGCTGCATGACCTGGGCAAGATCGTGCTCGCGACTAATTTTGATGACTTGTACGGCCGTGTTCATTCGCTGGCCCGTAAACAACCGGTTACACTTTGGGACGTCGAGAAGGAGATGTTTGGGGCGAATCACGGCGAAATCGGCGCCTGCCTGGTGGGGATGTGGAACTTGCCCAGCGCGATCATTGATGCGACGGCGATGCACCATGAGCCGTCGATGGGGGAAGAGGAAAAGCTCACTGCTTTGGCAGCGGTTCACATTGCCAACGTCCTGGAACACCAGCTTCGGCCAAGTGACGACGACATGATGGTCGCGCCAATAATCAACACGACTTTCCTGAATGAGCTCGGTTTGCTGCAGCGCTTGCCAGTGTGGCGCGCGGCCTTTGCAAACCGCCGAGCCGAGGACCTCGAGACGCAATTGGAATCGGACGAACTGGACACTGCCGCCGCGACGTTGCTCGAAAGCGAGTCGGCGCCACGCACAGCAAATGACCTGCAGCCACCACCAGCGGCGACACGGACTTCCACCTCAGGCCGGGGTTGGGGCGGGGATGAAGACCTGGCAGTTCAGGCGGCGCGCTATCGGAAGACGTGGGCTTACGCTGGTGCCGCAGCGGTCCTCATTCTAGTGGGCGTTTGGTTTAGAACTCAATCCGGTCTGGACGACGGCGAACAGGTTTACGCCCGCACCCCAATGCAACAGCTGGCACCGGCTGTGGTCGCTTCGACCCCGGCGCCGCAAACAATTCCTGCTCCGCAGCCGGAAGTTTCAACGAATGTTGCTGTTTCGGAATCCGCAGCTTCGGCTCCCCCGTCGGAAACCCTCACCAAACCGACCGCCCTGCCCGAGGCAGCTGTTCCGGCTGTGACCAACGCTGTTGGAACCAATTTAGTGGCGGCCACCGTGCCGCCTCAGCCTAAGCCGCTGCCGGAGTTCAAGCTCAACGGTATCATTTATGCCACCACGCGACCTTCTGCGATTGTCAACGGCCGGACAGTGGCCGTAGGAGATCAGGTAAACGGGGCAACGGTGATCGGCATCGGGCCAAGTACTGTGACGCTGCGAATCAACGGGCAACGCCGCACTTACGAGTTGCAGTAAAACGGGCGCGGGAGTGTTGGGTTGAAGTCTTGAACTGCGTCGGGGAGCGGCGATTGAGGGTAGCCGTGGACTTTAGTCCACTGACACGCAGATGAGGTGAGGCCACGTCGCGTAGCAACCGTCAAGGATGTTTCCCCCGTCGCGCGTAGAGAGGGACCGTCCCGGGACGTTGCGACTCGTTCAGCATCAGTTGTCCTTCCGCGATTATGGTTTACGAAGGGCTGGCTTGAGTGTCCAGGTTTGCAGTCGGGCTACTTCGAGGACTTTAGGCGCGCGGAAGCCCTCTTTGTGGATGATCCAGCCGCCAAACAGTCCAGGCGTGTCCTCGGCCACATGACGAGCCGGCAGCATCTCCGGGTCGCCCGGCAATTCCAAGCCTTCGCCTGGCAACTTCCCATTTCGGCGATAAGAATCATACGCTTGAGCCAGGGTCAGGAGATAGGCGCCAGGGGCAACGGGATCCGGACCAACAAAGACACGTGCCGGCACTCGATGGTCAGTTTGAATGTAATTGAACACATCCAGGGTCGTATCGCGGAACGCCGGCCAATCCATATGGTTCTTCTCACATGACGGCGCCGGATTATCAGGGCCCAACAGTCCTTTCACTTTCAACGGAAAGGTAACTTTGCCTTTGCTGATCAATTCGCTAACCGCGGTTGTTAAGAGTTCAAACTGGTCAGCGACGGAATAGGCGCGATTCTCAATCATTTGAAAATCCAACCCGGAATTTCCGGAGGCGACGAGTCGGGAGGCTAATTCGGAGATATCTTTTTCCGGTGCGCCACTTAGGTGAACGGCATCGGGGTAGATCACCGGCAAATCACCTGCGGTAACGAAGTGCACGCCCGGCCGCGAGTGAATGAAATCAATGTATTGCCCAAATCGACGAAAGGCGGCTTCGGTTTCTTCTGCCGACCTCTGCGGCGGCGGTCTCCATTGTTCTCGCGGAGGATTGGCGCCGCGCCGGAAATTCACGCCATCCCAGAACTCCTGGTGGACCCATTCACAAGGGTGATAAAAGATGCTGATCAACCCACCACCGTCTTCGCCAGCCAGTCGTTTAACCATTTCTGAGACGTGCTGCTTGGCTGGTTCTAGTGCAGCAGGGTCGTGCAACTCCATCCGTGTGTAATTCCGGCCCATGTGATAGACATTCAAGGTCCCGGCGTACCAAAACGGTTTCTGGTTCAGGCCCACATGGTCCCCTTCATCGACGTAACAAGGAATGCCGTGCGGCGCGATGCCGATCTGCCCCAACGCGGCGACGGCCTGCGCGCCCCAGGAGGAACCCGGCTGCCCGTAGCAAACCAGAGTTTTGCGCCCGAAGATTCGGCGCACATCGGCTGCCCCGCCTCCTTCGCGACGAGCAAACTCCTCCATGCCATCCAGCAGACCGCAATCGGCCAGATATTCGGTGGGGGTTGGATGAACTGAATGATAGTTGGCGTGGTAACCGATATCATGTTTCTTAAGAGCCGCGATCACATCTCGGCGTCCGCGTCGTTCGAGGACTCGCGCCTTTTCACCGACCACTTTGAACGTCGCGCGGATGTGACGTTCGGTGAGCATTGTGGCGAGTCTCAGGCAGGCATCATCATCGGCCGGCAACAGGTAATCCTCCGTATCAAACCAGAGTATGACATCGACGCGAGCGTGCTCAGCAGCGAAAGCGAAAGCGGGCAACAAAGTGGCGAGGCAAATGGGAAGCAAGTAGACCAGGAAAACGCGCGGCTTCATGCGCACTACTCATAAACCAATAGGCGGCGTCCGACAAGCGCCCGTAGCGTCAGGCGTCCTCGCCTGACGGAGAGGACGGCGTCTCGCCCGTCAGGGTTTGGACGCAACCGCACTTGGCGCGGAGTAAATACACCTCATTGCACATGACTAACTCACTGGTTCGTTACCCGGCTCGCACCTGCCGGGCAAGATGCCCGGCTCTCCGGCAGGCGAGACGCATGCCGCTACGTGGATGCAGCAGGCTCCAACGACTTTAGTGCCGCTCGTGCGAGGCGAGCCGCGCATCCTCCAGTTTTGTCTTGGCCTCAATCTCGTTGCCCTCGAGAGTGACTTCTCCGGCGCCTTCTTCAATGCGGATCCCAACGATCTGTTTGCGAGCTTCCGGCGGCCGCGTATCCCGGATGATGTTGTTCCGAAACACCAGATCTTGAGTCTCGCCACGAACGCGAATCCCCGCCGCCTGATCCTGGCCGCCGTTGTTTTCAACGATATTTCGCTCGAGGCGATTGCGGTGCCCGGCCATTCCCTGCGTTTCGTTGCGGAAGAATATCCCGTCCTGGGCGTTGCCGCGGACCTCGTTCTCCTGGACAAGATTGTCGGTATCTTTATGGCCGATGGAGATTCCGTAACGACCGTTATTTTCCAAGATGTTCTTTTCGAAGAGTCCATGTCGCACGCGCCAGCAAAGGAATAAGCCGTCTTCGCCATTGTTGCGCGCGACACAACGCCGGACGACGGGTCGTTGTGAACCACTGCCTGGGTGCATTCCCAGCCCAGTGTTCCCCTCGCTGGTGCAATCTTCCACCAACACGTCGTTGGATTGCTGAAAACTGATGCCGTCTCCGTTGAAATTCCGAACGACGCAATTCCGGATGATCGTACCGAAACCGCGGTACAAGAAGATACCCGCCCCGCGGCATCCGTTCAGAGAAACGTTTTGGTCCTTGTTGCCATCGATGGTCAGGTCTTCGAGCCGGACGCCTTCAAGGTTGTAACCACTGATGACGGGAAAAACCGTTGCTGCCTGCGCTTTGTTAGCCACCATGCAGTCGGCATTCAACGGCATATCGAATGAAAAGGTGTTTCCGTTCCGTCCCGTGATCCGCCCGACCGTCGTGTGAAATCCGCCAGATTGGTTGTCCCAAATGGTGATGCCGTAGCCAACCTCGAATCCATCAGGATTGGAAACGGTGACCTGTTCCTCGCCGTAATCGCCATCCAATGCCAAAGGTGACGCGGACGACTTGTCTTTGCGCAAGATCGTTTTGCCTTTGGTGCCCCGGATGGTCACAAACGGGCGAAGGTGAAGAGAATCGTGCATTAAAAACTCGCCAGCGCCAATTTCAACGACGCCTCCACCGAGGCCTGCGATGTAGTCGACGGCAGCCTGCAAGGCGCGATTGTCGGTCCCGATAATGTCGTCGTCGGCCAAACCGACTTTGATAGTCGGCAGGGCCTTCATCTTTGAATGCATCGCCCGTGGCAATTGCTGCTCGTCAGGCGGTGGTGACAGGTAGGATTTTTCTGCGCCAACCGTAGTTGACGGCGGGCTTGAGATAAGAAGACAGGCAAACCCAATGAGTGAGCGCTGGAGCCGCATACAAGAACTGTAGCAGAACCGTCCGACGGTGCGAAGGGAATCCTGACTTGCCGAAGGGACGGCTTTGGGGTCGAATTCCTGAAGTCATGTCTCCGCGAGTACCTGTGCCTTTGTTTATTGGTTTGGTTTGTGTCAGTTCAGTCATCCTGGCGATCGGTCAGGAAAAGCATTCTTCTGAGGTTGATCCCTATAGTGACGCAGCAATTGCTGCGGCCGAAAGTAATCGCCCGCCAGTCGTCATTTACACGAGCAGCAACCCGCCCGGCGTTGTGAGATTATCCGATTTGCCGCTGAAGCGGACCGTTTCGGAGTATGGAATCACATGGACATTCGAGAAACCGGCGCACGTAGGGCGATTTGTAAATGGCAACTGGTACGTGGTGGGGCCAACCACCATTACGGCGATCGATCCCAAACCGCTCTATGCGCTGGAAATTCCCGAGAACGAGTTGGACCACATGGACAAAGAGCGCCCAGTCGAACAGCGTGTGCGCAACGGTTTCATGCGGAATCCACCGGCTCAAATGAAGGTGTCTTACGACAGTGGGGTCCGTAACTGGTTTGATCCGGGATTGAACCAAAAGTTGCCGATTACCCTGGAGCCGGGTGACTCACTGGTATCCACGATTAGCCTGCCCAAGGGGCTGGTTTTGCATGCGCAACTGCGCAATAACATCGAGCGGGGGGTGGAGGACAGCAGCCCAATCCGAACCGCCGCCATTCTTACCTGCCTGAACGAACCACAGCCGCCCGATGCATTCCGGCCGGGGTTTTGCGACCGCAGCCAAAAAATCTATTTGGCACGTGATCTGAAACGGAACCTTCTCCCAGCGTCAACTCGGACAAAGAGTCTGCCGCACGTCGAGAGGTACATTCGATTCACGCAACGTCCTTGGGTTGGAACTTGTTTTTTCGGCTTCGAAGAACCGGTCGAGAATATGCCGCAATACGGCCTGGAATACGGTCGGGTCGCCGGCATTTCAGCGTTGTTGCTCTGCACAGATTTGGCACCTGAGGAAAAGGAACCGCTGCTGGTGAATTATGTGCAGGTGGGGATTGATCTCGGGAGCATGGTCCGCGGAGGCCATCCGGGCTGGACCTGTTGGGGCGGACACGGCAGCGGGCGCAAACTTCCAATCGTCTTTGCGGGCCTGCTGCTCGGAGATGCGGAATTGGCAAACATCAACCAATCCTTTCCCAAGGTGAGCTTTGGCGAAGACGAGCAGACCGCTTATGGCGAAGCGTGGACCGGTGCAAAGGTTGTTTTCACAGGCCACTCAGGAATCGACACCGCAACAGGAGTTAGACGTGATCGGGGCAATGGCTGGGGACCTTACGAGCACACGCCTCCAGCGGAATGGAAGGAGGGCCAGAACACCAGCGAAGCGTATCGGCGCTGTTGCACGAGCGTGGGTTGGGTCGCACAAGCGCTTGCATTGCACTTAATGCACGCGGAGAAAGCGTGGAACCACGATGCCTTCTTTGATTATGTCGACCGTTGGATGTATGAGAACGACGAGACTTTCGTGAAAAGGATTAAAGAAGCCACCGGTCGCGATCACGATCATGACTGGTCGCGACAAGGTCAGGCGTGGGACCCATTCGTCAATGAGATGTGGGCCAAACACCGGCCTGAATTGACGGCGTCTACCAATGGGTGGCAGCGACCGCATGATGACAGCTATTATCGGAAAGTGGTTCTGGATCGGAAGTAGGAGGGGATAGAACGCGGCACCGCGACGGTTATGATCCACTGCCCAATTGAAAGCGGCAGGCGACTGCCGCACTCCAAAACGCTGGCGCGCCATCGTGTGCCAAGAGGCAATTGCCTAGACACCTGCTGGGGTTTGGGCTAACCAATCGCCATGAACCATCTCAGAATTTTGACCTACCTAGTGGTTTCATTTGCCGCACTAACGACGGTCAAATCGGAAGAAATCAGCCTCTTCGATGGCATGAGCTTCAAAGACTGGAGCGGTGACACAAACGGCACATGGCGGATCGAGAACGGAGCGTTTGTGGGTGGCTCTCTAATCAAAACTGTTCCGCGCAACGAATTTCTTTGCACCGAAAAGGCATATACGAATTTCGTCCTGCGTCTCAAATTCAAGCTGACGGGGAAGTCGGGTTTTATCAACGGGGGAATCCAGATTCGCAGCCAACGAGCCATTAATCCGCCGAACGAGATGGTCGGCTACCAGGCGGACCTGGGCGACCCTCAGTATTGGGGGAGCCTGTACGATGAGTCGCGCCGCAACAAGACGCTTGCCGCCGCGAATATGGCCGAGGTTAACAAGGTGCTGAAGCGGGATGACTGGAACGATTACCAGATTCGTTGTGAGGGCAAGCGGATTCGGCTCTGGGTCAACGGACTCCAGACCGTCGATTATACCGAGTCTGACGACAACATTCCGCAGTATGGTTTGATTGGGCTGCAGATTCACGGAGGCGCTGTGGCGGAAGCGTCTTACAAGGACATTACCATCCAGAAATTGCCGTAGCTCAAACGCTTCGTTTTCATGCCTCGCATCCTGGTCATCGGCAGTTCGAACACGGACATGGTGATCAAACTCGATCGCATTCCGCGGCCGGGAGAGACGATATTGGGCGGGGAGTTTATAACGGCAGCCGGCGGCAAGGGGGCGAACCAGGCGGTGAGCGCTGCGCGTGCCGGCGGCAGGGTCACATTTATCGCGCGCATTGGGGAGGACGTTTTGGGCGACCAGGCGCTTGCCGGTTTTCGTAAGGATCGAATTGAGACGAATTACATTAGGCGCGACGCGGACGCGCCCTCGGGCGTCGCATTGATTTTTGTCGGCAAAGACGGCCAGAACAGCATTGCTGTGGCGGGCGGCGCCAACGCGCGGCTCTCGCCCGCTGATGTGCGGAAGGCGAGCAAGGCATTCAACAATGCAGACACCGTGCTGATGCAACTTGAATCGCCTTTGGAAACAATCATTGAAGCCGCGAGGATGTCCGCCAAAGCGCGTTTACGCGTCATTCTCAATCCTGCCCCCGCTCGTCGTTTGCCGGGGGAATTGCTGAGGCTGACCTCCATTCTCACGCCGAACGAGAGTGAAGCCGAAATCCTGAGCGGAGTGCGCGTGTCAAATCAGAGCTCCGCAGCGCGGGCAGCCGATCGCCTGCTGTCGCGCGGGGTGCGGACCGTGATCATCACGCTTGGTGCACACGGGGCATTGGTTGCCACAAACGTATCGAAGCAGCTTGTGCGAAGGATAAAGGTGAAAGCGGTCGATTGCACAGCCGCCGGAGATGTCTTTAATGGAGCTTTAGCCGTGGCAATAAGTGAGGGAAGATCGCTATTGGACGCAGTTCGATTTGCGAATGCGGCCGCCGCGATTTCAGTCACCCGGCGAGGTGCCCAACCTTCCGCACCGTATCGCGAAGAAATCGAATGCCTGCTGAAGAAGGTACGAAACACCTAACGCAGTTCTAATCTGCAGAAACAACGCGAAACGGCAGAAAAGCAGGTTGAAAACTGCGATACAGCAGAGTGAACCTCTGCGTTACGTTTAACGGGTTTTGGGCTTGTTCGGCCCTTTGAACCAGAGATCGATGGGGCGCTTGACGCCTTTTGGCCGGAACGGCAACTTCACGAGCGCGCCCTGGCCCGCGGATTGGTAACCGGCGTAAAGGACTTCCTGGACAAAACGGCCGTCCTCGCCGGTCGCTTGCGGTGAATCTTTGCCGCGGACGCAACGGGCAAAGTGATGCATCTCCTGCGGAAAACCGTAGTTCCATAACTCCTCGAACACGGGCCAGCTCCAACCTTTTGTGGTCGGTGCCTTCTCAACCGCATAGCCGTAGCCATATTCGCTGTAGGTGGGCAGCGCGTTACCCATGTGCAAATCCGCATAGGTAAGGCCGCCTTCACCGTAGACTTCGATGCGGTCTTCCATCCCGCCACGTCGAGCCCAGCTATCCTCGACGACGCCTTTGGCGCCATTCTCAAAATCGAGTATGCAGAGGCATTCGTCATCTCCCTTGGTCTTGTCCGCATGCACATAGGTCCCCATGTGACACAGGACGCTCTTGAGCTTGGGCCGCCCCAGAAACCACCAGCAAAAGGCAATGCCGTGACAGCCCATATCCATAAACACGCCGCCGCCGGAGCGTGTGACATCCCAAAACCACGGCGCGTGAGGTCCGGAATGTTTCTCGGTTTGCTTCACTAAATAGACTTTTCCAAAGGCACCCTCGTCGGCCATTTGTTTGGCCTTCACATATTTCGGAGTGAAGTAAAGCTCCTCGGCGTACATGAGGAGGACGCCTTGCCTCTTGCAGGTGGCGATCATCAGGTCAGCCTCCTCGAGCGTCATGCAGAGGGGTTTTTCGCACACGACGTGTTTGCCGACCTTGGCAGCGTCTATGGTCATTTGGGCGTGCAAAGTATTCGGCGCGGCGATCGTCACCATCTCGATATCGGGTTCGGCTAACATTTGCCGATAATCGGTGAAAACGCGCGGGATTTTATGCTTTTTGGCGAAGCGTTCGGCGTTGCCTGGAGTGGGGGAAGCAACGGCAACGACCTCCGCTTCATCCGGCATGATGCGGAAGGAATCCGCGTGAATATCCGCCTCGAATTGAGAGCCGATGATCCCGACTTTAACTCGTCCTTTGTTGGCCATAGGTTGCCCTCTCTGATAACCGGTTTGGGGACCAGACACAATCCGTTTTGCAGTCTCGGAGAATACCTTTCCATGAACCGTGGACTGCATCGTCCTCGTGCTCGTCGTCGTCGTCCCTCGTCCTCGAAAAATCCAGGAAAGATCAAGGGCGATGAGGAACGAGAACGAGGGCCGAGGGAATGCGCGGGTTTATGGGTTCAATGCGCGAAGGCACCTCCTAAAGCAGAGGGGCTGTGCCAGGCGCCGGGGGAAGGACGGACTGTTCCGTCTTATTCAAACGACCAGTAGTGGACCGCATAAGGCTCGAAGCGCAGCTTCAGCGACTGGTCGCCTTTACTCAGGTTGGCGAATGGATCGGGCCTAAGCCGGGCGTTTTCATCGCTGCTCGATGCGGCGGCATCCAGCATGATGTGCCGGTAGCGCCTGTTTCGCTCGAACCCTTTTAAGGAAAGTTCAACATCTACGGCACTCCCAGAGAAGTTCCAAAGCACCAGATTTTCCATGCGCAACTGAGGGTCGTGACTGGCGAAGCCGTGGACGGAAGAGGTATCGCTAGTCAGTCGCAGTTTTTCGCCTCGTAAGCGAGAGAGCAGCTTAAAAGCGAAATAGGCAGGGCGGATTTGATTTTGATAATCGAACAAACCGTCAAATTGAGGCATGCGATTCCACCAGCGAGTCATGAAAGCGGTTCCCTGCTCGGACATAAACGGGGCAAACTGATCGAAGGAAACATACCAGTCGCGGATGTGATAATAGCAGGAGTAATCCAGTCCGGCCTCTTTCATTTGCCAGATCGCCTCGGCGAGATAGCACGGCTGAAAACGCGGGTCGAGCGGCGGGTTGGTTAGATCCATGTTCCACTCGTCCAGGAAAGTTTCGGGTTTCAATTGGGGATATTCTTGCAACAAACCACGAACGTACTCGATTGTGCCGCGGACGGCTTTGGGGTCGCTGCTGTAAATATGCCAGGAGACGAAATGCAGCGGAGTTCCGTTGGTTTGGCAGTAACTCAATAAGGCGGGCAGGATCGGGGAGTGGCATGAGGCCAACGCCGGGCCCCCTACGCGCGCCTCGGGGTCTGCGCGCAAGATTGCACTGACGGTGTGCTGGTAGTAACGAGTATAATTCTCAGGTTTGAAACGATACGGGCAGCCGCCGTCTTCGCCAATATCCGGTTCGTTGGCAATTTCCCAATACCGAATACCGGCTCGCAGGTCCCGGTAATGTTTAACCAGCTCGAAAATCAGCCGTTCCCAATCGTCGTAATTAGTTGGTTCAACGATGTCCTGATTGATTTGGGGGAAAAACAGGCGTGGCTTAAAGCAGATGCACATGAGCGGGCTGGCCCCGGTTTGTCGAATTGTATCGACCGACTTATCTAGTGTCTGAAAGTGATAATCGTTAGGACTGGGCAGCAAGTTGAAATACTCTTGAACGAAAAGCCGAATGATTTTGGGATGCAATGCGGCTATTTCGGAGACCCGATTACTCCACATCGGTTGGTCGGACAAGCCTCCCTGGCCAAGGGCCATGCGATCAATGTCCAAATCACCCAGTTTCTCGGAAAATACGACTTCGACATGAACGATTTGGCTGTAACCGTTATTCGAAAAGCATAGCAGTAATGCAGCGAGCAACATCAGCAAGGCCGTGGAGCGCCTTCCGCCTCGCGATGTAGCGACAGGCGTCTCGCCTGCCGTAAAGGGCGGCATCTTGCCGCCCGGTTTTGTGCCGTAGCCGTTCCGCCGAGGCGACCCACCGGGCGGGACGCCCGGTTCTACGGCAGGCGAGACGCCTGCCGCTACGAAGGAGGAGGTCCTCATCACAGGAGGCCCTGGTATGCCAACCACAACGCGCGATAATATTTCATCACGCGAATTGGATCGGTGCTGGCCGGAATCTCTGCTAGACAGAAGCCACGAAACGGAATTTGATTGAGGCCATTTAACAGTTTCCTAAAAGGGTACTCCTGCTGAAACAAGTCGGTCATGTGCACCGAAAGAATTTTGTTCTTCAGCAGGTCGAAATTATGATCCCAACCCTCACCGTCGAGATCGGTCGCATTGCAATTCCAACAGGCCCCGACGTTGGGATGATTTGCAGTATCCAGGATGGTGCGGATATGAGGCGGGAACGAACTGCCCGGGCCATGCACCTCGAGTCGGATCACCTGGCCGTGAACCCGTGCAAAATCACCGAGTTCGCGTAACGCATGGCCGATTTGTTCGAGGGTTTTCTCGATGGGAACTTCTTTCGGCAAACCGTTGGGACGAACTTTCACGCCGGTGGCGCCGACATCCTGGGCCAGGATGATGTACTCCTTGGTGGCTTCGATATCCTTGCGCAACTTGGCTTGGTCCGGCGTGTGATAATCAAAAATGCTGCCCAGGCCCATCAATTGAACCTTGGAATCGGCGAATCGTTTTTTGACTTCCTTGCGCTCTTCCTTGGATAAATTGACTTCCACCTTGTGCGCATGAGTCGTGCGCAATTCGACGCCCTCGAATCTGGTCGCCTCGCAATTCTTGATGATGGTCGCGATGTCCCAGTCTTGCGCCAGATTATAGGTGACGAGTCCAAGGTGCATGGTGGGAGTTCCACGCTGGAAACTGCCGCCTTTTGCATCCTCGGCGCTGTTTGACACCTCCACCTGCAGGCCCAGGGCACCGATTCCGAATCCCGCAGCCGTGAGGAACCGCCGGCGATCGATTTTCATGGCGCAGCTTGTAACAAAAGCGCGGCGCCATTCAATGTCTTTTCCGCGGCGTTCATTCCCTTTTAACTGCGGTTCGTGACAAATCACTGGTCCAGGTTGCGTGATTTGTGGCTTTGTTGTGCCGCAAAACGCATTCTTATGAAACGACGTTATGACCTCGATTGGCTCCGGGTTCTGGTTATCCTTACCGTCTTTATTTTTCATTGCGGACGGTTTTTCGATACTGGCGGGTGGCATGTAAAAAATCCTACGCGCCACGAGGCGGTGCAGGTCTGGACCACCTTTCTGGCTTGCTGGATGATGCCAATCATTTTCGTTATCTCCGGTGCCAGCACGTTCTACGCGTTAGGCTCCCGTACGGTCGGAAAATTCGTCAGGGACCGCGCCGCTCGTTTGTTGGTCCCGCTGGCAGTTGGGTGTTTCACGCACATAGCACTCCAGGTCTATTTCGAGCGGGTGAGTTTTTCCGGTTTCAAGGGTTCGTTTTTCGATTTCTATCCGCAATATTTCAAGGGGTTTTACGGATTTGGCGGAAATTTTGCCTGGATGGGTTTGCACCTCTGGTATTTGGAAGCCCTGTTTCTGGTTAGTATGCTTTGTCTCCCCTTGCTGCTGTTCCTGCAGGGACAAGCCGGGGAGAAAACTATCAATGCCATCAATCATTTCGGATCAAAGTCCGGTGCGATTTATTTGCTGGCATTGGCACCGATGGCACTGATGGCTTTACTTAATCCCAACTCACAGTGGGGCCAGCGCAGTTACGGGGGCTGGCCGTTGATCATATATGTGTTCTACTTCATGTACGGTTTCCTTATCGTCGGCTGCGAGCAGGTGGAAAAACGAATCGAAAGGCTGCGCTGGGTGTCATTGAGCAGCGCGCTGGGCATTTTCCTGGCGCTTCTGGTGCTTTGGAAATCCGCCGGAGACCCGAAGTTTGGAACGCCCCGATATGCCTTTCTATTGTCACTCTTCGCGCTGAGTTCCTGGTGTTTTATTCTCGGATTTCTGGGTCTGTGCAAGCGATACCTCAGTTTTACGACAAGCTTTGTGAAGTACAGCAACGAAGCCGTTTTGCCCTTTTACGTTCTTCACCAAACCATCATTCTGGTCGTTGGTTTTTTTGTCGTGCGCTGGCTCATTCCTGATATTCTTAAATTCGTCGTCATCAGCGCCGTTTCGTTTGTGTTGATCGTCGCAACTTACGAATTTGCGATCCGTCGAAACAACTGGCTCCGTTTTCTGTTCGGAATGAAAGCAAGGATGCTGGGCCCATCATTAGAAACGCCCGCCTCTACGCGGTTGAGTTCGCCGTGTTCGCAACTTCAAGAGATTCCAGGAGGCCGGTGAAATAAAAGCCTGAGCGGTGATGAATGCTTATAGCGCGAAGTCTGACAGTGAGCGGCTGGAGACAACGCCATCGCTTCCGGGGCGTCCCGCTGCGTCGTCGGGTGCAGAACGTCGCTATTGGATTCAGCTTTCGGACATCAATTGGTGGATTGTCCTTTTTGTCTACACGATCGGCGCGGTTTTAACCGCAGGGACAGTGTACACCTCGGGGCTGGCACAAGGCAGCAACATGCCCTACGGCTATCCTCTGCTTTGGGAGTTCACGGGACATTATACGATATTTGCGCTCGTCCCGCTAATGGTGCTGGGGTTTAGCCGGCTGCCCATCCGGCGTCAAAATTGGTACTGGACCGTTCCTGCGCACCTGCTGATCTCGGTGATTTTTGGCGTCATCCATACGCTGTTGATGTTGCTTACTCGCCGTGGCGTTTACTCGTTGTTGGGGCTGGGTGTCTATGACTACGGGCAGATGGGCTACCGGTTCCTGATGGAATACCATAAACAGTTCATCCATTACTGGCTGGTTTACGCGGTTTTGCGGGTCATGGCACATTATCGTGAAAGCCGGGAACAGGAGCGGCGAGCAGCGGCCCTCGAGCTGAAAACGTCAGAATTGCAGCGTGAACTTGCCCAGGTACAGTTGCAGGCGTTGCGTTCACAACTCAATCCGCATTTCCTGTTTAATACGCTCAATATGGTGTCTTCGGTGATGTATGAAGACGTCGATCGCGCGGATCATATGCTCTCGGCGCTAAGCCGGATGCTGCGCATGAGTTTGGAGAAAGACCTGGCGACGAGTGTCAGCCTGCGCCGGGAACTGGAGTTCGTCCGCTGTGCGATGGAACTGATCAAAGCACGATTTGGCGAGCGAGTTTTATTTGATATTGAGTGTTCGAACGCGGACGAGGACGTTATGGTCCCGAGCCTGATCTTGCATACATTGATCGAGAATGCGATCAAGCATCATGATCTGGAACGAGAACCGGTGATTCGGGTCCAGGCGCGGATTGTGAGGAAGGAGTCGATGCTGACGCTGGACGTGTTGGATAATGGGCCGGGTATTGAGGATGTGAGCAGCGCGATGAATAGCGGCGTGGGCCTCAGCAACACCCGTCAGCGTTTGCACGCGCTGTATGGCGAGGAGTACCAGTTCGAAATCAAGAACCGGCCTGAAGGGGGATTGCATGTGCATTTGGGCATTCCTTTGACCGCGGAGCCACCGCTCGTCGCACTATGATCGTCCGCGCCTTGATTGCCGATGACGAACCGCCGGCGCGAAGCAAAGTTCGCAAATTCCTCCAGGCGCGCAACGACATCGAGGTAGTCGCCGAAACAGGTGACGGCATCGAGACTATTGAGAAAACGCTTGAACTGCGCCCGGACCTGTTGCTGTTGGATATTCAGATGCCACGGGGAGACGGCTTCGACGTGTTGCGAGAGGTTTATCGTCAGGAGAAACCGATAGTCATCTTCACGACTGCCTACGACGAATACGCGATTCGGGCGTTCGAAGTCGAAGCGCTCGACTACCTGCTAAAACCATTCACGTCAGAGCGCTTGAATGCGGCGGTCGACCGGGCTATCCGAAGTCTCGAAAAAGGCAAGGAATCGACGGAGCAAGTCGCCCGGTTGTTGGACGGTTTGCGCGCCAGTAATCGGATCCAACGGCTCCTCGTGCGCGCCGACGGACGCATTTTTTTCGTGAAAACATCTGACATTGAATGGATCGAAGCGGAGGAAAAGTATGTCTTCCTGCACACCCGTTCGCAGCGGCATATGATCCGGCAGTCGATTTCCGCCTTGGAAGCTCAGCTGGCGCCGGCCTCGTTCGTGCGCATCCATCGTTGCCATTTGATTAACCTGGAGGCGCTGCAGGAAATTGTGCCGTGGGCTCATGGCGACTACCTGGCGATATTGAAGTCCGGTGTGCGCTTAAACGTCGGTCGCAACTTTAAGGACAACCTGCTGCGCTCAGTCGCTGGAGAGCAGCCCTCCGTTTAGATGATATTGAAACGTCGTTAGTTATTCTGCCACGTTTCCGAATGCGGGGCATTGTCATTATTCCAGCGTTTGCGTGCACGCTCACTCTTTTGCACCCAAACCAGGTGTTTGGCGTACTCTACATGACCGTCGCAGAAAACCGCATTCTCACCATTATTGTGTCGGGGAGCGAGCTCTGCCAGCAGGTTGATTGGGAAAAGGTCGTCCAGATCATTGTCAGCGCCTCCTAGCTTGGGTTTGCAATCGGCCACTTCGATCATGTCACTGGGCGTACGCACCTGGTTTTCAGGTAGATACCGCGGACGGCCCGTGTTCAACCCGCCATCCAGGCCCAGAGTGGCTTCGGCTGAGCTGGGATAGCGGCCGCTCCCAGCCATGTTATACCCGTAGCTTGAGTTTCGACGCGGCAGCGAAGCATTATTCGTCCATTTCGGGCCATCCTTGTTGGCGGGACAGCTGAAAACATCGCGATTATTGGCGACATAAGGTAGCAGGGTCGCATCCCAAAGTGAAAGCACCTGGCCGCGCGCTGCAGTGATCGCCGCGCAAACCGGGTATTTTTGAAATTCATCGGTGTACAGTTTTAGCGCCACTCCAAGTTGATGGAGGTTGCTTTTGCAGGCTGCCGATTGTCCTGCCGCTTTGGCTCGTGACAACCCTGGAAGCAAAAGCGCCGCCAGAATGGCTATGATGGCAATAACTACAAGCAGTTCGATCAGCGTAAATGCGAGCGAGCGGTTCGTCGTGGGCATGCTTTAGCGTACCATTTGAAGACCAACCTGTAAAGTTGCCGCACTTCCTTGACTTGACTGGACCTCACCGGCAGCAGAGTATCCGCCAAAACACAATTCTCTCTCAAACCATGAAACAAATACTCTCGAGCGTTATTCTGGCGCTGGTTTTCTGCGGCTTTACGTCTTTGGCGGCTGAAGATTTGGCTTCCCTATCTGGTAAGTGGTCGGTCAAAAAAACCAATGATCAGGGCCAGAACTTCACGCAGACCATCGAGATCAAAAAAGACAAATTTGTATTCCAGATCATTGGCGCGGATGACAACGTCGTGATTTACGCTCAAGGTGACTTCAAACTGGAAAAGTTGGGTCCGTTCAGTTCGGCCAAGTTCTATCATATCCGCGGTGGTTCTTCGCCGGGCAATATGGAGGAGGTCGACGACGAATACGTTTCGATCTACATGTTGGACCAGGATACCTGGACGTTATCCACAAATTTCGACAAGCAGCGCGAGAACCAAAAACCGGGCGTTGACGTTTACAGGCGAGTAAAGGCGCCTGCTGCGGCAACCCAGCCCTCCAAGTAACTCAGCGCAGCGAAGTTGCCAGCACCCGGCACTCGGTGCTCTGCAGTTCAGCGGGAAGTGGGGCCGATCCGGAGACCACCAATTCGTTGCCCCACTTGGCCAGTTGGTTGGTGGGTTCCTCTTTGGACCAACTTTCGAGCAATTGCCTGGCTTCGGTTTGTTTCCCACTCTGCTTGAGTGCCAAGGCACGAACAACCTCGCCGATGTTCCTCCGTGACTGACGGGGGATAAAAGTCAGGATTTTGTTAAGGCTTTTCTGCGCGTCATTCGGGTTGAGGTGCCGTTGGCATTGGTACTCGAGCCAGTCGTCCAAGCGTTCGTCAATCTCCTCAGGATAGGGTTTGCCCGAGCCGAGGTGTTCGGGCCACTCACGCGCTTTGCCAACCAGTTTTAGTGCCTCTGCGTAAGCGCCGCTTTCGAACTGTTCCCGAACGAGCATCAGGTTAGCCTCCCGAAAGAGCGAGTGGGCTTCAGTGCTGCCTTCACACGGCAGGAGGTTCAGGTTATTCAGCAGAGCGGCTGCTTGTTGATAGCGCTGGTTTGCGACCAAACACTTGGCCTGCAAAACAGCCATGACATCGCTCGTCGGAAATCGTTTTGCGTATTCGGCAGCGACCTGCGAGGCCTGCGGCGCGTCGCCTTGCTGCAGGTGATTGCGGGCCAACATCACACCATAACGCCATTGGGCAGGCTCCAATTCACTCGCCCGCTTCAGATCCTGAATGGCACTATCTTTCGAGACTTGCGCCCGCGCTGCATAGAATGCGGCGAATCGAGGCTCCTCACCACAGGCACTCAGCAACTCTTGGGCTTGAGCCAGATCGCCTTGGAACCAGCGGATCAGCGCCAGGAAGTACTTGGCTTGCCAGTTCGAATGCGCCTGAGCAGCCCACTCGAATACCGGGACGGCTTCTGTCCTGAAAGGGAACGAGAACGCGGGCGAAACTGCTTCGGCGCGGGAAAGTAAGTTGGTGTCCTGTCGCAAAAACGCCAGCCAGTACAGCACCTCTGAGGTCGCCGGCCCCGTCTCCAGAACCTTTATAGCGTCTCCATTTAATCCCACATTGCGGTACCAGGCGGCGAGCTCTAAGTAGGTTTCGTGCGGCAATTCATTCTGAATTCTGCGGGTAAAATCTTCCTTCCGGGCTTTGCCTCCAAGATAAGCCTCGAATCGGGCAAAGTGATTCAACGGATCGACCTTGAGCAATTGATCGCGTGCCGCCTGTGCCCGTGCGGAGTCTCCCTGCAATCGTCGGATGCAGGCCTGAAGCTGAAGCGCGTCCAAATTCTTTTGGTTGCTTACAAGGCTTTCGCCGGCGTAGACCTCCGCGCGGTCGAACCGTTGCTCGCGCAAAAAGGCCTTGCTGAGTTCCACACACGCCGCGCTGCGCCAATCCGGTGATAGCGCCGCGATGCTGAAGGCGTCCTTCGTGTCAGCCGTCTTCCCAAGACCGGCGCTGGCTAGACCGAATTGGTAATTAGCCGCAGGCTCATAAGTATCGATGCTCAGGGCTCGCCGCGCGAAGTTTGCGGCTTGGGGCCAGTGCCCGCGGCGGTTTTCAAGCGATGCCATTTCAACCAGTGCGGGTAAGAAATTGGGGTCCTTCTTCAGGCAGGTCTGGAACTCATCGGCGGCGCGGACATAAGAACGCTGCCGGGCGCTTTCCTTGCCCTTTAGATGAAGTCCATAAACTGAGTTCCAATCAAAGTCCGGCGGCGATGTCAGCGGCCGGCTCAACGCTGCCTCATCCGCCTCGACGTAACGCAGCTTATCTTCGCCGACATAAATTCGGAGTGTATTGATTGGATGGCTGAGTTTGACCTCTTCGATGAGCGGCTGCAGGGGCTTTAGATCGAGCGGCCGCTGCCAAACAAGGTTGGTCCCGTCGAATACCTGCAGTTTATCGTGTAGCGGGCGAGCAGGCGAAACACCAACGATCAGCCGATCCGGTTTTCGGGTCACATTCAAAGCGCCCCAGGGACTGGCGGTCACGAAACCTTTTGTCCCTTTGACCGGCTGCCAGTATTCCGCCCAGGCATCGGTCGCGTACGGCAAGAATTCCTTATGTTTAAAGGGGGTTTGGCTGCTGTTTTCGTCGGCTTGATTGAAGAGTCTGCCGGATTGGACTTCAACGTATTGGCCATCGGTGTCGGTCAGCAGTTTCTCCCAGATCATGCCTTCTTGCGACAATCCCCAAATCCAGATCTTGCGACCTGGTTTATCTGAGTAATCGGAACAACGTGCCATCCCGAAATCTTCGTCATGCCAATAACCGCCAAAGAATTCGGCCAGGCGGCCTACCACGTGGTATGATTTGTACGAGCCAAAGTTATTTTGTTCGTACCATGAGATATCACGGCCATTTTCCGGGTTAATCGGCCAATCGAAGACTCGGCCGTCGTGACCGAGGTACTTCGTGCCCGGGTTGATGAACTGCAGGTTGCCGGCGGATTTGATGCCGACGTTCATCCAGGTGTAATAGGCTTGATCGAGACCCGAGCCATTGTGCCAGAAGGAGCGCGTGCTAAAGCAGGCCTGATCCGCAGGTAACTTGATTTCCAGCCGCCAAGTCGTCCGTGTTAGCAAGTCCAGCACTCCGATAAAGCAACTCGCGCTGCCGTCGGGGTTTTGCCGCGCCAGGTAATCCACCGGGGTGAAACAATTCGGCGTGTGCCCCATGATGCCGTAATTCGGTTCCATGCCGCCGCTGGTCCAGGGACCGCGCATAGAGACATCGCGGAACTTGACCACCTGATTAAAATAGATAAAGGACTTGCCGGTGGATTTCTCGATTGCGGCCCAGATTTTTCCGCCAATCTCGGGCAGAATAAGCACCTGTAGATAATCGTTCGACAATTCCACGACTTTCCATTTTTTCTGGATCGGTGAATCGGTGAACCCATCGTAGCGAAAGTAAGGATAGAACCTCGACATAATCGGTACTGGGTCTGGGTCCGAATACGGGTAAGTGGTGAACACACGATCGTACTGCTGAACGGTGGATTGGTGCGGAGCGGCATAGCCGGGGAACTCCAGCGCGAGTGTAAGCGACAGACAAAGAATCAATCGGGAGGTATGCATGTTACGCCAGGTGCGAAGGTTTAAGAGTTTATAGCACCATTACAAATGCAATATTGGAAGTCGCTGCCAGAGAATCAATCCTCATCTTGATGAGGTCTGCAAGAGCGCCCCACGAAAGTCTCCGCAGGGACCACCTGTCAAAGGTTCGAAATAACCGATGACGCGTCGAAATTTTTGATTCACACTATTCGCCGGGAAAGGTTACAATCGCTAAATAAGTAGATCTGGCGCCGCGGTTTGAGTTGGGACACAAGACCTATGATGTGGATCGAACAACTGCAATCGGCCAATGGGGCCGAAGCCAGCATCATTGGGCTGTTCGCTTATCTTCTCGGGTGTTTCACGACAGGTTACTATCTGGTGCGCTGGCGTACTGGCGAGGATATTCGGCAGATAGGCAGCGGGAGTGTAGGGGCGCGGAATGTCAGCCGGATCTTAGGTTGGCCGGGATTTGTGCTGACGGTGCTGGGAGATGCGGGCAAGGGGGCCTTGGGGATTTGGGGCGCTCGCCACTTTACAACGGATGATCGGGTGGTGGCGTTGGCGATGCTCGCCGTCGTTACCGGGCATATTTGGCCTGCTCAATTGCGGTTGCGCGGCGGCAAGGGCATGGCCACCTCGCTCGGCGCGCTCTTTATTTTTGATTTTCATCTCGCCTTGGCATTTGGAGTCCTCTTTGGCATCGGTGTGGCACTGATGCGCAAGACGGTTCTCCCCGGGCTTTTCGCGTTTGCCTGCTTGCCGTTTGTCGCCGCTTACCTTGGGTACGATCCGGCACGTCCGGCACACGATCCGGGAAAGGTGCTGGCGATTTCGATTCTCACCAGCTTGGTGTTAGTGGCGCATAGGAGGAATATCCTGGAAGAGATCCTGCACTGGATTGAGCGCCGAAATTTGCATCCGAAACAAACACCCCCTGAACCATGAGCTTACGCCCCCCCCTGGTATTCAAACTGGCGACCGAGGATTGGGAATTCGAACAGATCCACCGGCTCAATTATCGCACGTTTGCTGAGGAGATTCCGCAGCACAAACAGTCACCCAGCCATCGGCTGGTCGACAAGTTTCATGCCGAAAACAGCTACCTGATTTGCCTCTGCGGAGAAAAGCTCGCGGGCATGCTGGCCGTGCGCGGAAACCGGCCGTTTTCGCTCGATGTAAAACTGGAGAATCTGGATTCGTATCTGCCGCCCGGGCGAAAGATCTGCGAGATCCGATTATTGGCAGTGGAGAAGAAGTTTCGGGGGGCGCAAGTATTGCAGGGGATACTGGCCTTACTGTGGCAACATGGGGTCGAGAGAGGGTACGACCTGGCGATTATCTCGGGGACCACGCGGCAGTATAAGTTATATCACCATCTCGGCTTCGTTCCGTTCGGACCGCTGGTCGGCAGTGGTGAAGCCCAGTTTCAACCGATGTACGTTACGCTTGAAACCTTCGAGATCACCGCCCGAGAATTTCTCCGTTCCTCACCTTCGCGCGCGTTCCAACCCAGCGCGATCAACTTTCTCCCTGGGCCAGTGACTGTTCGCCGGGAGGTTCGCCGAGCGTTCGAGCAAGCGCCTGAATCTCACCGCGGTGACGGTTTCCAAAAGGATTTCCTGGCCACTAAACGACAACTCTGCGAATTGACCGGTGCCCGCAATGTCGAGCTTTTGCTCGGATCGGGAACCCTCGCCAACGACGTTGTAGCAGGCCAACTCTGGCTGACTGGGGGGCGTGGACTGGTGCTGAGCAATGGTGAATTTGGCGAACGGCTTCTGGATCATGCACGCCGCTTCGGCTTGAGCTTTGACGCGCTCGAGTTTGCGTGGGGTGAAGCCTTTGACTTCTCGGCAATTCGCCAAAAGCTGGAAGGGAATCTTAAGTGGGTCTGGTGCGTCCATTGCGAAACATCGACGGGGGTCCTTAACGATGTCAATCGGCTTAAGGCCCTTTGCTCGGAATTCAAGGCAGCCCTTTGCCTTGATTGTATCAGCTCCATCGGGACGGTGCCTAGCGAGATGGATGATGTCTACCTGGCCAGCGGCAGCAGCAGTAAGGGGCTGCGTTCTTACCCTGGTGTCTCGATGGTTTTTTACAATCACGAGCTTGCCGCCGGTGCCTGCGCACAGAAAAGTGACACTCCGGCGGCCACGCGCTCGTTGCCGCGCTACCTTGACTTGGCCTACTACGCTGAGCAAACAGGAATCCCGTTTACCTTCTCATCAAATTTGTTGCATGCGCTGCAGGCAGCGTTAAAAGGTGGTCAATGGGAAAAAAGATTCGCTGCCCTCAATGATCTGGGCCCGTGGCTCCGGGCCAGCTTGCGTGAATTGGGTTTTGTAGTCGTCGCGCCCGACGAATGCTCGTCTCCAGCAATCGTGACGCTGGCGCTGCCGCAAGATTTAAACTCCATTCGGATTGGTAATCTCTTGCAGGAATCCGGCTATCTGCTCAGTTACAAGAGCGAGTATCTCCAACGCAAGAATTGGGTGCAAATCTGCCTGATGAGCGAATGCGGCAAAGAGAAACTCGTGTCACTGCTCAACGCATTGAATCGGGTTTGTTTCCGCAACCGGGTGACCGCACCCGTAAAGTGACCGTCGCTTTAGCGGCCGCTCGTCATCGGCCAATTAGCCTGCACCAGGGCTTTGTAGCCGCCGGCCAGTGAGGATACGTTGCGATAACCCATTTTCTGCGCGACGGCAGCAGTAAGCACTGACCGGTATCCACCGCCACAATACATGATAATCTCTTTGGCGACGTCCGGGATCAGCTTCTCAAGGTCCCTTTCAAGGATGCCCTTCCCCAAGTGCATCGCTTGCCTGGCGTGGCCTTTATCCCATTCGTGGTCCTCTCGCACATCCAGCAGCACGGCTTGCGGGTTGTTCGCCAGCCGCTCACGAGCCTGCTCGATTGTGATCTCTTTGACATACGGGCGCGTCTCCGCAACCAGCTTCAGGAAACCCGGTGAATGTTCCATGCCCGCAATTTAAAGCAGCCCCAGGCCTGGTCAAAATATTTTCCGACTACCCTCATAACCGGAAAAGGTTTTTTAGCTTGCTCCTTTTGTGTCACAATGGGTGGCAAATAAATCTGCTTCGATGGAAATAAAAAACTTAGACCAGGTGCTAGCGTTCATTACCAAAGACGGTTCTGAAATTCGCGAATTGCTGGCGCACAGGAATTCCAACATTCGAAATCAAAGCCTGGCGGAGGCACGGGTGTCCCCGGGCGCCAGCACCCAGGAGCATTATCATGTCGTGACTGAGGAGATCTACTTCATCACCCACGGTAAGGGGCGTATTCGGATTGATGACGACATCCGCGAAATCAAGCCTGGGGATGCTATCGCCATTCGTCCGGGCCAAAGACATAAGTTATGGAATGTTGGCACCGAGTCACTGCGGCTGCTCTGCTGCTGCGCTCCCGCCTACGAACACGAAGACACGGTGATTACGGAAACCGGAGCAGTGCAGTCTTAAAACACTCGCTACTACCAGGTAGAGTTCCGGCAGTGCACAGTTCCTGGTAACGCAGAGTTTTACTCTGCTGTACCGCCGACTTTCAGTCGGCCCGGGTTGCAAATTCCACAAGACTGGTTGGAAACCTGCGGTACAGCAGAGTGAAACTCTGCGTTACCTGATAACTCTGCGCTACAGGAGTTGCCTCGGGGTTACAGGGATTACGATTGCTTTCTGGGGGGCAGCGGATTTTACTCCCCGGATGCGACGTTGGCTGCTTATGGTGCTGCTCGGCATGGCCGTGCCCGGCTGTGCCCATAAAGAGAATGGGGCTCTTCATCAGGCGTTCAGCCCGTTGCCCTCGACGCCTCCTACTGCCGCACCGATACCCTCAAAGCCGCAGCTTATCGTAACACCTGAGACGCAGGCGACGGGCAAGGTTGTGAAAGTAAACAATGCCGGCCGGTTTGTGGTCCTCAGCTATCCGCTGAGTCACATCCCCAGCGTTGATCAACGCTTGAACGTTTATCACCTTGGCCTCAAAGTCGGGGAAGTGAAGGTGAGCGGTCCTCAGTATGAAGACAACATTGTCGCCGACCTGGTGTCTGGCAACGCGCAGGTGGGCGATGAGGTGCGCGAGTAGGCGCGTCAAGGGATTCCAGACCAGCACCCTCGTACAGCCTCGGTTTCGGTTTCGCAATGACATTTCTGCCTATCGTAACACGTGAGTTGCGGGTGGCAGCTCGGCGGGGCGGCACTTATTGGCAGCGTACAGGGGCTGCGTTGGGGGTCATCGTGATCGGCACCTGGCTCTACATCGTCATGCAGAATGAAGCCCCGCAAAAACTCTCCACGTTGCTGTTTGGCACGCTGACGGCCAGTGCCTTGTTCTATTCGTTACTAAGCGGGGTGCGAACCACCGCTGACTCATTGAGCTTCGAAAAGCGTGAGGGGACACTCGGCCTTTTGTTTTTGACTGATTTGAAAGGTTATGACGTTGTGCTGGGCAAACTCGCGGCGTCTTCCTTGAATTCATTTTATAGCGTGATGGCCGTGGTCCCGGTGCTGGCCATTCCGTTGTTAATGGGTGGCTTAACCCCGGAAGAATTCGGGCGGATGGCGCTGGTGGCCGTGAGCACGCTGTTTTTCTCATTGGCGCTGGGAATAGCTGCCTCATCAGTCAGCCGATCGGCGCAAAAAGCGATGGGGTTGACGGCGGCGCTGTTGGTGGTGCTGACGGTGGTGTTGCCGGCCTTCGGAGGAGTTGTTGCCGCAATTGGCCGCGGATGGAGCGCCCGCTGGCTGTTATTCTTCCCCAGCCCGGCCTTTGCGTACTATTTCGCCTGGGACGCCTCGTACCGCGCCCAGCCCAAGCTGTTTTGGTATTCGATGGTCACACTGCAGTCGCTCAGTTGGCTTTGCCTCGGTTTGGCGAGTGTCATCACTCCGCGTTCATGGCAAGACCGGCCTGCGGGTGTCCAAAGACTGCGGTGGCGGGAGCGTTGGCGACTGTGGGCTTACGGCGACGCCGCGGAGCGCTTGGTCTTTCGCCGTGGGCTGCTGGATCGAAATCCCTTTTTTTGGCTGGCGGCCCGATCGCGCGTGAAACCCGCGTTGGTTTGGGCCTTCCTGGGCGTACTGGCCTGTGGCTGGGTGTGGGGTCTAGCCAAATATCGACGCGATTGGCTGGGAGAGAGCGTCTATATAACCACGGCGATTATCCTCAATTTCAGCCTTCGTGTGTGGCTTGCCAGCGAAGCGACGCGGCAATTATCGGATGAACGTCGAGCGGGCACTCTCGAGTTGCTCCTCTCCACACCACTGACAGTTGCCGAAATCCTGCAGGGCCAATTCCTGGCACTGGCGCGTCAATTTTTGAAACCGATGATTGTCCTCTTGATCGTTGAATCGTTATTTATGTGGGGAACAGTTTCGGCAGCCTGGGCCAGAGGCGAATCCTCAGGCTTCTGGGTCTTGCTGTGGCTGACCGGAATGCTGATGCTTGTAGCCGATCTTATCGCGCTTGCTTGGGTTGGAATGTGGCAAGGGCTGATTGCCCGAAACCCGAGCCGGGCAACAACGACATCGCTGACCCGAATCATGGTGTTACCTTGGGTTGCCTATGGGATCTTCGTGTTGTTCCTGGTGCTGCTTTCCGCTTCGCCCAGCAGCGGCATGCATTTTGAAGGCGGCCCCAAATTCTTCCTAACCGTATGGTTTGCGTTCGGTCTCGCAGCCGATATCGGTTTCGGGGCCCACGCCAGAAACAAGCTGCTTCGCGACTTCCGCCTCGCGGCCCAGCAACGCTACAGTTCGGCCCCGCTATTCAGATGGCTGGGGCTGATGTACGGCCGATGGAAGCTGCGCGGGCAAAGTTAAACCGCCTCATTAACTGAGGCAAAGATCACTCGGTCAGCACGATGACCTTTCTGCCAATAGTCCAGCGTGAACTGCGCGTGGCAGCCCGGCGTCGAAGCACTTTCCAGATCCGCTGGTGGGCAGCACTGATTGCGTTGGGCCTGAGCTTTGTCTCCCTGGCTTGGGCTCAAGCCGGCGGTAATCGCGGGGCGGGCAATTCCGTCTTCGGGCTGTTGACCTTTTACGTTTTTGGGCTCTGCCTGCTCGCTGGAGTTTTGTTAACCGCCGATGCATTGAGTGAAGAGAAGCGCCTGGGCACGCTGGGGCTTTTGTTTCTTACCGATCTTCATGGGTACGACGTAGTCCTTGGCAAGTTCATGGCGCAGTGGCTAAGCGCATTTTATTGCCTGTTGGCATTGTTGCCGGCGTTGGCTTTGCCTGTGTTGCTCGGTGGTGTCACGGGTGGTGAGTTTTGGCGAATGGTTTTAGCTTTGAGCAACATGCTGTTTTTCTCACTGGCACTCGGTCTGTTTGTTTCTGCCTTGGGTCGCGACAGTCGCAAAACTATGGGCAACACTTTATGGCTCCTGCTGCTGGTGAGTCTTGCGCTGCCTTTGCTGGCGGGGATTGGCGCAAAGATCTCCCCCTCGGGTGCGTGGACTTATCTCAATTTGGTCACCCCTTTTTCACCCTTTGCGAACGGCGCGGAACTCCGCTACGTGCGACAGCCGAGCCTATTCTGGGATAGTCTGCTGGCCTCAGCCGGCCTGGCGTTTTTTCTCCTGGCGCTCGCCAGCCTTGTTCTGCCGCGGGCCTGGCAGGAACGAGCGGCCGACCCTGTTCGTTCGAGAGTTCAGACTTCACCCTTACGCGCGCGGAACATTACCCCCGCTGTGGTGAAGGCGCGAGGCGCTTTACTCAGCCGGAATCCGGTGCTGTGGTTGACCCGCGACCAACTGGGAACTCAATGGGGCGCCTGGATTGTCGTCTTGTTTTGGGGAATACTCGTTTTCGCCGCGGTTCTGATCCAACCCGGGGAAACAATGACACCCGTGCTGGCGAGTTACGCCGTTCTTCCGTTTGGTTTTTGTCTTAAGCTGCTCTTTGGACTGCAAGCGGGGCGTTTATTTGCAGAGAGCCGCCGCAACGGTGTTTTAGAGCTGCTGCTCTGCACGCCCTTGACCAGTGGCGAGATCATACGCGGACAAATGTTCGCAGTCGCTCGAGCTTTTTGCTGGCCCCTGGTGGCTTTTGTTTGGCTGTTGTTCGCTCCCATCGCTATTCACTTGGCCGCGACGGTGATTCAGGCAAATTGGCATCAAACCGCTATAGTCATGAGCGGTTCTCTCATCAGCCTGCTCTATACTGCCCGCTTTGGCATCGACCTTTGGGCTCTGTGCATGTTCGCGATGGGATTGTCGCTTAGTTTAAAACGCCCACAACTTACACCGGCCGTGACGATAATTTTCGTCCTGATGTTGCCGTCGGTCCTCTCCTTTTGCTTATTGGATATGCTGGCCGACATTGTTTTTATCAGCTGGGGCGCAAACCAATGCCGCAAAGATTTGCGGGCGATCGGACAATGATAAGTTAAGGTCAGTGCGAAGTGGGCGAAAGCTCGGCCCTTGTTTGAGGCAGATTGGTTGTCAATAAGCTGGACATGTTCGTCTTAAACTGAAGCGAGAAAATAGTATTTGCCACCTTTGAATCCCGAATGAGCGACGGAAAACAGGAGGACTTCAGCAAAACACACAATTTCCATGCGGCTCATGCTTGCGCTGGCAATCCTTTTGCTGATTAGAAGTTGTCTGTCAAGGCCGGCGAAATATATTGAATTATTACGAGCTGGTGAGACGCAATGGACACAATTCTTGAAACAAAAAATCTCCGTGTGGAGTTTAAAGCCCAGGGGTCACGTCAGGGCAAAAAAATCGCCGTCAATGACCTGAACCTGAAGGTGTACGCTGGAGAGGTGTTTGGATTTTTGGGCCCTAATGGAGCGGGCAAAACGACGACCATGAACGTGTTGTTGGGATTTGTCAACGCGACGGCCGGCGACGCCTTCCTCTTCGGCGTTAACGTGCGCGAACCCATTGCCCGCCAGCGGATCGGCTATCTTCCCGAACTGACCTACTACTACAAATTCCTCACCGCGGAAGAACTGCTGCGGTTCTACGCGCGTATTTTTCGCATTCCATCGGCTGAAACCGAAAAGCGGATCGATGAACTCTTGAAACTGGTGGAACTCGAACATGCGCGCAAGCGACCCATCAAAACGTACTCCAAGGGCATGCAGCAACGCGTCGGCCTGGCGCAGGCTTTAATCAACGACCCGGATCTCTTGATTCTCGATGAGCCAACCAGCGGCCTGGATCCACTGGGGCGGATGAAAGTGCGGGAAATCATTCAACGGTTGAAGAACGAAGGCAAAACCGTCTTTTTTTCATCGCACGAATTAGGCGAAGTCGAAACGGTATGCGACCGGGTGGCGATCATCAATCAGGGCCAATTGAAGGTCGAGGGGCGGGTCGCCGATCTAGTTGAACAGTATCAGGCCAACCTGGAGATGATTTTCCTGAAGATTATTGGTTACGATGTTCAAATACCGATGGCGCCGGGGCCTTCAGCGACAACGCTGAGAGAGCAACACACACCAAAAATGCAGCAGACTACAGCGCTGCATTCCTGACCTATGAATACTGTTTTTGCCCTGGCCACCGTCGTCATCAAGGAGCTTTATCGACGGAAAGATTTTTACGTGCTGTTCGTTATGACGGCCGTAATCACGCTCGTGATGGGCTCGGTTTCGTTTTTCAACGACCCGAAAATCGTCCGGTACCTCAAAGAAATCTGCTTGTTGTTGATTTGGATATCGGCACTCGTCATCGCGATCGGCACCACCGCCCGACAAATACCCGCCGAACGCGAAAATCGAACCATCTTCCCCTTGCTCGCCAAGCCGGTCACACGCGGTCAGGTGGTTGCGGGCAAATTCGCTGGTTGCTGGCTGGCCTGTGCTTTGGCGTTGCTGATGTTTTATGTTTTCTTTTGTGTCATTAGCGGAACACGGGAAGGCAACTGGTCGTTGCTGCAAAATTTCCAGGCGTTCTGGCTCCAATGCGCGATGGTGGGTGTCGTAGTTGCGCTTGTTTTGCTGGGTTCAGTGATCTTTACGGCGCCGTCGTCGAACGCGACCATCAGTTTTGTCGTCGTCATTGGTATCCTGCTACTGGGCCGCCATCTCAACCAGGTCGCGCTGCATCAACCGGAACCGCTGCGCACATTGGTTTACACCATTTACTTCCTCATACCGCACCTGGAATGGTACGACGTCCGCGATTTTGTCATCTACGACCAAGGTGCAATTGCCTGGGTTGATTGCCTGCTCGCGACACTATATGCCGCTGTTTACGCAACGTTGCTCCTGTTTGCTACCTGGCTCGTATTTCGGCGCAAACCGCTGAATTTATGAGGCGGATTTTCCACCCGATTCTGATTTTGATCCTGTTGTTGGCCGCGACGTTCAGCCTCGCGACACTGGTTCAGCCACGCGCGCAGGGGTGGGATAAGCGGGGCAAGTCCGGCAATGTTTTGACTCTGCTTTTGGGGGACAGCCGCCGCATGTTTGCGAACCATTTCTTCGTCAAGGCGGATGTTTCTTTTCACAGCGGCTACTATCCTTCGATTTTCGATCAGGCCGAGAAACCAAAAGGCAGCGGCCATATGACCAGCGAGGAAGGAAGCCCGGAAGCAGAAGAGCATGAACGCAAGATGAGTTTCCTGGGTGAACCCCGCGATTGGGTTGAGCGTTTTGGTCGCCACTTTTTCATTACTCACCACACGCACCTCGAAAATGGAAATGAACGCGAGATCCTGCCCTGGCTGAAATTGTCTGCCGAGTTGGATCCGCAACGTATTGATACGTACGTGGTCGCTTCCTACTGGCTGCGGAACCGGCTAGGCAAGGTATCTGAAGCCGAGGAATTCTTACGTCAGGGTTTGCGCAACAACCCCAATAACTACGAATTGCTTTATGAGATGGGGTGCCTCTACAACGAAAATTATCACGACTCGTCTCGTGCACGTCACATTTGGGAATTGGCCCTGCGCCGTTGGCATGAACAGGAACCCGCCAAGAAGGAGCCCGATCTGATTGATCTCGACAAGATTACTATTCACCTTGCGCGCCTGGAAGAGCACGAGGGTAATTGGGATCGGGCCATCGAATACCTCGAAGCGGCCATGAAATCCTCCCCGAATCCTGACGTCCTGCGGCAACAAATCGAAGAGTTGAAAGCGAAGCAACGGGACCCGAAAACAGCCAAAGAATCCTCACGCGGCTGACCGGCCAATAGATAAAACGCCCGCCTTCGACTTCGGGGCTTTCTCTTGACAAGAAACCAAATCTTGTGATTACAATGGGGCATGAAGGCAGGAACCCCGATCAGGCTCTCACTCATCGGACTCGTAGGCTCGTCGCTTTGCGGTACCGGTCCAGCCGCTGAGCCCTTCCCGATTGTCCTCACCTCCAAAGGACCGCGGCTTGAACTAACCTGGCCCACCGCTGTCACGAATGCCGGACAACTCCGCGTCTTTCCGGAATATGAAATCCAATACAGCACGAACCTGACAGACTGGCAGTCGCTCGGTGGGAAAGTGCGAGGCATCGATGCGCTCTCCGGGCCCAATCTGACTCTGTCGTTAGATCGGCGGGAAGGTGCAGTCTTTTACCGGGTAAGTGCCGACCTCAACTCCCAAACAACCGACGAGACGGGTTTGGGGGGAGCCAACACATTTGGATATGACGATGAACTCTCGACCCGCTTGGCACGATTGGGACTGCTATCGGTACAAGACTTCGCCACCAACGCCGGTCCTCTCGTGTATCTGCCTGAGATCAGTTGGGATCCGACCACTGCACAGTTCTGGACAAATTTCAGTTCCACGAACTTGTACAGCGACAGTGTGCCGGACTATCGTCTCCCGCCATCTTACAGCACAAACATTCCATACAATTACGTGTTGGATACAAATGAACTGGGCCTATTCAGGAGGAATGGTTTCGTCGTGAGCGAGCGCTTGGGATCGCCTTCGTTCGGCGATGCGTATTATCGAATATTCAACGCGGACCTGCCCGTGTTCGTGACCGCCGATTCCGTGCTGCATGCCTGGCATCGATCGTACCAAACCATGTTGGAGGAACTGGAGCAGATCGAATTGGCGACGTTGCTCGAACGGGTTGTCAGCAATATGTCTTACCAGTTGCCGCAGACCTGGCAGCAATATGGGCAAGGTCCCCTCAGCAATAGCATTGTGGATGCAGATTATTTCCTGACCGTCGCCCGAAGTTTATGGGCAAATCAGCAGATGCCCAGCGCGCTTGGCGATGCTTCCCTAAACCAGCAGGTCGCCCTTACATTATCCGCTATTAGCAACCAGGTCCTCGTCACACATTTCCCGATCTTCGGCGCCGATCGCACGATTGATTTTTCACAGTTCATGGTGCGCGGCCATTACACTGATACTGACCGGCTCCGCCGGTATTTCCTCACCATGATGTGGTGCGGGCGGATCGACCTGCGGCTGATAACCTTTGAACCTGACAAAGAAGACGATATCAGGCAGTTAGGAACCGCTATAGTTCTGTCCTATTTGCTGAATCATGGCGGGCAGTTCGAGAATTGGGCGATGATGGAACAAATCACGCGGACGTTTGTTGGCATCACTGACTCGATGACTTTTGCACAGTTGTCGCAGCTGCTCTTAAACGCGAACATTCGATCTCCTTCGGACGCGCCCGACCTGCTGACATTGACCAATCTCCAAACTCGATTGCAGAGCGGTGAGCTCGGCGTTCAGGCCATACAAAGCGACGTTCTGCTTTCGCCCTTGGGGCCCGAACAGTTGAAGCTGCCCCGGTCATTCACGTTCACCGGCCAGAAGTTCGTCGTGGATAGTTGGGCGTTTTCGCAGTTTGTCTATGACCGCATCCGCTGGACACCGGACGAATGGCCGTACGTGATCGATGGCAAGGTCGTTCGTCGTAAGCCGAGCTGTCTGGACATCGCCTTCTCGGTTCTCGGGAATGATCAGGTGGTTCCGCAGCTTGTGGCGCGGATGCTCGATAATAACGGTGTCGCGTTTCGAGATAGTCCTCATTTGCCCTACCAGCACAACCTCCTGGCTGTGCGGCAAGTAATCGACGCGCAAGAGCCTTCGGTCTGGACCAATAATATTTATACGGCCTGGTTGGGCGCCCTTCGTGCGTTGTCTGCGCCGACGACCGATCCAAAATATCCAGAAGCTATGCGCACACGCGCATGGGCTTTGAAAACCCTAAACACTCAACTCGCCTCTTGGACACAACTTCGCCACGACAACATCCTTTATGCCAAGCAATCTTATACTGCTTCCATCTCCTGCGAGTATCCAGCAGGATTTGTGGAGCCTCGACCCGAATTCTGGCAGCAGATGAAGACTTTGGCCGACACCACCGCGGCCGCTATTTCGAGATTACCGCTTTCGGGGCAGGTGGCCGGCCTGTTCTTGCCTGGCGGAACGGCGGATTTGGCGGTTATCCAATCGAATCAAATTGCGTTTCTAACTAACTTTTCCGCGCAGGTTTCGATCCTGGAACGGATTTCCGGGAAGGAATTGGCCCAAACCCCACTCGACGGAAATGAAACTGAGTTTCTGAAGAATGTCGTTGAACTGACTTGGCGTTACTCCAACTTCCGACAATGGGACGGCTGGTATCCGAGTCTTTTCTACCGGAACGCCTTTTTCTGGTCGGTTAGTGACTTGCCGGATTGCGATCTGTGGGACGCATTAGTCACGGATGTCCATACCGATCCTCCGGACCTAATTGTGGGCGATCCGGGCGCGGTCATTCATGAAGCCGTCGGCAATGTGAACCTCATGTTGATTGCCATTGATAATGGACCTGATCGAATGGTGTATGCCGGGCCAGTGTTGAGTCACTATGAATTCGAGTTGCAGGGGGTCACCAGACTATCTGATGCGCAATGGAAGAGCCGAATCCTGGCGGGCCAAAAACCGACTCAGCCAGAGTGGACCAAATCTTATCTTGTTCCGGGCAGGATCACTATACCCACAGGCAATCAATGAGTAATCGGGCTACGTGTCGCCGCCGCGGTAGCGGTGTCAAATAGCGCGCTCGAGAATCTCAACCAATTCTTGTACAGTCAGCATGATCGGATTGGCTTTCATGCTGCTGGCTTTTGAAGCTTTATCTACTAACTCGCCAGTGTGCTGACCTTCAATTCCGTAAGTACCCAAGCGCGGTATATTGAGACCCGCAACCAGATCGGCTATCCAGGCGACGCCCTGGTCCGCTGTTGCATTCGAATTCCCTGTGAGCAAACCAGCGACTTGCTGGTAACGGTTCAAGGTTTCGCCCGTAGTCTGGCGTTGGCGCGCGGCACGCAGATTAATTTCCATCACATGCGGCAACAGCACGGCACAAACGGCGCCATGGGGGGCGGGAAACATCCCCCCGATCGGACCCGCAAAGCCATGGACGGCGCCAAGTCCAGCGTTGGCCAAGGCCAGACCACCGAACAAACTCGCTATCGCCATGTCTTCTCGGGCGGCAGTATTGTGACCATCGGTGAAGCATTTGCGCAGGGATCGGGCTGCGCGCCGCATTCCTTCGGCACAAATTGCGTCAGTCAGCGCGTTAGCTCTGGAAGAAACGTAGGGCTCAATGACTTGGGTTAGGGCATCCAAGCCAGTGCTAGCGGTGACCGAGGAGGGCAAATCATAGGTGAGTTCCGGGTCCACTATGGCGACACGCGGCAACATAAACGGGCTGCGCAAGCTCACTTTGACGCGGTGCGCCGGCGAGCCCAACACCGCGTTTCGCGTAACTTCCGAACCGGTGCCAGCTGTGGTTGGAATCGCAATGAAAGGAATCGACGGCTTGGCGAGGTTTTTTCCGGCGCCGATCACCTCGAGGTAATCCAGCAACTCCCCTTGATTTGCGAGCATCGCCGCGATTGCCTTTCCCGCATCAATCGCGCTGCCACCGCCCAAGCTGATGATAAGGTCGGAGCCGGCGGCATTCGCCGCGGCGACTCCACGCTCTACCGTCATCACGTCGGGCTCACCGGCAACTGCGAATACCTCGCTTCGAATCCCCTGCTCATCTAGGATTTTGTGGAGAGGCTCAGCACGCGCCGCCGACCGGCCCGTCACAACGAGCGCGCAACTCCCAAACCTCCTGGCCAGGGGCCCAGCTTCCCTGATCGTCCCATTTCCAAAGACGATTTTTTGAGCGGTAGCAAACTCAAAACGCATCGGGAGAAACGTTCGAGAGCTTAACACTGTAACGGGGCTCGGCCATCAACGGCGCAACACTATCGCGCCAGGTCTGGTAGTGTTTGGTTTCTTTATGCGCGGCTGGCGCTTCCGCAGTGCGATAAGCTTCCACCAGTATAAACCGAGTCGGATCGTCCTGTTGCTGCAGCACGTCGAACCGCGCAATGCCCGGTTCTTTCACACTTTCGCGAGCATTGGCGGTGGAAGCCTGTTTAAAGGCTTCGACTGCCTCGGGTTTGACATGAACGTGCACGTGAACAATGAGCATAAGTCACCTTTGATTTCCGATGGACTTCATACTCGCAGAAGATGGAACGTTCAAGAATTTGTAGCGCACGTCGCGCAGAGCTTTACTCTGCTGTTGCGCAGGTTTCCAACCCTGCATCGGTCGAAAGCGAGGCCTCGAAGAATGGTTATTTCTCTTCGACTGGGGTGTCGGTCTTCGCCGCAGGTTTATACAGTCCTGCCTTAACAAATGGCTCAAGATAGGCGCCATACCCTGCCTTCTCCATTTTTTCGACCGGGATGAACCGCAACGAGGCCGAATTAATGCAGTAACGCAGGTGGGTGGGACCCGGTCCGTCGTCAAAAACATGACCAAGATGAGAATTGGCAGTCTTGGATCGTACTTCGGTACGTTCCATGCCGAAAGTATGGTCATCGTGCTGGACAATTTCCTTTTCCGAGAGAGGCCGGCTGAAACTCGGCCAACCGCAACCAGAGTCGAATTTATCGAATGAACTGAACAGAGGCTCACCTGAGACGATATCAACGTAAATGCCCGGCTTTTTGTTGTCCCAATAGGTGTTACGAAACGCCGGTTCGGTGGCGGCATGCTGGGTCACCTCGAATTGCATCGGCGTGAGCTTTTGCTTGAGTTCGGCCGCAGAAGGTTTTTGAAAATTGCCCATAGAATTCGTGAAAGTGGCAGACGTGCCGTCCGCTTTGGATGTTGTTGGCTGAGATTGCGCCGGAGAACATCCTGCAGAAGTCAAAACAACGAGGACCGGCGCAAGCGCCAGATAAGCAATTGAGAATGCCCGACTCACGTTCAAACGTAGCACACTCCAGCGGACTGTCGACGCGTGCTGAGATCGACCGTGCATCTCACTAGTTAGGGTTAACTCACGGTTTGTCATGGCTCTGACGATTTAGGGCTTGCGGGCCGGAACCTGCGATACCAGCAGAGAAACTCTGCGTTAGATCAGTCGCGAAACTCAGTAAAACCTTACAACCTCGGGAGCTAATTTCCTGCCCAAGCTTTCGGCACGCCTGGCGAAGACAATTCGTCCCTCGGCTCCTCAGCCGCTTGCTTCGCGGCGTTGTCTCAACCGATGGCGCCGGACTTTTGCTCGATTGCCACAATCGCGCATATCACACCAATGACGACTGTGATTCTTGCTGGCATCAAGAAAAAGCCAGCCACAGTTATCTCCCCCGCATTGTCTTACCTGGTGCGCCGCGTGGTGTGAAGTCAACAACTCCGCAGCAGACCGCGCTATCGGTCCGAGGACTTGATCCAATGATTTTTCGTCCTTTGCCCAATCCCACTCAAAGTGTCCTCGCTCCTTGGCGGTAGTGACGCGCAAACGGGAGAGTCCCGACGCGAGCTCACGATTCAGCACCTGGATATCCTCCAGCGATGGACTCCCATTCTCTACAAAGGCGAAAAAAATCCGATAAATCGCCTCCCGTAATTCAATTGCGCGATTCAATACCGAGGCTGCCTCCGTCGGACGCCCTTCCGCCTCTTTGACCAGAGTCCGTGCAAGGGCGTCGTCGAGTAACCCGGCTTGCAGCCCCCACGAAACTACAACCCCATAGGTATGAAGGTTTTCCCGCGCAATTGCACCCCGTTTCCCACCAACGGTGTTGGTGAAGTTCAGCGACAGATTGCCGGCCACGAACCGGAACTTTTTGGCCTCAGGGACATCACATTGGATATTGCAATTGAGCACAAAGGGAATGTAACCGTCAAAATTCAATTTGACAAGTTACCGGCGCTAGCGATATTGTAACCGTCAAAAATAATAATAGATAGTTACCACGCGTTATGAACTCACCTTCTTTAATGGATGAAAGCCAGCATTTCCTGGACATCTCCTCGCCTCACGGCTTAATCAAAGCCCGGTCTGCAACGCTGACGAAATGGAATCTGTCGCAAACCGTTTCGGCCCCCAGACTCCGCGTCATCTCGGGCAATAAGGAATCAACGAGCCTTTATAGATACGCGATGCTCGAGCAAGGGCGCATTGAGCATAGTGAACGCTTAACCTTTGCAGCTCTGGCGCTTTGCGGGTTGGTGGAAATCATTTGTGCTTTCGCGTAGTGACCGCGAAACAAAAATAAAATTGTCCCCTCTCTTGCGCCGACCGATCGGCCGCGGCTCTTGATTTGTGTGTCTTGCGGAGAATAGAATTAAGCACACCAGATTTCATGAACCGCGTAGTGATGTTGCTGGGGCTGTCGTGCCTCCTAATCGTCTCGACGAGTGTGGGAGCCGAGTCTCGCCCTCCGTATCCCAGGAGCGAACTGCTGAGTGATATTACCTTTGATGAAAGCACGCTGCGACGGCTGGCTAATGGAAGTGATATTTGGGCCTGCACATGGGCGGCAGATGGCAACCTGTATGGGACTTGGGGAGACGGCGGGGGATTTGGCGGCAGCGATGAGGCAGGGAGAGTTTCGCTGGGGGTCGCGAGGATCTCCGGAGCACCTCCAGACTGGCAAGGCATCAACATTTGGGGCGGCGTGTCGGCCCTTTCCGGGCAACCGCCGACGGAGGGAAAGGCGACTATAATTGCGGTCAACCGGACTCTGTATTTGTACGCGAGCGAGCAAGGTAAGTGGGACCGGTGTCGCTTGTGGAAATCGGTTGACTACGGCCACAGCTGGGATAATCGCGGCTGGCTATTTCCAACATCGCACAAGGCATTTGCATTTCCCGGCCTGGTTCAGTTTGGCCGCGATAACCAGTTAAGTCCTGACGGTTACATCTATGGTTTTTCCGATAACGATACTCGCCGCCTCCACGATATGCGGCTCTATCTATTTCGGGTGCGGCCGAGCCAGCTCGAGAGCCTGACGGCTTATGAATACTTTGTGGGAACTGAGCAGCGTCCCCGATGGTCGCACGATATTCAGAAAATGACTCCCGTATTTTCCAATCCGGAGGGAATTAGTTGGGGCACCACCTGTGTTTACCATGCCACGACCGGGCGTTACCTCCTAGCCGTGAGCAGTGATGAAGACCAAGGAGACTGGGGCCTTTACGAGAGCACACATCTGTGGGGCCCTTGGCACACTATTGGTTACAGAAACGAATTCCCGGATTGGACCTACTCACCGGCTGAGAAGAAGCGGCCGGCTTACCTTCATACTTTTCCCGCAAAATGGATGAGCCAGGACGGGAAAACTCTGTGGTGCGTATTCGACCGGGGTGACCATTTCAATGTGGCGCGTTGCACCCTTACGGTGAAGGCAGCAGGCAGGAAGTAGCGTTTGCCATCGAGAGAATTGGCGCATGCTGCCACGCAGGCAGAATGGAAGCTCTGGTAGTCGCGCTGCGCGCGCGAGATTTTGGCCCGCGGCGAAGCTCACTTGCCAGCACTTAAGTTAGCTGATATTCATCGGCCGATGAAAAGCTTTTGCTTAACAGCCTTGGCATTTTTGGCCGTCATTGCCGTTGTTGGGCAAGCTCCAGCGGCGGAGAGTCCCGAGCGAACCGGATGGAAACTGACGTTCCACGATGACTTTAATGGTACCGCGCTGGATACCAACAAATGGAATCCCAACGATCCGTGGGGCCGTGAGCGGAACCACGAA
This sequence comes from Candidatus Limnocylindrales bacterium, assembly GCA_035495315.1. Classification (GTDB taxonomy): domain Bacteria; phylum Verrucomicrobiota; class Verrucomicrobiia; order Limisphaerales; family UBA8199; genus DATJGF01. Next base: position 53,922 of record DATJGF010000075.1, read on the forward strand.
TTGCAGGCGTATGTGAAGAATGCCTTTGAAGTGCAGGACGGCATTCTTCACATCAAAGCACAGAAGTTGTCCGCAAATTATGCCGGCAAGGATCGCGCGTATACGTCTGGGATGATGACGACATACCAGAAGTTCAGCCAGGAATATGGCCGATTTGAGATCCGATGTCGGGTCCCCCAGGGCAAGGGGATGTGGCCGGCGTTTTGGTTATTGCCGGAACCGCTCGGTTGGCCGCCCGAAATTGACGTGCTGGAAATCCTCGGCCACGAACCGACCAAGGCATATATGACTCATCATTTCAGGGACGAAAAGAAACATCAGAGTCACGGCGGCTCGTGGGTCGGGCCGGACTTTTCAGCGGGGTTCCACGATTTTGCAGTCGAATGGTCGCCTCAGGCGATAGTCTGGTTTGTTGATGGGACCGAGCGGTTTCGGTCGGAACAGCACATTCCGCATACGAAAATGTATATGCTGGTAAATCTGGCTGTGGGCGGCGACTGGCCAGGAGCGCCGAACGAACAGACACTCCTGCCGGCCGCGCTCGATGTCGATTACGTCCGTGCTTACGAACGGATGCAATAGATGGGGCACCGTGTCGGATTTTCAAGTTTACGTGTCCTCCACCAAACTTCGCGGCAGTGCTCCGCAGTCATCCCTCGCCAACCTGCGCCCTTAGGTGAAACATGAGTTGCAGGGTCATTTGACTCCATTTAGTCTGTCAACCGTGAAGAAAATCCAGGTCGTGTTCCTTTTGGGGGCAATTTCCAGTTTGGCAACTCCAGCATCCGCGATCATTGGCGGTCGGCAGCTCCTGCCAGGGCACGTTCCAGCGGTGGTGGCACGCTCCCAACCGATAGGTAGTTTGCCAGGAGATACTAATTTAAGGCTGGCAATTGGACTTCAGCTGCGCAACCGCGAAGAGCTGACGAATTTGATTGCGCAATTGTACGACCCGACCAACCCGAGGTATCGGCAGTATCTGACGCCGGCAGAGTTCACGCGCCAATTCGGACCGACGCCGGAACAATACCAAGCGGTGATTGCGTTTGCGCGCGCGAACAGATTAAACGTGGTCGGAACTCATCCAAACCGGGTGTTGTTGGATGTGCGCGGCAAGGCGGCCGATATCCAAAAGGCGTTTAATACGAATCTTCGCCTCTACGCCCATCCTACTGAGGCACGCAACTTTTACGCGCCGGAGACGGAGCCCTCGGTCGACCCTGCGCTACGGTTGTTAGACGTGAGCGGCTTGGATAATTTCCGAAAGCCCCATCCAAAAAGCTTGAAGGCTACTCCGCTTCGGACAGAGCCCAAACCCCAAGCGGGGTCAGGACCAAATGGGACATACATGGGAGGGGACTTTCGAGCGGTCTATGCGCGAAACTCGCCGCTAACCGGAACGGGCCAGATCCTGGGTTTGGTCGAATTCGATGGCTATTATACGAATGACATAGCGATCTACCGAACGACGGCCGGTGTGCCTAATGTTCCGCTGCAGAACGTTTTGGTCGATGGCTTTGACGGTACGCCTAGCCCTGGCGCTAATAGTGGCAACAGCGAGGTGGCGCTGGACATTGAAGTAGCAATGTCGATGGCTCCTGGGTTATCGAAAATCCTCGTTTATGAGTCCGATCCCACCGGTATAGCCAACGACGTTATTAGCCGCATGGCGACCGATAATCTCGCCGCGCAAATGAGTTGCAGCTGGAGTTTCGGCACCGGCCCAGATGCTACTACCGAACAAATCTTCCAGCAGTTTGCCGTTCAGGGACAAACCTTTTTCAACGCGTCTGGTGATGATGGCGCCTTTGCCGGCTCAGTGCCGGTTCCCGGTGCCGATCCCTACATAACCATCGCCGGGGCGACTACCCTCACCACGACCGGACCCAAGGGCGCGTGGGTATCCGAAACGACATGGAACGCTGGCGGCGGTTTCTCCAGCAGCGGTGGTTACGATAATTCGGTGTCGCTGCCCATTTGGCAACAAGGGGTCGACATGACGGCCAATCGGGGTTCGACCGCGGCACGCAATGTTCCTGATGTATCGATGGTCGGCGACCAGATTTTCATCGTTGCAGATAATGGACAATCGGAAACGGTTCGTGGCACAAGCGTCTCGGCCCCGCTTTGGGCAGGCCTCACTGCGTTAATGAACCAAAGGGCCGCCTCGGAAGGACATAGCAGCATCGGATTTCTTAACCCTGCACTTTATGCGCTCGGGCGGGGGGCGAACCACAGCGTCTATTTCCACGACGTGACTACCGGCAACAACACCAACAGCAGCAGTCCAACCGGTTTCTTCGCCGTAGCGGGCTACGATCTCTGCACTGGATGGGGTACGCCGATCGGTCAGAACTTGATCGACGCGTTGGCGCTTCCGGACGGGATGGGAGTCTTGCCGGCGATGGGTTTTAGCGCCAATGGTCCAGTTGGTGGTCCTTTCACGACGTCGACGCAAACCTTTACCATTACCAATTCGAGTGCAGCATCGTTCGATTGGGCAGTCGTTGACGACGCCTCGTGGCTCGATGTCGGTCCCAGCGAGGGCACACTGACTCAGCTTAGTGGCACAAACGTGGTGGTTGGCTTGAATCCGAATGCCAGCTTGTTGGCGGCTGGAACCTATACTGCCCATCTCACCTTCACAAATTTAACCACCCATTTTGTTCAAAAACGCCAGATCAATCTCTCAATTGGTTCTTCTCTGGTTCTCAATGGCGGTTTCGAGAGCGGCGATTTTTCATACTGGCAGCTCAATGACCTGTTCAGTTTCGTCGACGACGGTTCCAACACAGGCATAACTCCACGGGGAGGCAACTTTGTCGCCGCCTTGGGTCAGATCGGGTCACTTGGCACGCTCGCCCAATCCTTTCAGACTTTGGCTGGCCAGCCTTACCTGCTTTCTTTGTGGCTAATAGTTTCGGCCGATATTAACGGATTAACGACCCCCAACGTGTTGCGTGTGCAATGGAACAGCAAAAATGTATTCGCGGCATCCAATTTGTCCGATAGCGGGTGGACCAATTTGCAGTTCATGGTCACGGGCACAAGCCCCAGCAGCACGCTCCAATTCTTGTTTCGAGATGATCCGGCTTACTTGGGGCTGGACGACGTCAGCCTGATTCCCGTGCCAACGCCTGCGTTCACATCTATCGTTCAAGCCAACGGCTCAATCCAACTTAACTGGACCAGTCTCGCGGGCCTCTCGTATCAGCTGCAATACAAAGCCAGTCTGACGCAGGCCAATTGGACAAATCTGGGCAGCCCGATTGAGGCCAACGATACAACGACCACTGCTACGGATCCGAACGCCAATGCGGGTTCGGGCTTTTACCGACTCCTGCTGCTTCCTTAAGCAATCTTCAGCCGGGCGCTGCACTGCCCGAAAAGACACTTGACTGAGCACACCAGAAGTAGACGCTGGGATATGTGTTTAGATCGCAAAAACATCTCATCAAAGGATTATATATGTTCTCGATTTGCGTTTTTCGGCGGGTTTCGTTTTGGCTTGGCATACTAGCCTGGGGTGCGGCTCTCGACACGTTCGCCGACGACCTGGTGAAGGCTAAGGACGGCTCCGGCGTATATGGCTATAAGGACACTCCGAAGCTGCCGTGGTGCCAATGGCTGGTGCACGATCCCGATCGCCCGAATCCTAAACGGGTCGATCCTGGCAAAGCCGGTCCCCCGGCGCCCGTGCCGGCCGATGCGATTGTGTTGTTCGACGGGCAGGATGTGTCGAAATGGCAACCACTGGGCGACTGGAAGGTGGAGGATGGCTGCCTGGTGTCAGGCAACGGTCAATTCGCGACCAAAGAAAGCTTCGGCGATATGCAACTGCACGTCGAGTGGATGGGACCTGCTCATTTTGAAGGTCCCTGGTACAACCAGGGGAACAACGGGGTCTTACTCATGAATATGTTTGAGATCCAAATCTTCGATTCCCTTAACGAGAAGATCTATCCCGATGGTGCCTGCGGCGCCATTTACGGGCAGACCCCGCCGTACGTCAATGCGACTCGGCCGCCGGGAGAATGGCAGAGCTTCGACATTGCTTTCATCGCGCCGAGATTCGAAGGTGACAAGCTGGTGGCGCCGGCGAGGGTGACGGTATTCCACAACGGCGTGCTCATATTATTGAATGAGGAGATTCACGGTGGGACGGGGCATCGGATCGTGCCGGAGTATAAAACCAAAATCACGCAGGGACCTCTCGCCTTTGGCGGACATGGATGTCCGGTGAAATTTCGCAATATTTGGCTGCGGCACTTGTAAACAGCCGCTTCTATTCTCCCAGATTCCGGCGCAGCAACACATTCAGGCGCGCAGGTGAGAGTACAGTCACCGTTCGCCCCTTGACGGCCAGGAGTTTTTGCTGACGAAATTTGGCAAGCGTGCGGGAAAAGGTTTCGCTGACCGTCCCCAGCTCCGCAGCCAAAGTTCGTTTGGTCATCGTGAGTTCAATTCGCGCGGGTTTTTCGCTGCGTGGGTCGGGACAGCGTTTGACCAGCCAATTAGCGAGTCGCGTTTCCACATCTTTCAGAGTCAGATCCTCCAACTGGCCGACGAGAACGCGCAAATGGCTGCTCATCGAGCCGAGCATGCGTAATGCGAGCTCGGGCTGGCGCCTCAGCAGCGCCAAAATACCGTCCTTCTGGACCAGTAACACCTGCGAGGATTCCAAAGCACAGGCGTCGGCGGGATAGCCGGTTTCCGAAGCAAGCGCTACTTCGGCGAACGATTCGCCGGTACGAAAAACATGAATGATTTGTTCCTTACCGGCGGCGGTGACCCGGTGAACGTTCACCGCTCCACGCTGCACGATGTAAAAGCCACTCGCAGGATCGCCTTCATGGAACAGATAATCCCCCTTCGATAAGGTCTTTACTACTGTCACCGCGGCGATGTTCTCGAGATCCTGGGGAGGAAGACCGGTGAAGAGCTGGCAACTACGCAGGGTGCTGACGATACCTATTTTTTTGAATTCATCCAACGCGATGGACATTACGGTCGATGATTCAAGCAGGTTCACGCCAGAAGTAAACCATCCAGTCTGCGCCCGGCCCGTGTTCGACCTTCGAAGCAAAGCCTGCACTTCCCAGTTTCTCAATTAGCGGGGAAGGCAGGAAGGGGGCTACAATTATCAAACCCTGGTCGGGCTTGAGATCGCTCACTCGTTGGAGAATCTGAGGAAATGGCTCGATCCCTTTCTGGATAAGCTGACGAACATCAAGCCGTTTGAATTTGCTGACCGGCGGCATCATATCGCCTCGCTGAGGAAGATAGCTCAGATACGGGTCATCTCGCGACAAAGCTGTTGTGATTGTGCGACGCGAACCAGACCACGTCCCGCCTGCAAGCGTCGTTCACCAGGTTAACTGGCAGGGGAGATCACGTAGCTCACTCCCCGCCGCAGCAACTGGGAACGGGGTCCGACAACCTCGGCAGGGCTTTTAATTTTGTGATTTTGACGCGGAACTCATCAGGGCCTTTGACCAGGTGTTCCCAGGTAAAGGCCTCCGGCCATTGTGCCGCGAACTGATAACGAAGCGGCACCGGGTCGTGGTCATTCAACAGAATAAAGTGATCACCGACAGGCAGTTCGAGCCAGGTGCGGATAATCAAGCCGTGTTTGATCGAGCAAGGGATGGGACGTACATCCATCACTTTATCGGGGCCAATGAGGTTCTCAGTTTGTATCGTGTTGTTCATATATAATGGATTGTTTGTATCAGAAACTTCTGACGCCGGTGGCTGCGCGGCCGGCCTCCGTCATCATGGATGGATGCCAAGGTGGATCCCAAACGACTTCAACTTCGGCCGACTCGACACCCTCAATGCCAAAGAGGGCGTTCTGAGCTCCGCGGCGAATGCTCTCGTGCATTGGACAACCCTGTGTAGTAAGCGTCATCACCACCTCGACGTGTGGACCGGTAATGCTAATGCTGTAGACCAGGCCAAGATCCACAATGTTGCAGCCGAGCTCCGGGTCGAGGACCTCGCGAAGTGTTTCCAGAACGGCAGTTTCAGTGACAGTATTCATGTAGACGCGCGAGTCCGAGTCGCGGAGATGGAAACCAGAGGTTTGAGGCGCGGCCGGAGCAGATGACTAAGGATCATAGCGACGTTCACAGCGAGGGTTGCCACGCTTAGCATCAGCAGGAGGCACCCCGCGCGGACGATCGTTGCGCTAGAGCCGGCGATCGCCGCGGAAGTCACAGCGACACCGACCACGAAACTAAAATATCCAACTGCCTGTAATCGCGAGGAATACAAGTCCGCAAGAGACGGCACTTGTGCGTGCCCGATATGCTGGCTGTATTGCCCATACCAAACCAGGAATGGAATGATTTTGTAGAGCATTCCCATTACGGCAAAAGTGACAACACCGATTAGGCCTACGAAGCCATAGACATTTTCCAATTGTCCTGTGAACGGATTTAAAGGGAGCCTCGGCCAGGAAAGCACCAGGGCGAGGGCCGAGACCGGAAGCAACAGCATTATTGCGGTGAGAAAATATTTGATCCCCCAATCCAGACTCTTGCGTTTTCGGGCACGTAAGATCGCCCCCAATTCCCACCCGTAAATACCCAGCGCCACGACAATCATCAAAGCGAATCCGAATTTCCAGGGACTGCGCCAGAGAATTGTTACAAACGAGCCGGCCAGACCAAGATTCAGCAAAGCTACACTTGTTCCCGCCCGGCGTCGGCTTTGCACCTCGCTCAGCGTGAACATTGGGATGAGTTTGTAGGAAACGCCGATCAACAGGATCGTGAACAGGCCGACGGCACCGAGGTGCGCATGAGCGTGCATCGCGCTGATCGCATCGAAATGAGACATGAACCCCGCGATGGAACGCAAGCCGCTGACGAGCGTTCGCACTCCTCCGGCCGTCGCAAGCCCGCTTGTCGATTCGTAAGTGCATTTGCCAATTGCCAGTGACAGCCCGGCCGTGATGGTCAAGGCAATCCAAGCCAGCGCGGCAGCAACGGCGGTGGCGGTAACATTCCACCTGGGGACCCGGCGCAAGGTGCGGACCATGTTATAAACGAAGAGCCCGAGACCAAAAGCCAGGCCGGAACCGAAATGGCCGACTTGTTTCATATTCCAGATTCGAAACATGCACACCATCCCGATGAATCCGACGATGTGGAAAATGAAATGCCACCAGGCCAACCGCTCGCTGTAAAGCCGGGTTTCCAGGGCGACAGGAACAAGCTGGTACATCGCGCCCACAATGATCGAGCAGATCCAGCCCAGCACGAACAGGTGCGTAACCGCGATGATATATTGATTGTAATGATAAGTCGCCAGGAGGTCCGGCCGGAACAGGAGCCAGCAACTTCCCGTGATCAAAGCCAGCAAACCGGTGAGGATAAATGCCAGCGGCAAAGCCACTGAGGGCGCATTGACGCCGAGTTGAGCAGTGCCGGCAATCACTTGCCGCGGCGGTGACTCAACGGCGGCTGATATGGGTAAGGAAACTACCATCGGAGAGCTCTTTGGTTTCTGCAGTGAAGCCGCGGTTTTCGAGATGTGTATACAAGTGCAGAGGGCGGCGATCGGTGCGAGCATCCAGGCAAGCCCCTGGCGGCAGAGAAGTCAATGCCTCGAGAACTTTCACCATCGGCTGCGGTGGCTCAAGGCCACGCGCATCGATTTCCACTGCGGCACCTTCGGGAATTGCACGCTCGCTGGGCATGGGTTGGTTGTCTTTTGTTTCACCACGATCTATCCGCGTAAAGAGCGCTTCCCAATCGCCATTTGCCGCAGGTTTAGCAGTGTGACTGAATCCCTGGTTTTCAAGCACCCGAAACAAGGGTACTGGCTCAAACGGGGCGAGAATCCGAAGCTTTTCGCCTGGTGTGACTTTTGCTGCCGCCGCCATAATCTTCGAAAACGGTTCGCGTCCATTACGGATATCATCCCGGACATCAAGGGTGATAATTTGATTGTTCATTGGGTCTGTTTCCCGCCCGGCACGCGATTCAGGTTTGGGGTGTCAACGCGCTTCGAACACCAATGATGTCGGCCTGCTCAGGCAGTCGGAATGGTTTGGACAAGGTGAGCAGCATTGAGAATTGGCTCGTCGCTTTGACCGCGTGCGGGAGGTTTGGCGGCATATAAACCAAATCCCCCGATTTCAATTGGTGCGGTTTGCCTGCGAGTGAGAATTCACATTGGCCCGAGAGCACCTGTATCAAAGCGTGCTGTGTTGAAGTGTGCTCGGTTAATTCCTGGCCTTCGGCAAAACCAAACAACACGACTCGCAGATTGGGTGTGCGTAACAAGGTGCGGCTGACAATCCCGTTGGGCGCAAACTGCGTTTGGTCCGTCAGGGATAATACCTCTTCGCGTTCGGGTTGGATCAGCGGTCGTTCATTCATGAGCCCAAGATAAAGCCCAGGCAGGGGTTAGGCATTGACGCACGTCAAAGATCGGCGGGAAAACAGAAGGCATCGGAAGACCGAGTTTTACCAGGCCTTGCATCCGTGAGTGCTTAATTTAGAGCCTAGTAGAAGTAAGAAGGCGGCCTTCCCAAGACCAAGTGTTACTTGACGTTCTCCCGATGTCGCAGGAAGATTCAGCCCATGTACAAGATCATCGGAGCTGACGGCAGGGAGTATGGTCCGATACCAGCTGAGGTGCTACGCCAGTGGATTGCCGAGGGGCGCGCAAACGCTCAAACAAAGGTCCTGGTTGAAGGCACAACCGAATGGAAACGGCTGGAGGAATTGCCTGAGTTCAGCAGCCGTGACCCGGGAGGCGTGGCGACAGCCTCGACGCCAGGAACAATCACTCCACTCCCGTCACAGGCTAAGACCAATTCTCTGGCCATCACCGGATTCATACTTGGGATCGTCTCGATGACTTTTGCCCTCTGTTGCTACGGACTCCCGTTCAACATCGCGGGGATGATTTGCTCGGGTATTGCCTTAACACAAATCCAACGAGATCCGCAACGTGAACGGGGCCAGGGGCTGGCGATCGCCGGCCTCGTGTTATCGATCCTGAGCCTCCTGTTTGCACTCGCGATAATGATATTCCATGTCAGGTTTGGCTCGCACGATTGGATGCGACACATGCGCCACCTGTGAACATCACTTTGCAAATCGAGTCTGGATACCACCGCCAGTGGGTTTTGATCCTGGGCAGCCTGACCCTCCTTTTCGGCGCGATCCTCTTCTGCTTTGACCCGACACACTACAACATTTATCCGCAATGTGCGTTCTACCAGGTAACCGGCCTGCTCTGCCCTGGCTGCGGTGCGTTACGAGCGGGACATCAATTGTTACATGGACATCTGCTGACGGCGTTCCGATTCAATCCGTTATTGGTCACGTACATTCCTGTCGTGGCAGCGCTCTACTTGAGGTACTTGGTGAGAAGTAGCAATGGTCAGTCAAGGCCAATCGCTTTCCCGATGCATTTGGTTTGGCTGCTCGGGGTTGGTGCCCTCGCACTGGGGGTTTGGCGAAATCTGCCGGGCGCTCCGGTTGCAATATTGCCGCCCTAGAACGAAGATCCAAATCCTAAAACCGCAGGAGCTGGTTTTTTCGGATTTCGGAGTTTGGTCCTGTTTCGGCCTTCGGTCCTTCGAGTTTCGGACTGAGGAGGAAGCGTCTCGTTATTTCGACATCTCCCCCGCGTTTTCCATAAACGCGTAGCAGAGCAGATGGCAGATGCCCATTTGCGCATCTTCAACGCGTCCATAATGCGTATCCTGAATGACGAGCACCTGCTCGGCAATTTCACCCATTCGACCTCGCTTGGCCCCGACTAAAGCAATCGTCTTTAGCCCATGTTCCTTCGCCCAGCTCAATGCTTTGACGCAGTTGGGAGAATTACCGCTGACGCTGAGGCTTAAGGCAACGTCACCGGGGTGTGCATAATTTTCGAGTTGGCGCACGAAGATATCTTCATAGGCGTAATCGTTCGCGATCGCAGTTATCCAGCTCACATTGTCATTGAGAGAAATAACGCGAAATCGCTTTCCCACCTTATCCGACGCGCCCTTTCCCAGATCGGTAGCGAAATGGGACGCATTGGCCGCACTCCCACCGTTGCCGAAAACAAAAATCTGACGATCCTCTTTGAGGGCACTACGCAACTCGTCAATCAAGCGCGCCACCGCCTCGATTGGGATACTGTCATGCGCAGCTTTTTGCGCGCGTACGTACTCACTAATCCACTGTTTCATTCAGGCTGCCATGCTGGCACGTCATCCCGCATTTGTCAGGTTCTCATTTTGAGCCACGCAAGGGCATCAACCCGAAATGGAGGAGGGCCCAAATGGGCAGAGCGAACAGGATAATGGCGACCAGCCGCTCCCAGGTCCAACTGAGGTGATGTGTTTGAATGGGGTAAATCGTAATCATGAAATAGTTGCTGAAGCGCGTGTGCCCCAAAAAGGAGCAATACTTCGGGTAATGCCGCCTTACCCCACTGTAGAAAGCAACGACGCCCAGGGCGATGACGGCAAAAGTGACGAAAAGGTTGATCGGCAACATGGCATTGAATTCCACAGTGGGCCGCCCGGGTTTATGCGCCAAAAAATATGGGTAAAGCCACTGCAGCCCCGCCCAAAGAAAACTAAAGCCGGTCTGGATTGCGGTGCGGAAATTTGCCTTGCTGGAGGTCAGCTCGTTTAGCAGGAGCGCGAAGTACAAAGGGACGACACCCCAAATCATTGAGATATCGTGGAACGGCGTGACAATGAGCTCGAGGAAGGTGCTCCAGTAATTATGACTCATCGAGAAAGTCGGTGGCTTACTCGCAGTTCATCGGATGAAGAAGCGCTCCGGTTGGTTTGCGCTTGTTCCGATCTTTGACGACGGATTGATCTGGCATGGGAGCTTTTGCGGGGCTGCGGACGTGGGCCCGATTAATCCCGCCGCTGATGAATTGCTGCCAGGATGTTTTCGATCGCTTCACCCTTTGGCTTTGCTCCGAGACTGCCTTTGCCGTGCACTCGAACACTGACCGCACCGGCCTGCATGTCGCGTGGACCAACCACCAACATCGTATGCACCTTCGCCTGTTCGGCCCGTTGTATTTTTCCATTAATTTTATCCGGTCCGAAATCGCCCTCGGCGCGCACCATATCGTCGCGAAGTTCCTGGACAATGCCTTTGGCGTACTGCACTAGCGGTTCGTCCTCGCCGATCGTGAGCACACGGACTTGCTCGGGGGCGAGCCAAAGGGGGAAGTTGCCGGCGTAATGTTCGATCAGAAACCCGATAAAACGCTCGTGGGTTCCCAGCGGGGCACGATGTATGCAGAGCGGGGTCTTTTCGGTGTTGTCCCGATCGCGGTACACCAACCCAAACCGCTTGGGAACGGCAAAGTCTACCTGATTGGTCGCCAGAGTGAATTCGCGGCCAATAACGCTCCAAACCTGCACATCTATCTTCGGTCCATAAAACGCCGCTTCATTCGCGACTTCGACATAATTGATGCCCGAGTTCTTGAGGGTATTCCGTACCATTTCCTCAGTTTGTTTCCAGAGTTCGGGTTCATTCACGAACTTGGCTTTCTCCCCCGTTAGTCTGGACGGATCGTGAGTGCTGAAACGCATCACATATTTCTCGATGCCAAAGATCTTGAAATACTTCAGGTACATTTCGTTTACCGCGTTGAATTCCTGGGCAAATTGCTCAGCGGTGCAGTAAATGTGCGCGTCGTTCATACTAAGTGAACGGACTCGCATCAACCCCAATAGTTCGCCGGATTGCTCATAGCGGTAGCAGGTACCGTATTCGGCCAGGCGCAGCGGCAGATCCCGATAGCTCCGCGGTTCTGCCGCAAAAATGCGGTGGTGGTGCGGGCAATTCATCGCCTTAAGATAATAGCGTTCAGGCCGCGCATCGGGCGCGGCGCCGCTCTCTTTGACCTCGAGCGGCGGGAACATGGACTCCTGGTACAAGGGAATATGCCCGCTGGTGAGATACATCTTCTCGCGGGCGATATGCGGAGTTTTGACTCGGACGTAACCCGCCGCGAATTCGGTTTCGCGAGCCAACTTTTCGAGCTCGTCGGCGATGGCGGCGCCTTTGGGAAGCCAGAGCGGCAGGCCGGGCCCGACGTATTCCGTGTCGATCGTGTACAGGCCCATCTCGGCGCCCAGCTTGCGATGATCCCGGCGTTTGGCCTCTTCCAGCATTTTGAAATAGGCCTCGAGCTCGGTTTTATTCTTGAAGGCCGTCCCGTAAATGCGCTGAAGTTGCGGATTGCGTTCGTCCCCTTTGTAATACGCGCTGGCCACACTGGTGAGTTTGAAAGCCCCAATATTCCCGGTGCGCATCACATGAGGTCCCGCGCACAAATCAACAAAATCACCGTTCCGGTAATAGGAGATCTCCTCACCTTCCGGAATATCCGCCAGGTTGCCGAGCTTGAACTTGCTCGGAGTCCCCCGTTCGCTCAATGCGCCAAGGCGGCCGGATTCGGCGTCTTTGAGGGCTTGCTCGCGAGTGACCGTTTGCCGCGTAAAAGGATGATTCGCCTTGATCTCCTTCTTCATCTCCTCCTCGATTTTCGGGAAATCATCGGGCGAAATGCGATGCGGCAGTTCGACATCGTAATAGAAGCCGTTTTCGACCGGTGGTCCGGCGGCAAATTGGGCATCGGGCCAGAGTCGGAGAATCGCAGTTGCCATCACATGGGCGCAGGAATGGCGAAGCCGTTCCAGTTCGGTCATGCGGTTCCGGTCGTCGAGTGTTTTGCGTTCAGGTTGCATAGAAAAATGAAAAACGCCCCGAAAGGCATATCGAGGCGTTGGCGTTCATCCCCTTAACGAAGGGATGAACGCTAAATGGTCGTCACTGTGCTCTTTCTGAAAGCCACGCCCAGCACCCTAAAGAACTCGACCGGTTTTGGCAAATGCAATCTTGTGCCGCGCCCCCAAATCGCTTACAAGCTAACTCGTTCGGGCCGCCAACTTACCACCCTATGTACAAAATTATCGGTGCGGACCAGAAGGAGTACGGACCAGTGCCTCCGGAACAGGTACGCCAATGGATTGCTGAAGGCAGGGCCAGCCGTGCCTCTTTGATTCGGCCCGAAGGCAGTATCGAGTGGCAGCCCCTCGCCAGCTTCCCGGAGTTTGCGGACGTACTCGACGCTGTCGCTCCGGCCCCAGCCTTCGACCCTGCCCATGAGCCACAAATCGGCCTCTCCTATGAAGTGCTCTCCCGCGATTATCACCTCAATATCGGGCTCTGTATCGGCAATGCCTGGGCGCTGCTGAAGGAAAACTTCGGGATGATCTTTGGCGGTGTAACGATTTTTATGTTAGTGCATCTGGGAATCTCTGCCCTGGCGCAGATCCCGATTATCGGCGTTCTGTTGGGCCTGGGCAGCATAGTCATCGGCGGCCCACTTACCGGTGGTTTATACCTGTTTCTGCTGAACAACATTCGCCACCAGCGGGCTGACATTGGCGATGTTTTTTCAGGGTTCGGCAGCTCGTTCGGACAGCTCGTGCTCGGTTACCTCATTCCTGTATTGCTCATCGGTGCCTCCATGCTCCCGGGCGCTGGAATAATCGCTTACCCCATTTTCCTCATGGCACACCGAAATGCCGTCACGGCGCCGCTCTTGCTTTGCGCAAGTGTGGGTCTATTGATTGCCATCATTCCGCTGGTTTATCTCAGCGTGAGCTGGATTTTTACGCTCCCCCTTATCATAGACCGGCAGACTGATTTTTGGACCGCCATGGCCGCCAGCAGGAAAATGGTCACGAAACATTGGGCCGCAGTTTTCGCTTTGCTCGTCGTTTGTGGTCTCATTAACGTGGTGGGCTTTGGCCTTTGCTTTGTCGGGTTTTTTGTCAGCTTGCCGATTACGCTGAGCGCCTTGATGTATGCCTATGAAAGCATCTTTTCAACGCCGGCCCCCACGTCCGCTTGATCGGTCGACCGCTCGCAACTCGGTTCTTATCAATCAGCTGGCGACACCGGGACTCGGTTCCTTGTTGGCGCGACGCTGGGTGGCCGGGACTGGTCAATTGCTGCTGGCCGTCGCTGGTTTCGCAATGGTCGTGGGCTGGTTCGTAACCGTCATGATTGGCGCCTATCGGCAACTCAACGGCGGCCCCGAACCCCGGCCCATGGGGTGGTTGGGTGAAGCCGGTGCGCTTACCTTCGCCGCGGCCTGGCTTTGGGCGCTGATCACCAGCTTGAGTCTGCTGCGGCAAACCAAAGCCGGCGAAGCGCTCCCTCCCCTCGGTTCCGAAAATCAAAATCGCAAACCTGAGGCATGAATCCCGCCGGCGAGTCAGGTTCAAGGCGGATCCGTGGTTTCCAAGGCTGGCGTAAGTGGCTGGCGAGAATTGTACTGTTGATGGTGGGTAGTGTTTTGCCGCTCTTGGCAATAGAATTGGGCTTGCGGTTGGTCGGTTATGGATATCCGACTTCCTTTTTCCTCCGCGATGACCACGGCACAAATTACATCACCAACGAGAAGTACGCCTGGCAGTACTATTCTCCAAATACAACCCTGAAACCTTTTTTATTCAGGTTGCCTGCCGACAAACCCCCGGGCATCGTTCGCATTTGCATCCTGGGCGAATCAGCGGCAATGGGAACGCCCGATCCCGCGTTCAGTTTTTGCAGAGTGCTTCAGGCGGGATTGCGCCAACGCTATCCCAACACCCGCTTTGAGATCATCAACGCGGCGATGCGTGGAATTAATTCGTACGTCCTCAATCCGCTGGCACGTGAATGTGCAGCCCACCAGGTCGATCTCTTCATTATTTATATGGGCAATAATGAGATGAGTGGCCTGCATGCTCCGGATCCTTCGACCCGCTGCTGGACCAAATCCCTCACCTTGCTGCGGATATATCAGACCTTGCGATCAGCCAAACTTGGCCAGTTGCTCAATTCCTTGTTCCATTCGGCTGACGAATCACACCCCCAGGACATGCCCTACTTTCGTCAGCATAGCCTGGCGGCAGACGATGCGAGGAGGTTAAAGGTTTACCGAAATTTTCGCTCCAATCTCGAAGCTATCTGCCGCACTGTCACCCACTCGGGAGCCAAGGCCATTTTGTGCACTGTCGCCGTGAATTTGCAGGATTGTCCACCGTTCGAATCCAAACATCGACCGGACCTCTCCGCTCAAGCCAAAGACTCTTGGGATCATCATTATCAGTCAGGCATTAAGCTTGAAGCGCAAGGCCAGCATCAGTCCGCCATTTCTGAATATTTGCAGGCCGCCGGCATTGATGATCAGTACGCCGAGTTGCTGTTCCGACTCGCCCGATGCTATCGAGCCACGCACGATGTTGTGCACGCGCGCCAATACTACGCTAAAGCGCGCGATTGGGACGCGCTCCAGTTTCGTGCGGACGACCGGCTTAATTCAGTCATTCGCGACGTGGCCCGGTCGTATGAGTCAACAGGAATCAGTCTTCTCGATATCGATGAATTCGTCCGTCAGAACGATGTCGCTGAAGAAGGAATTCCGGGGAATCGATTGTTCCACGAACATGTCCATCCCACCTTTACTGGCAACTGCCTGATCGCCCGCGCCTGTTTTGATAAGCTCGTCAGGCAACTCGCTCTTCCTGAGAGTGGTTTGAAGCCGGAGGATTTCCCAAACGAGGAACGGTGTGCCGCGGCAGTCGCTTATACCGAGTTCGATAATCTTGAAGTGCAGGCCGCATTTCTTCGCTTAACCGCCAGCCCCCCTTTCCTCGATCAATTGGAGCATGAGCAACGACAGGCCGCTGCGAAATCGCGCTATGAACAACGTCGGGCCGAGTTTACACCCGCCACTACCGATCGTTGTCTGGCGACTTACAAAAACGCCATTCACCAGGAACCGGATTTTTGGCCGTTGCGCTTCAACTTGGGGAATTTGTACCAACAACTCAGCCAACCCAACTTAGCAGTCGAGCAGTTTCGTTCTATCGTTCAACAGTTTCCTCATACAAAACGATTTCATCACGTGCTGGCAAATGCCCTCCTGGCAACCGGCGATAAACCGGCCGCAATCGGTGAATTTGAACAAGCCTTGTTGCTCGATCCCCACGACCTTGATTTGAAACAGACCATCCAACGACTTCGACAGTGATTTCTCTCACTGTTTCAAATGAAAGAAAAGAGACCGGACCTTTCGGTCCGGTCTCTTTGAAGCTGACTATTCTAACGAGGCCTTACGGATTGTGCGCTCGGTAGAACTGTATGCTCGTATTGGCCGGGATGGTGTAAGGACTGCTCGCACCGGAAACGGCGGAGTAAGTTCCGTTAGCCGTAGACGAGGAATATAGCGTCCCCGTGTAGGTCAGCACCCAGGAGCTGCCCTGCTTCGCCACGCTCAGCAGTGGTCGAGACACCTGGACATAAGCCGAGGCATAGTCGGCGTACGGCACCGTATTCCAGTAGAGCGGATTGGTCGTTGCCGGGTCGTCGTTGTTATGTGCGGTCGTGCAGAGGCCGACATACAGGGTCGCGGGCAAGGTGTTGTTGGGCGTATTTGTCGAAACGTCTGTTGCACCCTCAAGCGTCCAGGTATTGCCGTCGGAGCCATAATACGAGGTCAATACAGTACCGACACGCTTGAGACGAACCCAGGCATTAGGATAGGTCGGAGCTTGCCCGCCCGCAACCGCCCAACCGGTCGAAGCCGCACCAGTATCCGGGCGGAAGTTAGACTCAATCGTGTTTGCGCCTGCGCCACTGCCGTCGGGCGCGGAGATGCCATCGTCCGAACGTGGGTCATTGACGATGTTCCAATTTCGGCTGTCGGCGGTCAGCGATTCCCGAGCCATCAGACCACCTTTAGCCCACTGCGAGGTGTGGGTGATGCCTTTCTGACGGACAGCGACGTCGAAGTCACCGGTCTTGACCTCGTAGACGAAGTTGAAGCCATCGGCTGCGTCCCAAATGTCATGCCCTTCAGCCTGGACGGTATAATCGTTCTGCCCTTCGACCCACAACTTGCTGGGGAACACCGGGTCTGGGTTGCCGGTATTGATATCGGGCACGCCGAGATCAACGCTAGTCAGGCCGATCCCGTTATGAACAGAAGCCGTGCTGCTGGCCAGGGCGTTGCCCGAAAAGTCCTTCACCCCATTTACAGTGACAGTTAGCGGGAATGAAGGTGTTCCGCTCAGCACAAGGTGGACGCTGTCGTAAGAATTGCTGTTAACCGTGAGGCTCGTGATGGTGACGCCCGGGACATTGTAGTTCCCCGGAGTTACCAACGTTGCCACATCCATCCATTTACTAAAGTGGATGTCCAGCGTGAACTCAGGAACGGCGGGAACGCTGTTCGTGTAAAACGACGCGTAAGCAATTGTAGGTATGACCGGGTCGGTGGCGACGTTCAGCACCGCGGTCGTGCTATTGCTCCAAATCGGGTTGCCTAGCCCGTCGGCATAGCCCAACGCGCGGATCTGGCAGACGAATTGCGCGCCATTATCGGACGGCTTGAGCCCCGGCGTGGTATAACTTGAGGTCGTCGCGCCAGGGATCGCGGTACCGTTACGTGTCCATTGGTAAATGATGAAGTTGTTCAAATCCGGCACCCGAATGCCACCAATCGGGAACTGGGAATCAGTGGTCCCTTTGGCAGTGAACGTAGCAAAAGACGTCGGTCCGCTGGTGACGTTAACACCGACGGGCTGCTGGGTAAAGGCAACATAACTGCACCGCGGAGCGCGCATTGCGATGAGATTCCCCTTCAGCGCGCTGTCGGTGTTGTTGGCCGGAGCCGGATCCCCGAACTTGGTATAGGTGACTTCCACGTTGTCGCCTCCAGTGCCTTCGCGGAAATCAACCTCCATGTAATACTGTTTCCCGCCCGTTAATGGCACACCATTCGGATAAGGCTGCACCGCGGAATTGGTGAAGATCGCCCCGGGTGAATTTGTGTAGGTATCCGATTTCTTGGTGGTCGGGCTCCCGCCGTTATTCGACCCGTCACCCGTGCTGGTCCAAAGGTATGGATTGCTCCAGCCGTTCTCGTAGGCGATTTCGATCTTCTTGGCCGGAGTATCATCTGTGCTCAGGAAAACCGCACTCTGGTCATCCGAACAGGTGTAGAAGGTATAATTGCCGTTCGCGGGCGGGATAAAGAACCCGCTAATACGGCGGCCGTAGTAATCACCGTCTTCGTTGTTGACGGTAGCTTCAAATGCAGGACTGGCGTAGGTGACGGTCACGGAGCCGATATCACCGGCCTGGATTTGGTCGGTGGATGGTTCCGCCGCAGGAGCTTTTTCCACCTTTACAAAGCCCAATTCCAGGATGGCGGAGTTGACCGTGAGAGTAGCTACGCTGCTTGTAGCCGAAAGACCACCGAGCGCGGTTTGAGCCGTGACGAAGAACTGAACTCCGTTATCGGTGCTCGCCGCAGCAGTGAAGGCGTAGCTGCTGCCGTTGGCGTTGGGAATAGGCTGATTATTTCGGTACCATTGGTAGATTGGCGAGAGTTCGCTGTCGGTACTGGCCACGGCAGTGAATTTTGCGGTTTGCTGATCGAATACAGTCAGGTTCTGGGGATTCGTCGTAAAGGTTAACGTCGTGCTCGGATGTGCAATATACACGATGTTGTTGTTGCTGGAAACCAGCAGCGGAGGCGTTCCATTGGTGATGTCTGGATCGCCGAAGAACTGGTAAGTGACCGCAAAATTGTCACCACCGCCTCCCTGGTGCTGAACGCCCTCGATGTAATAGAGTTGGCCGGCGGTCAACGGCACCCCGGCTGGATAGGGATACGTCGAACCATCAGGGGTAAATTGGTCAGAACGTTTTTGCCCTTCGGCACTGCCGCCGCTGCTCGACACCCACTCGCGTGAGTTGCTCCACACGGTTTCCTGAGCAATCTTCACTTTGTGCTGAGGGGTGTTATCCGTGCTCAAATACAAGTCCGAATCATCATCGGAGCAGATGAAGAACGTATAATTCGTTGTCGTTTTCGGGATAAACCAACCGCTCACCTTGCGGGTGTAATTGTTGATATTGTCATTAACGGGCAGCTCGAAAGCAGAAATGATGGAAACTGAGTCGGGATAAGGCACATTACCGGCCTCGACGGCGCTGCGGTTTGCGCCACTGAAGAACTCCACTTTCAGACCGTTGGTGTACGTCTGACTGCCGCCAATGATCGTCAGCGTCGATATCGTGCTGGTGACTGAAACACTGCTGTTGTAAGAGGCCGGAATGCTCACGACACACTTGATTTGAGCGTTATTGTCGGCAGCAGTCGTCAGGAAAGTCAACAAAGGGCCGGCATTGGTTCCGGCAATTACACTCCCGTTTTCGTACCAAGTATAGATTAGGGGGTCGGGCAATGGGTCAAACACTTCAAAATGGAAGCTGACGCTCTGGCCGGCATAAGCGCTCGCGCTGGCATTCAGTTGCGTCAGGACCGTCAAAGTGGCCGGGATGGTATAGCCATAGCCGATGTTTGAATTGGTCATCGCGCTGGCCGTGCCATTGGCCGGATCGGGATCGCCCACCAACTTGAATGTGGCGCTGCAATTGTCGCCGCCGCCACCCTCATGGTGCACCGCCTCGATCCAGTATTTCTGGTTAGCAACCAGCGGGATACCGGAAGCAAACGGGCTTTGGCCCGCGGCGTTTTTCCACTTGTCCGAACGCTTCTGGTTGACGTCGCCGGCTCCCGCGCTCACCCAATTTTCCGGATTGCTCCAACTCAACTCCTGACAGATCATCCGTTTGTTGGCCGGCGTGCTGTCCGTGCTCAGGAAAAGATCGGTGTCATCGTCCCCACATACGAAAAACACATAGTTGCCGCTAACCGCGGGGATGAAAAGCCCGCTCACGCGTTCTCCGTAATTGTCTGCGACGTCCGGCGCCGTTTGGAAGTGGGTTAAATCAAAGGTGTCGGTGGCGGGTGCGCCAGCGATGCCGGCTTCAATATCCTGGCGAGAGGCGTTTTGCTCCCCGTTAGGATTGCTACTGCTCCAAACCTGATGGCGGAGCACACCAGGATTGAAAACAACCGTCTGCGCACCCGCTGCACCGGCCAGGAGCAGCATGGAAGCAGTCAAGCGGATGAATCGATGAGGTTTCATGGGTTTGCGTGGGACTGGGGTTTGAGAGTTGTATCTAATCTGTCATCTATCACTGCAAGCCGCAGTCCCAGCGCCGGAAACCGGGGAGAGCAAAGCAGGTGCGACCCTGCTTCTCCGGTGACACCGGAACTTGATCGGCTTATTGGAAACTAATTAACTAGATCAGCAACCCGAATGCAAGAGAAAAGTAACAGAAATTTACTTATAAGATAATATCAACTAACACTAGCTTGGCCAACAGCCAGGCTCTTAAACTCTCCCCGGGAAGGCGCGGAACAGCTATCCGCCTCAAAGGCATGCCATTGACTGTGTTTGTCAGGTTACTCCTCCGCGCTTGCCCTGCCTAATATCCCGATTAACATAAAGTCATGCTCCAGTTCCTCGGACCCACCCTGACGTATTGCCTGGAGCGCAAACCGGCCACAGAGATCCCGAACTCGTTTTAGCGAAGAGACACCAGGAAAGGTATGACGATGAACGTAACAGTCGATGGAACACCGATTGAAGCCCGGCCTAACGAAAGCGTCCTGGAGCTGCTGAACCGCATCGGAACCAAAATCCCGCAAGTCTGTTACCATCCTCAGTTGGGCCCGCTCCAGACCTGTGACACGTGCGTGATTGAAGCAAATGAAAAACTGGTGCGGGGTTGTGCCACTTTCGTGGTCGCCGGCATGAAAATCACGACGACGTCGGCAGGCGTGGCAGCGGCACAACGGGAGGCTTTCGACCGGGTTTTGGCCGATCACCTGCTCTATTGCACCGTCTGTGACAACAACAACGGCAATTGCACAGTCCATAACACTACAGAACTCCTCGGGATTGACCATCAGCAGATCCCCTTCAAGCCAAAACCATACGAGGTGGATGCGACCAATCCATTTTATCGGTACGATCCCAGCCAGTGCATTCTCTGTGGGCGCTGCGTCGAGGCGTGCCAGAACGTCCAGGTAAACGAAACGTTGACGATCGACTGGGAGTCGCCCAACCCGCGAGTGCTTTGGGACGGAGGAAGGCCAATTGGCGACTCAAGCTGCGTCTCGTGCGGTCATTGCGTCACGGTTTGCCCCTGCAACGCACTGATGGAAAAATCCATGCTGGGCAAGGCGGGCTTTCTCACCGGCCTGCCGAAACTTGCTCTCAATGGAATGATCGACCTGGTCAAGTCGGTCGAACCGGAAACCGGTTATGGGCCGATCCTGAAGGTTTCTAAAGCCGAAGCAGCCATGCGGAAGACACGCGTTCGCCAGACCAAGACGGTCTGCACCTACTGCGGCGTCGGGTGCAGCTTCGATATTTGGACCAAAGACCGGCAGATCCTGAAGGTGGCGCCTTCGGAAGGACCCGCCAACGGCATCTCAACCTGTATCAAAGGCAAATTCGGTTGGGATTTTATTAATAGCAGCGAGCGGCTCACCAAGCCGTTGATCCGCGAAGGTGGAAAGTTCCGCGAAGCAAGCTGGGACGAAGCCTTGGCGCTGGTCGCCCGACGATTGACCGAAATAAAGGCGCGCAGCGGACCCGACGCGCTCGCCTTCATCTCCTCATCAAAATGCACCAACGAAGAGAGCTACTTGATGCAAAAGCTGGCGCGAGCCGTGATTGGCACCAACAACATGGACAATTGCTCCCGCTACTGCCAGTCGCCGGCCACCATAGGTTTATTTCGCACGGTCGGGTACGGCGGAGATTCGGGCTCAATCAAGGACATCGAACAGGCGAGCCTGGTCGTCATTATCGGCAGCAACACCGCCGAGAGCCACCCGGTCCTCGCCACCCGAGTCAAACGCGCCCATAAGCTCCGCGGACAGAAACTCATCGTTTGCGATTTACGAGAACATGAAATGGCCCGGCGCGCGGATATGTTCCTGCGACCCAAACCCGGCACCGACCTGGTCTGGCTTTCAGCCGTGACCCGCTACATCCTGGAAAATGGTTTAGCCCGCAGACCGTTTTTGGATAAGTGGGTGATTGGCTTGGAGGAGTACCAAAAAAGTCTGGCGTCGTTCACGCTGGAATTCGCGTCTGAAAAATGCGGTTTGCCTGTCGAAACCTTGCAGAAGGTCGCGCGTGAAGTCGCCGAGGCTCCGAGCGTCTGTATCCTCTGGGCCATGGGCGTTACTCAACACACTATGGGGTCAGATACTTCGACCGCCATTTCCAACCTCCTGCTCGTTACCGGCAATTACATGCGCCCAGGCACCGGCGCTTACCCGTTGCGTGGGCACAATAATGTGCAGGGCGCCAGCGATCACGGGGCCCTGCCTAATCGCCTGCCCGGATATCAGCCCGTGTCTGATCCTGAAATCCGGGCGCGGTTCGAAGCTGCCTGGAACGTAAAACTGCCGACGACCCAAGGACTCGATAACCACGAGATGATTGGGGCGATTCACCAGGGCAAGCTCAAGGCCATGTACTTGTTCGGGGAGGAAACAAGCCTGGTCGACTCCAACTGGAAGTTTGTCAACGATGCCCTCGCCAAGCTCGAGTTCTTTGTCGTGCAGGACATTTTTTTCAGCGATACGTGCCGGTTTGCCGACGTTGTCCTGCCCGCCAGTCCCAGTCTCGAAAAGGAGGGAACCTTCACCAACACCGAGCGGCGGATCCAGCGGATCTACCAGGTGTTCGAGCCATTAGGCGGGAGCCGGCCCGACTGGCAGATCATCCAGGACCTCGCCAACCGCCTGGGGGCCCAATGGCATTACCGACACCCTTCAGAAATTTATGATGAGATCGCTCGCCTGACGCCGATGTTCGCTGGGGTTACCTATCAGCGCCTCGAAGGTTATAAATCCTTGCAATGGCCCGTCGCCCTTGACGGGACGGATCAGCCGCTGCTCTATACCAAGGGGTTCAACTTCCCGGACGGAAAAGCCAGGCTGTTCCCCGTGAATTATTCTGCACCCAGCGATCCACCGGACGAGCAATTTGACCTGCACCTCAACAATGGCCGCTTGTTGGAGCATTTCCACGAAGGGAACCTGACATATCTGACTGAAGGAATTCGGGAGAAGACCCCCGACACATTCGTCGAAGTCTCACCCGAGCTGGCCGCCTCGCGAGGGATAAAAACGGGGACTTGGGTGCAGCTCGTCTCCCGCTACGGTGAACTTCGCGTACGCGCCCTCGTTACCGACCGCGTTCGCGGTAATGAGCTTTACATGCCGATGAATTCGACGCTCACGCCCGTGAATCGCCTTACCAGCAGCCACGCGGACCAGGTTTCACATACTCCGGCTTACAAGGAAACCTCGATCCGTCTCTGCGTGCTGCCGGACCCAGGAGAGTCTCCCCTGCCGCTCACAAATCACCGGTTTGGACACCCCACGCCCCAGCGCGGCGTTGAGGTGGAGCGTAAATGGAAACGCCAGGATTACCGTCCCCCCGGAAACTGACTTGGATTAATTCTCGATCACTAACACTATGGCTCAGCCCATCCCATTACAACTACCCACCCGCGATCCGCGCGCCGAATTGCAGGCCCGGTTGCAAAATGCACCGTTGGACCACGCCGAAGCCTTGCTCTCCGCCTATGAACTTATCCAGAGCTGTCATGACCGCGGGGTTTTCGAACTGCTTCGTGGCGCAATCGGATCCAGTGACAAAGTGCTCGACATCGTCGTTGGCGCCCTAAACACGCCGGAGTCGACCCGGGGGATTCGGAACCTTATCATCCTGGCAAAGACACTCGGCACGATTGAACCGGAGCTGGTTGAAGGCTTCGCGCGCTCTCTCCCCGAAGCTATCGCGTTGACCAAGGCATCCGAATCAAAACCGCCGGGCTTCTGGGGAATCGTCAGGAAATTCAAGAACCGAAACTTCCGTCGCGGCCTCGTGCTGGTTAATTCTATGCTCGAGGCCTTCGGCAGAAACCTCCGGCCTGAGGCAGCAACTGCCTCGCAACGGGACCAGGTCAGGGCGGGGTGAATGGAATGGCAAATTCATGGTGACTGTTGACCTTGATTGGGTTTGATCTGGATCTGGCTTCATTCGGCTTGATTGCAAGCTGAGGGCTGTAATCCGATGGGTTGCTGGAGGTCAAGACCCCGTAGTGAGAAGGGAAAATGCTCCTATGTTCGGCATCGCTTCAAAGGAACCAGAACGAGAATGGACGAACAGATCCATCTATTAGCGCTGCAGATGGCCGACTTTTTCAGGGACGGGGTGGTGCGGCAATTCCCGGGCGCGTTCACTGGTTCCGATGCCAAAGGGATGGACTAGGCCGGTGCGGAGCTTCGCATCTCTGTTAGTTGCGAACGACGCTAACCAGTGGCACGCCGCCGGTGACGTTTGGTATGGCGACTAGACGCAATCGGTGTGTCCACTGCAGCAGCGCGGCCAAGACCAGTCGAGCCTTCCTCGAGCCTCACTGGCTCATGCAGCGACCGAAAACACGTCCACCAACTCTGGAATCGAATGTCCAACCAGCAATCAGAGCCGCAGCGAATCGTTGTGGCGTGCGCGGCCTGACGCCCCACCATTTACGCCACGCCTTCGCTAGGGATTTTGGGGCCTCGTGGAGCTCGGCCTTCCGATATCCGGAAACGCTCCGGCTTCCTTAAAGCTCAGGCTTTGGAATTGATCGCTTTTTTTATCGCAGCGATGACTTTGCGCTGAACGGCCAGCGGTTTGCCGGGTATACGCGCGCCGGCGGCTGCGACGTGTCCGCCACCACCGAATTGCGCCGCGATTTGGTTGACGTCGACACGGTCGCTCTTGGAGCGCAGACTGATGCGGGTCAGATCCGGTTCAATTTCCTCGAAGACACACGCGACGACTACGGGAGCGATCGCGCGGATATGGTCGATCAGCCCTTCGGAGTCGCAACTGTCGGCGCCGGAGCGGACGAAGTCGGCTTTGCGCAACCAGAAATACGCGATCTTATTTTGGTGCGTCAGATGGAAATGGCTGTAGACATGCCGCAACAAGCGGGCGCGTGACAAGGGATAGGATTGGTACACTTCATCACAGATCTTGGCCAGGTCAGCCCCATAGCTCACCAATTCGCCGGCGACATGGTAGGTGCCAGGCCGAGTGGTCGAGTACTGAAATGATCCGGTGTCGGTGGAGACCGCGGTAAACAGGCAATCAGCGATGGGCTTGGTGATCGGCCATTTGGCGACCTTCAGCAGGCGATAAATGAGTTCGCCGGAGGAAGGTTCACGCGCGGACACCCAATTAAGATCACCGTAGCGCGTGTTGCTCTGGTGATGATCAATGTTGATCAGAATTTGGCGGTCAGCGATGCACGCGCCGACTTTGCCCAGCCGTTCAAAACTCGCCGCGTCGGTCGCAATAACGCAATCGAATTTGTGTCCGGGCTTCGGTTTCTGAAAAGTGTGGTCCGGGTCCAGGAACTCGTATTTCTGCGGATTGCAATCCTCATTCCAACAGAGCGCCTGCTTGCCTTGATCTCGGAGCGCCAGCGTCAGTCCTAGTTGCGAACCGACGCAATCGCCGTCCGGCCGGATATGGCCGACGACACAGAAGGTGTTGCTCTTTTGGATGGCTTCAAGAATGCGGTCGATGATTTTAGGATGTGATTTCAAATGGGCGCGAGGCGGCCGGGAGCCTGGCTCCAGCTCATTCGGTGGGAACCTCGTTGGACTTTTCGAGTTCCTCGATGATTTTGAGCACGCGATTGCCGCGGGCGATCGAGTCGTCGACCATGAACTTGAGGCTCGGAGTGTACTTGAGGACAACCGCGCGCCCGACTAAACCCTGGATGCGCTTGCGATGCTGCATGAGCATGGCCAGGCCGCGCTTTTGCTGTTCGGCCGTTCCCAGAATACTGATGAAGACAATCGCCGAATGCAGATCTCCCGCGACATCAACATCATTGACCGATACCAGGCCGGCCTCGCTAACGGGAAATTCCCGGCGGATCACTTCGCCGATTTCCCGCTTGAGGAGTTCACGCACGCGCTGGAGTCTAAGAGAGGGCATCTGCTTTATTTACCAGGTAGGGCGGTTTCGCCGAACTGCCGTGGTCCAGCCGCCTCGGCGAGGCGGCGCCACCGATAACCGAGGGCAATACACCTTCGAGAATCTCACAGTTTCTGCGCGACCTTCTCGGTCGCATAACATTCAATGGCGTCACCGACGAGGAATTCACCAAATCCCTCAATCCGAATGCCGCATTCCATGCCGGCCCGGACTTCGTTGACTTCATCCTGGAATCGCCGCAGCGACTGGGTGAGGCCCTCATAAATAATTTCCTTGCGACGGCGCACACGGACTTTGCCTTTGACGATGCGTCCGCTGGTGACCATGCACCCTGCGACCGGCGTTCCTTTCGATAACTCAAACACCTTGCGCACCTCGGCTGAACCGACGGTAATATCCTTGAGGATCGGCTCAAGCAGGCCGGCCATCCCCTCTTTGACCTGGTCGATCAGTTCATAAATGATCGCATACAACTTGATCTGCACGCCTTCGTGCTTCGCCTTGTCCGCGACGCCGCTGTCGACCCGAGTATGGAAACCGAGAATCACCGCGTTGGAAGCCGACGCCAGCGCAACGTCCGACTCCGTGATCGTGCCGACCGCGCTATGGATGATTTCGAGTGATACTTTGTCGGATTCAATCTTTTTGAGGGCCTCGACGATCGCTTCGACGGAACCTTGCGTGTCGGCCTTGACGACGACTTTTAGCACTTTCGAACTGTTCGCATCGAGCTGTGCAAACAGATTCTCCAACGTCACTTTCGCGCGGTGCTGCTCCTGACCTAGCGCCTTGGCTTCCTCGGCGCGCTCCTGAGCCAACTCGCGCGCGGCCCGTTCGTCTTCGACGACGCTGAACTCCAGACCGGCATCCGGCACCCCGTTCAGCCCCAGCACCTTTACTGCGACTGAAGGGGCGGCTTCCTTCAAGCGCTTGCCCTCCTCATTGATCAGCGCGCGGACCCGTCCGTAGTACTGACCGCAGATGATGATGTCACCGACATGCAGTGTCCCTTTGCGAACCAGAACCGTCGCGGTCGGCCCGCCAGGTTCAAGCCCGGACTCGATCACATTGCCCTTGGCACGTCGATTCGGGTTAGCCTTCAGCTCCAGCAAATCCGCCTGCAACAGGATCATCTCGATCAATTTGTCGACCCCCTGCTTCGTTAAAGCAGAAGCGTCGACAAAGATCGTGTCGCCGCCCCAGTCGTCCGGCACCAGCCCTTTGTCCTGCAATTGCTGGCGGACTTTCAACGAATTGGCGTTGGGATGATCAATTTTATTAACGGCAACCAGTATTGGGACCTTTGCTGCCCGGGCATGGTTGAGGGCTTCGAGAGTTTGCGGCATCACGCCATCGTTGGCGGCAACGACCAGCACGACAATGTCGGTGACGTTCGCGCCGCGGGCACGCATCGAACTGAACGCCGCGTGCCCCGGGGTGTCCAGGAAAGTGATTTGCGCCAGTTCCTGTTTTCTTTCCGGATGCGGGAATGAAATCGTATAGGCGCCGATATGCTGGGTAATGCCTCCAGCTTCTCCGGCAGCGACATTGGATTTGCGAATTACGTCCAGTAGGGTCGTCTTGCCGTGGTCGACGTGGCCCATGATGGTCACCACCGGCGCACGGGCGACAAGCTCTTCCGGCTTGTCCTCGACATCCAACTCGACTTTTTTGACCGGCGCGTGCACCAGCCCACTGCCGCGCTCGCGCTTTTCAACCTCGAACCGGTAGCCGTACTTGGCGCAAACCTTCTGCGCGATAGCCTCGTCAATCGCCTGGTTCACATTGGCAAAGACGCCAACCTCCATCAAATCAGCGATGATCTTGAAAGGCTTCTGCTTTAACTGTTCGGCAAGCTCCCGGACTACAATCGGGGGTTTAATCGTGATAACTTGCGCATCCGGAGGCAGGCTGATCTTAGCCGCCGGCGCAGCCGCGGGCACCCCGGGTTTCAACGCAGTTTTTTGTGCCGGGAATTTCGGGCCGCCAATCGCGGGCCCCGCGGGCGGTGGCGCACCGCGGACGCTGCGGATATCGCCTCGCTTTGTAAACTCAGTTCCTCTTGTTTCCGGCTGCCGCGGCGCAGGCTTCAAGGCGGGCGGCTTGTCAACCGGCTTGAGACCCGGTTTAGGTGGCAGTTTGATGAAGCCCACTTTGTCGCCTAACTTCGGTCCGGGTGGCGGTGGTGGGGGCGGTGGGGCCACCGGGGGAGCAAAGGGGGCTTTGGCCTCGACAGGGGGTGCTTCGACGGGCGGCTCCGCAATCACAGCGTTTGCATCCTGGTCGACCGCAGGTTCAGCTGGAGGTTCTTTGACTGCGGCCGTTTCAGGCGTCAGAACTGCCGTCGCGGTACTCGTCATGGGAGCAGGCTCGGGAACTTGTGCCACAACGGGCTCAGCGGCGGCAGTTATAATGACCGTATGTGGCTCGCTAACCGCAGGTGCAGCTGGGGCGGTCGGGGTAGGGGTCGGCGCCGCCTGGGCTGGCGCATTGAGTTCAGGGTGGGCCTGCTTAAGCTGGTCCTCGAGGTATTCGGCGGTGATCTTATCAAGAGAGCTCGACGCCACCCTGGCAGCGGCAATGCCCAATTCCTTTGCCTTCGCGAGAACTTCTTTGTTCTCCAAGCCGAGTTTTTTTGAAATATCGTAAATCCGAACGGGCATAACTCTCTAACACTACGGGCCTTTTTGGGCACAATGCCTTCATAAGGCTCGACTACTTTAAAACTTTTTTCACCGGCGATCTCATTAACCGGAGACCGGCGCTTCGCCGACTTTCAACGTCCGCCGGGCAGCTTCCGCCCGAGCGGCTTCCATAATAGCCCCAGCCTGATCTCCCAACTGCGCTATTCCAGCCAGGTCACTAACATCGGCCTGGAGCAGATCCTCTAAACGCGTCAAACCGTGATGAACCAGCACATCGGCTTGTTCTCGGGAAATCCCCGGAATCGCAGCCAACGATTCCACAGCCTCCGCTACCTTTTCCTCAAAACCCTTAGTGACAACTACCTCAGCCTCGATATCCACCTGCCAACCTGTCAGCTTCGATGTCAGCCGGGCATTTTGACCCCGCTTGCCTATGGCCAGCGAGAGTTGATCCTCACTGACAATAATCTTAACTCGCTTATTGGTTTCGTCGATCTCGAAAGCCTTAAGCTTCGCAGGCGCCAATGCATTGGTGATGAACCCCCGAACGTTTGGGTCCCACCGGATAATGTCCACCTTCTCGTTGTTTAGCTCACGTACGATATTCTTGACCCGCTGCCCACGCAACCCGACACAGGCCCCCACAGGGTCCACTTTTTCATCTCGCGTCCACACCGCCAGTTTGGTTCGAAAACCGGGCTCGCGCGCAATCCCCTTAATCTCAATCGTCCCATCGTTAATCTCCGAGACTTCCAGTTGGAAAAGCTTCAGCACAAATCGCGGGTCCGAACGAGACAGAATTATCTCCGGTCCATGCGGCCCTTGTTCCACCGCCTTAACATAACATCGAATCCGCTCCCCAATCTGGTATTCCTCCGTCGGAACTCGCTCACGATTGGGCAGTAATGCCTCGTATTTGCCCAAATCGACCAATACATCTGAGCGGTCAAACCGTCGGACAGTGCCGCTGATGATATCGCCGACACGGTCCTTGAATTCGGTAAAGATGAGGGCCTTTTCCGCCCGCCTGATATGCATCATCAAGGCCTGCTTCGCATATTGCGCCGCAATTCGTCCAAAACCGACCGGAGTTACCTCAACCTCAAGTTCCTCGCCGACTTGGGCATCCGGTTTTATCCTCCGGGAATCAAACACAGAGATTTGGTCGTGTTTCGAGATAACCTTATCTGACACAATGAGTTTCGCGTAGGCGCGAATATCGCCGGTCTTTTGATCAATCGCTACCCGGAGTTCCCGTGCCGGACCGACCGCCTTTTTGGCAGCAGAGAGCAGCGCTTCGTGAACGGCACCAATCAACACTTCACGGTTGATGCCCTTCTCGCGCTCCCAGAATTCTAATACTGCTAAAAAATCGGCGTTCATACTTCTTCAACTACGGCGTCCCCACCGAGGGAACAAAAAAGTCGGCAGATTAAGCTCTTCCGACTTTGGCGCGCTGGAGAACCAGCAATCTTTACCGTTCTAACCCTTAAATTAAATTTTCAGAGGAAAAGAGTCAAGCCCTAAACCTTCAATTCAACAAAGGCCCCCTGCACCCGAAAGCGGCTTTGATCGGCTCAGGGCGACCTCTACAAGGAAATCTTTTGCAATTTAAGAGAGCCTGTTCGAAGCTGGACCTATGACACAACCGCTTGCGCTCGTTCTGTATGAGAAACTATTACCGGGCAGTCAGCTTGTCAATCGGTTGCAAGATCTAAAGTACCGCGTTCAGGCGATCACAGATGCCACTCTGTTGGTTGAATGCGCCCAACAGACCCACCCTATGCTGGTCCTGGCCGACTTGGATTCTACCAAGGAAAACATCTGCGCGGCGGTAGCTCGCCTTCGGCAAAACCCTGGCACACAGCATGTGCCGGTCCTCGCTTTTACCAGTAATTTGACTCCCGAACTCCAAAAAGCGGCAGAAACCGCCGGGGCAACTCTCCTGGTCAGTGAACAGGCCGTTCTGAATCACTTAGGCGAATGCCTCCAGCAGGCCCTGGAAGTGAAGTGAACGGGAAAGTCGAGTTAGGGAAGGCCGAATTCCACGAGGCCCATTTATAAACCACAACGGGGCCTCGAATAACAGGGCCTCGTGGAACTTCGTGGAACTCGGCCTTCCGAACTCGGGCTTCCGAGACCTTACCACCTCAATTTCGTCGGGAAATACTCTTTGATCAGGTCGTCGTAGAACGGACGTAACTTGGCCAAGTCCGGCTTTTCCTGACTCTTGGTGTAGAGATCGTAAGGGTTGAACGCCCGGACCCACTTGAACATCTCGCGGTCGTTGTCATTCATGAGGTAATTGTAAGCACCATCACGATGGGCTGGATAAAACGAATGGTACCGGATCATGTATAGCGCCCCTACCGGCATATAATCTTTCACCACGTTATACAGGTACTCGTCATGGCCCCACGACATCGACACCGCATCCAGCCCGCAGCCTTCATCATAGACCCCCAGTTTCTGCTGATACCGGGCTTCGTTCCGATCCGAGTTATCGGCAAAAAACTCATGGAACACTATCTTATCCGACCAGGCGCAACCAACGGGGAAGGTATCCCCGACCACCGCCCATTGCGGTTCACCATAAAGACAAAGGATCTTTCCAAGATCATGAATCAGACCGGCAAGGATAAACCAACGGGGATGACCATCATGCCGAATCTGCTCGGCCGTTTGCAGCAAATGGTCTAACTGCGACAAATCGGTATCCGGGTCGCTATCATCCACCAAGGTGTTCAGATACTCCAAAGCTTCCCAGACGCTCATTTCCCGGCGACTTAATCCCAGGAACTCTTTGCGTTTCGCCTGGACGAAATCGTAGGTCTGGTGACGGTGATTCTGTCGGTAAAACTCACGTACCGAAGGCCGGGCATTGGCCTCGTAGTTACGGAACTCTTCCTTCTTCTTTGCCGGGTTGGTGGCGCGAAATGGTTCGGCTGCCGGAGCGGCTTCGGGATAGCGCTCTTTCAGAAAGTCTTCCCACTCATCAAGTCCCATGGCCGGCGGTTTTGTGTCTTTCATAGTTACCTTCTATGTGCTTTGGTTATGGCGGTTATTAGTATCTACCGCGGCGTGGCCTGTTCTGCAAGGGGATTTGCGGCACAAACCGGTCGCGGATGCATCCGAGGTGTTCTGTAAATCCACAACTCGGAAGGCCGAACTCCGAGAGACCCAAATATCCGCTAGGCTCAAAAATCTCCTATTTGCTTTTAAGTGGATTTTTGGGGACTCGCGGAGCTCGGCCTTCCAAAAAAGCTTGGGCAAACATTCGCTGTGGATCTTTGGTTCATGCCCCCTTCCTTCCTCGCTGACGGAGTTTGTCGACACCGACGGCGAGGATAATAACCACGCCGATAATAATCTCCTGCATGTAGGTCGGCCAACCCATCTGGTTTGAACCGTTTCGCAGGATAGCCATCGTCAAGGCGCCAATCATCGAACCCGCGATGCTCCCTACTCCGCCGTTCAAGCTGGCCCCGCCAATCACCACCGCCGCAATAATGTCCAGTTCCAGTCCGATGGCGACCGTCGGATCACCTTGCGTCAGGCGCGATAACTGCATGAGGCCCGCAAGGCCGAAGAACAATCCCGCAACGGTATAAATGGCCACTTTCTGTAGCTGCACGCGCACACCGCAAAGACGCGCGGCAGTTTCGTTTGAGCCAAGGGCGAAAATGTAGCGGCCAAACACGGTCTTGCGCATCACCACCGCCATGAGAACGGCAAGCGCCAAAGCAATCCAGACCCCAATGGGAACCGGAAACAAGTGAGTTGGATCCTGCAGTTCCATGATATGGTTGATAAGCGAATCCGGGGCGCTGACGGTCTCGTTGCCGGACAACCATTTAGCAGTGCCACGCGCAACTCCCATCATCCCCAGCGTGACAATGAAGGGCATCATCCGCAGCCCTCCAATAACCAGCCCGTTACACAAGCCGATAAAAACTCCGGTGCCGAGCGAAAGGAAAACCGCCAATAAGATCGAATGCCCCTTCACCAACGTGATGGCCCCCACGACACTGGTTAAAGCGACGACCGACCCGACACTTAAGTCAATGCCACCGCTAACGATGATGATTGTCATCCCCAAAGTACCGATCGCGACAATCACGGTTTGAGTCAGGATAATTTTGAAATTGGCGCCAGTTAAAAAGTAGGGCCGAACCGTTGGACTGAGCGAGAACAGCGCAATGACCAGCAACAGGCCAAAGCATGGACCAAGGACATTCAGCACACGCCGGGAAATCTTGACCCGGCCAGAGGCGCGCTGGCTGGTTTGCCACCTCTGCGACTCTGCCTCAGCTGTGCCCAAGCCCTCGACTTTTAGTATCGGACCATCCGTCGACCGAGCTTCGGAATTCATTGGCATGGCGGCCGCGGGAGAATTAATTCAAGTACTTTTCCAGCGGTGGGTGAAGCAATTCTTTGATGGCGGGCTCATTCATATTCTCAGGGGTGACCAGCATGACACCGGTGTCGATCCTGCGTTCCACTTTTTCACCGCGCAAATGTTTGACCGCCGTCATAACTCCGAGGTAACCCATCAACAGCGGGTTCTGCACGACCAGTGCCTGGACATCCCCATTCTGCATGTCGATGACGGACTGCGAGCCGGCGTCGAAGCCAATCATCTTCACTTTGCCTCCAGCCAGACCCAAGTCGCGCAATGCCTTGGTCATCGCAATGGTCGGAGGTTCACAGGGGCAGAAGACACCGTTCACCTCGCGGCCGAATCTGTTGAGCAAATTCTGAGAAGCCTGATACGCCAGCTCGCGAGTCGCGCCGGCATGCTGATCGCCAGAAATGATTTTAATACCCGGATGCTTCTTTAGCGCATCAAGAAAGCCCGCCTCACGAGCTTCGGTACTCGCCGAACCCACCGCATAACGCAGCAGGATCACATTGCCTTTATCGCCCAGGAGCTTTGCCATCTGCTCTCCAGCCAATACCCCCCCTTTGTAATTGTCGGTCGCGACAAAACTGACGTACTCGTCCGATTTGAGGTCCGAATCCATTATGACCACGGGGACTTTGGCTTGTACCGCATTATGGACCGGCCGTACCAGCGCGCGGGAATCCAGAGGTGCGAGCACAATCGCATCGACGCGGCGAGTCATAAAATTTTCTACCACCTGGATCTGCTGGTCGCGATCGTCTTCACGCAGAGGTCCCTTCCAGATTATGTCCACCTTGGTTCCCGCAGAAGTGAGTTCCTTTTGTGCCTTTACAGCGCCAGCGTTGATCGATTTCCAAAATTCATGGGTGGTTCCCTTGGGAATAACCGCCACGGTATAAGCCTTTTCAGCGGCAGGTAAGCGGCCAAAGGCGGTTAAAGAACAACAAACCACGAGGATGTGCTGCAAGCGCTTGGGCATGGCTCAATCCTATAATGGCCAGCCTTGGATTTCAATTATTTGAATTGATTCTAATCCCATTAAAGGATGCTTGACTGCGTAGAGCGGACATCATACGATGAGCCCCGAATTTGAGGCATATGGCAGTTCCAGAAGTGATCGCGCAGCAATGCGGATTAGCACCTGGTGCTTCGCGCGGCTGAGAAGTGCCCTCAAAGGATTCAGGAGACGGTATATGGCTAAAGGTAAAGTCAAATGGTGGGACAATAAAAAGGGGCTTGGCTTCATTGCCCAAGACGGAGGGCAGGATGTCTTTGTCCACCACACGGCGATTATGGGGGAAGGCTTCAAGACGCTGCACGAAGGTGAAGAAGTCATCTTCGAGATTGTATCGGGGGAAAAAGGTCCAAAAGCCGAAAACGTGCAACGATCGCATCCTTCCTAAGCGGCGTTTTTACGTCCGATCGACCGAATTCAAAGTCCCGAGCACTTTCGAGGCTTTTTAGCCGACGAATTTGCTTTGTGCTTTAGAAGGTAGGTTTCATCTGCTGTAGCCAGTATCTTACGGTAGATGATACGTTACAAAATCTCTGACCGCCCCAGGATTTTGTTCATCGGGATCAACCCTCACCATGGTTCCTTTCGCCGAGGCGTTCCGTTCTCCAACAACAAGACCTTTTGGTACCTGCTTAATCGGGCTGGCGTGTTGTCTGAAACTGAGAATGACCTGCGCTCGGATGAGCTCCTCAAGCGCATTTACGAGACAAAGTTCCTCTCGCATTACCGGCTGAATTTTGTTAACCTGATTAACCATCCAACCCGGGAAGTGACTGAGCTTAAACGGGGTGAGGAGGCTGCCGGGGTGCGGAAGGTTTTTAAATTAATAAACGAACGGCACCCGCGGGTTGTGTGCTTCATCGGGCGCGTGACCTATCGCAAGTTCCTCGGGAACAGCAACTTCAATTTTGGCTGGCAAAAATCGATTGGTGATTCACGGGTGTACGTTATGCATTTTCCGATTCGTGGTGCCGCTGACGTTCGGATTACCGAACTCAAAGAGTTGCTACAAGCCAGTGAAGGCTAAGACGCCCGTGTCCCCAGGATTGGCGACTGGCAGGTAACTACCCATCCGTTAAAGTAAGCCCGTTGACGATGCAAAAGCGCAGTAGTCAGACCGTGTGTGGGCTGATAGGCGTAAATCTGCGGCGCCGCATCGAATGACGATTTAAGTTCTCGTTTGTAAATGTGTCAGCAAGGCCGGGTCTAAAGCCCGGCTTTGTTGTTTTTTGCGAACCAGTAGCGCCGGCAAGGAAATTCCTGATTGACGAAAGCAGCATATTTTCCCAGAACAAGATTGCTGCTTAATGATCGCGAGTCAGACAGAGTTTCAGATGTCCGTGCCGGTATGCGCATGGTGTAAACCGAAGGAGCCACTCCGAAGCCTTGGCCTGTTGTCGCACGGGATTTGCCCACGGCACTTGCGCAAGCTGCAGCTGCAACTCCAACGCATCACACCCAGGTCCAATTCCCGTTCGCCACGCTCACACGGAAACGCCAGTGGTGCCCTGCTCCTGCCGTTGTAGCGCGCATTCTGGATGCGTCTACTTGCTTCATCGCGATAGTTCATTGACAGGTGAGTGGTCTTTCCTGAAGGTTTCCGGGCGTAATTTAAGTCAATCCACTCACTCGATGAGAACTTTGCCAGCCAGTATTTTTGTTACCATTCCTTTGCTCGCCTCGGTTGCGGCCACCCACCCGCTGTCGCTGCATCCCGAGAACCCTCATTACTTCCTGTTCCGGGGAAAACCGATAATGATTATTACATCGGGCGAGCACTATGGTGCGGTGTTAAACCTGGATTTCGACTATGCCAAATACCTAAACACGCTTAAGCGCGATGGACTGAACGGAACGCGGACGTGGTCCGGTGCCTACTGTGAACCTCATGACGCATTCAGTATTGCCAATAACACTTTGGCTCCTCTAAACGCCCGCTTCATATGTCCCTGGGCGCGCAGTGCCCAACCGGGCTACAATAACGGCGGAAACAAGTTCGATTTGAACCAGTGGGACCCGGCATATTTCAAGCGACTGAAGGACTTCATAGCCCAGGCAGGGAAACGAGGAATTATCGTTGAGTTGAACCTCTTTTGCCCGTTTTACGAGGAGAGCATGTGGCGTCTTAGCCCGATGAATGTCATCAACAACATCAACCAGGTGGGATCAGTCCCGCGCACAAACGTCTACACGCTCGATAAAAGCGGTCCCTTGCTCGGCGTACAGGAAAACCTGGTGCGCAAGCTGGTCACAGAGCTGAAACAGTTTGATAATCTCTACTACGAGATCTGCAATGAACCATATTTTGGCGGCGTAACGATTGAGTGGCAGCGGCATATCGCCGACGTGATTGCTGAAACGGAGTCGCCATTGCGCGTGCGCCATCTCATTTCGCAGAACGTCGCGAACTATAAAGCCGAGGTGCAGAATCCTCATCCGCAGGTCTCGATTCTCAATTTTCATTACGCGACGCCGCCTGACACACTCGCGCTGAATTATGCTCTGAATAGGGTAATCGGTGACAACGAAACCGGGTTTCGTGGCACAAACGACGCACCGTATCGTATGGAGGCCTGGGACTTCATCGTCGCCGGTGGCGGCTTGTTCAACAATCTGGACTACTCGTTCACCACGGGACATGAAGATGGCAGCTATCTCTTTCCAGCATCACAACCTGGCGGAGGAACACCGGCGTTGCGGTACCAACTCCGTTTTTTAAGCGAAACCGTTCGTCACCTCGATTTTGTAAAAATGCGGCCGGATAATACTCTGGCGAAGGCAACTTTGCCGCCAGGAGCTACCTTACGCGTGCTGGCCAAACCAGGAAAAGATTACCTGCTTTACCTCCGCATGGGAGTCGGACAGGCAAAAGATTCTCCTGAATTAAAACGGAAGTGTGAAACTGGAGAACTAAGGGTGGAGTTGGTTTTGCCTGCCGCGAAATTTAGCGCCGAGTGGCTAGATACCAAAACCGCGTGTTCGATGCAGCGGACCCGCTTTGACCACCAAACCGGTGCGCATTTGTTTTCTGTGCCTGCTTTCGAAGATGATATCGCGCTGCTGGTGCAGGCGCAGTAACTTACGAGCCCTTTGAGCTGTCAGCAGCCGGGTCTTGGTCGAGAAACGTTATTTTCGTTCCAGCAGGCTTGAGCTGGCTGAAACTGTCGAGCAAACTCGAACCCGCCTGCTGACTGGATTCACCAATTGGTTTCTGTGCTTTAGCACCTGGATCCAACGCAGCCCGTAAGGCCCCTTCCACCAGTTGCGCGCAATGGATTTTCATCGGCGGCAATGGACCCAGTTCACCGGCCAGGTCTTCCGTTTTCAGGGCCAGGGCTTCTTCAGCGGTTTTGCCACGGATCAACTCCGTTGCCAGACTGGCAACGGCAATCGCGGTTTCGCACCCGAATGATTGGAACGTCGCGCGGTCGATTACTTTGCGTCCATTCTGTTCCTTGAATTTAACCCAGAGTCGCAGCATTTCACCGCAGTCGGAGTTTCCGACCGTACCGATCGCATCGGCATTGGGCAATTCGCCCAGGTTCTGCGGGTTGCGCAAGGCTTCGGCGATTCGTTGTTGCAAGTCTTTGTCCATATATCAGCTTTTCGTGGTTCGACGCGCTGGAGGTTGGAAGCTGTGGTACACCAGAGAGAAACTCTGTATTACCATCATCCCATTCGGTACCTCCGCATGGCAGGGTCGATTTCCCTGGCCCAGGCATCAAGCCCACCGCGAAGACAACGCACATTTTGCAGGCCATGGCCAAGGAAGTAGGCCGCGGCATCAAGAGCCTGTTTGCCTTGATGATCAATCAGGACCAATGGCCGCGCGTTTGTCCCCTCGGCCAGGATCTCGCGCATCACCGGTTGAGACAAAAGCAGCGATCCTTCGAGATGGACGGCTTCGAATTCCTCGCGGGAACGAACGTCGACCACGCGAAGCGAGGGGTCGTGCCGCCGCCAGTCCGCCAATTCTTTCGGCTCGATCAGAATTTTCGAATCCTGCTCGTGACTGCTGCGGATATGCGCGAGAACTTCCTCAACGGGGAGATTTCCATTCCGGCGGCAAACCTGTTCGAGGGTCTCATCGGGCTGAAAGGCGCAACTGCTGCAGCCGCCGATATGATAGCCTCGGAAAAGAGCGCGTTGAGCGCCAGGATAGGTTTCCAGCACTTCGCGCATTGTCGAATTGGGGTTGATCTGGTCGTGTGTTACCACAGGTTTACGTGGCAAAGAATCTCTGGATTTCGGCCAGGACCTCAACAAACCGATCGACTTCGTCGGTTGTGTTGTAGAAATAGAAGCTTGCGCGGGCCGTTGATTCGACTCCCAATTTCCGCATCAGCGGTTGATTGCAGTGATGCCCCCCGCGAAGCGCAATACCGCGCTGATCAGCCAGCGTGACCACGTCGTGCGCGTGCACTTCGGGCAGCAGAAAACTCACCACCCCAGCACGGCCGATGTGCGGACCGAAAAGTCGAATGCCGGACTTGAACTGCGACAGCTTTTCATAAGCGTAAGCCCCCAGCGCCTGATCGTGTTCGGCGATGCGCGCGCGCCCTATCTTATCGAGGTAATCCATCGCGGCATGCAAACCGACGGCACCGGCGATATCGGGAGTGCCCGCCTCAAATTTGTGCGGGGCGTGCTTCCACGTGCTCTTTTGAAAATCCACGCTGAGAATCATTTCGCCGCCGCCCTGGTAAGGCGGCAAGGTCTCGAGCACTTCCTGACGCCCATAAAGCACGCCAATACCCGTCGGTCCGCACATTTTGTGGCCCGAAAATGCGAGAAAATCGCAACCGATCTCCTGGACATCCACGAGACGATGCCCGGCGCTTTGGGCTGCATCGACCAGCGTGATAATTCCCAATTTGCGTGCGCGACCGCAAATTTCGGCAACGGGATTAATTGTGCCCAGCGAGTTTGAAATATGAGTCAACGCTAGAAATTTAACCTCTTTGGTAAGCCATTCGTCGAGTCGGTTTAGATCGAGCAACCCAATATCGCCGGTTACAGGCAAAAAGCTCAGGTTTGCTTCTGTCCGCTCCGCCAGAAGCTGCCAGGGGACGATGTTGCTGTGATGCTCCATCTCGGTCAGCAGGATTTTATCGCCGGACTTAACACGAGCGCTCAACGCTTGTGCGACAAGATTGATCCCTTCAGTTGTGCCGCGAGTAAAAACGATTTCATCGGCGCTACGCGCGTTGATGAATTGAGCGGCGCGGGCACGGGCTGCTTCGAACGCAGCGGTGGCACGATTACTGAGTTCATGGATGCCGCGATGCACGTTGGCATTGTCCCGGCGGTAATATCGGTCTAGGGCATCCAGCACCAGGCGTGGTTTCTGCGTAGTGGCCGCGTTATCGAAATAGATCAGCGGCTGACCATGGACCCTTTGGTCAAGTATCGGAAAATCGCGCCGCAAGGACGACAAGTCGCTCATAACCGGGTTCCATCAGCCCATCAAGGGATCGCTCGATATTTGGTTCATGCCGACGCTTCCCCCTCTCAAAGCAAGCCGAGTTGGAGCTTGGCGGCTTCAGTCATCATCGCCTGGTTCCAGGGCGGGTCCCAGACGAGTTCGACCGCGACATCGTCGACACCTTCCAGTCCAAGTAATTTATTTTGCACGTCCTGCGCGAGCATTGGTCCCATGCCACAACCCGGCGCGGTAAGAGTCATTTTGACGTCGACTTTGTAACTCGAGTCAGTCAGCGACTCGAGGTGACAATCGTAAATTAGCCCGAGGTCAACAATGTTCACCGGAATCTCCGGATCATAACAGGTCTTCAATTGATTCCAGACCTCTTTTTCCAACTCGCCCTGAACGACCGGTTTGCCGGTGGCAATAGGCCGAGCGGCGGCTTCTAAACCTAGCGCGTCCGCATCTTTGCCTTCGATGCGAAACATATTGCCATTCACAATCACCGTATAGCTCCCTCCCAAAGATTGGGTAATGTGCGCCTGCTCGCCTTTCTGGAGGGTCACTTTGGACCCGATGGGAATAATGGCCGCCTCGACATCTCGTGTTAGCGCTACCGGATCGTTGTTATTCATAAGTAATCAATATAGCCGATATCCGTGTGGGAGTCGACGCAAGGAGACTGATAACCGTCCCCATCGGTGGGGTGCTCGTCTTGGATCTTAAGTGCTTCTCGAGGCGAGGACGAAAACGATAGGGCCAAGCCCCTCACATGTCCTCCGTCTCGGTAGTAACGGGCCCAGTCTGGTTTCCTTTCAAAGCGGCAGTAAGAGCGTGCCAGGCAAGAATCGCACATTTGACACGCGCCGGGAATTTGTAGACACCTGCGAAAACGGCCAACTTGCCGACATCGCCCACAACCCGGCCGGTGGTGACCATTTCGTGGACCTGCTCGAAAATCTTTTGAATTTCATGCCGCTTTTTACCTTTAACTGTTTCCGTCAGGAGCGAGGCGGAGGCTTTGGAAATACAACACCCCGACCCAAGGAAGCTAACCTCCCGAATCATGTCTCCATCCATTGCGAGGTAGAGTTTCAATTGATCGCCGCAAAGCGGATTGTGGCCTTGGGCTGAACAGGTCGCATTTTGCATGTCATGGAAATTCCGTGGATGCTTGCAGTGATCCAGGATAACCTGTTGGTAGAGGTCGCTTAGCTCGTCAAACATGGATGCTTAGCGCGGCGACGCCTCTGCGAGGTAAGTACCAGCAGGCGAATGCGCACGGGCGTCAAGGTTAAGGTTTAGTGTTCTCGGCAATACGCGGGTTCGCCTCGAGGCGCTCCCAAACCAGGCGATCGAGTTCTTCTCGAGCTGCCACGTAACGGACACGCTCGATAATCTCTCCCGCAAAGGCGTGAATGAGCATACGACGGGCAGTCTCAGCACCAATTCCGCGAGCCCGCAGGTAAAAAACCGACTCCTCGTTCAGCTGACCGACGGTTGCTCCGTGCGTGCATTTGACGTCATCAGCGTAAATCTCCAGTTGAGGCTTGGTATCTATCGTCGCATCCTCGGAGAGCAGCAGGTTTTTGTTAGTTTGCTTGGCGTCAGTTTTTTGGGCGGGCTGCCGTACCAAAATGCGTCCGTGAAACACCCCTTTGGCCCGGCCATCGAGAATTCCGTTATAATACTCATGGCTCGCGCAGTGCGGTTGGGCATGTTCGACAACCATATGGTGATCGACCAGTTGATCGCCATGGGCCAAGTACAACCCATTCAGGATGCACTCGACTCCTTCTCCAGCGAGCACCGTTCGGATATTATTGCGCGAAAGCTTCGCGCCGGTTGCCAGCGAGTGGGAAATCAGATTGGCGCGGCGGCCCAACAGGGCGTGAAAGCCCGCAACGTGGAAGGCCCGTAGGCTCTCGTCCTGGAATTTGCAGTGCTCCAGGGTGGCGCTTTCGTCTAAAACCAATTCTGTAACGGCATTGGTGAAATACGAACCAGCTACCGTGCTGACGTAGCTTTCCAGGATAGTGGCCCGGCTTGCCTTGCCCGAGATAATCAAATTGCGGGGATGAGTTGTCGCGCCGGTCTCCTGTCGGGTTGTAATGAACAATAAATGAATCGGCGTTTCGGCATCAAAACCGGGTGGAATTTGAACAAAAGCGCCGTCCTGGAAAAACGCTGTATTGAGAGCTGTAAACGGATTTGTTTCATTCTCGGCATGCCGGGCGAGATGCTGCTCGACTAAGGCGGCGCCGGACGTCAGCGCTTGTGACAGGCTCTGTACTACGAGATTGTTTCTGTTTTCAGGCGGAGTGGACAACTCCCGTACGTAGTGCCCGTTGACGAACACGAGGCGATTGACCGGCAGCGCACCAAAAGTGAAGCGCCCCACGACCTCAGCTGTAATCCCATTAGGATCGGGTTCAAAAACAGGTTTAAAGGGCAATTTGGCGATGGGTGCAACATTGGTAAAGCGCCAGTCCTCGTCGTGCAGGGTCGGAAAACCCAGCTCGCCGAAGCGCGCAAGCCCCGCCTTACGCAGCGGGAACACCCAGGCAGGATGCTGTGCCTGCTCCTCAAACCGTGCGAATTTCTCGAGTTGCGGTTCGATGTTGTTAGCCTTTCTGTCCGTGATTTGCACCATACCGGTGTTGGTCTTGCCAGTTTCGGTCGAATAGAGCCAGCTAGTCTTCCATGCGCCACGACAGAGCGCAAGTCTTGGCTGAAACGGCAAGGATAGCGGAATGATAGCGGAGAAGCCCCTGAAGTCCAAACAAGGTAAGCCTGTCCTGGTAACCAAGTGGAGTGGTAGAAGGGCCTGCCTTCTAACACGGCAAGATTCGACTATAGCAGCAAAAACCCGATCACGGGGATTGGCTGACTTTTCTATTCAAGCCCATGTAGCGCAGGCCTCGCGGCCTGCGCTACCCCCTTCGCGGCCAGGCAAACCAATCGCGCCAGGGCCGCTGCGGCGGTGATGAGCAACACACGCATTGACCGCCGCGAAATCCATCCGCTTCAATCAAAGCAAGCGCCCAACCCAACCCTTTGGTGCTCGAATCTAGCGCACCGGCCCAAAGAACCTTATCGCTCAGGCGGTCTTGGTGCCACGCACCTGGTTCAGATCCGTGTTCCTGCGAACGAAATCGATCCAGGAATCCACAGCCTTGGTTCCGATTTCGGCGAAGGCCTCGGTATTTGTCCGCATCGCCCCCATCGATGAGGTCCAAAATTCCATCCACTTGGCCTGGCTTTCGGAGATTACCGGCGTTTGTGCTGCATCCACGGCTTTCTTCATCAGCTCTGCTCCCGTCCGGCTGTTTTTCTCCATTAAACTGATGACTTCCTCCATGCGCTGTTGGGCGAGCGGGACGAATTTGTTCGTCATTCCGCTAAAGTCATCGAGCCTTTTTTGCCAATCCTGAACCAGAGTTGTCTGGTTCAACATCGAACTCCAACAGCGCGCCGCTTCTTCCTGCAGCTTTAAGGTTGTGCGGACGGCTTGTTCATAGTTTTTCATCGCGGTGTCCGTCATCTCGGACACTGATTTTTCCCGGTCTTTCATGCTAGTTTCTCCTTTCTTGTTTAGGGGAGGATAAGTGCCGCGCTTGCGCAAACGCAC
Organism: Candidatus Limnocylindrales bacterium; assembly: GCA_035495315.1. Lineage (GTDB taxonomy): Bacteria > Verrucomicrobiota > Verrucomicrobiia > Limisphaerales > UBA8199 > DATJGF01. The sequence continues at coordinate 97,039 of DATJGF010000075.1, forward strand.
AAAACCAAGAACCAGCACAAACCTGCTTGCGTCTTGTTCCTGTCTGGTTTAGGCGATCCATAAAGCGGCTGCACAGGCTCTTTATGAAGCCACTGTGCATTAAAAAGAATAACGCGGCGGCCTCAATCTCGTCAACAAATATTTTTGCATATGCAAAAATATTTTATGGGGCCTGGCTGGGATAGAGAATCCCCGCATGAACAGCGCTAGGTACAGGAGCCGAAGCCGAAGCGGAACTCAATGATTCTTAACGTTTTGGACGACCAGATGCCTTGCGCGGCTTTTTGCGCTTTAGCTCGGCCAGTCGGGTTTGCAGGTCGCGCACCAACTGCTGCAACTGCGCGGTATCCTGGTTAGCATTTGCAGCGTTAGACTCCAGGCCAGGATCGAACGGCCGGCGCGAGAAAGCAGAGGCGAAGGGTTCGAGCATCGCTTTGGTCCAGGCCGACACCGAGGGAAATGCCGTAGGCAAGCCGTGGGTCCGGCGGATGTGTTCCTCGACTTGTTGCTGGTAGTCGAGAAAAGACTTTAGGGCCTGGTTAAAGTACTTCTCGATGAAATCCTTAACCAACTGATCGTTCATCCGAATAATCCGCACCAGTAGCGGCACCGGCAATGAATCGATTTTTGGGGTGTCCAGCTCAAGAATAATCTGCGTGAGGACTTGCGCGGTGATATCGGCCTTGGTGCGGGCGTCGATTACGGTCAGGTCATACCCTTGCTGAATCATCGACCGAATCTCATCAAGCGTCAGGTGACGGCTATGCGTCGCGTCATAATACCGTCGATTCGGGTATTTTTTTATTTCGAGACGTTTGCCGCCGGCTTCCGCTTGCAAACCCATGCCTCAGCCTACTTTTCCGGCCGGGGTGAGGCAAGCCAAACTTCCTTTGGCACTCGCACAATGAGATGCGACCCAATCACCGGCCGGGCGGTGGTAAGAGCATTCGCCGACCCCGAGTTGGCTGCAAGCCCCAAGGGGCTTCTCCGCTGAGCAAAACCTGCTCCTGGCTTGACAAGAGGTCGACACATTCGATATTTAAGTCAATTGTGCAGTCGCACAATGGAACATTTCTCAAAATGCCAGGCTGCAAGCTGGCGCGAAACCCGGCGAGTGAAGCGGACAACGGAGGCAAACAATGAATATCAAAGGCGCGGTAGCGGTTGTGACGGGCGCGGCGGGAGGGATTGGCCGGGCATTAGGCTTGGAACTGGCGAAACGCAAAGCGGCAGGCTTGGCCCTGGTGGACCGGAGCGACGCCGTGCAGCAAGTCGCTAAAGCCATCAACGAATTGGCCGGCAGCACGGTTGCGTTGGGTTTCAGCGGCGATGTCACCGATCCCAAGTTTCGTCACCAGGTTTACCAGGAGATGCTCGAAAAATACGGCACGGTCAATATCTGCGTACCAGCTGCGGGGATCACTAAAGACAACTTGGCGGTCAAGCTGGACAAACAAACCAACCAAATCTCAATTTACCCGGTGGAGACTTTCCGCCAGGTGGTTGAGGTCAACCTCATTGCCCCTGTGTACTGGGCGCTCGAGATGGTGGGCGGCGTTGCCAAAAAGCGAGCCGAACAGGGACTCAAGCGGTGGGAACCCACCGAACCGCTGCAGGGGACAGTTATTTTTATCGGCTCGGTTTCCTCACTCGGCAACAAAGGTCAGATCGCCTATGCCGCCACCAAGGCGGGATTGGAGGGAGCCGCTGCTACACTCATGATGGAGGCGGTTTTTCATGGGATTCGCTGTGGGGTCATTCATCCAGGCTACACCGATACTCCAATGGTGCGCGCGCTCGGCGAAAAGTTTATTGCCGAAAGCATTATTCCACGGACGCAACTTCGACGGTTGATCCAGCCGGAAGAAATCGCCGATGCGATTTGTTTTATGATTTCCAATGCTGCCGTCAGCGGTTCGCTTTGGGCGGATGCAGGTTGGCATCCGGCAGCCTGACGAAGCGTATACAAAAGCCCTCGAGCCTTTGCTCGGTTTGCCGTGCCAAGATTGCTGTCGGGTTCTCGCCCCATTTCTCCTTGCTTGTCAGGCCTCGTAAACGGTGGTAAGCAAACCCAATCAGCAGCAAACGTGTTACTTATAGTCTGCAGCCTTGCGGCTAAATCAGGTTAGAATGGAAAGGCTCCATGCCGCCGGCCCAGGGGTGACAAGTTTCTGCAAGCCGCGCGTGCGTTCGCGGGCTCGACGTAGCAAGTGAAGTATACCATGACCACAAGACTGAGCCCTTCAGACAAAAAGTCGGATCGTGCCCCCTCGAAAGAGATGCAACAACAATTGCTGCTTCAAGCAACGGCCCTGGCGACGGCCGCTAGCGCGATTCTGATTACCGATCATTCGGGCAAGATTCTTTGGACCAATCCAGCCTTCTCCTCGCTCACCGGTTATTCTGCCGAGGAAGCCATCGGACAAAATCCGCGCTTCCTTAAGTCGGGCCTGCATGACCGCGAGTTTTACAAACGGCTTTGGGCAACCATTTTGAGCGGCGTCCCCTGGCAGGGCGAGTTCACCAACCGACGCAAGGACGGCACTCTCTATCATGACGAGCATACCATCACACCCGTTCGGGACGAAAATGGCGAGATTACGCATTTCGTCGCTATCATGCATGACATCACTGAACGGAAAAATGCCGAGGCGGAAATCCGCAAGGTGAATGAGCAATTGGAGCAACGGGTGCAAGAACGGACAGCTCAACTGGAGGCCACCAATCGCGAATTGGAGGCATTCTCCTATTCGGTTTCTCACGACCTTAACGCCCCGCTACGCCACATCAGCGGCTTCTTGCGCCTGTTACGCGACGATTTGGGACCCGATCTCAAAGCCGACGGCGAACATTCCTTGAAGCAAATCGAGGACGCGGCGCGGCAAATGCGACAGCTCATCGAAGACTTGCTGGAGTTTTCGCGCACCAGCCGAGCCGATCTGCGGCGAACGACTGTCCCGCTGGCGGCGTTGGTGGAGGACGTGATCGGGCAACTGCGCCACGACGCGCAAGGACGCAACGTCGTATGGGAAAAGGGCCCTTTGACCGAGGTCCAAGCCGATCCGACCCTGCTGCGGCTGGTCTTCTATAATCTTCTTTCGAATGCCTTAAAGTACACACGGCCAAGAGATCGGGCTCTAATTGAAATTGGCGCGACTAAAGAACCGGGGAAGGAAACGGTGATTTATGTGCGGGATAATGGTGTCGGTTTCGACATGCGGTTCGCCGGCAAACTGTTTGGTGTGTTCCAACGTCTGCATGCAAAAGAAGATTTCGAGGGCAACGGCATTGGGCTGGCTAATGTTCAACGTATCGTGAACCGCCACGGTGGTCGTGTATGGGCGGAAGCCGAACCGAACAAGGGCGCGACTTTCTTCCTCGCTTTGCCCGGCTAAACCTTTCTTGGGGCTAGCCGCACGAACCGTGGTGGTTCAGAGACTTCTCTGAAGCAGGTCGTTGAATTGCTAGGGGTTGCACTTGAAATTCGCTGCTTGCATTCTGGGGCACTTACCTACCTAGGAATTGAACTTCGTTTTCTGTTGTAATGCTTAGCAGTCGGAACTGCGCTATACGCGGTGTCAGAGGTTGGACACCTGATTTCCCCGCAGGGCCGATTTTCTAAACGCATTATTGAGGATGAGCATGGAAACCAACGTTGCAAATAATAACAATCACGATAGCAAAGAATTAAAAGGCAAGGTGTGCCTGGTCACCGGCGGAAGCCGCGGAATCGGGCGCGCGAT
>DATJGF010000076.1:0-3829 GCA_035495315.1 Candidatus Limnocylindrales bacterium
TCGCGTCGTAGCAATGCATCCACCTCCGCAGCCTCGCCTGGCGCCGGATTGAATTTGGCAAAGGGTTGAGTCGCGGGCGGCTTGAAGTCGAAAGTCGGCAGCACCGCCGGATCTCGTGTAAGTGCTTCCACCATGGCTTCGAACATCTGGCTGGTGTGGAGATGCGGATTGTAGAGAAGCCGATGCGTCATTAGGTCGCCCCGGTAGGGACCATCTCCAAAAAACGTATGAAAGCCCACGCGTGATTTCGCCCCGGTCAAGAACGTAAGCATCGCGGAAAAGCGGGTCAAAAACTCCATATCGATCACGGCGTCGATGTCGATCTTGCGTGCGCGCAGGATTGCGCGAAAGGCACCGGTGGCGAGTGCGAACGGACTTTTGGTCGAAATCGTGATCACGTTTTGCTCCGGAATGATTTCCATCACGTCGAGAATGAAGCGATTGTCCTCAAACACGACGAAGTAAACGTTCTCGCGTCCGACCATCTCGGTGGCCCGACAAATTGCAGGATAGGCGAGAACCGTCGAACCCTGCTCGGCGAACTTGATAAAGAGAATCTTATGGACCGGACAGGCCCTGGACGGACGTCCCGGCCCAAAGACTTTTCTGACTAAAGTCAAAACGGCGCAAAGCGGCGCGCCGAGCCATCGATCGGTATGTTGTAAGGCTGAAATACCGACAGGAAGATCCATGTTCGGCAGACGCTAACGATTGCTCTCCGGATTGCGGTGCACCAAAGGACGATAATCGTTTCGGTAATAAATTACCCCTTCCTCGGTTTGCGCGACAGGTTTGTAATGGTCCGCCAGCAGCTTTGCCAGGATTGGAAACTGTTGCACGGGATAAAGCGCGCCTGGCTTGGAGTAAAGGTCGACGATGTATGCAGGCGGATGCTTGGCAAAATCCTGTTGGAGTTTGTCCCACGAGCCCGGAAGGATTCGGTTGCGCGTATCAACACCAGGAAGTGGCCCTCCGAAAATGTAGCCATTGAGCGGAAACGTTTCGACGTAACGAGAGGCAGGACGTCGTCGCGCATCAAGATAGATCTTCGACGCCTGACCCCAGACGAAAATTCTGTCGTCGGCGGTCGAATGCTCGAACAAGTATCGTCCAGCTTCGTACGGGACGCGTCGCGGGACCAGCCCTATCCAGTGCACAATTGAGAACGCGATGACCGTGAGAGCCAGCCACGCGTAAGTCACCATAGGTCGCATTAGCCAGTGCGGCGGCTGTATTCGCCGGGACCAAAGTCCTGCGTAGTACGGGGCTGCGAGCAATGCAAACGGAGGAATTAATTGGACATAGTAATGCGGGTAAAAGCGGGCGCCCGCCACAGCGCCAATCGCCGAGGCAGCGAGCAGTCCGAGAAGCGCCGTCCGCTCTGCTCTCCTATCGGCCCAAATGTTATACTTGTTCTGGCACGCCATGACGGCACCGATCACCAAAGGCAAACAGGCTCCGACGAAGAAGAGCGTATTTATGATTCCCTTCCGCCAGAACACATGCGGAACGTCATGATCGCCAACAGTCCAGTAGTACGCCTCGTGGAGGATGCCTTGCTTCCAAAGAACAATCGTCACCAGACCGACAACGGTGAAGAATCCCGTCGTGAGCATCGTTGCATGAACGATCGCATTCGTTCGCCTCAGGTTTCGACTCACCCGATAGCTCGGCAGGAGCAGATAGATACCCAGAGGGACTGCTGCAATCGCGGCTGGCTGTTTGAGCAGGAAAGCCCCGGCTAAGAGCGCTCCTGCCGCCAGGAGTTCGGGTCGCAGTCGCGAGTAACTGCGGCGGAACGCGATTGCCCACGCCCAGATGATAGGGAGATTCATTAACATCTCGCCGTCCAAAGACAGGTTCTTCCATGTGCCCCAGTGTTGGAAAACGCCGTAGAAGAGGGCGGCAATCAAACCGGTATTGCGATCAAACAACCCGCTGCCGATCGCATAAAGGCCGGCCATCGCACAAAGTGTCCATGCGAGGGCGACGAAATGAAGCGCCACCCAATTGAACTTCCCGGTCGCTCGGAATATCGCCGCGTACGTCCAAAAGAGAAGCGGCGGCTTGCGCTCTACGGCGTCAATGTAAGGCCGGCCTCCGTCGACCATCTCATTCGCCACGACGGAATAAATTCCTTCACTGTCAATTGGCTGAGGATGCACCAGGGACGGGAGGCGAATCGCGATGGTCAGCAGAACGATCCCGAGCGCGGCCCACTGGAACCGTCGCAAACTATGACCTTGTTTATCGACCATTGGTATTGCGACCGATCATCGAGACATCTTCCGCTATTAGATTGTCAAAATCCACGCTGATCGCTGATCAGAGGAGGCTCTGGCGCCGGAGAGCATAACGTACCCAGCAGGAGTGCAGGAGATCAACCGCCGCCGTTGCGACTTCCCAAAATGCCATGACAATAAGTGCCTTTGCCGGTGTGCCCAAAGCAACGCAAGCCAGCAGGACCCAGACATAAATATTCCGCCGACCGCCTACCAAGCGAACGATTCGATCGAAAATGCCGGGTTCAACCAGCAATTTCTCGGCTGGCACGTAAACTCCTAGTTTGCCAATGCCATCGAGCGCCTCAGCCACGATGAGCAAAGCGAGGTAGAAAAAAGCATTCGGCAGTTGGCCTGAAACATTGAAGTGATACGCCAGTGCCGTCGGCCAGACGACCTCGAAGAATGAATCGAACCAATGCTCAATCTTTCCAGTGTTAGATGTCTCGACCTTGATTCGCGCCTGCTTGCCGTCGAGACCATCAAGGATGCCGATGATCAACGCGAGCAGGATTCCCGCTAGGAGTTGACCGGTCAGGAAAAGAATCGCAGTTCCAAAGGCCAGAATTATCCATGACACGGTGAGCTGGTGGGGCGTGATGGCAGTCTTACAAAGTTTTGAAATGAGAAAAGTTTCGAGGGGCGCGTGAATACGCGCGGGAAAATCCTGCGTCCCTTTTTGTACTGAGTTAAGAAGGATCCGTTCCGCTAGTTTGACATGTGCCGGAGACGGCGCCGAAAACCAAAACGGTCTGAGGTTTCGCCGCAGGGCTGGCGAGTAAGAGGGTTGGCCGACCACATCGACCGCCGCAATTGCGTTCTGTTCAAGGCCGTTGTTGATCGCCTTTTCCAGAGAACCGCTCTGGGTCGAGACCCAGTCGCGTTGCAGTAGCGCCGCACCACATAATTTCGCGCAGGGTGCGTTCGGAGCCTGAGCCACCAGGGGTTGAAGCTTTAACGGCACGGCCGAATCCACCAGGACGGCCGGTGAACTCCGCCTCGCGAGCAATTGTAACAGGCGACTGTCAAAGACGACGTCGCCTCGCAACACGAGAAGAAGCGGAGCGGCCTCCGGCCAGATGTCGACGATCTCCTCAACGGTCACCTCCTCGGCGGGCCGGTCGCGAATTGTCACAGACAACTGCGCGCGCGGCCATGATGGGCGAGTTAGTTCGTCGGCGATTCGCTCAGACGTGCTCGAAAGAATTGTCGCGCGCTCAATTCCGCAACGTTGCAGCGTCCGCAACAGGCGCTCGAGCGTGGAGATTCCGCAAAGCTCGATCAAGGCACCGGGCCAATCGGCCAGGATAACGCACTCATGAGCCATCGTGATTTGCTGGATACCAAGCCGCAGAGAGAGTCAGCTCCGGCCACTCGTCACTAGTAAACACCGCGCTCTTACTCCGCAAGTCCTGCTGTTTTCGACCCAGGCCGCTTGCTCCCACGGCGACTCAGTGGTATGCCAAAGGTCCTGTGGTTGCCCAAAGTCTATCTCCGGGGGCACCTCTGACCACCCCGAGCATGTTTTTTCGCCTCCGCTACAGCCC
>DATJGF010000077.1:0-3229 GCA_035495315.1 Candidatus Limnocylindrales bacterium
AGGCGGACGCGGTGATTATCGCGCGAGAGTTTTTGCGCGATCCATACTGGCCATTGCGAGCGGCCCGAGAACTGGACCAACCAATCGCATGGCCGGTGCAATATCTCAGGGCGGCGCCGAAAGGCGCGCAGCCACGGGTTCCGGTGGATCTGAAGACTTTCGAATCGTGTTTTGAAGAACAACACGGGGTTCCGGAACGGCGGAAACGAGCAGGGAGCTCGCCACCGCGAGTCCGTCCGGTGGCGAACAAGGAGGAGGGAGCAAGGAGCAAGGAGCAATGAGCAGGAAGTGGGGAGATCGGCGATCGTAGACCCGCCGCTACAGTTATTAATGCGCACCTTCGCTCGCGGTAGCTCATCTCTGTCTCGTTAGATGCGAAGACTGAACGGGAGTGAAGGAATCAAGGAGCGAATCATTCGCTGCAGCGCTTAATTGGCGCGGCCAGGTGCTGCTTCCTCCTTGCCGAACAACGCCCGAAGCGAGAGCGCCAGCTTCTCGGCGTCGGATAATTCCGCCCGCTCGCGTAACAACCTAACGGCAACATCGGGATGGTCCGTGATCAGATTGTGCGCGCCCCTCTCGATCATCAGAAGCATGTCGCCCGTTTTGTTCAACGTCCAGACATGCACTTCCTTGCCCGCAGTGCGCGCCTGTTGAATGAACCGTCGCGTTGCTGCGCGCTTGTTCACGCTCAGAATCTGGCCCGGCAGGCGCGTCACGTCCCCCACCGACGCCGTCACAATCTGACCGACCTTCAGCTCGGGTGCCAGTCGCTGAACTTCTGTTAGCGCGGCCGGATCCAGAGAAGTGATAATGCAGTTGGTCAGGAAAGCCTCCCGGCGCAGCAGTTCAACGACCTTTCCCGCGAGAGTCGGATCCGGCCAGTTATACTTCAGCTCGATGTTCAGTTGGATTTGTCCGCGGGAAAGACGAATGACCTCGGCCAGCGTCGGAATCCTTTCGCCCAAAAACTCCCCATTAAATTTCTTGCCGACGTCCAGCTCCTTCGCTTGCGACAGGGTCAGGTCTCTCAATCGCCGACTGTCACCTGCCATGCGCATCAGATCGCCGTCATGCAGCACCACTAGCTCGCCGTCGGCAGTGGTCTGCACATCGATCTCAGCAAAGTCGGCACCGTCAGTGATCGCTTGCCGCACAGCACTCAGTGTGTTCTCGGGCGCACGGGCCGAGCTGCCCCGGTGGGCCGTAACTTTCACCGATTCCACGATGTTTCTATGTGCTAACTCGAGCCAATTCGCTACCGCTGAAATGGCGAGGATCACCAGCAACGCGGCCCACGCCATCACTAGCGCGAGCCGTCTGGCTCGCAACGGGATGCTCGGAACACTCCGCTCCCGTGTTTGGAGCAGGTGCGCTAGGCTCATGCGCGTCGCCATGAATTGGTGAACGCCCAACCCCACCGCTCCGATCGCCGTGCCGGTCGCAAATGCTGTCACCAGGACCACAGCCACCACAGCCAGGACCCGGCCGGGAGAGTAACCTGCCCAATCAAATAACGGTTTAGCGAGGAACCAACCTAGAGCGCTGAGGGTCGCGGAGAGAATCGCTACTCCAGTCCACCACAGGCCGAAAACTTGGACCAAACCGATCAAGTCACCTCGGGTTGCCCGCCACGTCATCCGCAGAGCCTCGAGCGGCCTCAAATTCCCAAGGATTAACAACGGCACCGCAAACAGCCAGCGCGCGATCAGCCAAAGCAGTCCAAGTGCGAACAACGCACTCAGCGCCCCCGCGAGAAGGACCGCAATCCACCATTCACGCGGTTGTTCCTTAAGGTAGTAGTTGATGTCGTGTCCCCCCAAGAGCCCTCCGTAAATTCCAGCGAGGAGCCCGACGAAAATTGCCACGGTCGCCAACACGGTCGCGGTTTGCAGTAGACCTAGAAGGAGAAGTGCCGGCAGCCGGTGGATGTTGCCACCGACCACATCCCAGAAGCGGGGCCGCCGCCCGGCGGCGACCTCAGCGGCGAGCAGCGTCAATCCCCCAGCCCGTATCCGCAACAGAGCCAGTTGAACCGTGCCCACAGCGAACACGAAAGCAATACCAGGTAACGAAAGGGCGAACCGGGTCAGATCTGCATTCGTTATGGCGACGGCACCCCCGCTGCGGACATTCGCCTCCAGCCCCCATGCGATCAACGGTGAGAGCAACGCCCAGTCAAGCGCGGTAATGAAAAGTAGAAAGCCCGTCGCTGCTTTCCAAGCGGAGCGGAAGTCTTGCCAGCCCTGGCGCAGCGCAACGATGGTAGGTGGGATCGTTGTCATTGCTCTTCATCCCAGCCTGTCATGCGGAGTATCAATGTTGAACAACCGCGTCGGGCGTCCAACCTGGCGCGGTCGTTTTTTGCATTTTTTGCTAGTCGGACCCAGCCAGGGTTCGAAGAGCTAAAAACTGTCCCCGTAGAGCGCCGCGGGCAAAAACCGAGCGACACTTTGATTGTTCGGATTGCTCCGCTGGCTGTGCCAAGAGATTAATGACGCTGAGCGCATTTCTTGAGTTGGAACAGACGCTACTGTTGCTGCGGAATCAGTAGGACAAAGATAATCCCAATAAGCTGGACACCGGTGAAAGTTAACGCACATCCTTCAGGCCGAGTTAAACTCATGTAGGACAATACTTTACGTCGTAAATAAATTTTCGAAAAAGTGAAAAAAAGAGCTTGTCACCCCTTGAAATGTTGGATAATGCCTACCCCTAAATCTAGCCTAAACCTAGCCAAAACCATGGAGAAACTAACTAAAACAAATCGAAGGATTAAAATCGAATTCGTTCGTCTTGCCTCTGTTGCAAGCGTCGGATTTTCACTTCTCTTCGTCGCAAATACATTTGCTCAGACCCCTCCGCTCGGCGGCGGACCGCCGCCCTCGGGAGCACCGGCAGGCGCCGGTGAAGCTACGGCCGAGCGCGTCATTGTCACCGGCTCGAATATTCCGACGTCGGAAGAGACCGGCCCAAATCCGGTGGACACCTACCGCACGGAAGACATTCAGAAGTTGGGCGTCGTTAACCAAACCGATTTGCTCACCAAACTTCCGATCCAGGCGGGCGGAACGATCAACCAAAACATCGCCAATGGCGGTGACGGCTCCGTCGTCCCCAACCTTCGCGGCCTGCTGCCCAAGGAAACCTTGGTCCTGGTGGATGGGAAACGCGTCGCGCCCAGCGCAAGCGGAGGAACCCTCGGTGGCGTGGACATCAACCTGATTCC
>DATJGF010000078.1:0-58861 GCA_035495315.1 Candidatus Limnocylindrales bacterium
TGGAAGACCAGAACAGACAACACCCATGCGCTGCCTCTGAGCCACCTGCGAAAATTCACCCCCCCAGCGCGACGCTGGAACGAACCGAGCTGGCATTGCGATGAATGTGGTCGAACAGATCCTGTCGCGCGGCGAAGCTGCCGCACCGGCGGTGCTGACCCAGAACAGCATCTGCACTTATGGGGAACTCCGGCAGCGGGTCAATTATATCGCAGCTTGGCTCCTAAAACGTGGTCACTCCAAAGGTGCCCGCATAGGTATCTTCGCTGAGAACAGCGCCTTTTTTGTGGCGGTCTACCTTGGAATCATCCGTGCGGGGCTGGTGGCGGTGCCGTTGCCGACAGAACTCGGCGCAGAATCGCTGGCCAAAATGGCTCTGGTTTCAGGCATGAGCGAAGTGCTGGCATCGACGCGCCTGGCTAAGCGCGCGCGCGATTGGGCGGGCCTGGCAGGCATTCCAGCTCTCAGCGAAACGGAACTAGGGACGCCAGCGCCAGACGGCGCAAAATCACTGCCCGAAATTGAACCGCGCCAGGACCTGGCATCGCTGATGTTCACGTCGGGATCAACTGGCTCGCCAAAGGCAGTGATGATCACGCACCGCAACATTGAATGCAATGCTCAGGACATCATTGGTTATATGGGATTGAGCGCGGCAGATCGCGTGATGGTGGTTCTGCCCTTTTTTTATTGCTTCGGTCTTTCGCTCCTGCACACGCACCTGATGACGGGAGCCGCGCTCGTGCTCAACAATGCCTTCAAACTTTTCCCAGAGCAGGTGCTCGAGGAGATGCGGGGACAAAATTGCACGGGTCTGGCCGGAGTGCCCTCGACTTACCAAATCCTGCTGCGAAAGACCCGTTTTCCAACGTTGACCTTCCCGGGATTGAGGTGGTTTCAGCAGGCGGGAGGCAAGCTGCCGGACGCCTGCATCAGGGAACTTCGCAGTTCCTTTCCACACGTACGTTTCTTTCTGATGTATGGCCAGACGGAAGGGACGTCACGCCTGAGCTATCTGCCGCCGGAACGTCTTCAGGAGAAGTTTGGATCGATCGGCAAAGGACTTTCCTCGACGAGATTGGAAGTGCTGAAGGGGGACGGCGCGCCAGTTGTCCCTGGCAGCGGTGAGATCGGGGAAATCGTGGCTTCGGGAGAAAATATCGGACAGGGGTATTGGAACGATCCGGTCGAGACCGCGGTATTTTTTAAAAATGGCAAGCTGCATACCGGCGATCTGGCGAGGGTCGACGACGACGGTTTCATCTTCTTCGTGGAGCGCACGCGGGACATGATCAAAGTGGGAGGCAATCGGGTCAGTTCCCGCGAGGTGGAAGGAGTGATCGCCGAAATTCAGGACGTGGTTGAGGTGGCTGTGATCGGCGTAGCGCACGACTTACTGGGCGAAGCCATCAAAGCGTTTGTAGTTCCGAGGCGAAATTCCGGACTGAGGCCCGATGCGATCCTTACGCATTGCCGCAACCGACTGCCGGCATTCAAAGTACCGCACGAAATCAATTTCCTGGAAGCGATGCCCTACAACTCTGCGGGTAAAATCCTAAAGCCAAAACTAAGAGAAATGGCGAAAGCACCGACGATTGAAGAACCGATGCCCGTGCTGGCGAACGTCGCTGGAGCTTCCGCTTTAATTGAAGCACGATGAACACACCAATCCAGTCCGTAATCAGCAAGCTCCCCCTGCACGAACTGTTTAGTGAAACCCTCTTGCGAAGCCAGCAGCGATTCTCGCGAGGTTTGCTGGAGATCGATTGCCCCCGAGAGGTCGACCGCATCTGCACTTCCATGCGCCAACTCATCTTTCGCGATTTCAGGAAAAAAGGGGTAGTCGTGGGCCTTTCCGGCGGAATCGACAGCAGCACCGTGGCGGCGCTCGCGGCGCGCGCGATGGGTCCCGATCGCGTGATAGGACTATTGATGCCCGAAAAAGATTCATCCGCTGAAACCTTGGCACTTAGTCATTTGATGGCGGAACACCTCGGGATTAAATCCAAACACGAGGACATTTCTACGATGCTGGAAGCAGCCGGGTGCTATCGGCGGCGTGATGATGCTATTCGTCTGGTCGTGCCCGAATACGGGCCGGGTTGGAAATCCAAACTGGTTTTGCCCAATGTCGTCGATGGGGAGAGTTTCCGGCTGTTTGCTATTGTGACCCAGTCTCCGAACGGTGAGCAAATAACCCGCACTTTAACTCTCGAAGCCAGCCTTGGAATAGTCGCGGCGACCAATTTTAAACAGCGAACCCGCAAAATGCTGGAGTATTTCCATGCCGATCGACTCAATTATGCTGTGGCCGGCACGCCGAACCGGCTCGAATACGAGTTGGGGTTTTTTGTCAAGCTGGGGGACGGAGCGGCCGACTTCAAACCGATCGCCCATTTGTATAAGAGTCAAGTGTATCAATTGGCCACCTACTTAGGCGTTCCTCGAGAAATCCTCAATCGGCCGCCCACCACAGACACCTACTCCTTGCCCCAGACGCAGCAGGAATTCTATTTCTGCCTTCCGTATGAGTTGATGGACCTGATGCTCTATGCCCAGTCCCATGGTTATACGCCCTTCGAGATCGCTGCCGAGGTTGGGCTGCGGCCCGACCAGATTGAACGGGTCTTTCGGGATATCGATGCCAAGCGCCGTATCGCCAATTATCTGAATGCCCGCCCCTCCCTGATGGAGTACGTGAACTGAGTCACCGCGCGCGACGTCCACTGAATGTACCCCACCCAGAACATCGAAATGGAATACGGCCAAGCCAGCACCACGGTTTTATCAGCCGACCCAAAATCCCTTGGGGAGCCGAGGATATCCGGGGCGGGCAAGGTGGAATTAGTGTGTCCCAATGGGTGGGTGCAGTCAGCCTTCTATTTTTCGTTATTGGCGATTCCGTTTTTCCAATTGTACTTGCCTGGAACAGGCGAGCGGCTCGGAGTGAAGCGAGTAATTCAGGGATTAATGCTGGCGGCGATAGTTTCACGACCGCGGGTTTGTTTGCGGTTGCTGCCGGTAGCCCTTTGTTGGTTATTTGCGTATTGCTGTCTCAGGATAATCTTCGGTCTGTGGCTTGCGCCACAATACTGGGCACTGTGGTGGCCCAATAGCCTGGAGTTGCTGCAATTCCTGTTGCCTTGGACCTGGCTCCTCTTCAACGTCTTGCATTATCCGCGATTTCGTGAGGGTGGACTTTGGGCATTTGTTGCCGGCGTTTCGCTCTGCGCCGCGCTTCACATCGTGGGTATTGGAGTTACCGAAGTTGACAACGGCGCGGAAGGCCGCTCGACGGTGTTTGAACAGAATGCAAACGAAATCGGAGAAACATACGGTGTGGCGCTAGTCGCCCTCGTCGCCTTGGGACTGTTTCGTGAAACGAAGCAAGCTTTGCGCGTATTGGTGTTTCCGCTGGCCCTCTTGACGGCAATCGCGCTGGCGAAAACCGGGTCGCGCACTGGGGCTTTGTTGTCCACCGTGGGAATAGTGGTGTTGTTGCCGCAGACACGGGCTTTTCTGCCAAGAATCAAGCGGTATGTGATTCTACTCCTGGTTGCACTGGTCTTCGCGGGCGCCATGTACCAAATCCCGACTGTGCTCAAACGTTTTTCTTCGGTCGCTTCTTCGGATGTGACGCAGGAAGAAGCTCGAGCCCGAATGGTTCCCGTGCTGTGGGAAATCTTTTTACGAAGCCCGGTTTATGGCTCCGGCCCGGAGCAATATCAATTTGAGCTGACGCGACGGGCAATGCCGTACCTAGCCGACAAACAGCAACTCATCAGCGCCCATAATTTGCCCCTGTTTCTGTTGGCGGAGATGGGAGTTATCGGCTTCTTAATCTTTGCTGTTGGATTGGGCAAAGCCCTTGCCGCCGCGTGGCATTCGCGGCTCGGTTCTTGCGGTTTGCTGCCGTTGGCCTGGCTGTTACCCATGACCATCGCCGGCCTGACGATCAGTTGCCCTGTGTTTTCGCCACTTTTATGGCTGGCGATCGCCTATGCGCTAGCTTGCGCTGACCCGATTCGGCGACAAGTCGGTTTCCGATTGGGTGTGCAATAAAATTCGGTGGAGCGATTATGCGTGTTGCCCTGGTTGCAACCAGCCTACGATTGGCTGGCGCTGAAAAACAGTTCGTCTACATTGCGCGGGCACTTTTCGCGGCCGGCATCCAGACCAAAGTCTTCTACTTAGGGGCCGGCGATTATTATCAAAACCTGCTGCACGAAGCAAAGATACCTTTGTGCCACATTTTCCATCCCAAGCGCCCACTGTTCATGTTGACACGTTTGATTCGGGAAACGCTTTCCTTCAGACCGCATGCCGTGATGGCGAGTCAATTTGGCGACCTGATCTTCGCGGGTCCGGCGGGTCGTCTTTGCAATGCGCTGGTGTTAGGGGGGGTGCGAAGTGATGGGTTCTATGAGTTGCGAACGTCAGGGCACCGAAGCGGGTTCTTGCTGGCTCTTGCGCACGCACTCATTGCCAATTCTTATCGCGCAAAGCAGAACCTGGTGTCGAAGGGAATTGATGCAGACAAAATCGCGGTGCTGCCAAACGTGATCGACCTTGCGGAGTTCGATCGGCGCGCGGCGGCCCCGTACCCCAACGAGGTGCCCGCTGGCCGAATACCCATCGTCGCTGTTGGCACGTTGCAGCCCTGCAAGCGCTTCGACAGATTTTTGGAGGCGCTCGCTGTGGCTCGGGACCGTGAACCGGCGATCTTCGGCGTACTGGCAGGCAAAGACTTAGGCTTAAGAGCAATACTGGAACAAAAGGCGCGGGACTTGGGATTGCTGCCCGGACATGTCGCTTTCCTTGGCGAATGTCATCAGGTTCCGTCTTTATTGCGGTACTCGCGTTTATTAGTGCTCTGTTCGGATTACGAGGGTTTCCCGAATGTGATCCTGGAGGCGATGGCCGCTGGTTTGTCTGTGGTCACAACCCCAGCCGGAGACGCACCACGCATCGTGCAGGAGGGCGTTACTGGCTACGTGGTCAAGACTGACGATACGCGAGGTCTGGCTGACTGCATCTGCCGGCTAGCGGCAAATCCTGGACTCAGCGCGCAATTGGGAGGGGCAGGTCGAATGCGCGTTTTACGCGACTATAATGTCTCCTGCTTAGCCGACCGGCTGTTGGCGGTGCTGCGCGATCATGCCGATAAGAAGCGGAAGACCTCGCTTTTGCGCACATTGAATCAGACGAAGGTTATAAACGAAAGTGCTGCCACCGGAGCTTTATCGGCCGTCTAGTCCGCTGCTTTTGCGGTAATCACGTCATGATTGATTTGTCTCACCTAAGGATTTGCTGGCTTGCTGGAACTCTCGGCCAAGGGGGAGCAGAGCGGCAACTGTTTTATCTTGCACAAGCCTTATGCCAGAGCGGAGCCAAGGTGCGGGTGCTTTCGTTGGACCGAGGCGCGTTTTGGGAGCAACCGATAAGAGATACGGGAGCGAAGGTGACTTGGGTTGGACAAGGTCGCTCGCAGCTAAAACGGCTTTTCAGAATTGCCAAGGCATTGAAACAGGAACCGGTAGATGTCCTTCAAGCGCAGCATTTTTACACGAATGCGTACGCAACGGTCGCTGCCTGGTTGGGTAACTGCAAAGGGATCGGCGCGCTCCGCAGCAATGGGACGTTCGATGTCCTGCAAAGCGGGCGGATGGGCGGTCGCATCAATTTACACCTTCCCAGAATTCTGGCGGGTAATTCTAAGAGCGCGATTCGCTATGCGATTCGACGGGGCGTGCCCGCAGGCCGTCTTCACTTCCTGCCTAACGCGGTTGATACCGAGCAGTTCAAGCCACCCGCGGTGAAGAGGGAAGGGCCAGTAACCCTGGTTGCGGCAGGACGCCTGACCAGAGAGAAAAGGTTCGATCGGTTCCTTTCGATTCTCCACAGGGTTCGGAACGAGCATGGTTTGAACGTACGCGGGCTAATTGTCGGCTCGAGCGGCGGGGATCGCGATTTGCGGCCGGAACTGGAACGACAAGCCAAAGAATTAGGATTATTGCCGGAGGGCGTTCGTTTTGTAGGCAGCGTAAGTGATATGTCCTCGCTGTATAAGCTGGCCACCATTTGTGTCCTGACCTCGGACCATGAAGGAACGCCTAATGTGTTGCTGGAGGCGATGGCAAGCGGACTGCCGGTCGTTGCGACGGATGTCGGTGGAGTACCGGACATTGTGACGCATGGACAAACGGGTTTTGTTACGCCGGTCCGGGAGCTTCGTGCCCAGCACGACGCAATCCTCACTTTGATCCGCAATCCGGACCTCAGAACCCGGATGGGAACTCGTGCGCGTGCGTATGTCGAGGCGACTCATTCTTTGGATCAGCTACCGGCGCGGTTAATGGCGTTGTATGATTTTGCCTTTTCCACCAAAACAAAACTCGACCGGCAATCAGCCGCGGGCCCACTCTCACCAAACATTGCACAAATCCGACCGGTGCCTCGGATCGGCGGCGGCACTCAGTCAATCAAGATGAATATATGAACATCGAAGAACGCATCAGAACTTTTATTCTCAAGAACCTCTACTTCGCTGAAGGATCGGCCCTGAGCGATGATGTCTCCTTCCTTGCAGAAGGGATCATTGACTCAATGGGCGCACTGGAATTGGTGACCTTCGTCGAATCCGAATTCGGGATTCGAATCGATATGTCGGAGGTGGTAGTGAAGAATTTTGATTCTATTGCCAAACTCGCCAACTTCGTTCGCCGGAAGCTCGCGTTAAAGCCGCAAGGGGCGAACGGCTCGTTGCAGGTTCCGGCAGACATACAGGGCAAGGCAGTCGCCGTCGCCCTGCCCACGCAAGAAGCGGGTGCAGTCCGGAAGTACAACGAAGGCAACGCCGAGGTAAAGGCCTAAGCGGTTAGTTTCTCAGTTCAACTTAGCATATGACTCACTCAGAACATCCTTTGGTATCCGTCATCGTCCCTTGCCGTAATGAATCGGGTTATATCGAGGCCTGCCTCGAATCCATTCTTCGTCAGCACCCGCCCGAGGGCGGACTGGAGATCATCGTTGCGGATGGCGTGTCCACTGACGGCACTCGTGAATATGTGCAACAATTTTGCGCGGCGCATCCGCAGGTGCGCTTTTTGAACAATCCGGGGCGCATCGTATCAACGGGACTGAACGCGGCATTACGCGAGGCAAGGGGTGAAGTGATCATCCGCATGGATGCTCACACGGTGTATGCCCCTGATTATATTCAACGGTGCCTGACGGTGCTTCAGGAAACCGGCGCTGATAACGTCGGTGGCCCAATGCGAACTACGGCAGTTACGTTCAAGGAACGGGCAATCCGCGCGGTGTTTCACTCGCCATTCGCGGTCGGCGGCGCTCGTTCGCATGACCCTGATTACGAGGGCTACGTCGACACCGTGATCTACGGTTGCTGGAAAAAAAGCGTTTTCGATCGCGTCGGCTATTTTGACGAAGAATTGGTCCGCAACCAGGATGACGAGCACAACCTGAGAATTGTGCGCAGTGGGGGCAAGGTGTATCAATCGCCCCGCATTCAGAGTTGGTACCACGTTCGAGATTCATTTCTGGCTTTGCTGCGACAGTACATGCAGTACGGCTACTGGAAGGTGCTGGTAATTCGGAGTCATCGACGGCCGGCGTCGATTCGTCATGTTATCCCGGCGGCGTTTGTGGCGAGCCTGGCGCTACTAATGGTGATCGGTTGGTTTTGGCACCCCGCTTTGAGAACGGCCGGCTGTCTGGGAACGGCTTATTTAATCGGTGTATTGCTGGCTTCATTAATCACTGCCGCCCGGACCGAATGGAAATTGTTACCGTTTTTGCCATTGGCATTTGGCTGCTTTCATTTGGGTTATGGATACGGGTTCCTGCGGGGCGTGCTGGATTTTGCGATCTTCCAGAAAGCGCCGGCGGCCCGTTTCGTACAGTTAACGCGAAAGCCGCATCGCACACCTGCGTAAGGAGAAGTTTTTTCCAAGAAGAAGTAGGGGCCGATCAAAATCCCAGTATTGCGGAGTTTCACTCTGCGGTACAGCAGAGTGAAACTCTGCGTTACGAGCGCCTAAAACTCTGGTCACAACTTAGCATCCATATGAGTCCTATCCCATTCTATAAACCGAGCATAGGAGAAGCAGAAATTGAGGAGGTCGCCGATGCCCTGCGAAGCGGTTGGCTGACCACTGGTCCCAAAGTCCGGCAATTCGAGTCGGAGTTTTCCCGCTACCTGGGCCATCGCCATTCCGTAGCTCTCAACTCCTGCACGGCCGCTTTGCACCTCGCGCTGGAGGCTACTGGGTTACAAGCCGGTCAAACGGTCGTCGTTCCAACGATGACGTTTGCAGCGACAGCCGAAGTGGTGCACTACTTCAAAGCGATTCCTTTGTTGGTCGATTGCCGTTTGGACGATCTGAATCTGGATGTCGCTGACGCTCGCCAAAAGATCGACGCGGCAAGGGCTCGTGGTGAGCAGGTTGTCGCCATTATTCCTGTGCATTATGGCGGTCAGATTGGCGATGTGGTCGGAGTTCGCGCCCTGGCTGGCGAGTATGACCTGAAAGTGATCGAAGATGCGGCACATTGCTGTCCCGCATGGTACCGCGAAGGCAAAACCGAACCGTGGCAACCGGTGGGCAGTTCTGCTGAAATCAGTTGTTATTCCTTCTACGCCAATAAGACCATCACGACCGGTGAAGGCGGTATGGCGTGCACCGAATCGGAGGAATTGGCGAACCGGATGCGGCTGATGTCATTGCACGGCATCTCACGGGATGCCTGGAAGCGGTATTCCGCCGACGGCTCCTGGTTTTATGAAATCATCGCGCCTGGGTTCAAATATAACCTCACCGATATTGCCGCGGCGATTGGCTTGCACCAACTACGGAAGGCCGACCGCATGCACCAGCGGCGCACCCAATTAGCGCAACTCTATTCCGAACAGCTTGGCGAGGTTGATGAGTTAGTGCTACCACGGACCCTGCCCGATCGCATTCATTCCTGGCACCTCTACTCGATCCGCCTGCGTCAGAGGGCAGGCGGTGTCGATCGCTCGAGAGCGATTGCTGAGCTCAAAGCCGCCGGGATCGGAGCGAGCGTCCATTGGATGCCGCTGCACCTCCACCCCTTTTATCGCGATGCTTTCGGTTACCAGCCATCCGATTGTCCGGTCGCAGCTTCGATTTTCCCCGAGTTGATCAGTTTGCCTTTGTATCCAGACCTTACGCCAGAGCAGATCGCTGAAATATGCGACGTCCTCAAAACCATCATTGCCGCGGATCGCTCCGTCGCCGGTGTCGATTTCGATACGGTAGTCGAGTAAGTTTTATGAACGGCATTGGGATTAACCCGCTCGGGAAGTCACGGCACGGTCATCATCATGATCATGCCTGGCCAATGGCGGCGCAAAGCCTCGAGGCGCCACTCCAGCAACGGACCACAGGCAGCCGGACCGCCAAGCGCGTGTACGACGTGGTGTTTGCCGGGCTGGGCCTCATTGCGCTGAGTCCGTTGTTCTTATTGATCGCCGTGGTGATTAAGCTGTCAGACGGGGGTGCGGTACTGTATCGGCAGAAACGGATCGGCCAAGGTGGTGCTCCATTTGTAATTTTAAAATTTCGCAGCATGGTGCCGGGCGCCGACAAAACCGGACCAGCCGTGACGGGCGATGGCGATCGGCGAATTACTCCTCTGGGGCGAATTTTACGACGGTCAAAGTTGGACGAACTCCCACAACTCTGGAATGTGCTCCGCGGAGAAATGAGCCTGGTCGGTCCGCGCCCGGAGGTGGCGCGGTATGTGGAGCAGTATAGTGCGGACCAAGAGACGATTTTAGAGCACAAGCCTGGAATTACTGACCTGGCCTCGCTTCGGTTTCGGGAAGAAGAGACTTTGCTAAAAAGCTCCGAGGATGCCGAGTTGTTCTACGTACAGCATTGCGTTCCGCGAAAGCTTAAGCTGAATCGGGATTACGCGCAAAAGGCGAACCTGCTTACCGATACGTGGATTATTCTTCAAACTCTCTGCCCGTACTGGGCAGGGGTGCTGGCGGTGTATGCTTTTATACTTGGCGGTTCCCTGTGGTTTTCCGAAGCCCTGGCCGGCAACATCGGGCTGTGGCAGAGCCCCTGGGATCGGTTCTTCGGACAAGCCCTGGTCGTGGTGGGTCTGCAGCTGATCTGCTTGCTGGGCCGACGGCAGGGCAAAGGGCTGCTCTGCTATTTCGCTTTGTCGGAATTGGGTCAGATTTGCCTTGGGCTTGTGGAGGCGAACCTGATCCTGCTTGGACTTTCCTTGCTGGTGGGCTACGCCCTGCCTCCAAGGAATGTGCTGATGATGGACTTTTGCAACTCGGTGCTATTCCTGGCCGGTTTCCGGGTATTGTTGAGGCTCTGGCGCGAACGAGCTGAAGATCGCGAAAGCACGCCCGACGGTCCGCAGCTGCGCGTGGGGATTATTGGCGCGGGAAGCCTCGGGGCACAATTGGCGCGTTGTTTCAACAGCCAAAGGAATCTGGGCCGGACCGTGGTTGCCTTTTTCGATGATGACTTCAGCAAATGGCAAAAGCGAATCCATGAGGTTCCCGTGGTAGGCATGCCGGAATGCCTGCTGCAAGGCTGGAGCGAGAAACTTGATGAAGTCGCGATCGCGCTGCCGCATGGTTCTCCTGCGCGCCTGCGGCAGATCCAGCAACTTTTTGAAAAGACAAACCTGAAGGTCTATACCATCCAACTGCCGTGGCTGGCCTGAACAGGTCGGAGTTTCCTGGGCGATTAAACGCTTAGTGGCTCAAGAGCCCGTAGCATCGAAAACATTTCTCTTTTTTTAAGGACCGTCTATGCAACTGCCTCGAGTTAATCTCATCTTGTGGGATATCGCCGCGCTGCTCGCCAGCCTTTGGCTGGGGTACCAGATTCGATTCGATTTCTCAGTTCCGGTGAATATCCACTACACGTTTCCACTGATCTTCCTTTGGGTGATTGCGCTGAAAGTGTTTTGCTTATGGCGCTTTCGGCAATTCGAAGTCTTGCTTGGCTATTTTAGCGTGCCGGAATCTTCCCATGTGTTTTGGGCGCTCTTTGTTCCCAGCCTGTTTATTTTCGGCGTGTCGACTCAACTGGGCTCGAACTGGGCCCCGCCGCGAAGCGTTGTCCTGACAGATTTTGCCTTTTCTGTGATCGGCCTGACGGCGGTCCGTCTGGCGTTCCGCCCAAGCGAACCGCGTGAGGCGATTGGAAAGGAACGGCTGCCGGCCAAACGGACGCGGCGTGCGGGAATTGTCGGCGCCGGACTTATCGGCACGGCTTTAGCCCGTGAGTTCAATCGCCGTCGTGACCTGGGGCTTCAGGCGGTGGTTTTCTTTGATGACGACCGTTTAAAATGGGGCAAGCGGATCCTGGATATTCCGATCGTCGGGGCACCGGAAGGATTGTTGAATGGCAAGGGAGATTTGGAGTTGGAAGAGGTAATTGTCGCGATGCCCAGCGCGCCGGCGAAGCGCATTGCCGAAATCGCGACCATTCTTCGTCAATTGCAGATCAAATTCAGCACGGTGCCTTCGATCTATGAGCTGACGACGGGTCAGGCCCGGGTGGGGCAACTACGACCGGTCGACGTGAAGGATTTACTCGGCCGCGAACAGGTTCAGTTAGGGAGCGAGGAAATTCAGCGCAGCCTCCAAGGCAAGATTGTGATGGTGACTGGTGCAGGTGGCAGTATCGGCAGCGAACTGTGCCGCCAAATTGTCCGTTATGACCCCAACTACCTGCTGCTGCTGGAGCAATCCGAAGTGCAAATGTTTCAAATCGAACAGGAACTGGCGGCGGCCAATTTGCACACACGAGTCGTTCCACTAATCGCGGATGTGTTGGATCGACCCCGGCTGGAGCAGATCTTCCAGCAATGGAGCCCGAAGGTGATCTTCCACGCTGCCGCGCACAAGCACGTTCCGATGATGGAACTGCAGCCAGGCGAGGCGATCAAAAATAATGCGTTTGGGACCATGCAACTGGCGCAAATGGCTCAGAGCTATCACACAGAAAAATTCGTTCTCATTTCGAGCGATAAGGCCATCAATCCTACCAACGTAATGGGCGCGACCAAGCGGTTGGCCGAAATCTGCGTGCAATCGCTGCATGCCGCAGAACCAGAAGGCACTCGATTCATGGCGGTACGGTTCGGGAATGTGCTCGGTTCCTCCGGTAGCGTTGTTCCCATCTTCAAAAAACAGATCGCCGCTGGTGGCCCGGTCAAAGTTACGCATCCGGAGGTTCGACGCTATTTTATGACGATACCGGAAGCGGTGGGATTAGTGCTCCAAAGCGGCGCGCAAGGAAAGGGCGGCGAAATCTTCCTGCTCGATATGGGCTGCCCGGTCAAAATTCTCGATTTGGCTCGTCAGCTGATCGAGCTCTCCGGGCGCGTGCCGGAGCGCGACATCGCCATCGAGTTTACCGGATTGCGACCTGGCGAAAAACTCTTTGAAGAACTTTGTTACGGCGGAGAAAACGTCATGCCGACAAGTCATCCAAAGATTCGCCGCCTGGTTTGCCAACCCACCCCGCTGCACCGCGTTCACCACTTGCTGAACGAACTCGTCCGCCAGGCAGATTTGCTCGAACCGGACCAGCTCAAATCGTTGCTTAAATGGGCCGTGCCGGAATACCGTCCGCAACTGACCGCCGCCTCGCTGCCTGAAACTCGGGAGACGGAAACCCCGGTCCCACAGATTGAAGCGGACGCACCAGTAGCCGCAGAGCTCCGGCTTGCCTGGCATAACCCGCAAACGTACATCCCAAGCCTTCAAAACGTTCAACAAACCTGAATCCATTAAGTGAACTATCATAGACTGCAATCTTCGCTTGAATCCGCGCCGCGGACCTGGCTGGTCACCGGGGCAGCCGGATTTATCGGCTCCAACCTGCTGGAAGCACTGCTTCGACTGGGCCAGAACGTCGTTGGGTTGGATAACTTCTCGACCGGGCATCAATCAAATCTGGACGAGGTCAGGGCAGCAGTGGGTCCGCTGCGCTGGGCCAGGGCCCGCATCGTGGAAGGTGATATTCGCGACCTCGAAACGTGTCGCGGAGTCTGCGCCGGAGTCGATTGTGTGTTGCACCAAGCCGCCTTAGGATCGGTGCCTCGGTCAATAGCCGACCCGATTCGATCTCACGAAAGCAATGTCACCGGGTTTTTGAATATGCTCGTCGCCGCCCGCGACGCCAACGTGAGGCGTTTTGTCTATGCCTCGAGTAGTTCCATTTACGGAGATGAGCCGCGTCTTCCTAAAGTGGAAGAGAGGGTGGGGCAGCCACTTTCGCCCTACGCCGCGACCAAGGTCATGAACGAAGTTTACGCGGGTGTTTTCGCCCGGACGTTTGGTCTGCCGTGCATTGGTCTTCGCTACTTTAATGTTTTCGGTCCCCGCCAGGACCCCGCCGGCCCATATGCCGCAGTGATTCCACGTTGGATTGCCGCGCTGCTCCAGCATCAGCCCGTGCACATTTATGGCGATGGCGAGACGAGCCGTGATTTTAGTTTCGTCGAGAATGTGGTTCAGGCCAATCTGCTGGCCGCGTGCACGGTGAATCCGGCGGCATTCAATCAGACTTTCAATATCGCGATCGGCGAAACCACAACCCTAAATCAGCTCTTTCATGCGATTCTGAAGATTTTGCGCCGGATGGATAATTCCGTTCTCGAGCAAAAACCCATTTACAACGAGTTCCGCCCCGGTGACGTTCGGCACTCTCACGCCGCGATTGAAAAAGCGCAACGGTTGCTCGGTTATTCGCCAACACATCGCATCGGAGAGGGCCTGGAGCTGGCGATGAATTGGTATCGGCAAAAGTTTCAGTCGAGAAATAAGATCGCTGCTCGCTTGGCGGTCTCGTCCTGGGCTGAAGAAGCAGTGAGTTGTTCGATCGGTTCGCAAGTCTCTCTTGAATAGAGCTATGTGTGGGATTGCTGGCATGTTCGACCGTTCCGGGCGCCAAATCGCCCACGAGGGCGCTTTGCGGCAAATGCTCTCGCTGCTGCGCCACCGCGGACCGGATGAGTTTGGTATCTTGCTGGACCACGAGACGGGGCTGGGCAATGCACGCCTCAGCATAATCGACTTGGCTGGGGGCAGTCAGCCCATCGCCAATGAAGACAACTCGCTCTGGATCGTTTTCAATGGCGAAATTTTCAATTATCTTGAATTGCGTTCCCAGTTGCAGTCGCGCGGCCATTTCTTCCGCACATCAACCGATACTGAAGTAATCCTTCATCTCTTCGAAGAATACGGTTCCGAATGTCTGAAGTGGCTAAACGGGCAGTTCGCGATTGCGATTTGGGATGCGGCGCGGCGGCGGTTGTTTCTCGCTCGGGATCGACTGGGAGTCCGCCCACTCTTCTATACCCAGGTTGGCAACACCCTGCTGTTCGCCTCAGAAATAAAAGCCCTCATGGCAGACCGGCGGGTGAGCGCGGAACTTAACCCGACTGTTGTAGAGCAAATCTTCAGGTTTTGGGCTCCGCCCGGATCGGCGACTGTTTTTCGAAACATATTCCAATTGTTGCCGGGTCATTTCCTGATCGCCGATCGAGACTCGTTCCGCATCGAGCAGTACTGGGAACAGGACTTTCCAGCCAGCGACGAAACCAGAGCCGGGATGGCCGATGGCTCCGCCATTGAGGAGTCAGCCGAGGAATTGCGCGCGCTCTTGATTGACGCGTGCCGGATCCGACTGCGGGCCGATGTGCCGGTCGGCGCCTACCTCAGCGGCGGACTCGATTCCTCCACCATTGCCTCAATTGTGCGGCACCATACCACGAATCGCCTGGTCACCTTTTCGATTGCTTTCAACGATGAAGCCTTCGATGAAAGCCAATGCCAAAAGCAGATGGCCGCTCACCTGGGCACGGACCATCATGTGCTCCAAGCGACTCACGAGCAGATTGGTGAAGCGTTCCCTGAAGTCATCTGGCACACCGAGTTGCCGATCATGCGTACGGCGCCAGTACCGATGTTCCTGCTTTCCAAACTGGTCCGTGACACCGGATTCAAAGTGGTTCTCACCGGGGAAGGCGCCGACGAATTTCTCGCAGGGTACGATATTTTTAAAGAGAACAAGATACGACGTTTTTGGGCGAGGCAGCCGGAATCAAAACTTCGTCCATTATTGCTGAAGAAGCTCTATGCGGACATTCCCAGTTTGGCGCGCGGCAATTTCGATTTTCTTGCGGCGTTTTTCCGCCAGGGACTCACTGATCTCAACATGCCGTGGTACTCGCACGCGGTCCGCTGGCATAATAACGCCCGTAACTTGCGCTTCTTCCAGGAGGACGTGCTGCACGGAAACCGTGGCGCTCATCTGGAGGCCGTTAAAGCCTCGCTGCCGTCCGCCTTTGAAAACTGGGAATCGCTGGCACGCGCGCAATTTCTTGAGAGCTCAATTTTTCTTTCACAATACCTGCTCTCTTCGCAGGGCGATCGGATGGGCATGGCGCATTCAATCGAGGGGCGGTTCCCGTTTCTGGATGTCCGTGTCGTGGAGTTCTGCAATCAGCTGCCTGCGTCGCTGAAACTTCGCGGTCTGGAAGAAAAATTCCTGTTGAAAAGAGCGGCGCAACCATTTCTGCCGGTGCAAATCCGTCGGCGTCCCAAGCGCCCGTACCGCGCGCCAATTCATCGCAGCCTTTTTTGTAGTGTCCTGGCAGAGTATATCGGTGACCTGCTCGCGCCGACGAGCCTTAACGCCTGTGGGTTATTCAAACCGCAAGCCGTCGAGGCGTTGTTGAACAAACTCAGAGCCGGCGCAACGATAGGGGAAACCGATGACATGGCTTTGGCCGGCATTGTTTCCACGCAGTTGGTGCATGAGATGTTCATCAAGCGCTTCGTGCGTCCTGCGCCTTTATCTGATCGCGATCCGGTTAAGGTTTGCCGGGTGAGCAGGGGACCGATTAGGGGCTCTCTTCCTCAGAATACTCTCAAAAACCCTGAGCCTTTAACTCGGGCGTGAACTCTCCTGAATCGTCTCCAGCGGCGCGCTGAGCACCGCCGTTCTCAACTCTCGCGGCCACTCCTCAGGCTCGCCTCCGTGCCGCGCGAGAAAAGCCCATACCAGGCGTTCAAGGCCGAAGGCTGTACAGACGCTGTGTCCGTATCCCATCCCTTCGAGGTGAATATTGAATGCGCGCCCGAAGAAATCGGTATGATAATTCAATGATCCTACGGCCAGCCGTTGCTTGTCCGACAGCAGGGCGGAAATCTCATATTTAGTCTCCGCCGTGAGTTGGAAGTAGGACTTCGAGGGTGCTTCG
Organism: Candidatus Limnocylindrales bacterium; assembly: GCA_035495315.1. Classification (GTDB taxonomy): domain Bacteria; phylum Verrucomicrobiota; class Verrucomicrobiia; order Limisphaerales; family UBA8199; genus DATJGF01. Next base: position 16,297 of record DATJGF010000078.1, read on the forward strand.
GGGGCGATGAAAAAGGGGTCGCTTGCGGTGCGGACCTCGGCTGCGAGCCCCAGTTCATCAAGAAAAGCCCCGACACGCTCGACACACTGTTGCCGTTGTTCGAGGACGATCTCGCCAGGGCCCACAAACACCAGCTCGCGCATGGTAAAGTCCCAAAGCCGCGTCATCGCCCGCAAGTTGGTCCCTTCGTAGCGAAAGCATTTACCGCGCACGCTATAGATGACCCCCTCAGCGGGGAGCGTCACGTTTTCAAGGCAATGATAGACATGATAACAGACGGCGGGGGATAGGCAGCACTCCGGCGGAGCCATCTCTGCCAATGCCTCAGCGTCCACCGCGGGCTTATGGTCGTGGCGGACGCGAAATGCGTTAATGACCTCCACATCCGGCTGTAAATGGCAGGCGAAGGTGAGCGAGTTTGGGAACGAAGCGAAATAATCGCACTTGGCCAGGACTCGAGAGGGAATGAGTGTTGGGGTAAGAAGTTCGTGTGGCGCCCACTCTCTTTCGAGCCGTGCCAGGGCGGTGTCGAAAAAGCGGAACAGTTGCAGGGCAATGCCCTCAAGCATCACCTGGCCGCAAGCAACCGGACGAATCCCAACGTTCTGCGGTGACATGTCATCGGATTCCCAAAGGGCGACCGGTTGAGACATTGCACGAGTAGTGTAGACGACCTTCCGCTCGACGCGCTGAAGGGAACGCTGGATGAGGCCGCAGAGCCGCTGGGCATGCTGCCTGGTGTTATCGGCTTGATCGGCGGGAACCTGAAACTCGAGCCTGGAGCCATCCGGCGAGATCCGAGGCCTTTTGAGCGAAGCGCTCAACTGAGGGACCTGCTTCAAGATCTCCTCCCGAGCCATATCATTGACAGGCTCATCGAAAGGGATCGTGACGGTGCAGTTCATGCTTCTTGTTTCTCGCGCAGCCGTTCAATCAGTTCAGCAATTCTGCGTGGCGTCCCGGCGGCGATAAAATCTTCATCGGGTATCCTGACGTCGAATTCCTGTTCGAGCGTCAAGAGCAGATCCAGGACGCGAACCGACGAGAACCCTGCCTCGTTAATCCGGACATCTGGCGGCACTATTTTAATGCCACCTACTTCAGAAATCAGCCTGATTACTCGTTCCACGCTCCTCCTCCAGCAGGCGTTCGATGAGGTTGGTTCTGCAATGCTAATTTCCTGGCAGGGTCATTCTGCATATCATCGTAATTGACGATATCAAAGCTGCCGCCAAAGCCGACCACTCGCGCCGGATTGCCCATCACAACGCCGCAGGGCGGCACCGCCCTCATCACCACGGCGCCCGGCCCGATTACCGCATCGTTACCGATGGTAATCCGTCCCAGGATCACCGCGTTTGTCCCGACATGCACTCGATCCCCTAACACTGGCACTCCCGCAAGATCCCCACGACCTCCTTGTCCTATGGTTACACCTTGAGCCACATTGCAGTTCTCACCGAGGCGACATTGCGAATCGACAAAGATGCCGCCGAAATGGCCGATATAGAGGCCACGACCAATTTCGCATCCGGCCGGTATACTGATGCCGGTGAGAATTTCGATCGCCTTTTGCAGCAGCAGGCAAATGGCATTGACGATCACCCGCAGGACTCGGGCTTGAGAATGCAACAGGAGCCAGTGCGACACTCTAAAAACGGTTGAGGCCCAGAACCCCTGGGTCAGCGCTATCACTGCAAGAGGATTTCGAGCTCCGGTCGCGCGATAACGCCTGTAATCGGAGTGAATCTCGCGCCGAAGGGCCGCGAAGGAAGAACTCGCCTGGAGAGTTGCATCCGCGCAAACATAATCCGGTGAGGCGTTTTGGTTACGCATAGGGCCGCGAGCCACCTCATCGGGCTCGGTCTTGAAAACCGCCTCCTCCTCTGGATAGGCTGCCTTAATGTTGATTCCCATGTTTGCTTCAGCCAGCTATCGGCTAGTCACGGGGGACTCGTTACATCTCATCAATGCACAGGGAATTTCCTCCGTTCGGCTGAGACCACCTCCCAACTTTAAACTGCACAATAAATTTCGTGCTGGCCAAGGCGCTTGTGAAATGGGGTTAGCACCCCGAATCAGGGTGAGAAATGGGTCAAAGCTGCCCGCGTGGTGGACCGGGCCTGCATAAACGCCATCGAAGTCCGGGCTCCTGAGACAGCAGGGGTTGCATTGGGGTATTTGCCCCTATATACGCGATCACCGGCAAGGCTAGTTTAGGGGCAGTTTGATGGAGATAGGTTTTCGTAAGCGAAACCGGCTGTTTTGTATGAGGCCAATCGTCACACATCAAATGGCCCAGATCTGTTGGCCCTGCCAGGCTTGGTGAGCCGGGGCACGACGATTTAGAGTCTGTCTTTGATATTCCACGCTGCGGTTGGGCCGGTCAGTTGGTTTTTGGCGATTACCTCTCGTGAAATGAAAGTGTTCCTGCGCCATAGTCGAACTGGTTATCATTATAATGGAAAGTTAGCCTGGGTGGCTCCGCGCCAGGATGCAACCGACTTCCAGAACATAGAAGCGGCGCTGCAGGTGATTATCAAAGATAAACTCGACGGCATGTGCCTGGTGATTATTTACGAGGATGGAGGACCGGAACAGATATTCGATTTAAGCCGCAGTCAGGATGTGACAATCAAAACGCAGTAAATAGCTGATTAGAGCGCTGGGCCGAATGTTGCGGAATCAAAGCTACAGGTTTGGTTGAAAGTTGCAGATTGAGTAATGAAGGTTACTACTCGAACGATGAGTATTGCAGGCGCGGTTTGCTGGGACCAGCATCCGGGGAGACGTCGTGCGGACACTCGGCTATGCCGATCGAACTAATCCGCGTTGGCGCGGGTAAGCTTTTCCTTCCAGAATTGCTCCGCCTTTTTGTGGTATGCCATCACGTCGGTCTGCTGTTGGACATTGGCGATCCTGATCTGACCCTGTCGCTCGCAAACCCAATCAATAAAGAACCGGGCGGATAAACGGCTGATACGACGTGAGGTCGGTCCGACCTCGATATAAAAGGGACCGGTCGAACCAAAGCGAAAGGTGTTGGGCACAGCGGCAATGGCCCGCACGAGGAACCAGCCGCTCTCTTTGAAAGTAATTGAGCCCAGAGAGCCGGTGAGCTTCCAATTCGAATCGGAGAAAGTTCGAATCACACGGCCGTCTCGAATGATGTCGATGGACACAATCGGATCGCGGGAATCGACCATGGCCTCAAGTCGCAGATTGAGCTCTGCGCCGGTTTCAGACTTGAAGACATGACCGGGAAGTTGGCCGTTTACTCGACAACGGAGGAGTGGGCCATTGGAAATAAACACCTGACCGGCTTTGAAACCTCTCCACCAGGTGTCATAACTAAGTTCCCCATCGAGGTGAACATACATGCGGTCATAGCCTACGGGATTCGGCAACACACCCGAGGCGCTTCCGGCCGATGGTTGGGAGCCGCAAACCGCAATCCAGGGCGTGGTAATAGATCTCCTGTGTCCAAAGTCCATTGCCTTGCGGGTCGGGGAGTCGCTGCTTGTCTCGCGCACGGCCCCACGCTTCGTTGGGCATCACTCCGTCGCGTTGCATGTGGTTGTGCGCTATGCCAATCGAATCCACCATGCCGCTAGCCAGCCAAACCGGCGCGTCATACCAGAACGGCTTTTCGATGTCCACCCAGACGCCTTCGTGCCGACGAGCCTCGGCGAGGAATTTCATCGGGCTGGGGTATTCCCGGCTGGCGCCACTGATCGGAAGGGGCTGGGCGAGGTTGAAATAGAGCAGCGCTCCGCCGGCCCTTTCATCCTCACCACCCATCAGATGGTAAAATCGGTTTCCGTCGAATTGGACCAACGGAGCGGAAGGGATGGTATGCTGGTTCCACTCGTTATTGTCATTCCACCAGGCGATCACCGGAACGACGTGCAAATCCTCTGCCCGCATAAGCAGCTTAATATCATCAACCGATCGATGGGCGTGAAGTTCTCCGGACCACCAACCTTCCTTGGACAAATCAATCAGCCGCTGAAGGCGATTGGTCAGTTCGACGCTCTTGCCTTCAACGATCCTTACCGCTCCCGTTGTCACGAGATACTCCGATCCGCGGTCTAGTTCAAAGCGGTACGTCCCCGGCGCCAAGTCCAGTTCGGCAACTCCAGCACAAACAAAATGATCATGCCAGAACGGCAGAGTTTTCGCCCGAACCGGTTTGCCTGACGGATCCTTCAGGTGGATACGACACGGCACAGGCTTTTCAGTGGCCGAATCTAGCACCGTCAGCCGCAGTTCCGACCCTGACGCCAATCTCGCAACACCCAGCATCCACGCACAGAACCAAGTCCCGAGGCGACACAAGAAAGCACGCGGAAGCAAATGCGTCTTCACTCGGCCACCGTATCTGCTGACCTGAAACGATGCGACACAATACGCCGTCCCCTTGCAGAAAGAATCAGGCGCCGAACACCTAATCCAGGTGATTGATGTCCGCGATGTAGCGGATTGGATGGTTCACTGCATCGAAGAGAATATAGTGGGTGTTTACAATGCTACCGGTCCGGCCAAAGAGCTTTCCATGAAGACGATGCTGCAAGGCATCCGCGCTGGAATCCCCAGCCAGACCGCCTTCGAATGGGTTGACTTGGAGTTTGTCGAGAAAGAGAAAGTTTCGGTGGAATCGCACTTCCCTCTATGCGCCGCCGGTCGGGGACACGGCCGGGTTCCACGGGTGCAACATTTCACGCGCCTTGCACCAACGCCTGAAATTCCGCCTGGGACACTGCCAAAGCAACTCTGGATTGGAACCACTCGCTCCCTACCGAGCTGCAACCCCGAGTTGCGCCGCAATTCGCCACAAAGGAAAACCAAGAGTCCTGGCTCGATGCCGAAAAACGCCTGCTGGGGAAATGGCGCGCCCGTGAGCACGTAGTTCCGGGGGCGAACTTGCGCCCATTCCATTTCATGGCTTCCAGGTCTTGCTCCACAAGATGTACGTATCGTGCATGGCGCGGCGTTCCAATGGCGTCCATTCGCTGGTGCGCTCGTCCAGCGATTTGTATTCGCCGAAGCGCGGGTCCCGCTCCACGGCAAGTTGGTAGTTCTCCAGCGCTCGTTTCGTGTCACCAACCCCCCAATACCCGAGCACGAGGGAATAGAAGTCGTAATGCGCGCGGAAATCGCTCTGCTTCGCGGCCAGCTCAAACTCACGCAACGCTTCGGCGAAGTCGCCCATGTTGAAATAAGCCCAGCCGACTCGATTCCGCATCGGCGCGTTGTCCTTGAGTGCGACGGCTCGCTGTAAATCCCCGCGCGCTTCTGCCTTCCGTCCCAGCAACGCGAGTGTATAGCCGCGATTCGAGTAGGCTTGCGCGTCATTCGCGTTGAGCTTAATCTGCTTGTTGAGAATTTCCAGTTTCGGAGTCGATTGGATCATGGAAGGCTTCGGATGCGCGCATCCCGCAACAACCATCACCAGGGCAATGCAGGGCCACACACTGCGGGGGTTTGTGACGGACATTCTCTGCACCGCTGGGGTCATAGATACGCACAAAGCTGCCCGCCACCCCTACGTTAACCAAGCTCAAACAAGGTAAAACGACGCTAAATACGCTTAAACCTAACCCCTTTTTCACCCACCCACTCACTCTGGACAACATCAGACATCTGGGTCATTCTTCGGTCGGTCCTCACTGTTGATACCATGATACCATTGTGACGGCGATAAGATGTGTTTCAATAGTGAGGACTGACCCCGGGAACGGGAATTTTCAATAACCGGCAACTCCCCCCTCAAGCCCGCGCGAGACGCCTCCTTTCAGGCGTGACGTGCCGGGGTCAATCTGTGCGCCCGCCCAATAGCCTCGGGATATTCCTGCCTGCTTGGAGGATATGATCTCGATGTCCAATCCGATTTGTCTGAGTCCATCAAGGACCTTTGGATCGAACGTATCCTCCTCCACCTGCCCGGCTCCCCAACCACAAAGGCCGGCGTATCCACTGCCTCTTGCGGATCCATGCCGTAGTCCAGAACGTTAACCAACATCTGAAGCGTCTTGGCGTGCGGTCCACCGCCCGTCGCTGCGGATCCCAGGAACGGCTTGCCCTGCCGGCAAACAATTAAGGGACACATACCCACTGGCAGACGATTGCCCGGCCCAGCTTTCGCCATATCCTCCCCTTGGAACGAGGCGGAATCGGAGATCGAAACGCCATCCACAAACAGGCCGGTTTTGCCCCACAGCATCGTATTGATCGTATGATTGACGACCGCCATGTTTCCCCAATGGTCGATCACGATTAGTCCATCGGTGTGCGATGAGGTGACCGCAGCGGTTCGCATCGCTTTCGGCAACCCACGCCAGGTATGACTGGTGATCTGTTGCCAGATTTCCGTCGCATTGCTTTTGCTGAGCAGAGTTGCAGTCGGCAGTTCCCTCCTTAAGCCCTGACAAGCGGATATCTCCATTAAGAAAAACAAGCTCTGTGGCGAAGTGGAGTAAGCTCCGTACTGTTTGAGGTTTGCCAGCTCCAGGAGATTCAAGGCTTGGATCATGTTGACCCCGCCCCAGGCCGTCGGTGTATACACCGTGTACTCGCGATAGCTGTTTTGGAGCGGTTCCTCCCAATTGGCCCGGTATCGCTTCAGGTCTTCGAGTGTAATCTGCCTCCCTCACGGTGGATCCTCGACGAATTTCCTGCCACTTCCCTTCATACATGTATGCCGCACCTTCGCTGGCCACGTGTTGCAACGTCTCAGCCAACTCCGGCTGGCGAAACCAATCGCCCTTAATGAGGAACTTCCCCGAGGGCCTGGTAAAAAGTTTCTTAGTATCCGGATAACGGCTGAGCACACCTTTCCTGGTCTCGATCCACCCCTCCAGCACCTCGCTGACCTTTTCGCCGTTCCTCGCCAGCTCTATGGCCGGCGCGAAGAGGCGTTCGAATGGAATCCTGCCAAATCGGTCATGGGCGACTTGCACCCCGGCCATAAACCCCGGGACCAAGGCCGTTCGTCCTCCTTTGCCAGGGATCGAACGTGGTTCCTTCTCCTCGAGCGGCATGGCGTACTCGGCGTCGAGGTAATAGACCTTCCGGGTCGCGGCGTCGTAATAAATCATCATCATCGGGCCAGCAAAGCTCACATACGAACCTCCGACCTGGACTATCTCGCACAGCGCGGTGGCGATCGCAGCATCGGCCGGGCTGCCGCCTTCCTTCAAAACCGCCAACCCAGCCTCGAGTGCCTTGCCGGCGGTGGTGGCCGCGATTAGCCCATTCGTTCCCTCCGGATTCGTCGGCGGCGTCGATTGTCGTCTCGCCCTTCCTTCGCCGGTCTTCCACCGGCTGATCGCGTAATCCACATCCCCCTTTTCGGCGCGGTGAAAAATCCAACGCGTTCGGTTTCCCTTGATAAAGAATTGCGTTGGTGTTTCAGGAAACAACTCCCTCGGCCGATGCTCTGGAACCGTGCTCAGCAAGCGATCCCCGTCGCGCTGAATTCTCACCGGATAACCGTTCGGAAACACATAGTAACCGACGTAGTCATCATAAACACGCAGATCCAGGCGAATCGGCGTCGGATCTTTAGTAACGACGTAGTAAGCGCCCCCCAGAATTCCGGTAGCAATCGCGAGCAACACGCAGATCTGAGCAATCCATTTAGCTTTCATTCGCCGGGGACGTAAGGTTTTCGTGCTCACGCTGTGCAGGTTTGGTCTATTCGACAGCCAAACCCACGACATATCACGAACAAGTCTGCGGCCTTGCGTCACAACACGGGCAGAAGCCGAGCCAGCGCTTCCGAGGCATTTCGACATAGCCACACAGACGCGTAAGGCAATCAAAACTCTGGGCGGCCAATGCGTGCCTTTTTCGGCTTGCACGTGGCTCTGACTGAATTATGTTCCCATGCACAGCCTGCAGTTTCTCACCAGTTGCCCGGATGGTTTTTAGTTGCCTTTGAAATCATCGGCCCGAACAAAACCAGCGGAATGGGCTGAGTCGAAACAATGCGAAAGTGAGCTCCAAGATGAAACCAACCAGCTTGCAAGTTAGTCTCCTGGCCCTGATCACAACCGTGGCCATCCACGGTCAAGTGCCCACCATCACCAAAGACCCGCAGGGGACCTCTATCCTGGTGGCCTCAACGATCAATCTCGCCGTGCAAGGCGGCAGCGCCACGCCCTTGTCATATCAATGGCTCTTAAACTCCCAGCCAATCGCGGCGGCCACAGCCCAAACCTATAGCCGTGCAAATATCCAAAAGGCAAACGAAGGAGACTACCAGGTGGTGCTCAGCAATAGTTCCGGCAGCGTTACAAGTGCCGTCGCCAGAGTGAACGTAGTCATCGCTGATTTCCCCTCAATCACCAACGCCCTGGTGGCACACCTGACCTTCGAAGGCAGTTATATCGACATCAGCGGAAACGGCAATTCCGGATCCAGTGTCGGCTCTCCGGGTTTCACCGAAACGGGAAAAAGTGGCGGAGCCGGCCTCCACTTTCTTACCAAGCCGGACGGCAGCGAATTTGATTTTGTCAGCCTGGGCACACCAGACGATTTCACCTTCGCAGCCAACACTGATTTCTCAGTCAGCTTTTGGATCAGATACACGACGCCGACGGGGGAATTTCCTTTGCTCGCCAACAAAGACTGGAGCGGCGCCAACAATCAAGGCTGGGGAATCGCCGCCGGTGCGGATGGCCGGTTGCGATGGAATCTGGCGGGCCCACCCGGCACCGCCAAAGGATACGACGGGGTTCCCGGCACCCTCACCAACGGTGTTTGGCACCATATCGCCATCACTTTTGAACGCGCCGGAAACGCGACGACCTACCTCGATGGCGTGATTGTTGACGTTCAGTCGCTGGCAGCCAGCAGTAACGACGTAACGCCCGCCGCCGCGCTCGCTCTCAGCATCGGCCAGGACGGCACCGGCGCTTATACCGCAGGAGGAACTGCCGGAATCGACGCGGGTATGGATGATCTCGGAATTTGGCGGCGAGCGCTCACTACGGATGAAGTCAATTGGATTTTCGCCAAGGGCGCGCGCGGCGCTAACATCGAGCAGAATGTCTTCGGCCTCAGCGGCGGACAAGCTACCCGAGTATCCGGTCAGTGGGATTTTGATAATGGCGACCTGAAGGCAACAGTCGGTCAGGATTTGGAGTTTGGTGATGGCCCCGGCGGCTTCATGTCGACGCAAACCAGCTTCAACAGCACCACGGCATTCGGAATCCCCGACATCGGCGGGTCGGTGGCCAAAGTGATGAAATATACGCGGAGCGAAACACCGCCCGATAATTACGTGCAGGGCTACACCATGCACCACGGCATCGCGCCCAACGGCGGCGGCACCCTGGTTAATCAATGGACTTTAATCACCGATATCCTCTACCCGGACCTGCATCAGGGCGACCAATATAGTGCCTTCATTGAAATCCAGAACAGCACCGATTCGGATGCTGACCTCGCCGTCCATGAAGAGTCTCCCGGAGTCGGCGGCATTGGCATCACCGGGCGATATCCGGGCAACCTGACCCAAGGCCAGTGGCATCGTGTGGCGTTTGCGGTCGACATGACAGCCAACCCCGGAGTCATCAGCAAATTCATTGATGGCGTCAAAGTTGCGGACCAGACCGATGCTGACGGTCGTGGGCTGGATGGCCGGTTTTCTTTAAGCGACGTCGCGCATCTGTTTTCCGACGGCGGCCATGACAACGAAGTCAATACCTACTACGTCAACAGCATTCAGATTCGCGAAGGCAAAATGGCGGATTATGATGTCGTCGCCTTGGGCGGGCCTTTGGCCGCTGGTATTCCTGTGCCGAAAGTGACCGGCCAATGGGATTTTGATAATGGCGACCTGAAGGCAACGGTCGGTCAGGACCTGGCGTATGGTGATGGCCCCGGCGGTTTCATGTCGACGCAAACCAGCTTCAACACGACCACAGGATTCGGAATCCCCAACATCGGAGGCACAGTGGCCAAAGTCATGAAGTACACCCGCAGCGAAACCCCGCCCGACAATTACGTGCAGGGCTACACCATGCACCACGGCATCGCGCCCAACGGCGGCGGTACCCTGGTGAATCAATGGACCTTAATCACCGACATCCTTTACCCGGACCTTCACCAGGGCGATCAATACAGCGCGTTCATTGAGATCCAGAACAGCACCGATTCGGATGCCGACCTCGCCGTTCATGAAGAGTCCCCGGGCGTTGGCGGCATTGGGATCACCGGGCGATATCCCGGCAACCTGACGCAAGGCCAGTGGCATCGGGTAGCGTTTGCGGTCGATATGGCCGCTAACCCCGCAGTCATCAGCAAATTCATTGACGGCGTCAAAGTCGCCGACCAGACCGACGCTGAGGGTAGTGGGCTAGATAGCCGGTTTTCCCTAAGCGACGTCGCGCATCTGTTTTCCGATGGCGGCCATGACAACGAAGTCAATACCTACTACGCTAATAGCGTTCAGATTCGTGATAGTAAGCTCGCCGATTCGACAATCGCCGCGCTCGGGGGCCCCCAAGCCTCGGGCATCCCGGGCGGCCCGCCGACAGCTGCCCCACCCACGTTGTTTACAACCAGAAGCGCTAACGGAAAGAGTCTCACGATCTCCTGGGACGCCACAACGACTGGCTTCACACTTGAGAGCACACCCAAGTTGACCAATCCGAATTGGTTGCCTGTGCCAGGCGTGGTTAATAACTCAATAGTGGTTGACAGCACCAACGGAACCCAGTTCTACCGCCTGAAGCAATAGTCCCAACGCCGGGGGTCAGCCAGCGGTCTGCGCTAATCTGATCATCGGACACCTGCTGGAACAAAGTTCGGGGTCAGCACGGATTGCTTGAGGCGCGAAGTGCAAAAAGAAAGAAGTTCCGGTGGATAAACTGTCCCATCAGTTCTAAGGTTGCTTGAGCATGCTTTCTACTGTAACGGCGGATCCGTTTGAAGGAAAAGCCAGCCATAGTCCAATCCCGGTGTGGTACTGCGGGCAGGTACTGCTGTTGGGGGTGATGCTTTTGGCAAGCGGTTCGCCGCGAGCGTTCAGCCAGGAACGCCCAGCAGAGGTGGTTACGACCGGGGACGTTCCGACCGGGCCTACTATCCGTTTGGACTTTGACAACAACGCCTCGCCAGGAAATCCCGTCGCCTCGTTCATGTATTTCGTCCCGCTGATTTCTCCCGAGCCGGTGTCCTGCATCACCAGCGCCGGCAACACCCAGGCCGCCCGCGTGCTTTCCGCCAAACGCAACAGCACCTCGCGTTCCTTCGTCGCGACCTGCGAGTTTGAGTTCACCGGCGACGGCACGGAACAGAGCATCTTTGATCTTGCGCCCAGCATTCGCCGTCATGAACAGCGGCTCAAGGCGGGCGGCTCGATCGGGCGCCAGCTCAGCTCGATCACCGTCGAGGGCCAGGGCCGCGGCACCGTCGAAGTCGAGGGAACCATCAGCAACAGCGTCGAGATTGTCATCGAGGTGCGGCTGCGATTCAATGCCCACGGCAAAACCAGCCCAGTCTCCATCGGGCTGTGCGACCTTCACTATGTCGCCGGCGAGTGCCAGCGCTTCCACGAAATCATTGCCCGCGTCAATACACTGACTTTCCGCCGCAAACCGGGCCCGCCCAAGATGGAAGTAACCGTCGCCTCGGTGAAGAACAAGGGGGCCGGTAATGGGCTGTGGCATAACATCGAGAGCACCGTCAAAGGCGTGGCGGTGAATCTCTTAATCGACCCTCTGACGGTCGAGACGATTGGCCACCGAGCGATGCTCGATTTCGGACGCGCGGTCGCTTCGGGGACGCCGACGTTTACCTTTCCGCTAGCCAAAAACTTGAAGGTGAGCGATTCGCGCGGCCAGCTGCCATGAAAGCGCGAACACCTCAACGCCTGCAGTTCACCACATGAACACCGAAACAGTCACCACATCGACCAAACAGACCCCTGACCAGGCGGTCCTCGAGAGCGAGCAGCGCTACAAGCGCTTGCTGGCCTCGGTGACGGACTACGTCTATTCGGTGACGGTTGAGGCTGGACGCGCGGTTTCGACCTTTCACGGGCCTGGCTGCGAGGCGGTTACCGGATATACCTCAAATGAGTTCGAACGTGATCAGCAGCTTTGGTATCGCATGATTCGAGAGGAGGACCGCCCGGCGGTGCTGCAGCAGGCGGAGCATATTTTAAGAGGGGAAGAGCCTCCGCCACTGGAGCATCGCATCATCCACAAAAACGGCAGCGAGCGCTGGATCCGCAATACCACGGTGCCACGCAAGGATTCCCAAGGTCGGCTGGTCGCCTACGATGGGCTGGTTTATGATATTACAGAGCGAAAACAGGCTGAAGAACGGCTGCGGCGTGCCCATACCGAACTGGCCGCCAACGAGGAGGTCCTCAAACGGACGCTGGAGGAGCTTAAGGCGGCGAACAAGGAACTTAAGGAAACACAACTGCAATTAATTCAGGCCGCGCGGCTGGAATCGGTTGGGGCCTTGGCGGCGGGCGTCGCGCATGAGGTCAAGAATCCCCTGCAGACAATCCTGATGGGCTTGGATTATCTGGTTCCCACCTGCCCCGCGGGAAATCAGGACATGGTGATGGTTCTGGCCGATATGCGCGAAGCCGTAACGCGGGCGAACACAATCATTCGAGGGCTGCTGCAACTCTCCGCCCAGACGGATTTCGAGATGAAACACGAGGACTTAAATGCTTCAATCCGCCGCGCTCTCAACTTGGTCAAAGGCCAGGTGATCGCTTCCAAGGTCAGCATCGTGCGAAAGCTCGACGCGCACTTGCCGCCGGTGAAAATGGATCGCGGCAAAATCGAACAAGTCTTCATCAACCTCTTCATCAACGCTCTCCAGGCGATGTCCCTGGGCGGCGTGCTGACGGTCACCACGCGTGCCGGACAATTCGGCGAGAACCTCAAAGTAAACGATGCCGCATTTCGCCAATTGCCCCAGGGCCAGCCGGTCGTGCTCGCCGAAGTGCAGGATACCGGTACCGGCATAGCGGCCGCACATTTGCCCAAGGTATTTGATCCATTCTTTACTACCAAGCCCGTCGGGGAAGGAACCGGGCTCGGACTGTCGGTGGTTAAGAAGATTGTGGATTTTCATGGCGGCGGCGTTGACATCCAGAACGCTGCCCAGGGGGGAGTGGTCGTCACGCTCGTCTTCAAAGCCGAACCGGAGTAAAGGCTATCTCCCGGGCCAAGAATTCGATAATATCAACCCATGGAAACTGAGAAAAAACGGATCCTCGTGGTCGATGACGAGCCCAGCATCACCCGCCTGCTCAAACTAAACCTCGAACAGACCAACGATTATGTCGTCAGGGCAGAAAATGATTCCGAAAAGGCGATCGCCGCCGCGGAGGAATTTCAACCAGACTTGATCTTGCTTGACGTGATGATGCCTGGTCTGGACGGTGGAGAGTTGGCCAGCCGTTTTCAGGCCAATCCGAAGTTTAAACGGGTGCCGATACTGTTTTTAACGGCCGCCGCTACGAAATCAGAAATTTATGCCCGCGGCGGCAAAGTCGGGGGGCTTCCGTTTCTTGCCAAGCCAGTCGAGCTCTCGGCAGTGGTCGCGTGTCTCAAACAACACTTAGGCGACGGCAGTAAGAAGTAACCATTCAGTCCGGCCACGGATAGACACGGATAAACACTGATGGGGAGCTGCGCGACCGACGTGGTCTGAAGCGGAACGACGAACATCGAACCCTGAACTTTGAATCCTGAACGCGACGTCGCTAGCCTTCTCCCTCGCAAAAAAGCTGGACTGCCCTTAAGGATTTTGGTAGACTTTTGAATCAAGGTAAGGAAACGAGTTATGAAACCGCTCTTTCGGTTAGTTTCTGCATTTATTTCGTTACTCACCGTGCCGGCTTTTGGGGGTTTCCTGTTTGTCGACAGCGCAAGTAAAAATCCGACGGCGCCGTACGACACCTGGGAGACAGCCGCTACCAGCATTCAACAAGCCGTCGACGCGTGGACACCAGGCAGTGGCGTGATAGTCACTAATGGCGTCTACCCCGGCGGAGTTATCATCACCAACCCCATTTTCCTGATAAGCTACCGCGGCGCGCAATACACGATCATCGATGGCCAGGGTACAAACCGGTGCATTTGGATGACCAACGGGGCGCGGTTGCATGGGTTTACGCTAACGAATGGCGCAGCGCAAACCGGTGGCGGCGTCTGGTGCAGCTCCACAAATGCGTTTGTAACGAACTGCATAATCGTGGGCAACACCGCCGCGGACGAAGGCGGCGGGGCCTGGGGTGGCAGTCTCGGGCGCTGCACGCTCATCGGCAATTCGGCGGGGTCTGGCGGGGGAGCGGCTTTGGCTCTACTTGAGAATTGCAGCGTGATCAGCAACTCCTCTCATTCTCTTGGCGGCGGTGGCACCTTTCAATCCACCGTCAACAACTGCCTGCTGATCGGCAACATGGGAACTTCCGGCGGCGGTGCCTCTGGCGGGGTGCTCAACAATTGCACCCTGAGCGGCAATCAAGCGAATGTCGGCGGCGGCGCGGTCTCAGCCGAGTTGAATAATTCGATCATTTACTTCAACAGCGCGCCAAATGGGAACAACGTCAACGGTTGCACGCTGAACTATTGTTGCACGACGCCGTCGCCTGGGGCTGGTGCCGGGAATATTGATTTGGATCCGCTGTTCGTCGATATCGCCGACGGCAATTTCCGCCTACGACCCCCCTCGCCGTGCGTGAACACGGGGAACAATGCACTCGTGGTTAGCTCGAACGGAAAGGATCTGGACATCCAACCACGCATAAGCGGCGGCAGGGTCGACATGGGCGCGTATGAATTTCAAGCCGGCGCCTTGCCCGTGATCGTCACGCAACCTCTCAGTCAAACCATTTACTCCGGCACCGACGTGACATTCAGTGCCGCCGCTGAGGGCGCCCAGCCCTTATCCTGGCAATGGCGCTTCAACGGCAACGCCATCCCGGGCCAGACGAACCCAACCCTTACGTTCATAAACGGTACGACTAACCAGAACGGGAGCTACTCTGTCGTTGTTACCAACTTCTCCGGCTCAGACACCAGCCAATCGGCGGTTTTGACCGTTGTCGATGCCGCGCCATCGATCACCAAACAGCCGCTCAGCCAGAGTGTGCCTCCCGGAAACTCGATCACCTTGAGCGCCGACGCAGTCGGTTCTTTGCCGATGTTCTGGCAATGGCTATTTAATGGAAGCGCCATCCCCGACGCAACCAAGTCGAGCCTGAACGTGGGGCCGGTCGCCAGCGACCAGGCAGGAACCTACTCGGTTGTTGTCACGAATGCGTTCGGAAAAGCGGTTAGCAGCGATGCGATCGTTAGCCTTGGCCCGGCGACCGGCGTTACTTATGTCTGGCAGGACAGCCCCAATCCGACGCTTCCTTACACCAATTGGCTCACCGCGGCGCATTCGATCCCGGACGCCGTGAGCGCCGCGGGAGCGAACTATCAAGTTATTGTCACCAACGGCACGTATCCAGGCACGGTGACCATCGATAAGCCGCTAACGCTGCTGAGCGTCAACGGCCCGCAGGTTACGGTCATTGACGCCGGCTGGAATATGGGACCTGCTTTCGACAGTGGGTCCGTAACAATGACCGACGGCGCAAGCCTGTCCGGTTTCACGATTACCAACGGAGAAGGCGGCGCGAATGGCGTGGGAGTTTGGTGTCGCTCTACCAACGCGTTCCTGACCAATTGTGTGCTTGTGGGCAACAAAGCCTGGGGCGGCTACGGCGGCGGCGCGCATGGCGGCACGCTTTACAACTGCATGTTGATCGCCAACATGGCCACCAACGGAGGCGGCGCCTACAACAGCACACTTATCAATTGCGTGGTCAGTAACAACATGGGAGGCGGGGTAAGCTGGTGCACTCTTTTCAATACCCTGGTGATCAGCAACACCGCTTACGGTGGTGGCGGAGCAGTAGACTCGACACTTTTTAACTGCACCTTAATTGGCAATACTTTAGCGGCGCAATCATCCAGGCTGTATAACTGCGTTGCCTATTACAGCACCTTGCGAGGTAGCACGAATTACGACGACTCCAGCATTTTTAACTACTGCTGCACGACGCCGATGCCGACCAACGGTGTCGGCAATATCACGAATGCGCCGCTGTTTGTCAGCCCGGCTGATAACGACTTCCATCTGCAGCCCGATTCGCCTTGCATCAACTCCGGCAACAATGCCTATGCGCCAGCCTGGCCCGATCTGGATGGCAACCCGCGCATCGTTGGGGGCACGGTGGACATTGGCGCCTATGAGTCCCAAGCCGCCAGCTCGGGTGGCTTTCACGCGTGGCTCCAGCAATACGGGCTGCCCACTGATGGCTCCGCGGATAACGCCGATTCCGATGGCGACGGTATGAGCAATTGGCAGGAATGGATTGCGGGAACAAATCCAACTAACGCGTTGTCGGCTCTGACGATGTCTGCTTCGGCGATATTATCCAGTTCAAACACAATCACCGGGATCAATGTGCAGTGGCAAAGCGTGAGTGGAGTCAGGTATTTCCTGCAGCGCAGCACTGACCTCTCTGGCGAGCCGGCGTTTGCATTGGTTCAAACTAATTTGGTGGGACAGGCTGGCTTTACCAGTTTCGTCGATACCAACCTCGTAGGAAGCGGTACGGTATACTACCGTGTAGGGGTTCAGCAGTGACGTTGAGCAGCGGAGGTAGGGATGGCTCGCCGAGCCGTCCGCTTCCTACACAAAAAAGGGATCGGCCCGCTCGGCGAGCCGGCCCTACCATTTATAAAGATGGATTGTAGTATTGGAGTAATGGGGAAAGGGACGTTCCGCCGGAATTGCCTCAATCTTATTCAGGAGACTGAGCGGGTGATTAATTCGGCAAAGAGTGTGCAGGAAAATTGCGGAAGGTCTTTTTCGACCGGCTGGGTTTTTCGTTTGGCGAGACCGATTCCGCTCCGCACGCATTCCATAAAAGCCCTTGGCAGGTCTTCGTCTCTTTGGATACACAACTCCAGTTCCAGTTCGGCGGCACCGGCGGCCGGGCCACCGCGAACCTCGCAGGGAATACTCAATTCGGTCAACTTTTTGCCCAGGTGCTCAACTTCAGTTCTATCGTTTGAGAAGAATACGGTTTTCATTTCAAAATGGGATGACGAATGGTTTGGCAGCGAAACCGTGCAAGGGGGTAGCGATATTCTAATGATGGGACTCCGCGCTGCCTTGCCGTTTATTGTGTGCACGAGCGCAATTTATGGTAGCAGCCGGGTGACGACAATGGGGGGCCGCACCTGATTGTATTTTAGTAACCAGCAGTAGACCGGATAAGGGAACCCCCTAGTCTGGTGCCCAGGGCAAGACCGGTTTTGAATTATGGATTACGGATCGCGAGAGGTGTGCGTTAGGAGGCGAGGATCTTCCCCAGCCGTTGCGCCAGGTCGGCCAGTCCTTCGCGGGTGTCTCCTCCGGGCTGTTCGGTAATCGCCCAACCGTTGTAACCGACCTCATCAAGGGCCTTCATCACTGCCGGCCAATCGTTGTCGCCTTCCAACAACCGCACCGGCCCGGGTTTAGGTTGGGCATCAGCACGTTGCCTGCGGACGAATTCCTTGATGTGAAGCTTCTGGATGCGTTTGCCTAGAATCCGGATCCATTGCTCCGGCCAGCCGCCATTGCTGAAATTGTTGCCGACGTCGAAATGCCAGCCGACGAAGGGGCTCTTGAATTCATCGACATAGCGCGCGGCCTCCAGCGGGCTGAGCAGGAATTGGTTCCCGACGTTTTCGACAGCGATCTTCACACCGAGCTTTGCTGCCAGTGGAATGGCCTTGCTGATTTCGGCGCGGGATCGTTCCCAAGCCTGGTCGTAGCTGACTTGCTTGGTGACCACCGCGGGCACCAGCAGCACCGAAGAAGCGCCGTAGCGTTTGGCGTCGTGCAGAGTTTGTTGCAATGCCGCCAGGCCTGCGGCTCGCACCTGCAGGTCGGAGTCTGAGAGAGTTTTTTTCCAATGATAGATTCCACAGACGCTCGGGATAACCAAACCGGTCTCATCGCGCGCGGTGATGACCTCTTCCTGGTCCATGTGGCTATTCATTTCCACACCTTCAAAGCCGGCTTCTTTGATCGCTTTCATTTTGTCCATTACTGAGCCGGGCACACTTACCGTTCCCCACATAATGCCTTTTTTTAGTTTACGGGCTGCGCCGGTTTGCGCTGCGCCTTGGGCCGAGGCACAGAAACAAGCGAAGGGCGTTAACATGGCCATTGAGAGCGCGGAAGCGCCGGTGCGCAAGAACTCACGACTGTGTATCGCCATAGTAATCCTTGGAATGTGTATTCATACCGAGACGCGATTCTGCCTTGGCTGCCGGGCCTGAATCAATAGCCGATACTCGTTTGTTCGGTGCGGCAGAAAACGACCAAAGAAGATCCAAATGGGTCAAAAGTCCCACGAAGGTCCATTTGCTCTTAAGGAGCTGTAACCGTATTAGGTCAACTTGATATAGCGTTGATGGGCTGGGAGCCCGAACGCTCGTCAACAAGTTACGAACAATAAATGGAAGAATAGAAAATATGAAATCGACCAAAGACGTTATCGACCACCACCTACAGGCCTTTAACAGAGGCGACCTCAAGGGCGTTCTATCAGACTATGCCCCGGACGTTGTCTTCTTCACGCCACAAGGGACACTCCAGGGGCCCGACAGTCTCAAGCCGCTGTTTCAGGGAATGATTGCGGAATTTTCAAAACCGGGCGCAACGTTTAATATGAAGCAGCAGCTCTTCGAGGGCAATTATGCCTACATCTTCTGGACTGCAGAAACCGCCGACAACCGGTACGAATTAGGCACTGACATGTTCGTCGTGAGGGAAGGCAGGATCGTGGCCCAGTCATTCACCGGCAAGATCACCCCCAAAGCCTGACAAGAGCGCGGCCAAGCCGCAACTGAACATGGAGGGTCGAGAGGCTGACGGCGGATTCAACAACAGCAATGAACCGCAGAGTCGCGAATGACGCAGAGAGAAAAGAATTGATTCTGCGGTTTCCATTGTCGTCGGGTGCTTTTCTCTGGGATTTCGCGTCTCTGTGATTATATTTTGAATCCGGCGAGACGTCAGCCCGCGACCTAGATTGCGCGGCTGCACCCAGAAGAAGCTACGGATTTCCCTCAGACCCTGGGGAAAAATCTTCCCAAAGCCGCTGTCTGTCTTACACTCGCTTCATGCACGTCCAAGTGCCATTCACGTGGCCTCTCGGCAGGAACTGCAGAACTCACCAGTAAGGAGATCAAAGCATGTATAAACAAAATGACAGTGGTAGTGCCCAAACACGGCGGCAGTTCCTGGTCAAATCGAGTTTATTGGCCGGCGCATCGATGGCCGGAGCACTGGAGGTCAGCCGCAGCGCCTACGGGGCCGGTAGTGACCAGATCAAAATTGGTCTTATCGGTTGTGGGGGACGCGGATCGGGTTCGATTGCCAATGCGCTCTCGGTCAATCCAGGCGCGCGCCTCTACGCGATGGCAGATGCGTTTGCAGATCGTCTGGAAGCTGCCAAGACCCAGCTTCAACAAAAGTTCAGCAACCAGATGGAGCTGAACGAACGATGCTTTTCGGGCTTCGACGCTGCCCGGAAACTCATCGAGAGCGGTGTGCAAGTGGCGTTACTGACAACGCCACCGCACTTTCGCCCGATGCACATTGAAGCTTGTGTGGAGGCCGGGGTGCATGTTTTCGCAGAAAAGCCGATGGCGGTCGACGCTCCGGGTGTGCGCCGGGTGCTCGCTGCCGGAGAAAAAGCGCGCCAAAAGAAGCTGAGTTTTGTCAGCGGATTTCAAACACGCTACTCGCCTGCCGCCCGCGAGGAAGTGAAACGTGTTCACGATGGGGAAATCGGTGACATCGTTTCGATTGAAGGCGTCTATAATACCGGTCCGCTTTGGCATCGGGGACACCAAACCGAATGGACGGAAATGGAGTTCCAGATGCGCAATTGGTATTACTTCACCTGGCTCTCAGGCGACCACCTGGTCGAACAGCACGTTCACTTCCTGGACCTGGTGAACTGGCTGATGCACGAACGCCCGCCCATGCAGGCATGGGGCTATGGAGGCCGCTCCCAGCGTGTCGAATCCAAGTTTGGAGACATTTTCGACCACCACTCAGTGGTTTATGAATACGAAACCGGTCCGCGCGTTTACGCGCTGACCCGCCAGCAGTCGGGCTGTTTCAACGGCGTCTACGCGACAGTCTTCGGCACGAAGGGCCAATTGCGTCGGGGCGGTAACAAGAAGCAATCGGGCATTTTCGACAACCAGGGCATGCTCAAATGGCAAGCGCCGACAGAATCGGAAATGCCGGAGGTGAACCGGTACCGTGACATGTTTGCCGCGATGCAGGCCGGTACACCGATCAATGACAGCCTGACGATGGCGCGCAGCAGCATGCTGGCGATCCTGGGCCGCATGGCGACCCACAGCGGCCAGCGGATCACTTGGGAAGAAGCCTGGGCCTCGAACAAAGTCCTCGCCCCGGAGCGCTATGATTGGGCAGCCAATCCGCCGGTAATGCCGAACCCGGATGGCAACTATCCCCATCCGATCCCAGGAGTGACGCAGGTGCTGTGACGGGATTAGAGTTTGACTGAATCACGCGCTGACTCTAGCGCTCTCCCGCGCCTGAGGATCGTTGGGATCCAACTGCTCGGCCGGAACGGTCCAGACGACATCGAGGGCTTCGTGGCTATTCAGCGCTTCGGAAATGCTCATGATAACGGTCCCAAACTCACTCAGCCGGTTCAAGACCTTGGTTAGGATTGCTTCGGTCACTCCGAATTGCCGGCGATAATTCTCGCTCAAAAGAAACACCACGCGCTGACGGGCATCCAGCCCAACCGCAGCCAAACTGACATCGATGCCTTCGAGTCCCTGTTGCTGGGTGCCAATAAAAGCAACCCCGTTGCAAAACCGCACGAGCTGGCCTTGGTTAAGAAAACCGAGGCTGCGTTTCTCCGTGAGAAAAATCCCTTTGAATACCGGGTCTTCGATATCCATCAACTCGCCGAGACTGATAAACCAACAGGGACTCGGGCCGAACTTGCCTTCACTCGAATTGCCAAACCACTGGGCCATTTTGCCATAAGCCAGGCAAGCGAACCAATCATGCTGGAGAGCAGGTTGAGTGAGGACGTCTGTTAGCCACAGATTTGGAGAAGGCTGGTCTGCCTCAATTAGTTTGGAACTGGGCGCAAGTATGTCAGGTTCGAGAGAGTTCTCGAGAACCAGCGGTTTGGTCTGCGCCACTTCGGGCGGGGGCTTGGAGGGCTTAAATAAAGCCTGTTGTTTAGGGAGTGGAGACGCTTGTGTTTCAAGCTGAACCCGAACCCGTTTCGGCAACGGAGAGGCGGTGGGCGCCGGCCCGGCTTCGCGTGCCATATCAGGCGGCGCGGCGGCTTTTGCATGCCGATGAATGGCAGGATGATTGAAGACCATAGTCAGTTCCGCCGCATTCAGCCGCAGGAGATTGAGCGGTTGACTCAAACAGATGCTCAACAGGCGATCCTCATCATCCGTCAGACTAACCGTGTTTTCAGGCCCCCAGGCCAGGTACTGCTCTCTGCCATCCGGCGTCTTTTGCTTAAACACCAGGTCAGGGGGTATGAATTTGACAATGATCTCCTCGTGCAGCAGGCCGCAGTGGTCCCGGTCCTGCAATAACTCCAAGGATTCTTGATTTAGGTGGTGTCGGTGAATCTCCGGCACGCCGCCTACCAGTACCGGAAACTGGATATCGAATCCTGTGGGGGCAGCGGCATTGAGAAGTACGACGACTTCCTTGGCGTGTCCGGTGGTCGCCGTTGTAATATAGCGCTCATTAAGGCTCTGCTCCAACCGAGCGGCCTCGTTGCGACCTTTTTCGAAACTGTATAATTCGCCGTCCAACTCGACCCAATCATGCAAGGCTCCGCATTGGAGGTTATGCGGCTTGCGGATCAAGCCCTGCTGATAAAGGCTGTTGAACCCGGCGACGGTCAACCCAATCGATGCCAGTATTTCTCGTCCTTCTATGCAGTGGATATGGACCTGGCCTCGCTTATCCACCTCTACGCGAACGTGCCGCCCCAGCGAACCCGGCTGGACAACAGATACCGCGGGTTGTGGCGGAGGCTGTTTTTTTCGTTTGAGCTCCAGAGTTTCTGTTTCGAAACGAAGCCACTCATTGAACAGTCGCTCGAGTTTGGTGGAGCCAGCCGGATCATTCAGCGCGACGGTTTCGCCGGCAATTTTGACGTGATCAGGAGCAATCTCCAGACCGGCGGGTTCAGCCGGTAGTTTGCCCCGCGCGGTCCACTTGTAATGATCCAACTGAGTCCAATTCTTCAACGGCACCAGTTCGATCGTTTCGGCGCCCAACCTCATTGTGAACACCGCGAAGTCCTTGCCTTTTCTACTTGGGCCTGGAAGCACAACCCGCTTGCCTACTCTGATCTCAGGTGGTTTGGCGGGCAGGGAGATGCTCTGCGGCTGTGTCCCCGGTTGGTTGCGTTGGTTCGAGGCCGGGATTGCAGCAGAAAAAGGAGGCTTTGGATCAAGCCAGTCGCCATCCGGCTGGTTCTGCGTTGCTGGCGGGTTTGTCCACATGCGAACGGACGTTTGCCATTAGTCAGAGCTTTGCGAACCAGATGGAAGGCTAATCCTGATGCGCTGCATTTGCAAGCGTGTTATGCTCGTGCGGAATTGAGGGGGCATTCGGGGACGGTCATCCGAACGCAGAAATTTATTGGGGCTTTTCCGGCCGGCCGATCATCGCCTGCCAAGGATCGGGGACATCGGTAAGTCTTATCAAACAATCCTTTTCTCCAGGCGTCATCGTGAGCAACTCATCCTTGGTGGGCGCGTGATAATCACCCGGGCTGCGCGCATACACCAGATCTGTATTCCTGAGGTAGCGGCCCACACTCTCGATGACAAAGCCGGCATTGAAAGCCGCTTCGGTGAGTGTGTGCTTATCTTTGGTCACGCTGATCACGCAGACGCGGCTCTTGCCTGCGGGGGTTGCATGCTCGAGGAACACGCCCACGTCCGGGTCCACATGAAATTCCTGCCAGCGCTGCATCAAACGGCGGATCAACTCCGCTTCTCGGGGGTCCGCCAGGTTCGACGACTGCACCTGCCGGGCGGCCGACTCGCGCCACGTGCGCGCAAGGCAATTCACCTTCATGCAAGTGCCCAGGAATGCTTTCAGCATCGACTCGCTCCAGGCGACGCCGCTGGCGGGAGTGAAGAGGCGCCCCTGTTGCTGTGGAGATTCGGTCTTGGGCATGGGCTCGGCGACCTGAGCCGGCTCTCCCGTGTGCTCGATTGCCTCGCAGGCTCCAAGCACCTCTGTCACATCCACCCGTTCCCCCGTATCCGCAATTGCATCCGCGGTCCAGTGCGCATCGGTAGCCGCCTTGTATAAGGTCGTGCCCACCCGGTAGCGCAAGGCGGTCAATACACCGACCAACAGGAGCAGCGCGCCGGCAAGGAAATAGAAAAACACCCGCACAAACCCGCCGACGGGACGCAGGTTCGGCAAAGTGTCAGGGTCGACGTCAAGATGGGTCTGCGCGGAAATGGACGGGAGGAGTCCTGAGAGGCACATCCACAATGCGCCAATCAGGATTATCCGCAGAGTCAACGTATGCAGCGCGCGCATAGCAACTCAAAGCTTTGCCCTGATAATGACTATAATCCTGTGTTTTGTAAATACCTATGCTGCTGCCGAAAATTGGCTTGGCCTTTGCCTCTATCAGGGATTGTCCCCAGCTAATAGAGCGTAGCAGTTAAACAATTGCAGTTTGACGCGTCCGTAAGACCGTTTTTCTGGCTTCTATCCCGGTTGTTTGCTTTTGCCGTGACGGACCTATTTGTACTTGGCGAGCTCCGCACTGACGCGGTCTAGTTCGGTCTCCACGTCTTTGAGCTCATCGACTACGTCCGCTCCGTGCCAATTGGCATTCTTGATTAGATTCTTGGCTGATTTCACGCTCTCGCGGCTAAGTTCGGCGTCGAGCAGCTTTTTGATGTCGTTCAGTTCCGACATGAACGGCACCAGCTCATCGCGCGCTTCGGTCATGGCCTTAATAATCTTGCCGTAAGATTTCACCCGCTTTTCATACCGTTTTTTGGCCTGGTCGCGGATGTCAGCGTTGGCGATGGAATTGATCTGATCTTCCCACGCCTGGAAATAGGCTTTCCCCTTTTCCTGCATGCTCATGACCCGCTCCCTGGCAGTCTTGGCGTTATCCTCCATCTTGGCCAATTCGGCCGTGTATTTGTCGAGTTGTGCCCGCAAGTCGATACTCGGTGTCTGCATGCGGTTGAGTTCCTCCAGGGTCAGTCCAACCTGATTGCGGATTTTGGCGGTGCCCTCGCGCATAGCATCGATTTTGGCTCTGGCTTCTTTCGCCTGGTCGCCCGATTCGGCGGCTCGCGTTGCAGCCACGGGCTCCGTGGCCAATACCAGCAGCGCCGCGAGGCTGGTTAGTTGAAATGTTGACTTCATACGTATGTTCCTTTCTTGTTGTTTTTATTTGCTGCGAATATCGGGAAACCAATGGAATTTCCTTTGGGTATCAGTTTCATCGTTGTTTATAGCAATGTCGGCACGGACGCTTGGCTCGACGCCGGGTGGGCCGCGAAGGATTACGACACGCCATTGTCACAAGAGGCGAGACGGTGGCAATGGGGGGATATCCCCCATTGTTAGAGGTTTGCTCGCCATCGTGGCATTCGCCGCGGTTGTCATCACGGTTCGGCTGCATTCACCCGGTTCGCGGGTAGTTCCCTTTGCCTATGGATTTGTGGGCGGGTATGCAGGGATGGAATTGTGGCTGCGTGGGCTTGGGCCGGCGGTTGCTGCCGTGAATCGAACCAGGGGCTGTTCATCCGCCTGTCCATATTGAAATTCGTGTTGGAGCCTGTGGTGCAACCCTACGGCACCATTGAGCGCGCACTTCAAAGTGAACCGTCAGTCTTATAAACTGAGTCGCACTCGATGAGTGCCTGAACCATGAGAATTGCTTGCTTCGTCTGTGGCGCGCTGATCGTAACAGCGGCCTGGTGCGCCACCGGCCAGGCACTCGTTACGCCGGGCGAGCTGGCCCGCAGGGACGCCTGGGTCAAGACAAGTTTCGCCTCCCTCCCTCCAGCTAAACTTCCGCCCGGGTTGCTCGTGCTCGCCAACAACGATCCCGTCATCAAGAACAATCGTCATCATAAGCCGCTCAATATCGCTGGGAGGCCATACACCCACGGACTCTTCTGCCATGCGCTCAGCAAAGTCATCGTCCAGCTTCCCGGACCGGGCCGGACCTTCACCGCCGTTGTCGGGATCGACAGCAACGAACAGACAAGCGGTGGCCGGGGGAGTGTCGTTTTCTCCGCCAGCGTAAAGGGCCGCCAGGCGTTTCAGTCCGCCGTGCTACATGAGGGCGACTCCGGCGCACTCGTCAAGGTGGACCTCGACGGCTCTGACAGCTTTGTGCTGGAAGTTGGGGATGCCGGTGACGGGATTGCCTGCGATCAGAGTGACTGGGCCGAGGCAAAGGTCGTTCTGGCCGACGGCAAAGAACTCTGGCTGGCCGAACTTCCTTTCCTCGATCAAACCCTCGCCAGCGGACTCCCTTTTTCATTTATCTACGATGGCCGCCATTCGCTGGAAGTGCTGCCCTCCTGGCGCCACGAGGAATCCAGCCGAAAGCTGGACGATGCGCGAACCGAACGCACCATTCTCTGGACCGAACCGCGCTCAGGTCTTCTGCTCCGGTGCGTCTCGGTCGAATACGCCGCCTTTCCCCTCGTCGAGTGGACCCTCTATTTCAAGAACCTCGGCACCCACGATACGCCGATCATTTCGGATATCTTCCCGCTCGATACTGCGTTCCTCCGCAGTGAGAACGGGGATTTTGTGCTGCACCATCACGCCGGCAGCACTGCTACGATGGACGACTATCGCCCCTACGAAACGCGGCTCACGCCTGTCACCAAGCTGCGCCTGGCTGCGTCCGGCGGCCGGGGCAGCGACACTTGCTGGCCTTATTTCAACGTCGATTGGGGAAATGAGGGTGCCATTGCCGCCGTCGGATGGCCGGGACAGTGGGCGGCCACATTCACGCACGACGATGGCCGGATGTTGCAGGCCCGCGCCGGCCAGGAACACACCCGCTTCAAGCTGCTGCCAGGCGAGGAAGCCCGAAGCCCGCTGATCGTTCTACAATTCTGGGAGGGCGATTGGATCAAGGCCCAGAATGTGTGGCGACGCTGGATGGTCGCGTACAACATCCCCCGACTGAACGGAAGGCTCCCGCCTCCTTTGCTGCCCGGCGGCAGTTCGAATCAGATGAACGAAATGCAAAATGCCAACGAGGAGAATCAGATTCAGTTCGTCGATGGTTACCTCGACAACGGCATTCCCATCACCTTTTGGTGGATGGATGCCGGGTGGTACCCCTTCAAAGAAGGTTGGTGGAATACCGGCACCTGGGAACCGGACGCCAAGCGTTTCCCGCACGGGCTGCGCGCCGTCACCGACCACGCCCATCGGCGCGGTGTCAACGCGCTCCTTTGGTTCGAACCCGAACGCGTCCAACCCGGCACCTGGCTATACCTGAACCACCCTGAGTGGCTCCTCGGCAAAGACGGCAACCAAAAACTGCTCAACCTGGGCAACGAAGCCGCCCGCCAGTGGGTCACCGACCACACCCACAGGCTCATGCAGGAACAAGGCATTGATATTTACCGCCAGGACTTCAACATGCCGCCCCTGGATTACTGGCGCGCCAACGACGCCCCCGATCGACAGGGCATCACCGAGATCCAACACATCACCGGATATCTCGCCTTCTGGGACGAGCTGCGGCGTCGTAATCCCGGACTGCTGATTGACACCTGTGCCTCCGGCGGGCGCCGCAACGATCTGGAGACCCTCCGCCGCTCCGTCCCCCTGCACAAGAGCGACATGGAGTACCCCAATCTGACTTCCAAACAAACCCAGTTCTACGGTCTCGCTTTTTGGGAGCCCTACTTTGGCGCGCCGGTCTACCCCGCCGATCACGTCGATGTCTACGGTTTCCGCTCGGGCATTTCTCTCCTGACCGGCCTTGGTTACGATTCTCGGCGCAAGGACCTCGACTTTGCGCTGCTGCGCAACCTCGTCGCTGAGCGCGACGAGGTTGTGCCAAATTACTACGGAGATTATTACCCGCTCACAGCCTGGAGTGCTGAACCCGACGTCTGGATTGCCTGGCAATTTGATCGGCCCGACGAAGGTAAAGGCGTCATCCAGGCCTTTCGCCGGCCAGCCAGCGTCTATGAAAGTGCACGCTTTAAATTGCGTGGCCTCGAGCCAACGGCGCGTTACTCCTTGACCAATTTCGACGTGCCGGGCACGACCGAGGCAAAAGGTAGTGAGTTGATCGATCAGGGCTTGCTGGTCACTATTCCGGCACGGCCAGGCGCCGTGATCATCACCTATTCCCGCGCTCATCTCAGTGCCAAGTGAGCGCAGGTCGCAAAGACGAGTCTTACTGTGAATTCAACTAGTGGACTACTAAATGGACTACTCCGGGCTCTTTCGAAAAAATAGATCCACCTAAGCCCTTGATAATATGGCGCGTCCGGCAGGACTTGAACCTGCAACCTTCTGATCCGAAGTCAGAAGCTCTATCCAATTGAGCTACGGACGCGTGCGAAGCGTGAGCGTGCGGTTTTGAGTGTTTGTTTCGACCGAACGCAGGAGAAGTATGGCACAGGCGTGATGAGGCCCGCAAGGAAATCGCCTGTGAGTTAAATGGAGATAAATGAACGGGGAAATCTCGAACACTTAGCTGGAAGGGAGTCAGGGTACGGTTGATGGCGTGCACGGCGGCGCCCAATTCACAGGGTTCGAGCGATGTTGCGCAATTAGACCTGGTGGATGAGTTGGCGCCTCGATTCACCGGCTACAGATGAGAGCCGGTTCGGTCATTCAGGTAAAAACCCCATTTACGCTGAAGTCGTTCGGATAAAGTCTTGGGCATGCGCAAAACAGGCAATGGATATCATGTCGAGGTAAGTCAGTTTTTAGAGGATTTGAAGACCGTCGTGCGAGAAGGGCAGGACCTCCTGAAATCAGGTTTCGGCGGACTGAAGGAGCAAACACTCAGTGGCGTAGAGACGGCGACGGAATTCGCCCGCGAAAGTCCTTATAAGGCTGTTGGGATCGGCTTTGCGGTAGGCTTAGTGGCTGGGTTGGGTGCGGCACTGTTGTTTATGCGCGGAGAGGACTAACGGCCCAAACGACAGTGATCAAAGATCAGAAGAGAGGTGTCAGGGTGTGAGATATTTGACTCCTACGACCAACGAAGAGGCAAGATTGCTAATGCCGATAATGGCAACATGAATTTTGTTGGCGCCACTCCGAGCAGCTACGACCCTGGTCTGAGTTTGGCTGAAGCTCCACGTCAGCAATCCTTGCCTGAAATGAATCGGCGCGTCAGTGGGGTGCTAACTGAATACACGCATAGGGATGGACCTGCCTTTATTTTGCACAAGGAAACGGGGTATTGTCCCAATTTGTCTTGGCACTGACAACGGATAGATTTGGCAGCATGCCGAACTCAGCGGAGAGGACATGAGTAAACGAATTCTGATTCCCGGCGGAGCCGGCTTTATCGGGTCCCATCTTGCCGATGAATTACTGGAGATGCCTTTGAGGTTATTGCGCAGGGTCTGTTTGGCTCGCACATCGCCGATCACCAACTCAGCAATTGAGGAGAGTTCATGACCAACAGCGAGCCTCATGTTCCACGCGTGCTGATGACAGCCGATACGCTCGGGGGCGTGTGGACGTACTCGCTGGAGCTGGCGCGAGCCTTGCAGCCGTATGGAGTGGAAATCGCTTTGGCGACGATGGGTCGGCGGCTATCGCGCGCACAACGGCAGGAGGCGGCGGCCACTCGCAATCTCACAATTTACGAGAGCACGTACAAGTTGGAATGGATGAACGAGCCGTGGGAGGATGTGGAACGCGCCGGAGAGTGGTTGCTCGATTTGCAGAGGAAGGTAAGACCGAGTGTTGTGCACTTGAACGGTTACGTCCATGGCGTGCTGCCGTGGGAGGCGCCGAAAATAGTTGTTGGTCATTCTTGTGTGCTCTCGTGGTGGCGCGCGGTTCACGGAACGAAAGCACCGCCGGAATGGGATACCTATCGCCGAGCGGTAAGTGCCGGATTAAAGGCGGCTGATGCGGTCGTCACGCCGTCGAGGGCGATGCTGGAATCACTGCGTTATCACTACGGGCCACTCAACCTGATAGCGGTAATTCCGAACGGACGCAGTTGCCCACCGTTGCGCCCGCGGCCGAAGGAAAGATTAGTGCTGACAGCCGGTCGGCTATGGGATGCCGGGAAGAATGTGCAAGCGCTGGCCCAGATTGCGCTTGAGTTACCCTGGCCAGTCTTCTGCGCCGGTCAACTGAAATCCCCCGATAGCGATGGGCATACCTATCCCCAGGTTTGTTGTTTGGGGCGCCTTTCGCCGGCGCGGCTCTGGCAATGGTATGCGCGAGCGGCAATCTACGCACTGCCGGCTCGCTATGAACCGTTCGGACTTTCGGTGTTGGGAGCCGCTCTGGCCGGATGCGCGTTGGTACTGGGAGACCTCCCAAGTCTGCGCGAGATTTGGGGCGAGGCGGCGGTGTACGTTTCGCCAGAGGATCCGCAGGAACTAAAGCACGTATTGAGAGAGCTGATGTCGAGCCCCATATTACTGGCAGAATTGGGATCTCGGGCCCACTCCGTGGCATCCCAATTTTCACCCGAGCGCATGGCACGCAGTTATATGGCGCTTTATAATCGGCTGACCACAAAGAAGGCTGCGGATGCGCTCAAGTATCCCACGTCTGCCGTCGAAGGTGACAAGGCTGAAGAAGCGCGTCACTCACATAAGGAATGTCCGGAGCCGTGCAAGCTGGAGGAGGTCACGATATGAGGCGGCTGCCACCGCAGGGCACTCGGGCAATGAGCGATGCGGTGAATCGGCGGGTGTTGAGTGAGCACACTTACAAAAAGCGTCACAGGCGAGCAAGTAGTTGAAAGAGTTAACCCTTGAACCCTCCAAGAATGAAGACCCTTGATGTCAGCGTGAATGGTCGCGCGCGCGCCGAGATTTCGGAACTTACGCTGGAAACGATGCACCGGAGCCATGTGATCGAGATTGCCCCTGCCACCAAGCGCAATGGCCACTCGTTTGCGATCGTGACTGACGTGCCCGACCCGGACCCGCTCAACATTGTCATACTAGGGCTTTCAATAATGTCATCGTGGGGCAACGGGCATGCGACGACTTATCGGGGGTTGATGCGAGAATTAACCGCTCGCGGTCACACGGTGCTGTTTTTGGAGCGTGAGACGGAGTTTGCGGCTAATCGCGACTTACCCAAGCCACCTTATGGACGCACGGCGTTATACTCGACTTTTAGAGAATTAAAGGAGCGCTTTGCGAAAGAGATTCGCAAAGCTGACCTGGTCATTGTGGGCTCGTATGTTCAGGAGGGAGCTGCAATCGGCGATTGGGTGACGCGGCAGGCGGCAGGCGTGACAGCATTTTATGACATCGATACTCCGGCTACGCTGGCGGACCTTGAGCAAGGAGATCTGGATTATCTCTCAAGAGACCTGATCCCGCGTTACGACATGTACCTGTCGTTTACCGGCGGACCGATGTTGCGGCGGATCGAGCAGCTCTACGGTTCACGTATGGCTCGGCCGCTTTACGGTTCGGTGGATACGAGCTTGTACTACCCGGAGGACCGCGATAAAAAATGGGATTTGGGATA
This sequence comes from Candidatus Limnocylindrales bacterium, assembly GCA_035495315.1. GTDB lineage: Bacteria > Verrucomicrobiota > Verrucomicrobiia > Limisphaerales > UBA8199 > DATJGF01. Next base: position 47,146 of record DATJGF010000078.1, read on the forward strand.
CATGGGAACCTACAGCGAGGATCGGCAACCTGCCTTGGACGAGCTCTTGTTGCAGCCGGCATGCAGCTGGAGTCGAGGCCGTTTTGTAGTCGCAGGTCCGCAATACCCCAAATCGATCACCTGGCCAAAAAACGTAAAACGATATACGCATCTCTCGCCGGACAAACATCGGGCGTTCTACAGCGCTCAAAAATTTACTCTCAACCTTACCAGAGCCGAGATGGCAGAGGCGGGTTACTCACCGAGCGTGCGATTGTTCGAAGCGGCGGCGTGCGGAACGGCAATCATTAGCGATTTTTGGGAAGGCCTGGATAAATTCTTTGTACCAAATCAGGAAATCCTGATCACTGATTCGTCTGAAGAGAGTCTTTATTACCTATTGGAAACGACGGAATTGCAGCGACGTCAATTGGGAGAGCGAGCCAGGGCTCGGGTATTGAGCAAGCATACGGCGAAACACCGCGCACTTGAACTGGAAGATTACGCGCGCGAGCTGCTCAGACGCCCTGCGCTTAGTACCGTGGCGAACGGCTTATGAAGCTAGTGATCTTTGCATTGACGATTAGCAGATCGTGGGGAATGGTCCCGAGCGCGCCGAGCCGGCCACGCCAAACGCATTCGATTTAGCAAGGCTTCTGCTCCCCGTCTAATCCGGTCTCGCCAAACCCGCGGTCTGATTCGCAACGGCGGCGAATAGAACACCGGCTCAAGGGGTTGGACCTCTTTTTGCTCCGCTTCTAGGCACAAGACGGCATGAGCAAACGTCTCATCGCGGGAGCGGTGGCTCTTTGTCCTGAATCAGGACAAGTTGTCGAGTTATGCCCATATCGGTACCGGTCTCCGCGGACGCATTTTGCGCGTTCCATGCAAGTTGACTGTTGGCCATGAATATCCTCGTTGTTGATGACGATTCACGCCTAAGGTTTCTCCTGGAGACGACCCTGACCAGCATGGGGCACTCGGTAGTCCTCGCCAACGAGGGTGCACAAGCGTTGGGGATTTTTCACAAGTCCCACGTCCCGTTAGTGATTTCGGACAGGCTGATGCCCGTAATGGACGGCCTGGAGCTTTGCCGTAACATCCGCAAAGCGCATCGATCCCAATATACCTATTTCATTCTGCTGACGGCCGTGGACGGCAAATCGAGCTACCTGGACGGAATGAACGCCGGCGCAGATGACTTCATTACTAAGCCCTTCGATAAGGAGGTCTTAGCAGCGCGTATCGCCGTTGCCGAACGCATCCTCAAACTGCAAACGGAAGTGAAGACACTCGCCGGGTTGCTCCCCATCTGCGCGCTCTGCAAGAAGGTGCGCGATGACCAGAACTATTGGCATCAAGTGGAATCCTTCATCGCTCGCCGGACCGACGCAACTTTCACCCATAGCTATTGTCCTGATTGCTTCAAGAAATTGCTGAACGAAATTGAAGCCCAGGCGGAAGCTCCAGAACCAGGCAAAGTGCAGCCGGCTTAGAACCGATAGCTCAATGAATCACGGCCAACCGCCAAGGTGGCTTTCAGTCTTTGTCACCGCGCGTGCCCCTTTTGTCCCGATTTTATCAGGCTTCATCACAGGCGACTCGTTTTGGGTGAACGAATCTGGTTTACTGCTCAACGCATGTGGATTGAAAGGCGCGGGCTTCCGCGGTATTAGAGAGATCGAGTCTTGTGTCGGATACGATACCCAACCCGTCGCCAGACCTGGTGCGCCGGCAACGAGGGCAACGCAGGGTGTTGATCTTCATGGCCGGGTGGACGGTCTTTGTCGTGGTGGCGCTCTGGTGGCTGATGAAAATCGCCGGAGAACAAGATGCTACCTCGTGGGTTTTGCATCCGGGCGACTCGCTCCACCAATCGTGGATGGAACGGGTGCGAGACTGGTTCCGGTTGGCGCATTTCAATTTCCAGCGCATTTATCCCTGGGTTCTACTCGGACCTTATGTTGCCTGGCTGGGCGCTCGTTTTGCACTTGAACGCGAACGGCTCCGGCTGAGCCTGTTGGTCCATTTGGCGGGCTGCGCTGGCTTTATCCTCGCGGCGCGCCTTATCAATGAACGGGCCACCAACCACGTCGCGCGCGTCGTTATTATCACCTCCCAAAGCAACATCGACACGCAACCGCAGCCGGGAACCAACATCGTTCACATTGAGATCGCTAAAGCCTCGTCGGACGTGATGGCCCACGAGGAGTTTACAAGGCGCATGACCGGGGAATTGCCGGGGCTGCCCGGTCCGCCGGATTTTCTCTATCGGCATCGAGGCGGGCTGACCAACGCGGAAATGATCAATCAGCCCGCCGAGTCGGACAAAGATTTCCTCTTTTCCAAATTTCCACCCGAACTGCCGAGTCTTCGGCCGCTGAGCGTCCTGCTGGATCTGCTTGCTTATGGTGCGATCGTCGGGATGGCTCATTCCATTCACTTCTATCGGCGTTACCGTGAGCGGGAGCACCGGGCAATCCTGCTCGAATCGAGCCTTGCGAAGGCACGGCTTAATGCGCTGCAAACCCAACTACAGCCGCATTTCCTGTTCAACAGTCTCAATGCAATTGCCACTTTGCTCCGCCGCGATCCGCGCCTGGCCGAAGCCATGCTAATGTCTCTGAGCGACCTCTTGCGTTTGACTCTCAACCAGTCAAGCAAACAGGAGGTGACTCTGCGCGAGGAACTCCAAATCGTGCAAAGCTATCTTGAGATTCAGCAAACTCGTTTTGGCGAGCGGTTGCACTTTGAGCAGGATATTCAGCCCGCTGCCCTGGATTGCTTCGTGCCGACCCTCTTACTTCAGCCTTTAATTGAAAATGCGATCCGGCACGGTATCGAGCCCGCGGAAAACGCCGGATTGGTGCGGCTAACGGCCAGTCGACAGACGAACACGCTGGTCCTGACCATCGAGGACGACGGTGTCGGATTCAGCGAAGCAGCTTTGGGTTCACAAAAGCTTGCGTCGCTACCGTCGAATTCGAGACAACCGGCCGGGGCAGAAGTCGCGAACCCCGATCTGCAGGCAACCCGGCCCCTAGGATCATCAGTTTCTCAAAATGGAACGGGCATCGGTCTGGCCAATCTGCGAGCTCGGCTCGAAACGCTGTATGGCGCTGCGCAGAAACTCGAACTGAGGCCTCGGCAGGATAAAGGTGTCATCGTGCGGGTCGAAATCCCTTGGAGAACCTGAGCTTAACGGCCTTGTAGTATGAGCATTTCCAGCTTGGCGCAAAGATATCAAGAAACACAGCGACCCTCCATTCTGTGCTATTTGTCACACCAGCTCTTCAGGCCTTTTGATTTTCCATTGCGACTAGCCTTACGATTCCCATGAAACTGCGCGCCATTATTGCCGATGACGAACCACTCGCGCGCGAGCGGGTTCGCTCCCTTTTGGCCGCAGAACCGGATATCGAAGTGATCGCAGAGTGCAGCAACGGCGCACAGGCCGTTAAAGCAACGCAAGAACACCGGCCCGACCTGCTTTTCCTGGATGTGCAAATGCCCCGCCTGAATGGGTTCGAAGTGCTGGAGGCACTCACGCCGGAGGAAACTCCCGTGGTCGTTTTCACCACTGCCCACGACGAACACGCGATCCGCGCCTTCGAAGTGAATGCGCTTGATTACCTCCTCAAGCCATTCACCGAAGCGCGATTTAGAAAAGCTATCCAGCGCGCGCGGGAACAGCCTCAGAAAGCCGCCGAGGGCCAACGGAATCCGCAATTGGCGTCCTTGCTCAATCACCTCCACACCAGCACTCCTGGTGGCGGACGCATCCTGGTTCGCTCGGCGGAGCGGATTATTTTTCTTAAACCCGACGAGATCGACCACGTTGAAGCCGCGGGCAATTACGTTGTGTTACACGCCGGGAAGGAACGTCACATCCTGCGTGAGACTACCGCCGCGATGGAAACCCGGCTCGCGCCGGCTGGTTTCATGCGCATCAGCCGTTCGATTATTGTCAACTTGAACCGCATCAAAGAAGTCCAGTCCTTCGGACCGGGACAATATTCTGTTCTGCTGAAGCACGGCACCCGGTTGGATATGACCTGCAGCCTGGGCGAATTGCAGGCGCGCCTTGCTGAAATCTAAAACGGCATGTAATCGACAATAGCTGGGACGGTCGCAGCCATTACCGAAGACGATCTGGGGCGTCCCGAGTGAAAGAAACCTTCCGCACTGCCCTTGGTTGCCCGGACAGGGCCACCAGGCGGGCAAGGGCCCCTTTGTTAACCGGTGAGATTGGCGAGCGCGGCTTTCGCCGGCGTTTCTCGCAATGGCTGGGCAGTGGCACGCGTCAAAAAGATCTCAAGAAACATAATTAGCAAGGTTTCGCCTGGGATTACCTAGGAAGGTCCTAGTAGCGATTTCGCCCCTACAGTTTTCAACATGCTCGGATGCCGGTAAAACCAACGCGGACCCTAAAACGAGCTCAAACCGACGCCAAAATCTTCCGACTACTCTGCCTCCTCGCGGCCTGCTGGCTCCTGGGCATTATGGCCTACGGCGCACGGGCCTCGTCCAGCGTCACCTTGGCCTGGAATCCCAGTGCCGACACCAAGCTGGCTGGCTACCGCGTTTATAATGGCGTCGCCAGTCACACCTATACAAATGTAACCCAGGTAGGGAATGTGACCAACGCAACGGTGTCCGGCCTGGCGGCTGGGGTCACGTATGTTTTTGCCGTAACGGCGTTTGATAGCCTTGGGCTCGAGAGTGCCTTTTCGAGCGAGATCAGTTATACGGTGCCCAACAGTTCGCCGCCCGCCATCTCCTTGACCGCCCCAGTGAATGGGACGGGTTATCAGGCGCCAGCGGCGATCAATTGTGCGGCGACTGTGACGCCCAATGGGCACGTCATCACTAAGGTCCAATTCTACAACAGCTCGACCCTGCTGGCTGAAGTAGCGGCTGCCCCCTATACCTATTCTTGGAATAATGTCAGTGCTGGTAACTACAGTCTGACGGCCAAGGCAGTCTATGATGCCGGGAGCACGGTTTCCTCCGCGAGTGCAGGAGTGACTGTTACCAACGCAACCACCACCACAACCAACTTGGTCGGCTACTGGACTTTCGACACGGCGCAGGTTTCCGGAACGACGGCTATGGATAGCAGCGGCGCAGGCAACGGCGGAACCTTGCAGGGCACCCCACTGCCACCGATCACGCCGGGGAGAGCGGGCCAAGCCGTAAATCTTACTAATATCAGCCAATCCGTCAGTGTTGCCGACAGCGCTACTCTCAACCTGAGAGGCCCCTTCACCGTTGCGTCATGGGTCAATTTTTCGACGCTTCCTGGGCCGGGCAAGTATCCCAATGTTGTCGCCAAGCTGACCAGCCCCGCGGGTTACTATGGGTACGGCATGTTTTGGAATGGCTCTGGTGTGGCGGGGATCATCGGCCCCGGATCCTCAATGTGGTACACTACGTCTCCTTACGTCCCGACCGCCGGCGTCTGGAACCATTACGTGACCGTCTTTGATGGGACGAATTTACGATTGTATGTCAATGGAACCCAGTACTCGCAAGTAGCCGCCACTGCTCCCGGCTCAACTGCCACGATTCCCATCAAAATGGGACCCCATTACAGCAACCCGAGCGCTTACGGCGTTATCAACGGAATGCTTGATGACGTCCGCATTTATGGCCGCGCGCTCAGTGCCACAGAGGTTACCCAATTGTATAGCGCCACCGGATCCGGTTGTACTTATGCCGTTAATCCCATCGCCAATTCTTTCAATTCCAGTGGCGGCGTCGGCAGCATGAATGTAACTGCTGCTGCGGGGTGCAGTTGGACGGCCTCGAGCGGCGCCACCTGGATCACGATCACCGCGGGCAGCAGCGGCAGCGGCAATGGGACAGTGACCTATTCGGTCGCGGCGAACACAACCACCAGCTCGCGCACCGGCACGATGACCATTGCCGGCCAAACGGTCACCATTACCCAAAATGGTGTTTGCAGCTATGCAGTTTCCCCCGCGAGCGCTTCGTTCGCTGCCAACGGTGGCACTGGGAGTGCCACGGTGACGGCAAGTGCGGGTTGTGTTTGGATTTCGACGAGCAGTGCATCCTGGATCTCAGTCAATTCTGGAAACGCCGGGAGCGGCAATGGGACCGTCACGTATTCCGTGGCCGCCAACACCGCCGCTATGCAGCGCACGGCCACACTGACTATTGCCGGCCAGACCTTAATGGTCAGCCAGGCGGCAGCGCCCGTCGACACAACACCCCCCGTGGTATCACTCACCGCCCCGGCCAGTGGCAGCACCCTCAGCGGAACCGTCTCGCTTAACGCCTCGGCCTCGGACAATGTCGGCGTAACAAGGGTGGAGTTTTACCGTGATGGGACCCTGTTGGTGGGCACAGCCACAGTTGCTCCATACAGCGTTTTGTGCGATACCCGCACTATGCCCAATGGCTCGCATTCTTTCTACGCTAAGGCATACGACGCAGCGGGTAACTCAACCACCTCAGTGACCAGCCTCGTGACCGTCCGCAATCATAAGAAATAAGCGCCATTGAAAAGTGATCGGCAGAGCGCATCATCTGCCGAAGACCGATGTCTGCGGATACTCAGCTGGTGAGATAGTTCGACGGTATGTACCGAGATCGGAGCTGGAATCGGGAAGGCGGAGTATAGGAGGCAAAGGCGGCTGAGGCGGAGATAGCCTCCGGGGTGAAGGAGGTGGATGGAACCAAAGGGAGCTCGCCCGGGGCTTATCGTCTTCTGACGCGCGTTGAGTTCAATTTACACAATATGACTGGCTGGTCCCCTTAAATGCCCTGAGTTTCAACTAACACCCGCACCTGGTTGGTTTCATCACCGATTGCAGACCCGACGCCTCGAAGCAGCCGCATCGCGTCAAGGCGCAACCGCGGCTCATCACCACTTTTCGAAATGGACGTAATCCCGGTTAAACCGAGTGCGCGGACCTGGTTGTTCGCCGGGATGGCCCAACGCAATGGCCGCTATCGGCACAACGGTCGCCGGCAACGAAAGTAATTGCTTCAATTGTTTGACTGCGTCCTCGATCGGATGCACGCCGACCCAACAAGCCCCTAACCCTAACGCGTGGGCCGCGAGCAACAGATTTTCGATGGCCGCCGAACAATCCTGCAAGAGGAAGCTTAAGTGCCGGTCAAAGGCCGTTTCCAAATCGCCACAAACGACAATCGCCGCCGTAGCGGTGACGAGCATCTTGCCGCCGGCCAACGCCCCCGCCAGTTTCGCGAGCATATGGTGATCGCGGATGACGATAAACCGCCACGGATCTTTGGTCATCGCGGATGGCGCCGCCATCGCTGCCTCGAGCAGCGCTGTCACGGTGCTGTCGGGGATTTCGCCCGGCGAATAGACACGAATACTGCGCCGGCCGAATATGAAGTTCAAGTTATCGAAAGTGCTCGCGCTCATAATTTAAGCTTGGCGAGAATAGATTGCCACTCTGCCATTTCCAACGGCTATTTTTTGTGCGGCTGGACAGGCCGATTGGGCAGGCCGGGCTCCGCGAGTGCCCGAACGAGGCCCCCATAAACGGTAGGGCCGGCTCGCCGAGCTGGTCGACCCGTTTTTGAATGGGAAAGCGGACGGCTCGGCGAGCAGTCCCTACCAAATGAAGCGTGTTTCGGGGTTTAGGAGATTAGTTATAATAAGGAGATGTTTGGGGCCGCGCGGAGCTCGGCCGTCCGAGGTACGGGCCCGGAGATGAGGAAAGCGCCTCAATAAGGCGCGCTGAATCGTGGCACCTGTTATGCTCTTATATTTCTGCGAGTGCGGTAATCGCACGAGCTGTATGAACTTTCGAGCTGTGGGTGTTGAACCGTTGGTTGGAGTCCACTTTCATCAAAACATTTCCGGCCCCGGCTCCTACTTCAGAGCCATTTGCGAAGTTTGTGATGGCTGCGGAGAGCCCACGCGTGCTCGGGATACTTATTTCGATGGAACGCGCTTCCTATGCGCCGGTTGCCGAGAACGCGACCGCTTGGAAACCTGCTCAGAAAGTGCCGCAGCAGTGATGTAGAGCGATAAAGCAAACGGTGGGCGAGCCCCCGCTTATTGCGGCACACACCTGGCATTCTGACTACAATCCATTTCATAAATGGTAGGGCCGGCTCGCCGAGCGGGCCGCGCCCGCTGATGTGTAGGAAGGCGGACGGCTCGGCGAGCCGTCCCTACCGGTCTTAGAAGATGAGTTCCAAGGGCCGGACTGGCCCAGCCCAGCCAATTGCCCGCGTCAGCTTGCGATCATCGGATCCGAAAGCCGCCCTGGAACACCACTTCAGCCAGCACGATCGCGAGGAAAACGGAGCTGACCACGGCATTGAGTTTAAAAAAAGCGATATTGATCCAATTCAAGCTGCGACGGCGCGCAATCCAGTGCTCCAGGACAAGGCATCCGACAATGATGAACCAGCCGACGAGATACGCCAGGCGGAACCGGCAAAGGACGCCAAAGAGCAACAAGAGTCCGCACATGAGCATATGGGAAAGAAAGGCGGCTTGCAGGGCGTTCGCGGGTCCCCAGGAAACCACCAGCGAATGCAATCCGTGAGCCCGATCGAAATCATAATCCTGGAGCGAGTAAATGATATCGAAACCGACGAGCCAGAGGACGACACTAACGGCGAGAACCAGCATTTGCAGAATTTCAATGACCGTCACTTGCGTACCTTTCACCGCTAGCCAGGCCCCAATGGGCGCCAGGGCCAAGGCCAAACCGAGGAATACATGGGTGTATTGAGTGAAACGCTTGGTCAGCGAATAGAAGCAAACCACCAATAACGCGACAGGCGAAAGATAGAAACAGATTGGGTTTAGAAAGAAACTGGCCACCACCAGGCCACCAGCGGAGATCACGCATAAGGCGATTGCCCCAGCGAGACTCACCTGGCCGGTCGGCAAATGCCGCCCGGCAGTCCGCGGGTTGAGCGCGTCGAATCTGCGATCAACTATCCGATTGAATGACATCGCGCAGCTACGCGCGCACACCATCGCGAGCAGGATCAGGGCGAATGTTCGCCAACCCGGCCAACCGCGGTTATCGCGCGCAGCCACCAGCATCGCCGCCAGCGCAAATGGCAGCGCGAACACCGTGTGAGAAAAGCGAACGAAGGAAGCCCATTTCTTGACCTGACCGATTGGAGAGTAGAACGAGGGGGGTTGGGAAGCGGGCATTGAAGGCGGCTGTGACGAGGATAGAGGATAGAGATTAGAAGATGGCCTTAGGGCTCGTCCTAACCTTTGTGGGAATTCGGGCAAAAGTCATCGGCCTTATCTTTCATCCTATTGAGCATTGCTCCCACACTTTGCCATGCGCTGTCCATTCGTGCGTGTTCCTGATATGTACCCACAATCCAAACAGTCGTCGAGCCAAGACTGGGTCTCCGTAGCCTCGCCGAGCGCTTCGTCAATTTTATTGATGAATACACCCGAGTACTTCCTTCGGCCCCACGCCTCCGCAATCATCGCTTTCACGGCCCGTGAAGATCGCCGAATCTGATCCGTCAATGCGTAGCGTTCTTCGCGAGGAAAGCTTCTGGTGGTTTCAAAAATCGTTTGAGCCTCTTGTCGAGCCATTTTGTAAACGTTCAGCTCTCTAAAACTTCTGATAATTGGCATTTTAGGGTACTCTCTATTCTCTATGCGCCACATTCTCCATCTTCCATAGTCTATCCTCGCGTCCCGTCAGTCCCCCTCCTCACCCCACCTGGCAACCAGTTTTTGCGGCAAACCGATGTGGTCGAGAACACGCGCCACGACCGTATCCACCACCTGTGCGACCGTTTTGGGGTGCGTATAAAATGAGGGGTTGGCGGGCAAAATCGTCGCGCCCGCCAGCAAAAGCAGTTCGAGGTTCTTCACATGGACCAGGTTCAACGGCGTCTCGCGGGGAACGAGGATTAATTTCTTTTTCTCTTTCAGCACGACATCAGCGGCACGCAGCAAGACGTCTTCACTATAACCATGCGCAATGCGGCCGAGTGTCCCCATGCTGCAGGGAATCACCACCATCGCGTCCGGCGCATTTGAGCCGCTCGCGAAGGGCGCGTTCATGCTCTTCAACGTGTGCGAGACAACACCCTGTGGCAAACGCAGCCCCTCGGGCAATTCCTGAGCGATTACTGTGTGGGCATAGTTGCTCAAAACGACGTGAACCTCATTGGTTTGTGAGTCGAGGTTGTCGAGCAAACGTTGGGCATAGAGCATGCCACTGGCTCCGGTGATCGCGACAAGTATTCTCAAGAGGTAAATTGGTTCGGTCGTGAACAGGCTCAAACTACCGCCAGCGGTCCGGCGGCGGCAAGCGCGGAAGCAGAAATTGTAACGCAGAGTTTCACTCTGCTGTACCGCCGACTTCCAGTCGGCAGGTGCGATAAACGGAGCCGCAAAACACGCGCTGCAGGTTGAAACTCTGCGTTACGAGAAAACAGCTTGAGTCGGGTTTGCGCTTCCACACAATGGGAGGGTGTCATTTCCGGTAAAAGGCGTTTGGGGCATTGTGATTCTGCTGCTGGCGGGTTGCGCCTCAAACCCTCATCGAAATGTGACGCACGTTGCCGATTGGGAGGATCTCGACGCACCGCCACCTGGCCCACCTCTGAGCGTGACGGTCGCGCCGTTGATACCGACAAATCAGCCCGCCCCGCCCACCCATGGGGTTGCACCTGACGAACCGGTGCCGGTGGCGAGGGAAACCTGGGTGCCTCTGCAGGAGTGGACCAAGGCCAAGGGGTTGCCCAACCCGACGCGACTGAACTCGGCACCGCAACCCGCTTACGTGCTTAAGTCGACCAGTGGCGCGCTGGTTTTAACCGCCGGAACACGCTCCGCTCATTGGGACGGTTTGGAGTTGCGCCTCGGCTTTGCCCCGCAATTCATCAATGGCCAACTGTACGCGCATTCGCTCGACATCAGGAAAACCGTGCAACCCTTGTTGCTCGCCAACACAAGCCCCCAACTACTGACGGGTGCCGTAGTGGTGATCGACCCCGGACATGGCGGTGGAGATTCAGGCACCAGGAGCGTGGCTGGGAATCGGTATGAAAAAGATTTCACGCTGGATTGGGCAACGCGTCTCCAGGCGCTGATGAGTGCCCAGGGCTGCCAGGTCTTTCTCACCCGCTCGAATGACACAGACGTCGCGCTTTCGAACCGTGTTGTTTTCGCCGCCTCACATCACGCGGATGTCTTTCTCAGCTTGCACTTCAACTCCGCTGGACAAGACTCCGGCGAAGCCGGACTCGAAACTTATTGTCTGACCCCGAGGGGAATGCCTTCTTCGCTGACCCGCGGTTACGCCGATGAGATCTCGATGACCTTCCCGAACAACGGTTTTGACGCGCAGAATCTGCGCCTGGCGATGGCGGTTCATCGTTCACTGTTACAGGTAAACGGCCATGTCGATCGCGGTGTGCGTCGGGCCCGCTTTCCGGCAGTCCTTCGAGGCCAGGAACGGCCAGCGATTCTCATTGAAGGGGGCTATCTTTCGAACCCCCGGGAAGCTGGAATGATCGCTCAACCAACCTACCGTCAGCATTTGGCGGAAGCAGTCGCGCGGGCTTTGTTGCCCAGCGCCGACCTGGCGGGCAACAAACCACAAGCTCGCGAGCCAGAGACCGGCGGTCATGAAGCCCAGTTGAAACAACAAAGGCCGCAAGAGGAACCTAACTCAAAGACTAACGAACCGGCCGGTTCCTCTGACGTTGAATCCCCTTGAGCCGGCACTTGCAC
>DATJGF010000079.1:0-107471 GCA_035495315.1 Candidatus Limnocylindrales bacterium
GTTAAGCATCGTAGGGCGACACAGGAAGACTCCAATTGCGACCCGCGCTCACGAAACACACCAACGCCCGCGAGTTCTCCCTCTCCTCCTCTGGTTCCTCTGGTGGAGAGGGTCAGGGAGAGGAGGCATTTGTCATTAGCCGACCGCTAACTAACACATCGTACGGTTAAATTCCAATCGCGGACTCGAACGCACTAAAACATCGCGCGCGTTCTCCCTCTCTTCCTCTGGAGAAGAGAACAGAGGAGGGGAGGCCATACTGCCCCATCCCTACCTCCCGCCAGGTTCTGGCGCTGTGCCGATTGGAAATCGGCGATACGCAGACTGGAGTGCATTCCCTATTCTTCATTCTGCTTTTATCGGACGAGGTCTTCGTCATTCGTCATTCTCCAACCACCATTAATCACCCACCAAGATCTTATGGTATCTCCCCATCCAATACGGCAGCAGAAACGCCGCCCCATCATCTTCTTCCCGCCCGTCGCTGCCCCCATCCACCACAAAAGGATTCGAGTTCCAGCGCATGATCGGCCGTTCATCCGGCGGTAAAAGCTCCAGAATTTCCCGTTCTCCGGCGCGGTCAGTTCCTTTTGCCCAGGTGATATCGGCTCGATCAGAATTGTTGACCGTCCATTTGATCATGTCCATCGGTGTTCTATACAGCGTCCAAACCGCACTGGCTAAATCGACCTCCGCATCGGGGTTGCCGGTCAGATAAATAAACGTCCACAGCGGACACGCCTCGCGTTGAATGTTCTTCCACCATTCATCCAGCCCTCGCCTGTAGGCCCGCAACAGCGCCGGATCCTGCTCATACTTAAAAACACAATAATACGGCAGCATCGCCAGTTCCTCGTCCGAATAATTGAGTTCCTGGCGGAACTCGTTCACGCGGGTAAGCCAATCGGCATACTTGAAATCCCACGCCACTTTCCGATATTCCACTTCGTAACGAGGATCGCCGGTGATGTGGAACGCGGTCTTGAGAAAGCTCAATAATTGGAGACTGTTGAGCGCGCGCTCGTCGGGTTGAGCCATCAGTCTCTCGGGAGACCACCAACCCCACGTCGTCGGTTTGCCATCCAGATCCTCCAGCGTGTAACCGTGATCCAGGATATGATCCATGATTCGTTTCGTCGTCGCGCCGATCCGTTTCTTCAACTCCGCATCCGGCAGCAAATCGTAAGCGATGCCGAACATGAAGAAATGGCCGACGATCTCATCCGAGCTGGTGTCGCCTTTCCAGTAAAACTGGCCATCGCTGGTCCAGTGCCACTCGCCCCCTTGCGGCATTCGATCCCCTTTACGAATATACGAGCGCGCCGGGAATCCCCGTTTGCCGGCGACCTCTTCCAGAAACAGCATCGCTTCGATTGATTTCCGAGCGTTGCTTAAGGCTTGTTGGGATTTTGTGATCGCATACCGGAAGCACTCCGCCGCCGCGTAAATCGAGGTCCAGAGGCCGTCATTGTCATTATCGATCGCTCCAAAGGTCGACGTGTCTCCAGGCACACGCAAAAAGCAATCGGCCACCAGTCCATAGCGGTCATGGCGCGCGCGGATGCGCTCCTCGAACATCTCTGCCTTCGCGGCCAAGGTCATCTTCCTCAATTCGATATGCGAAACTCCCGCCGGTGTGCGTACCCAAACGCCCCCCTCAGCGTCCGCAATAATCTGACTCACCCGATTTTCAGGAAGATAGCGGCGTCCCGTGAAGTACTGACGCCGATCGCATTCAGCCGCAGAAAAATCCAGGCGCAAAAGACCTTGCGTTGTGCCCAGCCACGTCGCGCCGTCACTCGCCCTCGCCGCCGCCGTAATCCCACCGCTCGGTAGCGGAGCAGATTCGCTGAAGACGGCCCGCGGCACGTTCGTATCCTGTAAACTGAAAAATGTCCGGAATTTCTGCGGGTAAGGTGCGAGTCGAATTGGTTCCCCGGCGCCGGCTGTGAACATCACGAAACATGGCCAGAACCATACAGTCAGCCGACTCACTCTAGCCAAGGAGTTAAATCTCCTCACGTTTGTTGTTATTACAGAAATGTGCACCGCGGGATTGAACGCCGACCGGTAAAACCTGTAAAGAAAGTTTACCTAGCTTCCGCTCAACCCGGTTGTTGCGCGCGCTCTGATTAACTCCAACTTTCCGCTGGGGTAGTACGCGCGAAACCGATTGCGTTTCTTGGCTGGCAGTTGACGTTCGTAGCGCGCGTAGTCATTCGCATCGCGCGTAATCACCTGTTTAGTCGTGTTCCACAGGAGGTGCAAAACTTGTCGCCCGTGCTTGAAGCCTTGCCGCAGTTCGCGCAGAAAAATGCGCCAGGAGGCAACGTGGATACGGTGCTACCGCCTTCGCTCAGTCCTCTTTCTGATGCGGGTGGGTCAGCCAACTCCAACAATCGCTTATCCAGCTGCGGCAGGAGATTACATATCGCACGATAGGTTGCCAACTGAACCAGTCGGCTTTGATGATCGCCGCAATTACCGGAAGTCGACGGATTGCCATCGTTATTTCCGTTTTGACCGTCGTCCTTGCCATAAACCAATGCCCCAAGCGCCAGGCTAATGGCTTTCGCGGTATTTGTCCTTGTTTCTTCACCAATATCTTCGGCAAGAACGATGTCGCTTTTCGTATCGATGATCTCCACCGAAACCGCGCATCGCACGCTTAGCTGAACCTTGTCACTGGACCAATTGATGTTCGTCGACAGATCCGCGACTTGGGATGCGATTACCGCATCTTTGCCCTTGAAAAGAGTCCCAAAGGCCTGGGTGACCCGGCCAGGATCGATTGTGGCCTTGCCCCCAATCTGCCTGATCGTCAATTCCGTCAACCGCACGACGCATCGACAACGCGCCTGTTTGCCGTGGGTGAGCGTGAACCGGTCTGATGCATTTAACAGGTGTGCGATCGACGGAACCAGCATAGTGGTCACCTCCGGTCCTCCGAGTTTTCCAGCCTGTGTCGAGCTGAACTCAATCTCCGGTTGGCTGATGGTCGGTCGGTTAGTCAATAAGGATGGCCTGGGAGGAAAATCCAGTTGCAAGCGCTCGACGGTTCCGGGCGGGCCGGCCCCAAAAGACTGCAGCAGCAGAAACACGTTTATAAGAACCGCAAGCCGCCCTTGGGTTATCCAGGCTAGCGTGCGCGAATTAATTGTGGAATTTTTCATAAGCATTCTGGTTTGTTTTTGGTGAAATCAACTGATTGCACGTCAGGCATTGGGCAAAACACCTGCTGCTCTCGTTTTAGCTACGGATTGCCGAGATTGCATTCATAAGGATTAGCAGTGGAATTCTGTTGCTTGTTATTTGCTTCGTTTTCGAAGCGGGCCTCACTCTCTAATACGTAACCAGGTGCACTAATCTTCCAATAATTCTGAAACTTGGCAGACCTTACTGGCTAAGCACGCTTTCAGATGGCGCCCCCTGAGGTAGCACCAGTTAAGTCAGCGCAAACTCAAGGTAGCGCGGAGTTTCACTCTGCTGTACCGCCGACTTTCAGTCGGCATGTTGCATGGCACGTTCAGCATTGCAGAATGGAATTCGGGCTGGAGCAGAGTGTAACTCTGCGGTACGGCAGAGTAAAACTCTGCGCTACGAGCGAAGGGCATTGACAACGCCACCTATTTATTCGTGAACTAGACTCGCTAGCACAACTTTTCCAACATGGATGCAGAAAGACCATCCGCTGCTTCCGGCCCGCGCCTCAAACGGGCCCTCGGCCTTCCCGCGCTTTTACTTTACGGCATTATTCTGATTCAGCCGACCGCGCCGATGCCCCTCTATGGCGCCGCGGCCGTCACTGCCAAGGGCCACGTGGTGACGATCGTGCTGGTCGGCATGGTGGCGATGCTGTTCACGGCGGTCGGCTACGGCCGGATGGCGAATGCCTATCCCAGCGCCGGGTCGGCTTACACTTACGTCAGTCGCGAGATCCATCCGGCCACTGGGTATCTCGTCGGGTGGGGCATGATTTTCGATTACGTGATGAACCCGATCATCTGCGTGATCTGGTGCAGCGAGGCGGCGCGCAACATTTACCCGCTCCCATTCTGGATCTATGCGGTGTTCTTTACCGCCCTGTTCACGGGGATGAACCTGCGCGGGATCGAAGCCAGCAGCCGGACCAACGCGATCGTCGCCGTCGGCCTGGGTATAGTCATCGTCCTTTTCCTCGCCGCCGTTGTTCGTTACCTCTGGTTTCATCCGCCGGACGGTCTGCCCGGATGGACCCAGCCCTTTTATGATCCCAAAACGTTCAGCTTGCGCACCGTCTCCGGCGGCGCGGCACTGGCGGTGCTGACCTACATCGGGTTCGATGGCATCTCCACCCTTTCTGAAGAAGTGCACAATCCGCGCCGCAATATCCTGCTGGCAACCGTGCTGGTCTGCCTGGTCACGGGAATCCTGGCTTCAATCCAGGTGTACGCCGCGCAACTGGTCTGGCCCGAAACGACTTTTACCAAAGTAGAGACTGCGTTTGCCGAAGTTGCCGGCAAAGCCGGAGGTTTGTGGTTGTTTCATACGGTCAATCTGGCTTTGCTCATCGCCAGTATCGGGTCGGGCTCCGGGGCGCATTTGGGGGCGGGTCGGCTGCTCTATGGAATGGGCCGTGATAACGCGATTCCGCGGGGTTTCTTTGCCGCGATCAACCCGCGCACGAGGATCCCCAGCAACAACATCATTCTGGTGGGCGTCCTCACTCTCATCGGCGCGTTCGCAGTGACCTACGACCTGGGCGCTGAGATGCTGAATTTTGGCGCACTCATTGCATTCATGGGAGTTAACGTCTCTTCGTTCGTCCGCTACTTCGTTCGGGCAGATCGCAAGAGCTTTTGGAGTTTTATCGTCCCGATGATGGGTTTTCTGATCTGCTTATACCTTTGGCTGAGTTTGGGAAAAACGGCCAAGACGGCCGGACTAATTTGGCTTGGCGCCGGTGTGCTATATGGTGCGTGGCGCACCTCATGGTTCCGTAAACCGCTCGACTTCGGCCGCATCGAAGACAGCGACGAGTCGACAGGACCTGTCGCAACCGAACCTTCGCTGCGCGATTGACTTTTAAAACCTAACCCAAAAGCACTATGGCTAAACTCGCTATTCTCGGTGGCGAACCCGTTCGCAAAAAGCCGTTCTCTCCCTGGCCGCAATACTCCCGCGCGGACCTGGAACGCATCGTCAAAGTCGTCGAGAGCCGGCATTGGGGCGGCTTCCCCGTCCCCAGCAAATACAATGGCGAATTTGCGGAGCGTTTTGCGCAGTTGCACGGCGCCAAATACGGGCTGTGCCTCGCGAATGGCACCGTGGCTCTTTTTGCCGCAGTCCAGGCGCTCGGTCTCAAATTCGGTGATGAGATCATCGTGCCCGCTTATACTTGGGATGGCACCGCCATTGCCGTGTTGCAGGCCGGCTGTGTTCCCGTGTTCGTCGATGTGGATCCCGACACCTATTGCCTCGAGCCAAAGGCTGTGCGCGCTGCCATGACCCCGCGCACCCGGGCCATCATGCCGGTTCACATCGCGATGCGATTTGCCGATATGGATGCGCTGCTGGCGATCGCGCGCGAGCACAAACTGCTGATCATTGAGGACTGTGCCCACGCGCATGGCGGCAAGTTCCAGGGCCGGGGAGCTGGGGCTGCCGGAGATGCCGGATGTTTCAGTTTCCAGGAAAGCAAGCTTATGACCGCCGGCGAGGGCGGGATTGTGCTGACCAACCGGCTCGATTGTTACGAAGCGCTGCAGTCCATCATCAACTGCGGGCGGCCGAGCATTACCGATAAATACGAACGCAAGGTGCTCGGTGCCAACTACCGCATGACTGAACTGCAGGCCTGCTTGTTAATCGGCCAGTTGGACATGTGGCCGGAACTATGCGAAAAGCGGACTCGGCATGCCGCGCTGCTGAGCAAGGCACTGAGTGCGTTGCCGCACGTGCGCGCCTTGCCGCCGCAGCCGGGGCTGGAACGCGAGACGATCTACAACTATGTATTCCAATATCGCCCGAGCGGCCCCGCGCCAAGTCGCGATCTTTTTGTGGCGGCTCTCGACGCCGAAGGTGTGCCGAGCGACGGCCGATTCTACGAGCCGGTGTATCACAGTGACTTGTTTTATGCGACCCCGGAGAATTGTCCGCAGCTGGTGGTCAACCGGGAACAGCCGATGGACTACTCCAAGTGCAAGTGCGCCGTGTCCGAACGCGCTGCCTATGACGAGTCGGTCTGGCTGCCGCAGTTTCTGTTGATCGGCGATGAAGCGGATGTGCAGGATATCGCTCGGGCGGTAGAGAAGGTGGTCTCGCATTTGGGCGAGTTGTCCAAGGCCGATCCCAAACTCGCGGGGCTCAAGGCGTGCAGCCGCGCCTTGCGCGCCAAAATGGAACGGATGAAGAACTACTGAGTTGCGAGGAAAGCGCGAACATAGAACAGCGAGCAGGGTGTAATTCACGGCCGACCAGTTCCAATGAAATATGGCTGCAATAAAGCCCCTTTAAACCGCAGAGACGCGATGACCGCAGACAAAACCATTTTGCAGAAAACTCTGCGGTCATCGCGTCTCTGCGGTTTAAAATCGCACCCTTTTGGCTTTCGGCTGTCTTTCCTTTACCTGCTGTTTGTCCCGCACGCGGTTTTCGGTGCAGCGGAAAGTTGGACCATCCGCGTCGAAGAGCCCACCGGTCTTTACCCGCGGACCAACGAAGTCGTTGCGGTCCCATACGAAAGAATCGGCGGCAAGCGCGACGCCTGGCAGGTGGCTGATCAAAAGGGAAGGGAACTTCCCTGGCAAGCGAGTGAAGATGCGCTTCTTTTTGCAGCTACTCTGATACCCGGTGAATTGCCTAATTATCGCATTAAGTCGCTATCCGAAACCCGGACCAACTTCGCCAATGGCATTCTGTTCCGCTCGATCGGCCTTAACCGGATCGAGCTGGGGAACCGGTTTTTTCGCGTCCTGATTGAAAAGCAGGCCGCCGCTGTAGTTGAGGCATATAATCTCAGTGCCGAGTCCCATCGCATTTTGAATTTGGTCGAGACCACGCCGGAAGATCCGGCTGCGCTCAAGGACGATATTCATGCGGCCGAAACGATGGGAATTAAGCCGGTTCCCGGCGTGCCAGAAGGCAACACCGGGTGGACTACATTCGGAGGCACTGGCCCGATAACAAGAGTTCAGTTTCTCGAGACCGGCCCCTTGCGTGCGCGCGTAATCCTGGAGCGCACGAATGAAACCTGGGAATTGACCTGGACCGCCGACAGCCGCGCTCTGGTTTGGCGCGCTCCCAAAGGTTTCCGCTTCACGGCCATCTCGGCGTCGCCCTATTTGCCGTTCGACCGTTGTGTGGGTGGTTCCGAATATGAATGGCCGAATGGACCGGATGACGCGGAACCGCCCGACCACGAAATTGCGCCAAGGCAATGGTCCAAGTTACCCGGCGGTCATGTCGTTTACTACAACAACGCCGAGAATTACGGCGCGTTAGGTTTTGTGGCGCTCGATACGAACCTGACCTGGACCGGCGTTGGCTCGCGCCGGTTCATCGCGCAATTACCCGATGGCGGGCCGCAATCTTCCGCCTCAACTCAAATCGCAATTACGTTCCCGCAATGGAGCGGGTCCAACACCGTTCTGCAGGCTCGGCGTGAGTATCGAGTACTCCAGCAAGCGCTGTTAATTTCTGTTCAATCAGCGCGCGGCGAGACTTCCGGTGTAGCGGCAGGCGTCCCGCCTGCCGTAGAGGGCGGCATCTTGCCGCCCGGGTCGAGCGCCGAGAATTCACCACCTGTGATTCCGCCGGGCGAGACGACCGGCGCTACGGCAGGCGAGACGCCTGCCGCTACCAGCGTTTCCCTCAATGGCGAATGGGAATTGGCCTGGTGCGATAAGGGCAACGGTCCTCCCACGAACGGCTGGCGCCTCGTCAAGGTGCCTGGCACTGCGCACACCCAATGGTTGGAGTCCTCAAAGATTTACAGCTCCGATGCAATCTGGATCAGCTACAAAGAATGGTGGTATCGACGCCAATTTCTTGTGCCGGAAACTTTCGCGGACAAACGGCTGCGACTACAGTTCGAGGCCACCGATTATTATGCCGATGTCTGGTTTAACGGCACGCCGCTCGGCCGGCACGAGGGCTACATCGATCCTTACGAATACGACGTCACTTCTGCAGCGCGAATCGGCGTGACCAATGAGCTGCTGGTCCGCACCTGGACGCCGGTCGATTATTACTGGAAACATCGCCCCTACACGGTAAAAGGCGCGTACGGAGCGGTAGATCAAAAGCCGGATGACATCACGCCGGTCGGTATCACGCGCTCGGTGCGGTTGGTGACTTCACAGCAAATGATTATTAAAGACGTTGCCATCGACACACGATTGGCCGGCGACAACAAGGCAGAGGTGCAAATCGATGTTGAACTGGATGGCCAATTCGCCCCGGGCTGCAGCATCAAATCGACGCTATTGCCTCGGAATTTTGATTCGAAACAGAACTTTCTTGCCCATGTCGCCGTTAATGGCAACACCGCGACGATTGTTATGCCGGTGGAAAACCCGCAGCTCTGGTGGACCTGGGACCATGGCAAGCCAAACCTCTACACGCTGGACATAAAGCTGCTCGACGAAACCGGCCGTCCCATCGATGGCCGCCGTCTGGCGGTCGGCATTCGCGAAATCGAACGCATCGGTTGGACCTGGTATCTGAATCGGCGCCGGATGTTCATTCGAGGCACGAATTATTATTACCACCTTTATCTCTCCGAAATGAATCGTGCCGCCTACGAGCGGGATTTGGCCCTGATGCTTCAGATGAACGTCAACCTCATCCGACTCCATTGCCACTTCTCGAATCCGGAATTCTATGACGTCGCAGACGAACTCGGGGTGTTGGTCTGGCAGGATTATCTGGAAGCCTGGTACCCGGAAGATCACGCCTTCTCCCTCCATGCCGCCGCGCTCTATGATCCGCTGATTCGTTATGTGCGCAACCACCCCTGCGTGGCCTCCTGGACCACGTGCGACGAGGAGAGCCTGGAAAATTATCGCGACCTGACCAAGCACCTTGCTCCACGACCTGCGCTGCTGGATCCCCAGCGTCGCGCCATTGTCCGCTCGACCGGCCGCTTTGGCGACGCCCACGTTTATCACGGCTGGTACGACGGCTCAGTTTGGGATTATACAAACATGACCGAGCCTTTCGTCTCCGAACTCGGGGCAACGTGTCTTCCCAATTATCCAACGTTGGTGAAGTTTATGCCCGATGCCTGGCCGATTCGCGATCACGCGCAGGAATGGTTTTTCCGCCGGCTACAAATCCCGGAGGCGATGCGGGCCTGGGGCGAACCCGGTGACCTGAGCCTGAAAGAATATATCCCGCGCACGCAGGCCTATGTTTCGCGTCTGTTTCAAATCGCGCTCGAACGCAGTCGACGTCTGAAGTACAACCCCGCCGGCGGCATTTGCCATTTTCACGCAATCGACATCTGGCCTTCTGTCACCATGGCCGCGATCGACTTCGAGCGGGTTCCAACCAAAGTGTTTTACACCGTCCAACGCAGCTTTGCGCCGGTGTGCGCCAGTCTGGAATACGATCGCGACAGCTGGAAGTCTGGGGAGACATTCCGATGCGGCGTCTGGGCCATCAATGACAAATGGGAAGCAATCCCCAATGCGACTATCCACTGGCGTATTATGGATGAACGGCAGAAAGAAAAGCGTTCGGGGCAATGGGCCATCTCGATGCCGGAAGATTCAGTTCAGCGTTTGGGAAACGCCGAGTGGACGGTGGCTGGGAAAGGTCCGCACGAACTGCGCGCCGAGGTGCTTGACCAGGCAGGCAAACGGATTTCAGAAAACGTGTTTGAATTTGAAGTAACAGATTAGCCGTGAATTGAAACCCGAAGATTACTTTGTAGTGCCCGCCCTTCCGGGATCTAGTTCAGGAGCTGCTCTGCAGTTATCGTTTCGCCTCTATCGAATTCGGCGAGCGCTTCGCGAACACCGGCAACAAATTCAATCTCGCGCGCTATATCCATGAGTGACGCCTCGTCTGGCAGCCTCCGAATCAATTCTAAAACCACTTCTTTGCTGCTCACGCTGTGAAACCCACTGACAAATTAATCTTCGGGTGCTGGCACTCCGATTTATCGATGTATAAAAGTGGACCGTATCGAGTATTCTATTTTTCCCACTGCTCCGCTGGCCTCGGCGGTCCCTCATACGGGGCTGCCCCATGGGGCTTTTCCGCGCGCGGTTTGATTGAGATCAGCTCAGCGTCTTGAGTCTTGGGCGCCTCGATGAACCCATAGTACCTTCCCATCCAATAATCCTCCAGCCAGCCAATCGGTGGTGTGACGCCTCTGCTACTTTCTCCACCGTCATATTGCAGAGCCGAACGGTCACCCCATTTGGCCTCTGTTTCTCGGGGCGAGAGCGCGCGGGTTCCGCCGCCATAGGGCACGTAGCCGCGCCGTGGTGCGAGGTCGCTTCGGTGCGAATTTCGGTAACTGTGATTGACGAGGTCCAATGACCATTCGCGCAGATGCTTCACCGCTTGCTCTGCTTCACAATCGTTTCCGGTCATTGCGCCGTATGTGAAATTGAAAAACGGGATCTGCTGCATCCGTTGCACCTCCCAACTTCGTTCGAGGCTGCGCAGGTAAATTGACCTGAGATCCGGATCCGTGGCGTAACGCAGCAGAGTGTGATAACAGAAGAAAGCCAGCTCGTCGTCCCAGGGCACCACCGCTTCGGGTGGGAAGGTGAGTTTCTGCCGAACGGTGTACGTGTGGTACCGCCATTTGAGAAGCTGCTCCAGGCCGGTATGGAATTTTTCCTCACCCGTCATCGCGAAGGCCGCGTGCATGTATGTCTGCGCCTCCATCCCATTCAAACCGCGCGACTCGAATCCGTACGGGCGCTGTAGGTATTCAGGGTCCCAGCGACCCCAACGCGTCGGTTTGCCGTCCAAATCGCGCAAGACCCAGCCGTTATCCATGATGTGTGAGGCGATCCGCGCGATATGGGCCGCGGCCCGTGGCTTTTCAGGGCCCTTGGCGGCCAAATCGTGAAAGAGCGACACGGCGTACATATGCGCATTGACTTCGTCGCTCGAGGTATCGCCTTTCCAGAACCATAGACCGTCCGGGGTTGGGTACCATTTGGCCGGCAACGGACCTGAACCGCGTGTCGAACGCTGGCCTTTGTCGCCTTTGACGGACCAGATCGCGCGCGCGATAAAGCCCGGTTTGGTTGTGATCTCATCGAGCCAGGCCATCGCTTTAAACGCCTCGACTGCTTCCTGGCGCGCCTTTTCATCGCCGGTGGCGGCGTACTTGAACGTCATCGCCGCCAGATAATGCGAGGTATTGCCGCCATCATTATCGCTGATCTCGCGGAGCCATCCGTCCTGATCGCCGGACCAATAGAGCTTGTGAATAAACCCGAGCCGTTTAAAACCCCACTCGTTCAGTTCGCGTTCGAAATACGCTGCCTTCTTCAACAACGTGTACGGCTCATAATGGATAACCCCTAAACCGGCGTCGGTGGCGATATAAACGACGTGATCGGCGACGGCAATGTCTCTGACGTGGTCACCCGGCAGCCAGTGATGGGCGCCAAAATAGTGATATTCATCTCCAACTTTTCGAATGGCGCCAGTCGTGGTGCCGATCCACAGATCACCGGCAAACCCTTCCGCTAAACAAGTCGTGTCCTCAGACGGCAGACCATCTGCGCCTCGCAATGACGTCAGAGCCATTCCTCGCAGCACGCCCAGCCCACGGTCAGTTGCGACATAAAGCCGGCTGCCTTGCGCGAGGAAATCCCGCGTAACTGGCGAGGGCAACATCCCCCAATCGACCGGGTCAGGCACAAAGGTTTTTCCGTCCAGCAACGCCAGACCGCCGGGCCGCAACATATAAAGCGTGCCGCTATAGGATGCAATGCGGTCGATTGGGCCGATCTCGACGGGGTCGGCAAGGACCTGGTTGAAATCTTCTGTAAAGACCGCATCGTCGCTGGATAAATAGCCGGCGGCGGGTTTGATATTAACAAAGCGTCCCTGTTCGAACCGGAACAGCGCGTCAAGCGTCGCTCCGTACACCTGCCCCAGGTGGAGGCATATATCTGTCAATGGTTGGTCATGCACTTTGGCCCAGGCCTTGCCGTCAAACCGATATGTGCCACTCTCGCCGATGGCCCACAGTGCGCCCGCTATTGACCGTACGCGCCGCACGCTCGCCGGAGCGTCTGCTTGCTTCTCGAGCTTGCCATTCTCGGTACGCCTGAGCGTGCCACCCTCAATGACAAATGCGTTATGTTCATACACTGCGACGCCCGTGATCGGCGCTTGGGTTGGTATCTTGTCTCCGATTTCCTGCAAAAACGGTTCATCGCTCGCCGGGCGCCAGAACCGGCGCACCTCGGCATTCCCTGGCGACGACACGGTTGAAGGTTCAGCTCCCGCCGCGATGGATCCGCTTGCCAATGACAAGCAAACGCCTCGATGAAGCCAGGTTCGGATTTTCAAAGATTGCATCGTGTACACGCGAGTGTGTCTGGCGCGACTGTGCCTTGACAAGCTGGATGTACACAGCGTAACTGTATGGCAGAAATCCCATGCGTGGTTTATGAGGCCGATCGAAGCCATTCAGGTCACACGCCAATCCAGAGGTGATCTCTGCAACGCGGCTTTCATGCGATGGGTGGCAGCTAATCAGAGCTTGAGGATGGCCTTCACACTGATCGAGCTGCTGGTCGTAATCGCGATTATCGCTATTCTCGCGGCGATTTTGTTGCCGAGTCTCGCACGGGCGAAGGAAAAAGCCCAACGCACCGCTTGCGTCAATAACGTTCGCCAGCTGGCACTGGCGATGACGATGTACGTGCATGACAACAACGACGTCATGCCCTGGTGCCAATGGGAGAACACGTATGGCCCCAGCTGGCTGTATATGCCGATACGTGGCCGCGCGCCGGACCCGTGGAAACCAGATGAAGTGCCGTACATCGAACAGGGCCTTTATTACGGTTACCTGAAGAGTCGGAATGTGTATTACTGTCCGCTCGATCGGACAAACGACATCACGTTCATCCGGCGCGGTCAGCGGGTCTCCAGTTACGTCATGAACGGCGCGGTTTGCGGGTATGGATCGTTGACGCGCCGAACCTACAAAATCTCTCAGTTTAACCCTGTCGCTTACGTGCAATGGGAGCCCGCGGTGAATTACTTCGATGGCATTTGGAACTACAATATCGCTGGCGACGCTTCACAGTTTCCCAACGACGCCGAAGGCATCGGCAAGCGCCACATCAAAGGCGCCGTCATCATGGGCTTCGATGCGCGCGTCCATTTTATCCCGCTTTCCAAGTTCGCCCAGGAATCAGCAAATCATCCCGGCTTGCTTTGGTGTAATCCGGGCAGCCCGACAGGGGACTGAGGAAAAGCCTGGGAATAAAATTTGACTTCTTGCTTGCCATCAGAGCAGGAATCTCTTAGATCTGTCGCCACATTCCCAACTAAGCCGATGCTATGAAAATCACCTTATTCAAGGCTGTAATCGTGTCTCTGCTCGTGCTGGCGGCTTCGGCCCCGGCAAAAGTCATCACCGTAAACACTGCAAACAATCTGACGCCTGGACCTGGAGAGACCAACCTGGTCAGAGCGATCAACCTCCTTCAGGACGGTGACACTATTCAGTTCAGCATCCCTGGTAATGGGCCGCATTACCTGGTTTCGCCCCCCGGCGGATATCCGATCATCACCAATCTCAATAACATCACCATCGATGGCTACAGCCAGCCAGGGTCCTCACCCAATACCAACCCGATCCTCTCCTCCAACAATGCGAACATCACGATAGTTCTCGATGCCCGCAACGGGAATTTCACCACATTGGAAAATGACATTGATGGGTACGGAACCTCGGAAGTGGCAATCCTGTTTGTGCTGGGTTCAACCAATTTTTCGGTGCGTGGCATTTGCTTCCTCGGCGTTTGGGACTACGTAAACCAGCCGTTCGACTCTTATGCAGTTGCCTTTGGTGGCACTCAACCCTCCCATTCCGGGCACGTTAGTGGTTGCCGTGTTGGGCTGGACCTCGATGGCAAGACAGTCGCTCGGCTCAAGGACGCCGTCACGGCTTTTGGGGCCGGCCCAAGCGATAACATCGTCGTGGGGGTAGGTACGGACGCGACGAATGCCGCCGCTGCGCGCGCGGAATTCAACGTCATCATCGGGGAACAGATTCCAGTCATAATTGAAGGGAACGGCACACGGATCAGCGGTAATTTCTTTAACGTTTTCCCGGATGGTCTACACGAATTCCATGTCGATGTGACCACACTTGCCCCCGATCAGACGCTTGAGGCTTTCATCGAAATTGGCAGCTACGGGGACAATGTCGTCATTGGGACCGATGGCGATGGCGTCAACGATTCCGATGAACGAAACGTCTTTGGCGGCGTCACCGACGCAGATGATCACCGTATTTTGGAGTGGTATGGGGGTACCCGCACCAACACGATCGTCGCCGGAAACTATATCGGTGTGGGTGTCGACGGGATCACTGTATTTACCAATGGCGGCGTGAATATGGAGGTTATCGAGGGCTTCAACAGCACGACAACTGTGCAAGTGGGTTCGGACTTTGACGGCGTGAGTGATGACATCGAAGCAAACCATATCTATTGGAATCATCCTTTTTATGGGCTGTACGGAAACCCTCCCGATGCGAGCCTGCTCGGTTCGAGATGGCGTTTCGCGTCGTTGTCACCCGGCGCGCTCGTGTCGTTGCGCGGCAATGTTTTGGTCAATAACGATCCATTGCCCTTCACATATGCTAACGGATTTAATGGCCTCTTAACAGGGTTTACAAATTACTATGCTCCTTACATGGAGATAACGAATAGCATCCTTCCTACCCTGGATGCGACCAACAGTGTTTATCCCAACCTTGTGGGCACTTTTGCTGTAGGCAAGGCGCCATACACCAACATCATCATTGATGTGTATCAACTCGATCAGGAAGGATGGACCAACGGCCAGCAATTCGGGTTCAACGAATTGATCGATCCCACGACTGGATTTACTAACGGGTTCCCCCAGGGCTCGAAATATCTGGGGTCATTCCCGGTTGCGAATACCGGCAGCTTTAGCGTCGACCTTCACGGACTGGACCTCGGGCCTGGCTGGGTAACGGTTACCGCCAATTATTCGGCCGATCCGCCGGGCACTCATCGCGGCCGGACTCACACGAGCAACTTTTCCAACCCAACCACCGTTAACCCGGGCGGAGTGGCTTCCGTTGGCCTGACTCATATCGTGCCCGATGTCGCTTGTTGGTACGACCAGGCAGGGAATTTCGCCACCAACGGACCCATCAAGGTCGGTGAGCAGCAGGCCGCACTGGGTAATTGGGAGCCGTATACGAGCGTTGTGGGCGACTCGACGTTTTTGATCGGTTTCAACACCTTCGCCAATGATGGCACCTTCAACAACCAGAATTTCATGGTGGCCAAACAACCTGCGGCAGGAGGCGCGGCGAAACTCGATTACGAGTTTTACGACGACAATGGTGCCGCCTTCAAAGGTGTAATTGATCCGTCGCGCAACAATGGCAATCCGCAGCGGGTCGCCGGCGATAAGCGCACCGGGGCGACGCTTTTTATCACAGAAGCAGAGACGTCGATTGGCCAGATTTCGGAGTTCCAAAAGGTCAATCGCTGGACCAATAACCCAATCTACACTGGGACCTACCGATATGCCGCCGAACAGTTATTCTCGTTAGACCCGGGCACTCTAGCGCAAATCCCCGTGACCAACGCCTGGGATTATATCTACGGGCCTTATGCCGCTGCTGCGTTGGGAGGAGGTGCCGATTCCGCTCAATTGTCCCGCACCGGAGGGCGTTCGGAGTTTTTGGACAACGGCAACATTGTGGTGATGGTCGAAGACAGAACTGCACTCCTCAGTGCGGGCCAGGTTGTGACATTTGCGATCATCACACCCACAGGATCAGTGGTAAAAGGGCCGACCCTTGTTGATCCACATCCAATTTGGGACAACATGGCCGCTTATCAAGGCGGTTTTGCGATTCGAGTCGGTGTTGGCAGCGACAGCCTACTGTACTTCTTTGATAACAATGGTAATCCGACCCATACCAACTCGGTTAATGCCGCTAGCGGACTAACCTTTGATATTGGCCGGGGTGACGGCTGTCGTATCGGATCGGATATCCGCAGCCATTACGTCTACGTTGCAGGTCAAACCCCGTCGACTGGCCACGCCCCGGTCAGCGTTGCCATATTCGATTCTCGCACCGGCAACTTTGTCACCCAGGCTACCGTTACTGATTCGGATCCGACCGTCTCGCTGACCGACCGTGTCAGCATCGCAGTGGACGCGCTGGATCGTTTCTGTGTCGCCTACGTATTCCAACCGACTACTGATTTCCAGCAGCAGGTAGCCGCGCGCGTCATGGCGTTCGATGGCACTAACGTCACCTCTCTGACGCACTCGTTCTTCCCGTTTGTAAACTACGAAAGTGGTCCTACCAATCTCACCGGACTTAAGACATTCGGGCCGAATGTCTCGATGACCACGCGCCAAATTTGCATTGCAGCCAAAGGCTCGATCAATAGCACAAATAACCCGGCCGGCGGCCCGGACAGTTCGGCGGAGACTACTCTGTACACGGTCGTCAACCACCCAGCCGCCGTGGTATCCGCCCCTCGGATTATCGCGACAAAAGTGGGTGGGACCCTGGTGATTTCGTGGCCCTCAGCTGCAGGCAGCTTTACCCTGCAGTCTACAGCGAAGATCGCTCCTACCTCCTGGTCGGATGTCACCCCACAGCCGCCGATCGTTCAGGTCGGCGATACCTTCCAGATGACGCTCCCGATCGGCGCGGGGAACGCTTTTCTCAGGCTGGCGCGATAAAGCCATCTTCGAGGACTGCTTAGACTTTCGCACTGTGCCCGCCGGCAGGCGGGCGCAGTGGGTACAAAGTCGTGTTTAGGGCGAAACACTACGGCCAACGAAGGCGATAAAACCGAATAGGGAAATTTGTCGACTCAGGATCCGCAAAGAAAGTCCGGTCGCTCCCGAGAAGATTCGTTGCAATACTGATCCAGACAGGGTTGCTGAAATTTGTGGCGGCCTCCACTACTACCTCTCTGCCTTGGGCCCATGCCATGATGAAACCAAAAAGGTTGCTCTCCACTCCGAATCGCGAATTGGGCCCCGTTATTTGGGGAAGCCACAACGCGGTTGGAATGCCATCAAGCGTCGGGCCCCAACCGGCGGTGCCGGGTAGATAAAAGACCGTGGCATTGGTACTACGCCCAAAGGTGTCGGCATCAACGGTTGGGGCGTTTCCCATAAAGTAGATTGTCTCCAGGTTGGTACAAAGCCCAAACACCCAGCCCCAAAAATTGGTGACACCCTTTGGGACGGTGATAGAGGTCAGGCTGGTGCAGCCTTCGAAAGTCCCAAATCCTATGTCAGTGACTGTGTCGGGGAGTTTAATGCTTGCCATCCTATGACAGAACGAGAAAGCGGAACTGCCGATAGTTGTCACGCCTTCAGGAATGATAATGTTCGTCAAATTGATGCAATCAAGGAACGCGCGTTGCCCAATAACCTTGAGTCCACTTCCCAGCAGGGCGCTGCACAGGTTCGAGCAGGACTCAAATGCTCCCACCCCGAGATCGGTGAAACTCGCGCATAAGGGGAAAGATGCTAAACAGAAGGATGACATCTTAACCTTGCGATCGTTCGGAATTGGTTTCTTCTCTTTGCCCACCAAGTAAAAATTTGCTTACCCGTCGAGACCTCCTATTCTGCCGGGATGAGACGACGGGTTACAAAGGAATCTTTGCGCCGTTTCATGGAAGAGTTGGCTGCTGCGGCGCGCAGTCCGGGAAAGGTCTACTTTACTGGCGGTGCGACGGCGCTTCTCCTGGGTTTTCGGCAGCAAACGATTGATGTCGACATCAAGCTGGATCCTGAACCTGCGGGTGTCTTCGAAGCCATCGCCGTCTTGAAGAATCGCCTCGATCTTAATGTCGAACTGGCTTCACCGGCTGATTTCATACCGGCCCCGTGCGACTGGCGAGAGCGCAGCCGCCACATAGCGTCGATTGGCCAGGTCGAGTTCTTTCATTACGATTTGACGTTGCAAGCGCTCGCCAAATTGGAACGAGGTCACGCACAAGATTTGAAGGATGTCGCCAGTCTGCTGAACGGAAAATTCATTACCGCGTCGGACTTGAGAACGACTTTCGCAGAAATCGAACCGGCACTCGTTCGTTATCCGGCCATCGATCCGTTGCAGTTTAAGAAAAAAATCGAAGATTTCCTCGCGAAAATCTGATGTGTGCGACCGGCAACAAAATTGATGGCGCTCTGCCGGGAGAGGAGCTTGTTCAGCAGGGCTTGTCCGATCTGGCGAACGGCCAAACGACAGATTTGTCACTCTTGGTACTAATCGCGGCTCCGCGGCTGCGACGCCTAGGTCTTGCTATACCGGAAATCGAGATCGATCGTCCGTTTGAACACGAACTTTACGACCGCCTCGAACGACGCCTTGGAACCGCCGCCCACTCACACTACAACAGTTTGATTCGGCGGATAGTCAGCTATGCCCATGCCCTCGAACGCGAGCAGGGGCGAGCTCTGGAACCGCGTCACCCTTTAGACCGCGATTAACCGCAGAGACGCGAACTTCGCAGAGATTTCGATCCATGATATTCTCCGCGATCATCGCGTCTCTGCGGTTAAACTTCCGGTCGTGTTTTCTCTGGGCCACATATCATCTTGTCACCGTCTCCCGGCAGGGTAGAATTAGGCTAATGCCGGTGAAAAGCCCATCTAACCTTTCTCAGCTGTTGGGCCATTGCTCGCGCGGGCCGCTTTGGCTGATACTAAGCCTCTTCTGCCTGCTGCTGCTCTCGTGCCCCGGTTTTGGCGCTGACTCTGCCGAAAAGCTGGACTTTAATTTTCAAGTTCGTCCCATCCTGGCCGACCGCTGCTTTAAATGCCATGGGCCGGACGAAAAGGCGCGCAAAGCCAAGCTACGCCTCGATTTGCCCGAGACCGCCCTTGCGTTCCGCGACAAGGATTCGGGCAAAGCGGCGATCGTTCCCGGCAAACCGGAGGAGAGCGAGTTGTGCCGGCGCATTGTGGCGACCGATGACGACGACCGAATGCCGCCGCCATCGAGCAATTTGAGCCTGAGCGACGAGGAGAAGGCCCTGCTGCGACGTTGGGTCGCGCAAGGGGCGGAGTACAAACCGCACTGGGCATTTATTCCTGTCGGCGAGGTGCCTGTCCCAAAGGTCGGGGATGTCTCACAGGTCCGCAATCCCATCGATGCGTTTGTGCTCGATCGATTGCAACATGAAGGTCTGAAGCTCTCGCCGGAGGCCGCACGCGAGACACTGATTCGGCGCCTGAGTTTCGACCTTCGTGGTTTGCCGCCGAGCCTGGCTGAAATCGACGACTTTCTTGCGGATAAATCTCCAGATGCTTTCGAGAAACTAGTCGATCGGCTCCTGGCGTCGTCGGCCTACGGCGAACAGCAAGCGCAAACCTGGCTTGACCTCGCGCGCTACGCCGACACTTACGGTTACCAGAACGATGTCGACCGCGACATGTCACCCTGGCGGGATTGGGTCATTCGCGCCTTCAACCAGAACCTTCCGTACGATCAGTTCATTACCTGGCAATTGGCCGGCGATCTCCTACCGGGAGCCACCCGTGACCAGGTCCTGGCGACTGCATTCAACCGTTTGCACCGCCAGACCAATGAAGGCGGCAGTGTCGAAGAGGAATTTCGCGTCGAATATGTTTCGGATCGAGTCGCCACCACCGGCACAGCGTTTCTCGGCCTGACCCTCGGTTGCGCCCGTTGTCACGATCACAAATACGATCCGGTGTCGCAAAAGGACTTTTACCGAATGTCGGCCTTTTTCAACAACATCGATGAGTCCGGCCTTTACTCGCATTTCACCCGCGCTACGCCCTCTCCTTCGTTGTTACTGTATCGCGATGGGGGAGAAGCTAAACATCGGGAACTTCAGAAGGCGATTCGCGACAAGCAAGCCTTGTTGGACGAGCTGAAAGAGTCTGCAAACGGAAGGTTCGTTTCCTGGGGAAAAACGAATTCCATTCCGCAGCCCGCCCCAGTCGCTGCATTCAGTTTCGAAGAAGTTAAGGGCGACGCTACGCCTGATAATCTCAGCACCAACGCGGCGTCACTTGTCGATGGCCCCAAACAAGTGGACGGAAAGGTTGGCAAAGCGCTCAGGTTCAGCGGCGATAACCTTGCGATCTGTAAAGGCGCCGGTGCCTTCGACCGCACCAGTTCCTTCACTTTCAGCCTGTGGGTTGAACCAACCGAAAAACAGGAACGGGCGGTCGTCTTCCACCGGTCGCGGTCCTGGACTGATTCCGGCAGCCGGGGCTATGAGCTCCTGCTTGAGGACCTGGTGCCGTCGTTTAGTCTGATCCACTTCTGGCCGGGGAACTCGCTCAAAGTGCGCTCGAAAACCCCGCTGCCCCTCAATCAGTGGTCACAACTGACGATCACCTACGACGGTTCGAGTCGCGCCGACGGCGTGCATCTATACCTCAATGGTGAACCGCTCCCCAGTGAGGTCGTGCGTGATCATCTCTTCAAGGATATCTTGCATCGCGAGGCTTGGGGAGACGCTGATGTCAAAGAGGTCCAACTTACCCTGGCCGGCAGGTTCCGCGATTCCGGTTTCAAGAATGGCCTTATCGATGAATTCCAAGTATTTGACCGCTGCCTAACTCCTGGCGAAGTGAAAATGGTTGCGGGCACTGATACGACCAAACCGAATTATGCAGAACGATTCGAGTATTACGCTCAAAATGTCGATCCTCAGTGCATCGCGGCGGCAGCAGAACTTCATCAACTCCGTCAGGAGGAGAATCGTCTGATTAATGATGTTCCCGAGATCATGGTGATGAGCGAGATGGCCGGTCATCGGGCGACTTATCTGCTCAAACGCGGAGCTTATGATGCCCCAGGCGACAAAGTTGAACCGGACACACCTGAGAAGATATTTGCCTTTTCGAACTCGCTCCCACGGAACCGCCTTGGCTTAGCCAAGTGGATGGTAGACCGAAGAAATCCGCTGACAGCGCGCGTAGCCATCAATCGCGCCTGGCGCATGCATTTCGGGCGCGGTCTCGTCGACACCGAAGAAGATTTCGGCACGCAAGGCAAGCTGCCGACGCACCCGGAATTGTTGGATTGGCTGGCGGCGCACTTTATGGACTCCGGCTGGGATCTGAAGGCGTTGCACAAGTTAATCGTGATGTCCGCGACCTATCAGCAGTCCTCGCATGCGAGTGCAGAGCTTCTGGCCAAGGACCCCGACAATCACCTGTTCGCGCGAGGTCCAAAACATCGTTTGCGCGCTGAAGAAATTCGCGACAACGCCCTCGCGGTGAGTGGCTTGCTTTCAACTAAGATTGGCGGTCCAAGTGTCAAGCCCTACCAGCCCGAGGGTCTTTGGGAAGAGGCCGGCACTGGCAAACATTACGTGCAGGATAAGGGTGAAGGCTTGTATCGCCGCAGTCTGTACACGTTTTGGCGACGCACAGCGCCGCCCCCGACGATGTTAATCTTTGATGCCCCTTCGCGAGAGGTTTGTACCGCGCGACGGGAAACCACTATCACGCCGCTGCAGGCGCTCGTGCTGCTGGATGACCCGCAGTATGTCGAATCAGCGCGGGTACTGGCCGAACAACTCGTGCGGCAGGACGCCTCGGATATCGATGCTCGCATTACCGAGGGTTTCCGGCTCGCCACAGGACGCCGACCAGAATCCCGCGAACTGGATATCTTACGCCAATTGTATAGCGAGCAAGCCGCACTCTTTAAAGATGATCCAGCTGCCGCGGAGACATACTTGAAGACCGGCGACCGCCCGCGCGATGAGGCGCTGCCCGTTCAGGAGGTCGCAGCTACGGCGGTGCTGACCAGTGCCCTGATGAACCTCGACGAATTTGTAACCGAAAGATAATGACATGAGACCGCGAGGAGACAGCGCTCGACGAAGACTACAGGTCAGTAACGCAGAGTTTCACTCCGCTGTACCGCCGACTTCCAGTCGGCATAGTGTGGAAACTGGCGAGAGACTTAGCGACGCCGCAGAAATAGCCTCCTCTCCCCAACCCTCTCCTCCAGAGGAGGAGAGGGAGAGCCACCGCCAGTGCATCGGCCGCCTGGGCGGTGCCAGCACCGCAAGCGACCAGCAGGCGAGTGAAGCACAAGGAGTTGCTGAACTGCGGGATCCTTCTCCCTCTCCCTTTCTGAGTGGAGAGTCGAGTGCAGCACCAGGAATTGCCGAACTGCGGAATCCTTGTCCCTCTCCCCTTCTGAGGGGAGAGGGTCGGGGAGAGGGGGCCGTTGCTTTCCAAGTCGAGAGCTCCCGCCTCTGCACGGGCCCACTTCCGGCACTTGGTCTTAGCCGCCGTCATTTCTTAAATCGCTTCGGCATGGGTTTGGGCGGTATTGCCCTGGCGCACCTGTTTGGTTCAGCAAGGTCTTTGGCGGACGCAGTCGCGCCTTCACATGGAGGCATCCTTGTGGCGCCGCATTTTCCGCCGAAAGTCAAACGGATCATTTACCTGTTCATGGCCGGTGGGCCGTCGCAACTCGAAACCTTCGATTACAAACCGATTCTGAACCAGCGTAACGGGGAGAATCTCCCGGAATCGGTGCGCATGGGACAACGGTTGACGGGGATGTCCGGCAATCAAGCCGTCCTTCCCCTGGCTGGATCCATCTTCAAATTTCAGCAGTACGGCAAAGCCGGTGTATGGGTCAGTGAACTTTTACCGCACACCTCGAAAATCGTTGATGACCTTTGCATTGTTCGCTCGATGTATACCGAGGCGATCAACCATGACCCGGCGATTACCTTCATGCAGACCGGCTCGCAGCTCTCAGGCCGGCCCAGCATCGGCGCGTGGCTGAGTTATGGTTTGGGCACCGATAACGAGAATCTGCCGGCTTTTGTGGTCCTCATTACGCCGGGAAAGGTGGACCAGCCGCTTTACTCGCGGCTCTGGGGCAGCGGCTTTCTACCGTCCGAATATCAAGGCGTGCAATTTCGTTCCGGCAAAGAACCGGTGCTTTATCTAGGCAACCCAGCGGGTATTACAGGTGACGCGCGGCGGCGAATGCTGGCTCGGTTGCGTGAGCTCAACGAGTTTCAGCGGCAACAGTTGGGTGATCCTGAGATCGATGCGCGCATCAAACAATACGAAATGGCTTTTCATCTTCAGACCTCTGTGCCGGAGGTAGTCGATAATTCCAAAGAACCCGAAAGTGTGTTCGAGATGTATGGTCCGGATTCAAAGAAACCTGGGACATTCGCTTCGAACTGTCTCTTGGCGCGTCGCCTGGCTGAGCGCGGCGTGAAATTTATCCAACTGTATCACCAGGGATGGGATCAACACGGCAACCTCCCCAGCGGGATCAAGACCCAATGCCGGGAAACCGATCAGGCCACTGCGGCGTTGGTCATGGACCTGAAACAACGAGGTTTGCTCGAGGATACTCTGGTAATTTGGGGCGGAGAATTTGGGCGAACCAATTATTCGCAGGGCAAATTAACCAGCACCGATTACGGCCGCGATCATCATCCGCGCTGTTTCACGACGTGGATGGCCGGCGGTGGTGTTAAACCGGGAATGGTTTACGGCGAGACCTGTGAATTTGGATACAATGTTGTGAAGGACCCGGTGCACGTCCACGATTTCCACGCGACGCTGTTACGTTTGCTGGGCATTGATCATGAGCGCCTGACGTTCAAGTACCAGGGCCGGCGTTTCCGTCTCACCGATGTCTTCGGCAAAGTGGTCGAGGATATCCTT
Organism: Candidatus Limnocylindrales bacterium; assembly: GCA_035495315.1. Lineage (GTDB taxonomy): Bacteria > Verrucomicrobiota > Verrucomicrobiia > Limisphaerales > UBA8199 > DATJGF01. Next base: position 23,917 of record DATJGF010000079.1, read on the forward strand.
AGCTGAAAATAATCCTCTGCCCTAGCTCCCTGATCCTCAGCAGGCCAACTCAATGCTGTGCGGGATCGACCACTTGGATGCTGGGCATGCTTAAAGGTCGACGGCCAGAATGCTTGATCGCATCGACTAACTTCCATTCCGGAACGGTGATGGGTCCCTTCGCGAGCGTGGGAATAGTGTAGGTCTTCAGCAGCGAATCGTAAAACTCGGGATCTTTCTGCGGCACAATGAAAGCCTTGCTGCATTCGCCATTCGGAAACACATACGAAATATGGGGGCGATTGAACAACGGACTCACGCGTTTGCTGCTGAAGACTACCCACCGGCTGTTTGAGGACCAACTCAGCCATGATTCGCATTCACTCGAGTTTAGTTCCAACTTGCGCGCGGTGTATTTGCCGGCTGCTTGCCCGGCCACCAGGTCAATTCCATAAATATCGCTGGTCGAATCATACGTAGGCCAGCAGCCGTACGGGATCGCACAGAAAAAAATCCAATGCCCGTCCGGACTGATTCGCGGCTGCGCGACGCTGAAGCCGGTTTCACTCACCGGCAAGATCAGCTCAGGCTGTCCCCATTGATCCTGTTCGAGGTCGTAGGAAACGCGCATCAGGTCGTACTTAGCGGTGGCATGCGAGGTAGCGGTAATCGTCGCCATGTTGGTCCACGGATTGGGCGCGCTACAGTAGTAGAGATAACGACCGTCGGGCGACCAAAACGGGAATGCGCGTAAACGATCGTTGCTGGAAAGGCCGGGAACCTTCTTGACGACGTCAGTTCCGAGCAGGAAATAACCAATCCACCCCTCGAGTTCGGCGATGTCGCGCATATCATTGCGCGCGCTGTGCAGCATCAGGCGTGGTTTGCTGAAAGAGGAGGCGATCACCCGGCCGGTCGGATGCCACGCGACAAAACCGACGGATCCACGGATGGCTTCGGCGACGCCGTTGCTGATGACTAGTAAACTGTTTTGATAGTGAGGACTGCGAATCACCACCGTCGCGTTATCGGGATTGTTATTGCGCAAGGTGTGACAATGGCAGCAATCGTTCGCAAACCGGCTGTTCTCCAGAAATGGCTCCTCTTTGAAGGACGCCAGGTCCCGCTGATAAAGGCCCATGCTGCTCCAGGTGCTGTGAGCGGGATGGATCTTGCGATAGATTAAGACTGGATCAATTTCTTCGGAGGCAATCGTGTTCGTGATGGTGGCGAACCGTTTCCATTGTTTGTTATCGGTTTGGGTATAGACCTCAATTTCCAAGCGATTGCCGCGGTTTTCGCGCAGCAATTGATGCCACGCTTTCTCCGGAATTTCGATTTTGGGGCTATCGATCGAAATCTCGATCGCTTGGCCGGACGAGCTATGGAGCCGCGCAAAAAAACGCGAGCCGGCTTCCAGAACCGAGAAGTTCATCGGGGCAATGTTCGGGGGGATCCTCACTCCCGAATAATCGGGTTTGATACGAGGCATCTGCTGGACCGGTAAGGCTTCCGTCAGTCCGGCAGGGGCGGCCCATAGCGCGCCGAAGCTCAAAAAGATGAAGGACAGAAAGATGCAAATCGAGCCGTAGCGCCGAATTTCCGGCGGCGTGGTACGCACATGCTGTTTCAAGGTGCGGTTTCTGCGCCTCTCATTAACACCCCGCTTTCGCGGGGTGGAAGCGGCATAGGATGGTTCCAACCGCTTTAGCGGTTTCGGAACAGCTCGCTTATTGATCTCAGCCACGGGAAATCGCTGAAGCGGTTCGGATTGGCTCTGCACGAGGCACCCCCAGCTGAAGCTGGGGGTTAATGAGAGGGGTATCTTCGACATTATTAGCCGCGAGGCTTTCGCAAATCCAGGGAATCCGCTTGGCCTTGTCTGCACTCCGCTGCGCCCAGGATCGTGGGACGATAACTTACAGATGGAACAACCAATAATAGGCATAAGTACGACCGTAGGCAGCGGAGAGTTTGCGACGCGAGAGATCCGCATTGTCGCCGTATTGCTGTGCTTCTCGAGTGAGGTTGTCAACGCGCGCGATGGCTTCCTGGCTGATAATGTGTCCGGGCACTTGAACGGGCCTCCCCGCCAGCCTGCTGGCTAGCACGAGGGCCTCATCCCACAGCGGGGTGATTTCGAATCCGGAAAAATCTTGCACGCGGGATATGTTCTTCACGAAACCGTTCAGATTTTTGGTCAGTAAATAATAGGTCATCAGATATTCAAAAGCCATGCGGTTCTGGCGGTTGGCTGACAGGAGCATTAAAAGCTCTTCCTCAGTCGTGAAAGCAACAACCGAATCTTTTGTCGACATCAGGCGACGTAACCGGCCGACTTCCTCGTCACCGGCCAATGTGGGATCCTTTTCAAGCCGCGTTTCGTAATCGCGGGCCCAGGCGCGCTGGAACGGAGCGCGGGCCAGGGTGCCTAAGTAGACCCGGGCGGTATTGATGTTGCCCAAAGCAAGATTCACTAGAGCAAGCCGCTGCAGCAGCAGCGGGCGTTCGCCGTAAAACTCGACCGACTCCGTCAGATGATGCAGGGCCATGTTGAGATAGCCCAGGTCGAAATAAAGGTCGCTCTTTCGCCAATGCGATAGCTGCTTATCGCTGGAGAGCAGAAGGTCAGCCGGGTTGAGTAGCGTTGGCAGTTCCCGGGTGAGTTTACCGAGATGATAATTCGCCTGGACGACAGTACACGCCACGACTGTGTTGCGGGGGTTGCTGCGAGCCGCGGTGAGCACCTCGGGCCACCGATCGTGCCACGCGAAGTAATCCACTTTCAGAAAAGCCTTCGTTTGAGGATTTAGCGCCAGATAAACGATCAATATCGGCAGAAGGGCAGTTGCGGCAGCCGCCCATTTTAGGGCGGCGGCAAACCGGCGTTTAACCGCGGGTGTTGCTGGAGCCTCAGTCGATTCCTGGGAGGCTGGCTTTGGCTGTGGCACAAGCTCGTTACTTGCGGCAGGCGGTTGTTCCGGGCCTCGATGCCAAAGCGCTGCTGCCAGCCATAACAATGGAACTAGCGCATATAGCGCCGCCACAATCCAGGCAGAGGTCAACTTCCAAACCACCGGATCCCACACCAGCGGGAGTATTTTGCCGTAAGCTTCACCGCGGGCGAACCCGAACAGAACGGCTCCTTCGAACCACGGGAGCAGGCTCGTTAAGCACAACCATACCAGGAGTTGCGGCCATTGTGTTTTTGAGTGTAGCTGGAAAAAGAAAACTCCCGGCACGAAAACGAGCAGTGCGCTTGGAGCTGCAGCGTACAAAAGGACTGCCAGTAGGAATGCACTGGCGAGGCGCCAATGCTGGTTGTCGGGAATCAATCGCAACCACGCCCATAGTGATACCGCCCCGAGGGTGAAGCTCGTGACCGGCGCTGAGAAATGACGGTACCTGCAGTAAATGGCTAAGCAGAGGAGTGGTGCCACAAAAGCCAGTACCCGGAGCTGTTTGGCTCCGAAACTTCGCAGTGAGCCAAGGACGGAGACATACAGTAGGGCGGCCTGCGCGGTTAACGTCAGGGCACCGAACCACGGGAAATACATCGCCTGCGCAATAAGCGCGGACCCGTACTCCACTAGCCCACCAGGATGTGTCCTGAACTCCCGCGCAAATTCCCAGCCCCAGTAAAACGCAGGAAAATCCTGCACGTGTCCGCCGCCGTGATAAATCAAGCTGACCTCCACCCATTTCCAGAGGCAGAGGTAAAAAACTGCAAAAAATGCCACTGCAGGCATGGCGCTCGCTAACTGGCGGATCAATCTGCTTTCCAAAATCGGGAGCCCTTCCGTTCGCGTCTTCGGCTTTGTGTCAGGTCGAGGTAGGACCTTGGGTTTCTTTTGTTTGGCGGCAGAGCTCATGCAAGCCTTGGGAGTGCGCAGAGTCTGAGCCGGATGGCGCACGCGACTAAATCGCAAAGGTCCAGCTCGGCCAGGCCGCGACTGAACATGGAGGGTCGAGGAGTTGGAGCCGGATTTTCGAACTGCATTAAACCGCAGAGACGCGAAAGACGCATAGAAAAAAGCTTTTGATTCTGCAATTTCTGTTGTCCGATGCTTTTCTCTGCGGACTTCGCGTCTCTGCGGTTTAAGAGCGCGCGATTGGAGGCTCTCCATGCACAGGCCTGCATTGTCCTCGTCCTCGATCTTGCTGCATTTTTCGAGGACGAAGGACGAGAGCGAGGACGAATAAATGTCGGCAGCTTCATGGTCTCAATGCGCGTTGGAAAAACGTCGAAGCTCACTTAAGGACCTCCAGATGGCCGTCAACGCTGACTCGGATCTCCCGAGCTTGGGAGGGCATTGCGTTCGTCGTGACCTTGCCTCCGGGCCAACGCACGACGACTTCGCTGGGTGGACCAGGCCCACCGAGCACCTGCACGACTCCATCCTGCGACCAATAACCGCTGCCCCCATGGACTTCTCGAGCCGGTCCTAAACGATCACCAAACTTCAGCCGAATAACAGCGCCGTATCCATCCGTATTCCCTTCAGGTCCACGCAAGCGAACGCGCAGCCCGGGCCGAGCGTTCGCGTTTCGGTATAGAACTGTTTCCGCAGAATTTTGGGTCACCGCCAGGTCCAGGCGTCCGTCGCCGTCGAAATCCGCCGCGGCTGCCCCACGCTGCTCGCCATAAACTTTGATGCCACTCTCCTGGCCGGGCACTGCGGTGAATCCGCCCGAACCATCGCCTTCCAAAAGCAATCCTCGGCCAGCGTCGCAGCGAGGGGTTTCAGGTTGAACTGCGAAGAAGTTTTGCGCGAGGAAGAGATCCTCATTGCCGTCGCCATTGAAATCGCCGGCGCATATACCAAATACGGGAGACATTTGCGCCTCAATCGGCAAGAGTCGGACCTCGAAGTGATCGCCACGATTGAGGAGGATTACCGATTCCAGGCAAACGGCCTCGAGCTTTTTGGCTACGCTGAACCGATCTCCCAGGACCTCCTCGACCGAAGCCGTGCTGTAGGCCTTGTTCGACGCGAAGCGGCCAGTCAGGAAAGGTAGCCCTTTGGCCAGGTCGCCCAGTTGCCGCAACGGGACGGTTTTTCGGAGCGGCGGTTCGTAATGGGCCTCGAGGATTTGCACGGTGCCGTCGCCCGCCAGATCGCCGTAATAGAGCAGCAAGGGCCGCGAGCGAAGAGATTGGTATTTGGTGTTACGGCCCCAGTTCCCCGCCACCAGGTCCATTCGACCGTCGTTGTCGAAATCCCCCGCCGTGACGCTGTTCCACCACCCGGTCAGTTGGCTCAAACGCTGCGGGCGCGGTTCATTCGACTTTGTGCTCGGCCATGTCAATGGTGGGTCCCAGGCGGTTAATTTGCCATGTTGATTGCGAAAAATTCGGATCGATCCCCAGTCGGACGCCAGGACCAATTCCGGCAAACCATCGCCATCCAAGTCGCTGAACACGGCCCCGCTGACTAATCCAACCTCATTCAACAATTTTGTGTTCTCGACATCCGTTTGCCATTTCCCACCCACACGCTCCAGGAGGCGCGAGGAAGCGGCGAACGGGTACCCGCCCGGAATCACGCGCCCGCCGGCAAAAAGCTCCAGCTTGCCAGTACCGGTCAGATCCGCCAGGGCCAATGGTCCCGTGCTCGATTGCTCGGTGGTCAGGCTGTCATCCACCGTTTGCCGTGTCAGATCATACTGGCGAATTCCGGGCCCATTCGCCTCGCCGTCTTCATAGTTCGCGCAGCCAACCAGGAGCGTTGTCCGGTTGGTGCCAGGGTGCCAGCCGACGATGCCGGTTTGATCGCGCTTGAGTAACTCGCCAAAGGCGGGCGCTTCAACTCGCTGGAAACCTTCGGCGCCGCGATTGAGATAAATGCCGATCTGGCCGGCTCCACCGCCGCCGATGACGAGGTCTTCACGCCCGTCGCCGTCGATATCAACCCAAGCGACGCCCGGGCCCAACTGACTCAATTTATTGGGGAGCAGCGGTTGCAAGGCAAAATCCGGAAATGGCTTGTCATGGTGCACGTGCCGCAACCTGTCGGACATGTCCTCAAACAAGGGAAGAACGGATTGGTTCGTTCTGGCCGGGTGCAAAAAGGCACCGAAGAGGTGTTGCGCTGCGCCGGGCGGCAGTTTCTCGGCTTGTGATTCGTCGATCTCGTAAAGGCGATTCGGCGTCGTGTTTGTGATCAGGCTGTGCCGTCCCGAACGCCAGGCGACCTCGATCGTCAAATTCGTAGCAGTGCCGGCAGCGAAGGTGCGTATCGTATCATCGCAAGACAAGTACCGCCCGCCACAGATCATCTCCTGGGTCTGGAAGGGCACCGGACCGCCAGCGACACCGATGCGGGAACCGATACCGCACGTGTTGGGCGGCATCCCTTTGAGGCGAACGGCAATTCGCGGCGCAGGCGATTCGTTGCGACAAATCAACGCCGGGCCGTTTAAAGGGTTCAGCACGACATCCAAATCGCCGTCATTATCCAGGTCGGCCAAGGCCATCGTAGTGGTCGTCCCTTTGCGGTCAAAACCCCAGGCCTTGCTCACCTCCTCAAAGGTCAAATCGCCTCGATTGCGAAAGGCCAGGTTCCCGTTGGCTTGTTTGGGGAATCGGCGGCGCGCTTCGAAGACTTCGGCGTCGGACAGTTGGCGACGGCGCAATTGATTCAGGTATGCCGCAACATCCGGGTCTCTGCCGGTGCGTTCGATGCCATTGACAACCAACAGGTCTTCCCAGCCATCCAGGTCGACATCGAGGAAAATGCCCGACCACGCCCATTCGGTCGCTTCAAGTCCACAGAGCTGCGCGATCTCAGCGAAGGTGGTGTCGCCGCGATTGAGGAACAGTGTGTTGAGTTCATATTGTGGGCGATCCACTGAACTTTGATCGCTGGGCATCGAAAGGAAACACATGCGTTCGACGTGTTCGCGGCTCATCATTTCCAGCACCAGGAAATCGTCGTAGCCGTCGCGGTTGATATCGGCGAAATCGACCGCCATGGCGGACATGCTGCTTTTGCGCTGCGCTACGCGCGGCAACAAACGAAACTTGCCACCACCCTGATTGATCCAAAACCGATCGGGAGACTGGAAATCATTGCACACATACAAATCGGGCAAGCCGTCGCCGTTGATGTCGCGGAACATTGCCGACAAGCCCCAATCCAAAGGTGCTTTGGCTAACGGTTGTCCATCTTCATCAAGAAAACTGCCATCCGTGAACGAAACCGGCGCGAAGTTGGTCCCGCCGAGGTTGCGATAGAGCACGTCGGGTTCACCGTTTTCCTGAAAATCGCCCTTCGACCCGATGGTGAAGCGGTCGACTAAATCCGGATCAGTCACAGGGCGGCCGTTAAAGGTGGCGACGGTTTGTTTTCCATTGACCATTTTGAAAGTGGCTCTCGCGTTCGGCATGTCTAGTAATGAGGAGACGCGATTGTTCGCGATGTACAAATCCAGGTACCCACGCCCATCAACGTCCGCCGCGGCGAGGGACTTGCCTCCTTTGCCAGGGTTAAGGATCGGTGAGGCCTGCCGGAAATGGCCTTTGCCGTCATTGTAGAAAATGAGCGTGCCGTTCCCGGTGGTGTTGACGACAAGGTCCAGATGACCGTCACCGTCGAGGTCCACGAACATCGCGCCTGTTGAACGCAGATCCGCGCAGGCTACTCCCGCGCGCTCGGTGATATCTTCGAAACGAAAATTCCCCAGGTTGCGATAGAGGCTGTTGCGGCCGTAGATACCGCAGAAGTACAGGTCACAGAGGCCGTCTCCATCGACGTCGCCGGCGGCGACACCGGAGCCATCCAGAAAGATGTGGTTAGTGAGGTGCACCGATTCCGGGACGATGTTGGAAAACGTGATTGCGGTGTCGGCCGAACCGAGAGTGGTGAACCCGGTTTTTCCTGACTTGGCAACGGGCAAATCAATGCTGCGGTAGCCGGGGCCTGGGTGCCAATCGGTTCCACCGGCGACCAAAGTAGCGCAAACGATCGTCAGGCATGGAATAGGAATCCACTTGCCGGGCCGATGCTGCAAAACAGGGTTATCCATGGGCCGGGGGCAGATGCACAACCATAGTTTGCAAACTAAGCTCTCGAAGAGACAGAAAAAAAGTGGGCGAGGAAATGGGGAAGTGGAGGGATGGGGAGTGTTGAGGGATTGGAGTGATGGAGTAATGGAGTGTGGGGGTGACTTGACGCTATCTTTCGCGGGGGGAGCAACCTACGGTTTCGCGATGAACATTCCTTTACATGCGAAACATGGTGCTCCAATCAGCATAATGTTACGAATTTTCACTTGGCATTAGTAGTGCTATTACTTAGATTTGAGGTATCCGGTGAGGACCACATCCGTGGAGAACTCAGAGCATAGCGTGAGGTTTCGCAGAAGGCTTTCGTCAATGGTCATGGGCTTCACCCTGATCGAACTCCTTGTGGTTATCGCTATAATCGCGATTTTAGCCGCATTGCTTTTGCCAGTTCTGAACCGGGCGCAGGAGCAAGGGCGCTCAGCCAGTTGCCAAAATAACCTGCGTCAGCTAGGCATCGCATTAAGGATGTATGTTGATGATTTCAAGACCTACCCACCCGCAATCGGGACGCCGGGCGATTTGAATTTGGGTTTCACCTTCGACCTCCTGTATCCCTATACCAAGCAAAAGTTCGTCTATGAAGAATGGTACGACCCAAACGGCAATGGTCATGTTGCCGGTTTTCAAGGAAATGGAATCTGGGCCTGTCCCAGTCTGGCTCGTCTCAGCAGCGGGTGGCCGCATAAGATGCGGACTTTCAGCTACAACCTCACGGGGTGCAAAGCGCTGGGTCTCGGAGCGACCCCTGAGAGCACGGTCATCGCGCCTGCCAACATGATCGCCTTTGGGGATCCCGACGCCTGGGTGCTCCTCGATCGATGGTCAGTTCCGGTTATTCTCGAGCATTTCAAGCCTGTTTCGGTCGCTGGCTGGATCGAACTGGGAATCATACCGGACCTGCCGGGCAACAGTAGTTTGAAAGCTTGGCGACCAGCCCAGAGAATACGACATGGAGGTCGTTGGCACATAGTGTTCTGCGATGGACACGTCAGCAAACTCCAGACAAAGGACCTATTTGACGTTCGGCAAGAAGAAGTGCGCAAACGGTGGAACCGGGATAATGCGCCGCACTTTGAGATCGACCTTCACCCGGACCCGCTCTGGGATTGATTGAGACTTGCGCAAGGGGAGGACGTGAAGGCTCGCCGTTCTTTGGTTGACGTTTGCGGCGGAAGTGCATATTGGTTGGCCGAGGTCTAATCTAATGAACACGACAATCCGAGCTCTTCTAGTAGCTTTGGGAGTGGGTACACTTTCGGCAGTTTCTGTCATCGGTGAGGCGCAACCCAAGCCAACAATCAGCGTGGCTGGCTCAGCCGAAATCAAGGTTGCGCCCGATGAGGTGCATCTGAGGGTTGGCGTCGAGAGTCGGTACCTAACCCTGGATGGAGCCAAGCAGCGAAATGATGAGCGGATTTCCAGGGCACTACTTTTTCTTAAACAGAATGGTGTTAAGGACCAGGAGGTTCAGACCGATTACCTGATCGTGGAACCGATCTACAGCGAGCACCCCGAAGTTGACCCCACGACAGGGCTGCCCTTGACCAAAGTCGATGAGAAGAAACTGGTCGACCCGATACTCTATGTTGTGCGGAAGAGCATCGGCGTCAAGCTGACCCAGGTTTCAAGCTTCGATAAAATTCTGAGCGGCTTGGTAACAAATGGAGTGAACCACGTTCAACGGGTGGATTTCCGGACCTCCGAATTGGGCAAACTCAAGGACCAGGCCAGAAAGATGGCGATCCGGTCTGCGAAGGAAAAAGCCCAGGCTATGGCCGCGGAGTTGGGGGTGAAGGTGGGCAAGCCGCTCTACATCAATGTGGAGGATCAGAGTTGGTGGGGCGGTTGGTCACCGCCCGGCAATTGGTCTTACGGAAGTGGTGGTGGGTTTGGAGGCGGATCTCCGAATGCCGCCCAGAATCCGGCCGACGAAGCAGGGGCGACATTTGCGGTCGGGCAGATAAGTGTCACCGCACGGGTGACAGTAAGTTTTCTTATCCAATGACGTGCAACAACACCTGCAGCCGATGGAAACCAACTGCTTAGCTCAGGCACAGGTCGGGAGCCCTCGGCGACTGGCTTCCAGGGATGATGTTATCGCTAAGCAGCGGCACCACTCATGAATCGTAGAGTCGAGTTTGTGATGTTTTCGCTCTTGATTGTTTGTGACGGCTGCAAATTACCGCGAGCATCATCGCACGGGCGAACCGCCGAAAGAGGATGGCCTGCGACTCAAGAACGAAAAAAGATTGAGTTCTACGTTATAGTCAAGGAGGGAACGCCTTACCATGCGAGGCCAAATCCGTTTCCCTTCTCGCAAGAACAAATTCAAAAGGCACAACGCGAGCAAGAGTCGCGCCCGGCAGACACGGATCCCGATGGCAATTGGGGATCGGTCGTGGAAGGATTTCAGCTCTCCCTGCGCTTTGAAAAAGAAACCTACACCAACGGCGAACCGCTTAACGCATGGGTCCTGTTGCGGAACGTTAGTGACAGGCCTCTGATCTATCCATTCGAAGGCAGTCCCGATGAAAGAGAACTAACATTCGTATTATTCAGCGGAAAAGATAGGGTTTACGGCAAATTCGACCAAAGACCCGGAGCGAGCCTCGAAGAGAGGCTGCGGATGATCCGCACCGGGCACGGATGGACACGCGTCAGTCCGGTTGGGAGCCAACACAAATCTTGCGTGGATGTCAGCCAAACTTACGGCTTGCTTAATGTCGGTGAATACGTGATGCACGCCAAGCGCGAGATCCTCACCTCGTATTGGACAGCTGAGACGAACGTTGTCTCCGGCAAAGCGAGGTTCCGAATTGTTGAAAAATAAAGGAGTGTGTATGGTGCTTACCGAGTCATGAAAAATATAATCTCAGCGGCCGAGTCTTTACAGATTCTTAAAAACGACCTCCGGAAAGCCGCCTTGGAGAGAAGGTCCGCCGAACTTAACGATGCAAGCCCAGAGAAACGAAAGGCGGTACTGGCTGAAATCGAACGCGAAATTCGCAACAAGACACGGCGAAGCGCATTGAGGTTTCCTAGGTGGCGGGAGCTCCCTTGAACATGAACAGCACACCCAACTATCGTGCCGCAGCGGATGTCGGTTTCGCCCTGGTGTTTGAAGCCGAGCAGCACCGACCCGGCACTGCTCAGCACGACCATTGATGGGGGCTCTCGTTCCCAGGGAGAAAATCATGAAGGTGGAAGCTTTCCTTGAAACGGGATTGTTTGGACTCGCGGAGGGTTCCATCTATGAACGCTTGCGGCGGCATCCGGCGATTACGTTCGATCCGTTTCTCGCCCATGCCTCGCTGATCTATGACCCGAAGGCCGCTTCCCTGCTTGAGCAGGTGCATCGCGGATACCTCGATGTGGGCCAAAGTCACGCGTTACCAATGTTTGCTTTGACCGACACCTGGCGTGCCAATCAAGAGCGCATTGACCATTCCCAATTCAAGCGCGCCTCAGTCAACCAGGACAATGCCCGCTTCCTTATCCAGTTGCGCGACAGCTACGGTCCGCAGGCGCAGCCGATTTTTGTGGGAGGCAACATCGGACCCCGCGGAGATGCCTACAATCCAGCCGAAGCCCTGGCACCAGTGGAAGCTGAGCGCTTCCATACGCCCCAACTCGAGGCGCTTGTGGAAGGCGGCGTGGACTTCCTCTACGCGTCCACGCTGCCCGCTTTCTCCGAGGCGCAGGGAATTGCGGCGGCGATGGCGAAAACAGGGCGGCCGTTTTGGCTGAGTTTTGTTATTCGGCCAGATGGGACGCTACTCGATGGCACACGCCTGGAATACGCGATTGAAGTCCTTGATGCCGGCGCCAGGCCTCCACTAGGCTACGCGGTGAATTGTGTGCATCCCCGGGTATTTCAGGCGGGTATGAGAGCGTTAGGCAAACGCAAAGCGGCGGCGGTGAAACAGATCCAAATCTATCAAACCAATACATCGGAAAAAAGTCCGCAGGAATTGGATGGCATGGAAGAGCTGGAGACGGTTGAGCCAGAAACACTGGCGGAACTGATGGTGCAATGCCACCAGGAGTTCGGCACAGTGTTTATGGGGGGCTGCTGTGGAACAGACACCCGTCATATTCAATCGCTAGCGAGGCAGCATAAGAAACTTTGTAGTGGGGTGCCAGGTCAGTGACTGGTGGCCCCGTCTGAGGCTTTGGTGAATCTAGGCCAGTGCTTCGACGCGCCTCACCCAGGGCAAATAACGCATGAGCTTCGAATCTGACATCGTTGAGCGAGTGACTGGGCAGCGTCCAAAGAGCAAATTCCAATCAACGATTCCCAGCAAAAATGACTAAGGCCGCTTCCAAGATCCGTTTCAGAGCGAAACTCTTGTGGCCGGCGGCTAGCGCGAAGGCCGGCTCCTGGACGTTTCTTACGCTCCCAAAGAGCGCCAGTGCGAAGCTCCCTTCGCGGGGCATGACGACGGTCGAAGGCACGATCAATGGCTTCCCGTTTCGAGCGACCCTCGAGCCAGACGGCCAAAAAAGCCACTGGCTCAAAGTGGACCGGAAGCTGCGTGAAGCTGCGGGCGCAGACGCAGGCGATGTCGTCGCACTGGAGATCGCGCCGTCGGGCGAGGAACTGGAACCCAGGATGCCGGCGGATCTGCGGAAGGCTCTGGTGGCGGCCCCGAAGGCGCGGGCGTTGTGGTTGGACATCACGCCGATCGCGCGCAGAGATTGGATCCAATGGATCACGTCCGCGAAGCGGCCAGAGACCCGTGCGCGTCGGATTGACAATGCGTGCGCGATGCTCGCCGCGGGGAAGCGACGGGTTTGCTGCTTCGATCGGTCTGGGTTTTATAGTAAGGGGTTCAGCGCTCCTAAAGCGGGGGATTTAGGCAAATAGTTTATAGGTTCAGCGATGGGTTGTTGGCAGGAGGCGAGTCGCTGAATAAAATTGTTGTCGCCCCGAGAGCGAGGACGAGGACGGATGGTGAGGACAAAAATCCGTCAGCGCAGAATCTTAGTGGCCCGCTCGGCGAGCGGGCCCTATCCGAGGCGTCTCCAGATCGCGGATCCAGGGATTGTGGCGAAGTCGGCTTAATTTGACGTTGGCGAGGTCGGCTTCGGGATCGACCAATCGCTGCATCGGGCGGAAGTTCAGCGAGACGGCAGTGTCAGCGCGAACGATCGGGCGATGTCCGTAAATCTTTTCCCATTGATCGGCAACATGCCGGGCGTATTCACGGAGAATGAAAGGCTGCATGCTTAAATGCATTCCTTCCGAGTAGGTGAGGTCGCTCAAATAATTCCATGAAATATAAGGCGGGGCTTGGGGAAGATCTTGCGCCTCGAAAATGCTGGCCGGCGGCAGCATGTCTTTTAATTCGAACGGTGTGGTGCCCGTGTAGATAACCAGCGGTTGGCCCCCAACATTGAGGTTTGCGGAATCCCTCGCGCAATGCATGTAGGGTGCCTGGGACCATTGGCCCGGGGCAACCTGCATTCGGGCGCTGCCCGGGTTTTGTGCAAGCGCGGGGTCTTCGATCAATAAGAAAGGCGTTGGTGGATCCTTGGCACCCTGAAGCGCGAGGGGATGGGACTGGCGCAGAATGCTTGTCAGTTCCGGTTCATCATGCTGAGGCAATAATTTGTCCAGCATGTCTAAAGTTTCCTGTGTGGTCTTAACGGTGTAACCGCGGGCCCGCAAGGTCGCTCCACAAGCCGACAGCGTTTCAGTCGCCGGCGCTGTCCGCAGAACGACTTGGGGTTGGTTTTGATAAAGCCGCTGCCAAATGCCACTGAGTCGCGCCCGGGATTCGGGTTCAGTGCGAGCTCTGCCACCCCCTGCAAAGGGATTGTAAAGTATCCGTTGACCCAGCTTCGGTTCAACCAGGACGAATACTTCGGGTAGTTGTGACCAATCCACATGACCCGGGGTTAGCGTGCGATAAATGACTTTCTCACCTCGCCATGGTTTCCAATCAATTCGGCTTTGCCCGCCCGGGCTGCGAGAAATGATGTTCTGGTCTTCAATAAACAAATGACAAGGTGTGCAGCGGTAAACTTCCGCTTTCAAACGCCAACTGAAGCTGAGGCCTTCCCAGGTAAAACGCGCGTCGCCGGGAATGAAGTACTGGCGCAGCGGCATGAGCGCCTGCCAGGCCAGCCACGCGACGACAAAGATCGTCGCAAGGTTTCGAAAATCCGAAATCCGGGATCCGAAGGCCGAATTGACCTGCGCTGTTCGGACTTTGTTTTTGGTCTTGCCTCGTTGATGCTTGCCCTCCTCAGAACCGGACCGAGGTAAGTTTTGTGATGCGGGATTTGGACTGGGCGGCGATTTCCAGCCGAGCGCCGCGCCAACGACCGGCAACATGACAGCCCCACCGATGAACCAACCCCAATCCGGTTTGATCAGGTATGGTCGTTTTAACCAGTTCCAAAAGCGTTCCGGCCAGTCGGGGTCCAGAAAAATCAATGCGGTCAAGATGCCGACCAGGGGAAACCATTCAATGTCATTGAAGATAAGAAAGTGATTGGTGCCATGGAAAATGAACATGAAGACCAATCCGAGGATGCGAGTGCGGCGGAAGAGCAGAAGGAATCCGACCGAAAGATCGAACAGAGCTCCGGCGTAACTGAGGAAATAGGCGAGTTGTGAGCTCTGCAGGATCTGTTTAAGAAACGCGAGTTGGCCAGAGCTTAAGAACCTGCCGTAATCGTCGACCCATCTGGCCTGTGCCAGGAAATAGCGGACCGGCTGCGCATCCAACAGCCAATCGGCATTGAACTTGGCGACGCCGGCGTAAAAATACGTGATCACCAATTGGCCGCGAAGGAGGAAGAGGGTCCAAAAGGGAACGGTTGAGCCGCCCTCCTCTCCATGAACCGCAATGTGAAAAGGCCTCCTCTCCCTCTCCTCCGGGGGAGGAGAGGGAGAGGAACCCCGAGCGCGTCCGCGGTTGATGGGTTCGGAGCGCGAAAATCCTTTAGGGGAATGGTCTCCGCGGCCCTCTGCTCCAGAGGAGGAGAGGGAGTGCCTTCCTCGCGAGTGCGTCGATTTCATGCCACGCGCGCGTGGAGTCTCCTTACGTCGTCTCCTACAGGCGAGCCAGGCATCGACGCTGAAGCGTCGGCCGGTGGGCATCCAAATCAACAAAAATGAGCTAAGCAGTTCCAGGTAGTGGTAGCTCATCCAATAGGTGCGGGTTGACTCGATCGCGTAGAGGTAGCCCCAGCCAAGAAACACCATCACGGATGCGACGCGGCTGAAGAGGCCCAAAGCCAGTAAGATACCCCCCAAAGCGAGCACGCCCACGCATGCCTCAATGCCCCCCGCAGGCAATATCGGCAACCAATGAAAGCCCGGGTAAGCAAAATGAAGCTTTACGTCCGCTCCGGTGTAAAAAACCTCGAGGGGTATCTTGCCAAAAAAGCTCGGCGAAGGCCGGCACAATGACCAGGCCTCCAGAGCCATCACCAAGCCGAGGGCAATCCGAAACAATGCCAGTGATGAACCGTTGACTGGTGTGTGCAACCAAGCAACGAAGCGGTCCCATGCCCCTTTTGTTAAAACGGGCACCTTGGGTTGCTCCAAAGCGGGAATGGCGTCTCCATACGCTTTCATTTCATGTAATCGGCGCTGGGCGACCGTGCGGCAGAATCTATAGCTTCGGAACGGACTGAGACGGCAGTTCTCGATTCTCTAATGAGACTTCGACCTTTTGCCGGAAGAGGCTGTAACGGGCAGCCAGCCTTCGCCCCGGCCCGGTGACCAGCCAGCAGGAAAGGAGGAAAAGAAACGAGTTCTCGACCACCTTGCGACAAATGAAAACTTCGCCGGTTCCGCAGCCGCAATCAAATTTCACTGCGCAGAGTGGCAGATGCTCCGCAGCGGCGATTCCCAGCGCGCGTCTGAGCACCAGCACCGTGAACGGTAGAAGCATGAGTGCCGAAATCAAGGCCGAGCCACGGACAGCGACTCCCGCCAGCAATAGGAGTCCACAAAAGGCTTCAAACCAGGGCAAAAAGGAGGCGATGGAATTAAGCAACCATGGCGAGTTAACCATTTGATATTGGTGAACCAGCTTTAAAAAACCGACCGGATCCAGTGCTTTGCTCAGCCCCATATAGAGAAAGAGTCCGCCGACGAGCCAGCGGGCGAACAGACCTCCGTATTCCCGGATTGCATGACACGCGCCGCCTGATGATTGGACGTTATTCAACGGACTCACTCCTCGAGAGGCAATTGTTGGCTTGGCCGCTTCATGACTGAGAGGGCGGTTATTTGCGCGGCCCGGTTTCGACTGGCAGGCCTTTGGAGGTCCACTCCGTCAGGCCGCCTGCGTAAACGGACAAGCGCTCCTTGGGTATGCCGGCGTCACGCAGGAAAATTGCCGTTTGCAAACTGTCGTCGCAGGTACCGCCACTGCAGTAAACGACGATTTGCTCTGCCGTTTGGCATGCCGGAAGCACGGTAGCGATATAGCGTTCAGGGTGGAAATGGTCGAGCTGATAGGCTCCGGGAATATGGCCTTCCTGAAAATGTTCGTCGTTGCGCGCATCAACGAAGATGATCAGGCCCTGGGCGAAACGTGGATCCCGAAACAGGGTTGTCACCTGGGCGGTTTCTGCCAGCTGCAGCCCCTGAGCACTAAGTTGTGCAATGAGCAAGTCTGGTCCGCCGATATTTGTGCCAGTCGCGCTCGCCGTTGCGACATGATTGGTTTGGCCATTTGGCCGGCGCTGTGAGCGGTCCGAAGGAAAATAGTCCCGGTTGAGCTCAAGTCCGCGGGGCGAAACTGCGTTGGCAGCAATCGCCAGAACAATCCCAACTACAGCCAGCACGAGGGTTTCGATCAGGACATTTCTCACAGGAGCAGCATAGGCGGTATACGCACCGCCCGCCAGCACTGTCTAACCTATGCCGTTATCGAACTACTTGCGCCCGGGGCGCTGCAGCTGCCGGGGCCGGCGGCACGGCGGGTGGTGAGGTTGGGCGGTCGAGTTGGCGAATTGGGACGCGAATCACCGGGTAATCGGGATTGCTCGATTTGGCGGTGAACAAGATGTCCTTACCTTGAGGAATTTTAAAACCTTCGGGAAAAACCAGCTGGGCGCTGAATACCCGGCCGGGCGTCATCTCTTTCATCTGCAACTCAACACCGGGAATGTTGATCTCCGCTTCGGAGACCGTCAGTTGGTTGGTGCTGTTGTTTTGAATAGTAATTGAGGAGGTAAGTTTGTTAGTGAGCGCCGGCTGCAGCGTGATCACGGCCGGGAACACCATTAACGGAGCCTGAACGTTGGCCCAGAACGGGACGGTCAAGCTTGGAGTATTCGTTGATGAAGTTTTGAGGGTGATTTGTCCGTTCATGGTGCCCGTCTGCAACGGCTTTTTTCCCAAAATCGTCAACTCGAACCCTTTGCCTGGGCTGTTGGTGATAAGTTCGGCGGAAAAGGCGGGGTTGCTACTGGTCGGGGCAAATAAGTGCAGGGCCTCTTCGACGTTGTTGGTGATGCGCACCGTAGCCGACCCGCTCTGGGCATCCGGCGGGATATTTAAGACCGTATAGGCAGGAACCAACTCAATTGCTTTCCAGATCGTGCCTTTGAGCTGAAGCACGGTCGTGGGTGAGTTCTTTGCACTGGAAGTCACTGTGATGGTCTTGAACACCTGGCCATTGAAGTTTGCGCTATTGAACTGGATCGGGATTGTGCCGGTTTTTCCTGGCTCAACCTTCTTGGAAAACTCTCCTGCGGTCGTGCAGCCGCACGAAGGCTGCACCGCTTTAACTTCCAGCACTTCGGTTCCGCTATTTGTGAAGTAGTAGGTATATTTTACCGGGTCTCCGCCCTTGACCTTGCCGAAGTCATAAATTGGCGTCGCAAAATCAATCTTTGCACCGGTATTTGTGTCTACGGCGACTCCAGGCGGAACAGGCGCTGCAGGCGCCGGCGTAGTCGGCGGCGGGTCAGCCGGGCTGAGCACCATGCCTAAGTTTAACATCAACAGACTCAACATTACGTTTCTGGCGGTCATATTTTCAAATTTTGTAGCAGCCAAAACTGTTTCAAACTTTCCAGGAGAAGCAAAGCTCATTATACAGCTTTGTGCTGAGAGAGCAACCCCGGTGCCACTGGCGGCTGCAGTGGGTAGACCAAATTGAGCTGGCTGGCAAGCAGGTCAAGGTCGGAGTCCAAACCGGGAAGACAAGGCAAGAATCTGTCGTAACGTGCTTGTATCCAAGTGGAAGCGTTTTTGCCAATCTTCAACCCGCCGGTGAGACCTAAAAGCTTTCGCCAACGCTCCTGGCCTTCCCGGTTATAGGCTGTCAGCAGATTTGTGCTTCCATTGTCTTGCAGAATTTGACGGAGAGCTTCAGCCAGACGTCCGGCTTCGCGGAATCCGGCATTCATGCTTTGCACCCCGGCGGGCCCGGTTTGGTGGGCTGCATCGCCGGCGAGCCAGCAGCGAGCGCGGCCAAAAGTCGACACCAGCCGGTGTTGGAAGGAGACTTCGGTACACCAGGTAATCTTCTTGACGGCGGCGTCAAACCAGGGGGCGCGCTTTTGAGCGACGCGCTCGACGCATTGTTTAATCCGTTCGTCAATCGTGGGCTGCTCAAGGCGGACGGCGCGCCGATCTTTCTCAGGAAATTCTCCACTAGTATCAGCCCGGGTTAACTGGAAGGTCCAGCGGAACTTGTTATCCCCTAAAGGCCAGAGGACATTCGTGGTGGTCTCGTCCAGGACCACGCGGATTTCGTCCGCTACGGTTCGATCTGCCTCGAATTCATAAGCGGCGAAACTCTCGGTTGCGCCAGTGCGCTCAAATTCGATCCCCAGTTTTTGGCGGGTCATTGAATTGTGCCCATCGGCTCCAACCAGGTATTGGGCTCGAATTTCGAAGCGGCGTTTAACAACGGTTTCCCAGTGGGGAACTATGTAGCCTGTGCTGGTGCCCTCCAATTCTTCGAGGGTTGCACAGACTTCCTGCTGGTCTTCCTGCAAGCCATCGAATCGGTGGTTCCACTCAACGGCGACACGCGCCTGGCGGAGCCGTTGTTCCAGCAGGCTTTCGAGCTGGCTTTGAGGCAAGATCAACAGAAAGGGGAATTCTTCGCTCAATTTAGAGAGGTCGATTTCGGCGTGCCGGGTCTGGCCATCATAAAAGGCCACCTTCTCAACGCGGCGGCCGCGCTCGATCGCAGGCGTAGCCAGGTCGAAGCGCTTGAGCAATTTCAACGTGGATGGATGAAGGGCGCAGGCGTAGTTACGAGCGGTGATGCGTGATTCGCGATCAATGATACTCACTTGCACACCGCTCTCCGCCAGCGACAAAGCAAGCCAAAGTCCAACCGGTCCAGCGCCTACTACGAGAACCTCAGTATGTCCTTCTCGCATAGTGACACTTTTATACAACAAGAGCTTTCAAATGTCATGGAGTATTTAACCTCTCGCATGAACCGCCTGCATCGTCCTGTCCTCGTCGTCGTCCTTCGTCCTCGATCGAGGACGATGACGACAGGGACGAGTAAATATTGGACTTTGGACCTTGGGCCTTGGACTGTATTAAGAGGGACATGCAATTCGAATTTCCGTTCCGTTTGATCTGTTTGACCTCTAAGCGTGCTCAGGGGTCACACGAGGAATGGCTCCGAGTGGGTGGCCGAAAGGTTCGTTTGCACCTGGTCTCCAACCATCGAGCCCGCCGCTACATCTTGCGTCTGCAGAACGATGGAACGGCTCGGGTAACCATTCCGCGGCGAGGCTCGGCAAAGGAAGCTGCCCGGTTTGCTGCGAGCAATGTGCAGTGGCTTGAGAAACAGCTGTTACGCCAGGCACGTGAGTCAGATCCATGCGTTTGTTGGCAGGCTGGAACGGAAATCCTGTTTCGCGGCGATTCTGTTCCTCTCGAAGCGGGAGTGAACGGCGAGAGTGGCCTTATTCGATTTGGGGATCAGGTTGTTCGCTTGAGAGATCCGGCCGGCGACGTGAGGCCTCAAGTGGAAAATCACCTGCGAGCACTGGCAACGTACGAGTTGGCCACTAGAACTGCCGAGTTGGCGACGCGGCACGCAATTCCTATCCGACGCGTCACTGTCGGCAACCAGCGTTCCCGCTGGGGTTCCTGTTCGCGACACGGCACGATTTCTCTTAATTGGCGCCTCGTGCAGGTGTCTCCTTTTGTGCGCGATTACATCATCCTCCACGAATTGGCGCATGTGAAAGAGATGAACCACTCGCGCCGTTTTTGGCGCGAAGTGGAGCGATTATGTCCGGAGTACCGCCAGGCTGAACAGTGGCTGAAGCTGCACTCGGCGATACTGAGATAACGCCGGTTTTAGGTTGCAGTTTGGTGGCAAGCTGCCGACGATTCTCCGACTCGTGAAGACCTTGCACAGGTATCTGACACGGCAAATCGTGGTCTCGCTGACCATGACCGTGTTGGTGTTTACGTTCGTCCTCCTGCTTGGCAACGCGCTTAAGGACATTCTCCAAATGCTGGTCAGTGGTCAGGTCGGATTAAGTGTCGTGGCCAGCGCGGCGGGGCTGTTAATCCCCTTCGTTTGGGTCTTCGCTCTGCCGATGGGGATGTTAACCGCCACCCTGCTGATTTTTGGCCGCTTCAGTGCCGACCAGGAATTGACGGCGGCTCGCGCCGGCGGCATCAGTCTGCTCTCGCTGACCAGCCCAATCTTTTTGCTGAGCCTGTTCTTGTGCGTCGTCAGTGCCTTGCTGAACATGGAAATCGGCCCGCGTTGCCGTGTCGCTTACACGACTCTCTTTTTTAATTTGCGGGCGGGAATCACCAGCGCGCAATTGCCCGAAGGTCACTTCATCAAAAACTTTCCCGGTTATATTTTCTTTGTAGGCAAAAACAATCGAAAAGGCGATTTGCAGGACGTCATTGTTCTAGCAGTTAAAAATGAGACCAATATCGACTGGGGTGTGCGCGCCGCGCGCGGGCGCGTGGATATTGACACCGCCAATCGCAAGCTGAATCTGACCCTTTCTGATGTAAAGAGTCTCCCCTTGGGCGAGCGTGACACGCTGGGTAGCTATGAGGAAGTGCCTCTGCAATTGGATCTTGAACCGGCTCAACGGGCGCCGCAGAAACCTAAAGTCGATGACATGACTTTCGCCCAGCTTCGCCAGGAATTGCACGAATTGGAACAGCTCAGCAATCTGCCAATTTCAGGTACCAACTTAACTGCGGCGCAATTGCGGGCGAGGAATCGTGAGTGGCAGCAGCAGCGCAAAGATCTCATGGCACCGGTGCTGTTCCAGATCCATCGACAGGTAGCCTACTCCTTCGCCTGTTTCGGCTTCACCTTGGTGGGGATTCCCCTCGGGATTCGAGTTCACCGGCGCGAGACGACCGTCGGTATTGCAGTTGCCCTTGGACTAGTCGCGGTCTATTACAGCTTCATCTATATCGCGCAAGGATTGCAATCGCGTCCGGAGCTGGCCTCGTATCTGATCGTTTGGGTGCCGAATTTCCTGTTCCAGGCGGTCGGTTCGGTTCTGCTGTGGCGCGCCAATCGCGGGGTGTAACTTTGGAGTGGTTAAAACGTTAAGACGTTAAAAGCGTTAGAACGTTAGAAACGTTAGGACGGCAGAAAGACTTAGTTGGGGAAAGGGAGCTCACGCAAGCGTTCACGTTTTAACTCTTTAACGTTTTACGCTCTAATGTTTCAACGCCGCCTATACACTTTGTGAATCGCGGCCTGGTCGACGGGCTTGACCAACAGCTCATCGATATCAACGTGCGCAGGGCGTTTAGCGATCCATACCAGGATCTCGGCGATATCTTCCGCGGTGAGCGGTTGCATCCCTTCATAGACCTTCTTGGCCCGAGCCATATCGCCTTTGAACCGGACCACGGAGAATTCGGTTTCAGCCAAGCCGGGATCGACAGTGCTGACCCGGATCCCCGTTCCGCTTAGCTCGAGGCGAAGGGCGCGAGTGATCTGTAGTTCACCGGCTTTCGCCGCACAATAGGCAGCCCCGCCTTCGTAAGCGACATGCCCGGCAATCGAACCGATGTTGATGATCGAGCTTCCCGGGTTGCCTTGCAACAACGGGAGCGCGGCGCGAGTCATCCGCAGCAGCCCAAGCACGTTGCTCTGCATCATGGTTTCCCAGTCATTATCCTTGGCCTCGGCCACCGTCTCTATGCCA
Organism: Candidatus Limnocylindrales bacterium; assembly: GCA_035495315.1. Taxonomy (GTDB): domain Bacteria; phylum Verrucomicrobiota; class Verrucomicrobiia; order Limisphaerales; family UBA8199; genus DATJGF01. The sequence goes on from DATJGF010000079.1 coordinate 46,115, forward strand.
TGTGCCCCGCCCGCGTTGTTAAGCAGCACGTCGAGCTTGGCGCCGGCTGTGATTACGCCCTTGGCCCACTGGACAAACTCTTCAACGCTCTTGGTCTGTGCCACGTCGAGTGCGTGGAAATGTGCCGTTTTGGCGCCGAGTTCTTTTGCTCGTCCGGCGACCTGCTGGAGACGGTCGGTTCTGCGGGCGCCCAACAGAAGATTTGAGCCTTCGGCGGCAAAGGCTAAAGCTGCAGCCGCGCCGAACCCACTCGAAGCGCCGGTGATGAGTACCCATTTGCCATCGAGCTTTGTTTCACGGTTTGCGTATTCCTTCATATCATTTCAATCTAGCCTCGAGGTTCTCGAGACTTTTCCGCGCGTCGTTCCCCGCGGGGGTGCTGGCGAATCTTTCCGCGATCGATTTATAGGCGGCTGCGGCGTCCTGGATACGGCCTTGCGCTTCCAGGTGAGTGGCGGCTTCAAGCTCGTCATACCCTGCATTCTCGACGCGGGGCGGCCGCCGCCCGCCAAGCAACCCCTGAAATAACTGCACCGCCCCGAATGCGATCGCGCCCCAGGCAAGTACGTAAGTTCCGCCCGATTTGGCGGCGCTGTAAGTGACCCCGGTTACTAGCAGTCCCCCCAGCAGCCACAAGGTGCCGGTGATAATGCGCTTTCTGGCCAGCGGCGAATATGTCGGAGCGGTCTGCGGGTCAGGCGTTGTTGCCAGGGCCATGCCGCAACCCGCGCAAACCTCAGCCTGGTCAGGATTCTCTTTGCCGCAATATGAACACTTCGCCATAATCAGCTCCGGGATTCAGTGAACTCCAATCTTCCGGGCGGTCGCGGTTATTCTTAACCAAACGCGCCGCAGAGTCCAACTAAACGAGAATTCTGCGCCGTCTTTCCAGTTGCGGGAAAGGCCTGCAGCGAGGTTTAATCCGCTCTTATGAAGTGTTTTGGTTTGTTGCGGACCACAGTCATGCCTCCAGCTGTGGTTGCCATCGTGATCAGCCAATATGTTGGCGCGGCAACGTTCGCCGAACCCGCTGCTGAAGCAGAATTCCGCGCAGAAAAACTGAAAGCGATGGACGCGGCTATCCTGCAAACCATAGCCGACAAGGGCTGCCCAGGAGGGGTCTTATGGCTCGAACATCACGGGATGAGCTACCACAAAGCGTATGGTAATCGCGCCGTCGTTCCAGCGAACGAGCTGATGACGGAAGACACGATCTTCGATTTGGCGTCCCTGACCAAGGTAGTCGCGTGTACGCCGGCAGTGATGTTGTTGATCGAGCGCGGAGAATTAGACCTCGATGCCCCTGTTTCCAAGTACATCCCGGAATTCTCCGCACAAGGGAAAGAGGACATCACGGTCAAACAGCTGATGGTGCATCTGTCGGGCTTGCGCGGCGATATCGAGACGCAGAGCGACTGGCACGGCCGGGAAGTGGCGATCCAAAAGGCTTGCCAGGAGAAGTTGGTTACCTCGCCTGGAACGGCATTTCGTTACAGCGATATCAATTTCTTTCTTCTGGGTGAAATCGTTCAGCGGCTCAGCAAAACTCCGCTCGAAGAATTTGTCGCGCACGAGATTTACCAGCCTTTGAAGATGGTCGATACGAGTTACCTGCCGCCGAATTCCAAACTTGATCGCATTGCACCCACGGAAGTCGTCAACGGCAAACCCTGGCGCGGTATTGTCCATGATCCGACCGCGCGCCACATGGGTGGTGTCGCGGGCCATGCCGGATTGTTCAGCACTGCGGCGGATCTCGCGCGGTATGCCCGTATGCTGCTCAATGGAGGCGAACTTGATGGTGTCCGTATTTTCAAACCCGAGACCGTCGTCCTGATGACGCGTGTTCAAACCCCGGAAACAGTCCGGTCGCGACGCGGGCTCGGCTGGGATATCGACTCGGGTTATAGTGGTTTGCGAGGTAACCTCTTTCCGCTGGGGTCGTATGGCCACACGGGTTGGACCGGGACCTCGATCTGGATCGATCCTTTTTCGCAGAGTTTCATTATTTTTCTGTCGAATCGCAATCACCCTGACGAAAGCGGGAGTGTCGGAGCGCTGCGAGCTGAGTTGGGCACTTTAGCGGCCGAGGCTATTCCCGATTTTAATTTCGCTTATGTTCCTGGGGCATTGTCTCCGGTAAAAGAAACCGACAACTCAGCGCGCGCGATCCGAAAGACGGTGCAACTCAACACTCGTGAAGGCATCGATGTGCTGAAGCAACAACATTTCGGGGCACTCAAGGGACTGCGCGTCGGTCTCATCACGAATCATACCGGACACGACCGCCAGCGTAATTCCACAATTGATCTGCTGAAACAGGCGCCCGGTGTGCAATTGCTGGCGCTGTTCAGCCCGGAGCACGGAATCCGCGGCGCGATGGATGAGCCGGTCGGAGATACCACCGACGAAAAAACGGGGCTGCCTGTCTACAGTCTTTACGGAGCATCGTTGAAACCAAAACCACAGCAACTGACGAACCTCGATGCGCTGGTATTCGACATTCAGGACGTCGGTTGCCGGTTTTATACCTACACCGCCACCATGGCGTTGGCGATGGAAGCCGCCGCTGAAAGCCAAAAGAAGTATTTCGTGCTCGACCGAGTTAATCCAATAAACGGCACTGCGGTGGAAGGTCCCGTACTGCAAGGGGACCCGACTTTTGTCGCGTTCCATGCCGTCCCGCTGCGTTATGGAATGACGATAGGTGAGCTTGCGCGGATGTTTAAGTCCGAGCGCCACTGTGACGTCGATCTGACCGTCATTCCGCTCGAGAACTGGCGTAGAGATGTCTGGTTCGATCAAACCGGTCTGCCCTGGTCCAATCCGTCACCAAACATACGGAATCTGACCGAGGCGACGCTCTATCCTGGCATAGGTCTGTTAGAAACCGCCCTTTCGGTGGGGCGCGGCACCGATACTCCGTTTGAACTGATCGGCGCTCCTTACATTGACGAACTGAAGCTCGCCGAAGAACTCAACAACACAGGACTTCCAGGCGTACGCTTCGTTCCCGTCCAGTTTACTCCCACCTACAGTGTGCATAAAAGCGAGCTTTGCCACGGGGTTTACATCATGCTGGTGGATCGCGACTCCTGTAATGTTGTCGATGTCGCCCTGCAGATTGCCAAAATTCTCTATCGCCTGTACCCCGAGCATTTCCAGCCCGAAAAACTGGAGCGTCTGCTGCGGCATCCCCCAACCTTGGCAGCAATAAAAGCAGATAAATCACTGGAAGAAATCCGCGCCACCTGGAAGGAGGATGTGGATAGGTTTGGCAAGTGCAGGGCCAGGTATCTGCTCTATTGAAACCGGATCGCCAAAGCTGGGAAGCGCTAACGATTGACATAGGCAGGTACTCTGTTTTGCTTTGGAGGTGAACTGGGCTCATTCGCTTGTTACGGCTGGTTTACTCTTGGTGAGCCTTTGCTCTCGGGGTGCAGCTGCCTTGACCTGGTCCGAGGGGGCGGGTTTTCGGAGCGCCGTGATTCAACCGGCGAGCGGACGCGGCCCCGGCTTCACACTAATGGATCCGAAGGAGACTGGGATTTGGTTCACCAACGTGCTGCAAGGCGAGGCCTACGCAACCAACGCAGTGGCTCATAACGGGGCTGGGGTCGCAATCGGCGACGTCGACGGTGATGGGTGGCAGGATATTTATCTATGCACTTTGCAGGGGCGCAATCGGCTCTACCGCAATTTGGGTAATTGGCATTTTGAAGAAATCGATCCCGGTGAAGCCGCCTGTCTGGGCCAATTCTCAACCGGCGCCACTTTCGCGGACGTGGACGGCGACGGCGATTTGGACCTCCTGGTCAACGGAATTGCGGCCGGGACGAGGCTTTTCCTCAATGACGGCAAGGGGAGGTTTACTGAACTCAAGGACTCGGGCCTGTCCCGCAGCGCCTCGGCCACTTCCCTGGCACTGGCGGACATCGATGGGGACGGTGATCTGGACCTTTACTGCACCCATTATATCGATGAGATGCACTTGTTCGATCCGACCACTCGTTTTTCGTTAATGAAACGGGACGGACGCTGGGTTGTGTTAAAGGTCAACGACCAGCTTACGACTTTGCCGCGCCTCAAAGATCGATTTGAAGCTCTGCCGGATGGACGCGTGCGAGAACTGCCGGAGGTAGACGGACTCTACCGCAATGATGGGCATGGTCATTTCACTGCGATTCAATTCGAGCCGGGTGTCTTCTCCGATGAGGAAGGCAAGCCGATTCCGCCTTTTCGTGATTGGGGGTTATCGGCGATGTTTCGTGACCTCAACGGCGATGGAGCGCCTGATCTCTACGTGTGCAACGACAATGTCTCCCCCGATCGAATCTGGATCAACTCCGGAAAAGGGACCTTCCGCCTCATTGATCCACTCAGTTTCCGCCACACCAGCCGCTCGTCGATGGGCATTGATTTTGCCGATATCGATCGCGATGGACACGATGACCTGATCGTCGTCGACATGCTTGCCCGCGAGCACTCCAAGCGAATGACGCAACTTGTTAAAGACGTTCCCGATCCAAATGAGCGTGAAAGGGTGGATGCCAGGCCACAGTACAATCGAAACACTTTGTTCTTCGGGAGAGGCGACGGCACTTACGCCGAGGCGGCTCTCATGGCAGGAGTCGCCGCCACGGATTGGAGTTGGTGCCCGATTTTTTTGGACGTTGACCTCGATGGCTATGAAGACCTGCTGATTAGCAATGGATTTGAGTCCGACGTTATGGACCAGGACCGCAAGGATGAGCTCCGCAATCCTCAACACCGTTTAACCCAAAAGGAATTGCGGCGCACACTGGAATTGTATCCCCGCTGGCATACGGCGAATGCCGCTTTTCGCAACCGCCATGATGGCACGTTTGAACCAATGAGCCAGCAATGGGGTTTCGATCAAATAGGAACGTCCCAGGGTATGGCGCTGGGGGATTTGGATAATGACGGAGATATGGACCTGGTTGTAAATAATCTTAACCAGGTGGTTAGTCTCTACCGAAATAACGCAGCCGCCGGTCGCATCGCCGTGCGTTTAAAAGGCCTGCCGCCGAATAACCAGGGCATCGGCGCGCGCATCCGGTTGGTGGGTGGTGCAATTACCCAAAGCCAGGAGATGATTTGCGGCGGACGTTACCTGTCGGGCGATCAGGCCATGCGTGTGTTTGCGGCGGATCCGGATTCCAGCAAGCCGATGCGATTGGAAGTCAAATGGAGGAATGGAACTCTGAGCACGATTACGAACGTCCAGGCCAATCGCATTTATGAGGTGGACCAGTCTGGTGCGGTTGCCGAAGCCTCAATCGCCACAAACAAGAACACAGAGCCGAAGCCATTTTTTAAGGATGTGAGTTCCCTGGTCGGCCATGTGCACCAGGAGGATGCATTGGACGATTGGTCACAGCAACCCTCGTTGCCCCGCCGATTAAGCCGCCTGGGACCCGGAGTCGCCTGGTACGACGTTGATGGGGATGGCTGGGAGGACCTGATCCTGGCGGCTGCCAAAGGTGGCAAACTGGCCGTGTACCGCAACGAGAAGGGATTGGGCTTTCACCGCCTCGAAGGCGCTCCTGTGGCTGATTCGGATCAAGGGGCGGTATTAGGCTGGTCCGATGCCACGGGAAAACGGAGTCTGTTTGTCGCCGTTTCGAACTTCGGGATGAAGTCCGAATCAGATAGCGAACTTGCAATCTATTCCCCAACCAACCTGGCAGCGCCACGCCTCTTGTCCGCCGGAAAGGCGAGCTTGGGGCCCATAGCTTTGGCCGATATCGATGGAGACGGCGACCTTGACTTGTTCGTCGGCGGACGATTCCGTCCTGGCCGATACCCTGAGCCAGTCTCATCGTCGCTGTGGCTCAACGATCATGACGAATTCCGCGTGTCGCCACCCGGCACCCAACCCTTTGAATCGATTGGCCTGGTCAGCGGGGCAACTTTCGCCGACCTGGATGGTGACGGTTGGCCCGATCTAGCGCTCGCTCTTGAATGGGGGCCGGTCCGCGTTTTTCGAAATAACCACGGAAAATTCGAGGAGATGACCTCGGAATGGAAGTTCGGGGGCGGGACCGGATGGTGGACTAGCATCACAGCCGGGGATTTTGACGGTGACGGCAGGCTGGACCTGGCAGTCGGAAACTGGGGGCGAAACTCCAGCTACGAGCTTCACGCGGGCCAAAAACTAGGCGTATTTTATGGCGACTGGAATCAGGACGGAAAAACCGCTCTCATCGAAGCCTGGGAAGGAGAAACCAATTGGTTCCCAGTGCACAACCGGGCCTGGCTTGCTACAACGCTCCCGGAACTGGCCAATCACTTCCTTACGCATCAGGCTTTTGCCCGGGCGACCATTCCGGATATTCTTGGGACGCATTTCCCAAAAGCCCAAAAGCTTGAAACTACCGAGCTACGGTCCGGGATATTCCTCAATCGCGGCTCGCATTTCGAATGGGTGCCGTTCCCGCGCGAAGCACAGCTTGCGCCCGTGTTTTCCGTGAATGTCGGCGATTTCGATGGGGATGGGATCGAGGATCTCTTCCTCAGCCAGAATTTCTTCAGTGCGGTTCCAGAAAATACGGCGCAAGAAGCATTTTCCCGGGATGACAGCGGACGGGGCTTGTGGTTGCGCGGCCGAGGCGACGGCACCTTCACGGCGATAGATGGAAATGTGATTGGCATTAAGGTATATGGCGAACAAAGAGGCGCGGCGCTGGCGGATTTTAACCACGACGGTCGCATCGATGTGGTAGTATCGCAGAACAACGGTTCAACTAGATTGTTTGTTAACGAACGGGCCAAGCGAGGCTTGCGTGTCACGTTGCATGGTGAGCCAGGAAATCGCGACGCGGTGGGAGCTCAAATTCGCCTCCGCTATGCCGACGGCCGCTTGGGACCGTGCCGTAGTATCTCGGCCGGGACCGGTTATTGGTCCCAGGACGCGACAACGCAAGTCCTCGGTTGCGCAGAACCGCCCATTGGGCTCTGGATTCGTTGGCCCGGCGGCACAGAACAAGTCGTTCCACTTGAAAAGGATCTCTGGGATGTGAATGTTGAGTTTAGAACTGACTCCAAGTAAATCCCCTGGCAAAAGATGTGCGCGCTGGGGATTACGAAGGGCCCAAGTGGTTTTCTGCCGCGCCTCTGATTATGAACGTATTCTTGAAAACTAAACTCTGGCAGCGCACAGGACTGGTTATCATGCTTAGTTCGGATTTTATTGTCTGCAGCGCGGGCGGGGGTGCCGAACCACAGATAATCAACCCGCTCGGCCCCAACCAGGCTACTCTCGAGGCCTTGGAAGCCAAAAAACGGAGCCAGTTCGAGGCGTGCAAGACGTGGAAGGTTTTTCACGATTTCCAATTCTCGGATCAATTCGCGAAGAGTGGTATAACCTTTGAACATCACCCGGTGGATGATGCCGCTAAAAACTACAAAGCGGTCCATTACGACCATGGCAATGGCCTGGCGGTTGCAGATGTGGACGGCGACGGATTGCTCGACATTTACTTCGTCAATCAAATCGGGGGCAACCAGCTTTGGCGCAACCTGGGCGGGGGCAAGTTCGAAAACATCACGCAGACGGCGGGTGTTGGCCTGGAAAACAAGATCTGCGTCACCGCTTCCTTCGCGGACATAGACAACGACGGCCTGCCGGACCTGTTCGTAACCACGGTGCGGATGGGCAATTTCCTATTCAAAAACCTCGGCCAGGGAAGATTCAAAGACGTCACACAGGAATCAGGCCTCGATAGTCAGGCCTCGCCGCGTCATTCCTCGGGGGCGGTCTTCTTCGATTTTAATAATGATGGCCTGCTGGATTTGTTCGTCGTCAACGTTGGAATTTACACCACTTACGACAAAGGCCGCGGCGGGTTTTTTCTGGGGCGTCGTGACGCCTTCCAGGGCTGGCACTTTCCCTCCCGCAGCGAACAAAGCGTCTTGTATCAGAATCTGGGCGGCGGAAAATTCAAAGACGTTTCCAAGGAGAGCGGTTTGGAACATCGTGGCTGGAGCGGCGATGTAACGTTTTGCGACTTGAACGAGGATGGTTATCCCGATCTCTACGTGCTGAGCATGTCTGGCGATGACAAATATTATGAAAACCGTCACGGCAAAGGCTTCGTGGACAAGACCGCGGCGTATTTTCCCAAGACACCTTGGGGATCCATGGGGGTCAAGTTCTTCGACTATAATTTGGATGGCCTCATGGACCTGTTCGTGACGGACATGCACTCGGATATGACGGGGCTGCAGATTAAAGCCGGCGAAAGGAATTTCAGTTCAAGTTTTGAGAAGAAAAAAAGCGAAGCCTGGTGCTCCGCCGAGTGGTCCGCTGCCGATTTCGCGCGTGCCTCCAACAATATTTTCGGAAATGCCTTTTACCAAAATCAAGGTAACGCGAAGTTTGTCGAAGTTTCAGACCAAATCGGCGTTGAAACCTATTGGCCCTGGGGAATCAGCGTGGCTGACTTTAATGCCGACGGTTACGAAGATATCTTCGTTAGCGCCGGCATGGGTTATCCGCTGCGCTACGCGATTAACTCCCTTTTGCTGAATGAACGCGGTGAGCGTTTTGTCGATAGCGAATTCGTTCTGGGTGTGGAACCGCGGTCGGGCAATCGGATCGAAAAGGGGTTCTTTACCCTCGATTGTTCGGGGGAGGACCGAAAGAACCCATTGTGCCGCGAAAAGACCGGACTTTTAACCGTGATAGGCTCGACCAGCTCACGCTCGTCGGTGGCTTTTGATTTGGATGACGATGGCGACCTTGACCTCATCACCAACGAATGGAACGACCATCCGCAGGTCCTTATCAATAATCTGTCGGAGAAAAAACCGATCCATTTTCTGAAAATAAAACTTGTCGGCACGGTTTCCAATCGAGACGGCCTTGGCGCGACGGTCAAAGTCCATTGTGGCTCCAAAGCGTATACTCGCTACCATGACGGAAAGTCCGGCTACCTCTCGCAAAGCTCCATGCCGCTTTACTTCGGCTTGGACCAGGCGACCCAGGTGGACCGTGTTGAAGTTCGCTGGCCCTCGGGAAAAAAACAGCTTTTGACTGAGGGAATCTCCAGCAACCGGCTGTTGACAATCACCGAAGCTCGTTAAACCGGATTAACTGCCAGACACCTCCGCCCGGCCTGCTACTGAATGGCGGCGTCGGTAGCAACCGGGCGGTACCCTGCGCGTTGGTATTCCGGTGTTTCGGGGACAAAATTCTTGTCGAACTTCGGCAATGGTGCGTTCAGCAAGTTTTCCTTGGTGGAGATGGCATGAGTGAGATCATGGACCGCCCCATTGATCAGACAGCCTGACACTTTGGCGCCGGCATTTACTGCCAACTCGTAGCGAGCAAACCCCTTGAGGCCTGTATCGAGGTTATTGGTTATGAACAGGCAATTCAGATAAGTGCTCTCCCCACCCATGTCATCTACCCCGTTGCGATTCCCAGTGAAGGTGCAATGACTTATCATCGCGCGCGAGTTCCGGAAAATCGTCAGGACGCCGCTATTCACAAACGGGCGTTCGCCCGATTGTTTCGCCACGACATCCTCGCCGGTGTTAGAAACGTTGCCCACGAACAAGCAGTTGCTGATGGAGGCCGAACTCCCTGACAGCAGGTCAATGGCTGCTCCGGTCACTTGGGTTCGGTTCCTGAGAAAAACAGAATTCTCAATCAACACCGGCTGGTCTTTAAATCCCTGCTGCTGAATGGACATGCCCGCGCCGCACGGGCTGCTAAAGTTGTCCGTGACTTGAACTCGGTCGATCCGCGGACAGGAATGGCCAAACACCTTGATCGCGCCGCCATCCGCAAAGAAAAACCAATTCTTTGGCACTGTCCGGTCCGGCTCCATTTCCGCGGTTCGTTCCCGGGTCACAAAATTATTTGCTCCAGTAATCCGAACGCCTTTCAATACCGTGTTAGAGGAGATTCCATCGCCAAAGTAGACGACATGGTTCACGATAGCCGGAAACCCAGGATCATCAGGACGGGCTATTTCCGGATTTGCTGCAGTCAGAGTCACAAGGCCTTCGGCCTCGAGCCGGATGCCATCGTGGGCCTTATTGAACCAGATCAGTGCCTGCCGCTTACTTCTGGGTCGATATTCTCCTGCGTGCACTTTAACCAGTTTAACCGTTTTGTTTTCGGCCGCCTGTTGCAGGGCATCCTGAATGTTGTCGCCCGCAAAGACATGATATACGCCGTTGGTAAGGGTGATGGCAGATCCCGCAGACTCCATTGAGAGCGCGACGAGCAGCAGGAATTGCACGCTTAGACGATTCACCCGTCAAAAGTATGTTCTTCACCGCCCGGCTCGACAAGGCCCATTCCCAATGAAGTGCTTGCTGCGCTTGCTGAAGCAAGCTTGCCGTTGCTAAGAAAAGGGGCTAAATAGCGTCCGATACCTGTGCTCGACAATGACAGATCGCGTTTGATCGGCTGTCCAGCCTGCCCGTTTCTGCTTGGCCCGATAATTGCCCGACGCCTTGGGATGGCACTCTTTTGCCTGGCGCTCTTATTCCAGTTGGGCTGCAATTCAAGAAGTTCCAATACCCAGTCTGAGCCACAGGCTGGCTCGGCGCCGGTTAATCTGGTTCCTTTATCCAACATGGTGCCGATCAAGGCCGGCATCTTTCTTCGTATCAAATACCCAGTCACCCTCACGCACGATTATTGGCTTGGTCGGTTCGAAGTGACTCAAGGAGAATATACAGCGTTGATGGGAAAAAACCCGAGTCACTTCACGGGTGACACCAATAGGCCAGTCGAAAAACTTACTTGGTTCGAAGCCGCGGCCTACTGCCAGGAACTGACCAGGCGTGAACGGCAAGCTGGGCATTTGCCATCCGGTTACCAGTACCGACTGCCGTCGGAAGCGGAATGGGAGTATGCCTGTGAGGCCGGAATGACGAATTTTTACAGCTTTGGTGACACGGTTGCGGACGCAGATCAGTACGCCTGGACGATGGAAAATAGCGAAGGCATGACACATCCGGTGGGGCAAAAGAAACCGAATCCCTGGGGTTTATATGATATGCACGGCAATGTTTGGGAGTGGTGCAACGATTGGTTCGCGCCTTACCCGGCGGCCGGGCTGACTGACCCCGTCGGACCTGCCACCAGCAAATTCAAGGTGTTCCGTGGCGGCGGTTGGAACCAGGCTATCGAGTTTGCCCGCTCGAGGAACCGGTTCATGATGTCCCCCAGCAATGGCATCCACTTTGTCGGTTTCCGCGTGGCGCTGGGCCAAAGTGCTGTGGCGCTGGGCCAAAGTGCCCAGAAAAAGGGTCAGAAATAAAAAAGACAGAAAAAGTTCTTGTCAATAGCAGTAGATTTCTTTAACCTCCGGCTGGTTCCACGACAAATCGTTGCGACACGATCTTATGCGCACTCAAAAGATACTCCCCTTGGTTTCGGCCCTTGCCTTTTGCGGACTGCCCTTGACGACTCGAGCGAACGACATCGAGCCGGGGAAAGAATTCTACACTGTCATCTATGCCCCCAAACCGATCGTTTTGGATGGCGACCTTTCAGAGTGGGCGGGGGTGCCTGTCTTGGCCGATCCCAAATTCGCGGTCCCCAAATTCTCCGGTACGAACGCCAACCCCAATTACGTTTTGTTCGAAGAGTATTCCGGGGGGACTTGGAGTGGCCCCGACGACCAGACCTCGGCGGTTCAAATCGCTTATGACGCGGATAATGTATATTTCGGGTTCGTGGTGACCGATGATTTTCACGAAAACACATCGGGCGGCGCCTGGAACGGCGATTCCATCCAATTGATGATTGCCGATGCGACGCGCACGACACAAGTAGCGCTTTATAACTATGCTCTTGGCGGCTACGAAGACGGGGCAGGCCACCTCACGATAACCGACGGCGTTATTACCAATCACGAAGCCGGGCCGCCGTGTATCCTCGATGGAACCTGCCTGACCGAGGCGATGATAACCCGAAATCCTGTTACCCACAAAACCACTTACGAAATCAGACTTCCAAAGGAAGCCCTCGGCCTGACCTCATTGAAAGGCGGACCTTCATTCGGACTGGGCATGGCGATCAATGATGGTGATGGAGTAACGGTAAATGGCGTTCAATACGGGCAAGCCGGGCAGGAAGGGCAAAAGGGCTGGGGCGGTTTGGGAGCGCACGCTATAGTTTTCGGCAAGACTCCGCAGGAAACCGCGTTGGTTACCTTGGCCAAGGGGAATGACATCGAACCGACTAAGGAATATTACACGGCCTTAAAGGTTACCAATAACATCGTCATTGATGGCAACCTTTCAGAGTGGTCGGGTGTCCCAGTCCTGGCGGATCCCAAATTTGCGGTCCCCAAATTCTCGGGCACCAATGACAATCCCAATTACGTGTTGTTTGAAGAATACTCCGGTGGGACATGGACCGGCCCGGACGATCAAACCTCAGCCGTTCAGGTAGCCTATGATGCGGATAACGTCTACTTCGGGTTCGTGGTCACCGATAACTTCCATGAAAACGTCTCCGGCGGCGCCTGGAACGGTGATTCCATTCAGTTGATGATCGCTGACGCGGCAAGGACTAATCAGGTAGCCCTGTATAACTATGCCTTGGGTGGGTATGAAGATAATCAAGGAACGCTGACGATAACCGACGGAGTGATTACCAATCACGAGGCCGGCCCGCCGTGTATCCTGGATGGGACCTGTCTCACCGATGCAATGGTTAAACGCGACAGCGTCAACAAGAAGACCATTTATGAAATCAGACTCCCAGCTGCTGCTGTCGGCCTCACTCCGCCATTAGCAACCGGCATGAAATTCGGACTGGGCATGGCCATTAACGATGGCGATGGCGCGACCGTAAATGGGGTGCAATATGGGCAAGCCGGGCAGGAGGGCCAAAAGGGCTGGGGCGGATTGGGGGCTCATGCAATCGTTTTCGGCAAGACTCCGCAGGAAACCGCGCTAGTTACTCTTGGTACAACTGTGGTTGGGGGCGATCTTCTGTTCCTCTCCGCCATTAGTCCAGGCTTCAATTCATTCACTTTCCGCGCCAATGATAAAGGGGCTTCCATTGTGGACCCGCTCTCGGCCAAGTTGACCATCGACGGCGTGGTTGTGCCGCTCACCGCGAGTCCGAAAGTGCTTGATGCTACAGACTTCTCCTACCATGCCGCAGTGCCATTCCCTGCGAAGTCCACACACAATTACACCATTGAAATAAAAGACACCCTAGGAAACAAAGTCACCGCTTCGGCTCCGTTTACGATTATCAATTATAGCCTGGACAAGCTCCACAGTTATTTCGCTGAGATCCGCGGCAGCGCTGCTTTAACACCGGATAAGGGCGGCCACACGGGCCAAGCTGGCGACACCGCGCTCGATTTCGGCGTCGATGCTGTTAATCTGGCTTCGGCGTTGGTCCCGGACGCCAGCTTTTTAAATCCGAGCGCTTCCAACGACCTCATGACCGTGTCGGTTTGGGTGAAACGGTATGATATCGCTGCGAACAGTTCGGCTTTTTGGATCGAATCTCCTTCGAGTCCCAATCTGGACGGGTTCCAGGCCAATGTCCCAAACAGCGACGACAATATTTATTTTGACGTCGGCGGCAATGTTCCTGACGACAGCGAGATCATTGGCTCAATCGCAACGTTCCCAGGCTTTGTCGACGACAACTTCTGGACCAATTGGCACCATTTTGCGTTCGTGAAAAACGGACTCCCTATCAAGCAAATCTGGGTGGATGGACAAGTCCTGGCTGAAGGCGACTTTAGCGTTACGCCCACACCGACTGATTTCTCGCGCATTTGGCTTGGGTCCGGAGGTGGTGGTCAAGGTGGAACCGTGCTGAACATGCACGGGCTAATCGATGATTTTGCAATTTTCGGGTCGGCTTTGACCACAAATCAGATTCAACAACTCTTCTCCGGGACGTTGCCATCGGCGCTGCCCGCCAGTACCAAACCGCTTGCTTATTGGGATTTCAGCGCCAGCGTGCCTGTGGTTCAACCCACAATGACGATCGGTCGCTCTGCCAATAGTATCATTATCTCCTGGCCGGCAAGCGCAACCGGATTCCGACTACGCTCGGCTCCTGCCCCAGGTGGGCCCTATACGGATGTCCAAGGGGTGACTGGTAATTCTTACACGATCAATAACCCTACCGGCACGTTCTTTTATCGATTGCAACAGTGAGCGTTTGGGTTTGGTCCCAGCGGCGAAGGCGTTAAATCGCTCGCCCACAACCATCGCTGTGAGATTAGGCAGCGTGGTTGTGTCTTTCATGCTGATACGAACTCCGAGGTCGTGTTGGGGGTCGACGCATTATCCTACCCGTCCAAGCCGTGACTGCGCGTTGACCAGACGGTCAACTCGCACTATACTTGGCAAAACTTCGTTCGTGAAACTAACACGCTAAATTCCTACCGAATGCTCCAGGACACGAACCGGGGGCGGAGGGGATTCACGCTGATCGAGTTGCTGGTTGTTATTGCCATCATCGCGGTTCTTGCCTCAATGTTGCTGCCTGCCCTCTCTACGGCGAAACAGAAGGGCCTCGCTACCAAGTGCTTGAGCAATGAAAAGCAAATTGCTCTCGGATACCTTTTGTATGCTTCTGATCATTACGATTACCTGCCCCTGGCTGCTCACGAAGGAGATGCCGCTCCATGCGAATGGTTTTTTGAGATTTCACCGTATATCGGAAAAGCTCCAGCTAGTTACACGAACCTGATCGCCAGGGCGAATGTCGTTGCCTGTCCTTCGGCCAAACTCGCCAACGCTTTTCCTTCAAACACGCCGGCCGCCGAGGCTTATGGTGGTTACGGGCAGAATTACATCTATCTGGGCTATCTATTTGAGACGGATCGCATAAAAATCACGAAGGTCACTAAACCTGTCGAAACCTGTATGAATGGCGACGGTTTGGATCCAGCCCCCGGACTCAATTGGTGGAACTTTGGCTATTTGTATCCGCCGACCTTGCCTCCCTGGGGAACGAGCCGAGTCCTCCCCTACGTTCGACATGGCAAAGGCGGCAACTATTCCTGGGTCGATGGCCATGTCTCCATGACTTCATGGAAAGTCATGTCCCACGGTTTAAACGGAAGGGTGAATTGGTTCTACTTGACTACCCCCTCAGATCCTAACCCGTGAGCAAACTACCAATGTAAACTACAAAGAGGGGGGCTTTACCTCGAGCGCATTATCAAAGACATTGTGATGCCTATGATCGCTCAGTCTCTTGCCTTCGGCACCCCCCGATCTGTCCCGCGTTCAGGATTGGCCCTGATGGCTGCGCTTTTCTGCTTCCAAGCTGGTGGTGCAGTCCCTTTCACAGTCCAAGGGCCCGGTGTCAACTCCAACGACTTTCGCATTACTATCTTCGCGAGCGGTCTCGATTTTCCTTTGGGCCTGGCGACACTTCCCGATGGCTCATTGCTCGTCGGCAGCAGCCAGGGCGCGAATTTTTTTAATTCTGCCGGCAAATTGTTGCGCTTCACTGACACCAACAGCGATGGTGTGGCTGATGGGCCAGGCACGGTACTTTTCGCCGGCCTGCCGGGAACTCAGACCTCCGTTCGCCTGGCCGGCAACCTCGTTTTTGTCACCGGCCAAACCAAACCGATCACCATTTTGCGCGCAGGCGCTTCTCCTTCCGCACCCCTGACGTTCATTGGCCGGATCGGCATCGGGTACCCCGGTTCCTGGGAGCACCCAAACTCCGCACTGACCGTCCGTTCGACCCCAAGCAAGACCAATTCCTACGATCTCTTATTCCAACTCGGGTCAGACGGGAATTATGGCGTCACGACCCAGACTGCATCCCTGACCAACCGAAATATTCCGGGTGCGATCGGCACCTTGCATGGGGACTCCTTTTACATGCTTACGGTCGAGGACGATGGCACCAACCTGACGGCAACCAATCTTAAGCAGATCGGAGCGGGATTGCGAAATCCCGCGGGCTTTGCGTTCCACCCTACTACCGGAGATCTTTATTTTCAGGACAACGGTATCGACGGATTTCTCGATCCGAATGAACCCGTGAGTGCGGATGAAGTGAATTCTATTTCAAGAACCAATCTTGGTGGGTTGGTTCCTTATTTTGGTTTCCCGACCAACTACACCGAATACCGGACCGGCAAGATCATCGGTGGGGCTGGGGTTCAGCCACTAATCGCATTCCAACCGCTGTCCGATCCTTTCACAGGGCATGAAAGCGAAGGGGTAAATGACATTGTTTTTGCTCCACCGGCATTTCCAGACGGGCTGAATACCGGGATGTTTTTGGGCTTTCATGGCCGTTTTAATCTGGGCGGAACTAACAATGAAGAGAACCCGGTCGTTTATGCCAATCTCACCTCAGGGATTTATTTTCACTTCATTGAGGGCCAGCAAGCTGGCATCGGCCACCTGGACGGCTTGCTTGCGACACGCGACTCTTTATTCATTGCCGATCTGGTCTCGACAGGGAACACCGGCAACGGCTCCGGAGCCGGCGTCATTTATCAAATCAAATCTGTAGTGCGGCCCACGCCCCCCACTCTGTGGGCGCGTCTCGTGAACTCAAAAACCGAACTTGCCTGGGACCGTGGTGTCCTGCAGGAGGCAGCGGAACTTACCGGCCCCTGGCAGGATATGCCGGAGGCTTTCAGTCCCCACTTGGTTTCAGTCTCTACCCCGCACCGGTTCTATCGCACGCGCTACTGACTTGGAGCCGTGTAAAAGTCGAGGGTGTCCGCGGGCTATGCGCCTTCGGCAAATGGGGCATCGGCAAGAATGCGGCGGTGCGCTCGTCCTTCCGGACATATTGTTCACGCGGCGACTTTGCCATTGAACTGTGCTTCTTCCGTGGAGTCGTGTAACGCCTGGGTTGAGCTCTCGCCGCAAATATTTGTTATTTCGTCAAAATAGCCGGCACCCACAAAGGCCTGGTGTTTAACCGCGCTGTAACCTTCAGCTTCCGCAGCGAATTCCTGCTCCTGTAATTCGGTGTAGGCGGCCATTTGGCGTTCTTTATAACCACGCGCCAGTTTCCACATGCTGTAATTGAGGGCGTGGAATCCCGCCAGGGTGACAAATTGGAACTTGTACCCCATCGCACCCAGCTCCCTTTGGAATTTCGAGATCGTCGACACGTCCAGGTGCCTTTGCCAATTGAATGACGGCGAGCAATTGTACGCGAGCCATTTGTCCGGGTACACCTTCTTCACCCCTTCGGCAAATTCTCGCGCCGCCTCCAGATCAGGTTTGCTGGTCTCGCACCAGAGCATATCCGCGTAGGGCGCGTACTCGATCGCGCGGGCGATCGCCAATTCGAGCCCTGCCCGGATTCGGAAGAATCCTTCGTCGGTGCGATCGCCGGTGCAAAAGGGTTTATCGCGTTCGTCAAAATCACTCGTCAACAGTTTCGCGGCCTCGGCATCTGTGCGCGCGATTAAAATCGCCGGCACACCGGCGACGTCGGCCGCCAAACGGGCAGCAGTGAGCTTGTTGATGAATTCGAACGTGGGCACCAGCACCTTGCCGCCCATGTGCCCGCATTTTTTGGCCGAAGCCAGCTGGTCTTCGAAGTGAACGCCAGCCGCGCCTTCCTCGATCATTCCCAGCATGAGTTCATAGGCGTTCAATACGCCGCCAAAACCAGCCTCCGCATCCGCCACGATTGGGGTCCAGAAATCGACCTTGTCTTCGCCCTTGAGCAACTGGATTTGATCCGCTCGCCGAAGCGCTCGGTTGAGCCGACGAACGACCATTGGGACACTATTGGCCGGATAGAGGCTTTGGTCGGGGTAGGTTGCACCGGCGAGGTTGGCATCCGCCGCCACCTGCCAGCCGCTCAGGTAGATTGCCTTGAGCCCCGCCTGGGCCATCTGCACCGCCTGATTCCCTGTCAAGGCGCCTAGCGCCGATATAAAATCCTCGCGCTGGAGGGTCTGCCACAGCTTGCGCGACATGCGGTCCGCAATGGTGTGTTCGATCGGCATCGTGCCCCTCAATCGAAGCACTTTTTCTGCACGGTAGACACGCTTCACCCCGCGCCAACGGGTGTCACGGCTCCAGAAGTTTTCCAGCTGCTCGATGGCATCGGCTGCGATCAGTTTGCGTTTGTCCGACAATAGTTCTTCGGAACAACCGTTGTGGCCATTTACTATGGATCCATTCTGTCTGGCCGGCTGATGCCGGAGAGATCGGATTTTACGGACTGGTTTGATATTGCGATTTCGTCTCATTGTTTTTGGTTTCCTGTTGTGGTTGGTTAATGTGCAAGCTGCTAAGCTACTTTCCTCGCCATCTCCGGTTCGGCACGCCTTCGCCGCCGCATCGGAATAACGGTCGGACTTGGTTCCTTCGCTTCGGACCCGTCCAGCAATTCGTAAGCTTTAAGCGTTAAGAACTCATCGAGTTGTTCGCTCGCAACGAGGTGGGCAAAGAGCGCGCTGGCTTCGCCGAAATGGCCAGTAGCGAAGCGCGCTTCGCCGTGTTCGCGGCGAATACGGTCCAGTTCATCGTTCATCAAATGCTGAACCAACTCCCGGGTCACTTTGCGGCCGTCGACAAGCATGCCGCGCGGATTGTGGACCCAGTGCCAGATTTGCGTCCGGGAGATTTCAGCGGTTGCGGCGTCCTCCATCAGATTGTAGAGTGGCACGCAGCCGAGGCCACCCAACCACGCTTCGAGGTATTGAATCCCGACGCGAATATTCGTGCGCAGGCCTTCCTCCGTGATGGTTCCCTTTGGCACTTCAATTAATTGCGCTTCGGTGACGTGGACATCGTCGCGCAGGCGATCGATCTGATTTGGTTTGGTGCCCAGCACCTTGTCGAATTCTTCGCGTGCAACCGTGACCAGGCCCGGATGCGCGACCCAGGTGCCGTCGTGACCGTCCGTCGCCTCACGGCGCTTATCCTCGCGCACTTTTTGCAGTGCGGCTTCATTCGCCGCAGGATCGGCTTTAACAGGAATGTACGCCGCCATGCCGCCCATCGCGAACGTACCGCGCTTGTGGCAGGTCTTGATGCACGAGAGAGTGTAAGCCCGCATGAATGGCACCGTCATCGTTACCTGCGCCCGGTTCGGCACAATAAACTCCTCCCGGTGCGCAAACTTCTTGATGTAACTGAAGAGGTAATCCCAGCGCCCGCAGTTCAGGCCGGCGCTGTGATGGCGAAGTTCGTAAAGGATTTCCTCCATTTGGAAACTGGCCAGGATGTGCTCGATGAGTACCGTCGCCTTGATCGTGCCCTGGGGAATCCCCAAGAGTTCCTGCGCTCGAATGAAAACATCGTTCCAAAGTCGTGCCTCCAGGTAGTGCTCCAATTTGGGCAAGTACAGGTAGATGCCGCAATCGTGCATGGCGCGATAACGCGCGTTATGGAAGAAATAGAGCCCGAAATCGAATAGGCTTGCCGACATTGGCTTCCCATCAATCACCACGTGCTTCTCAGGCAAATGCCAGCCCCGCGGCCGCACGAGTAATGTCGCCACGCGGCGGTTCAGCCGGTAAGCCTTCCCTTCCGGGCTTACGTACTCGATAGTGCCGCGCACCGCGTCCCGAACGTTAGTTTGCCCATCCAGGGTCCCTTCCCACGTTGGCGAGTGCGAGTCTTCGAAATCCGCCATATAACAGTTTGCCCCTGAATTCAGCGCATTGATCACCATCTTGCGATCCACCGGTCCGGTGATTTCCACCCGCCGATCGCGCAGGTCTTCAGGGACGGCCAGAACCTGCCATTCCCGCGTGCGCACATCCGCCGTCTCGGGCAGGAAATGGGGTAGTTCCCCCCGATCCAGCGCCTGCTGCCGTTCCTGGCGCTGCTGCAAGAGATCCAGCCGGCGCGGGTTGAACTCCCGCTGCAGCGCGGCCAAAAAGTCGAGGGCCTGGTTAGAAAGGATTTCTTTTTGCTCGCCGCTTACAGGGCCCAGTATATCCAGGCCTCGAGGTGTTTCGCGTGTTTTCATAAGTGAGTTCGACTGTTTAACGCTCTGAATCGCCGGGCCGGTCGAGCGAAGCGCTTTTGCGCCTGCAACTGCACTTCGCTCGTGGTCTTCGGAAGCCCGCTCAAAGTTGCCCCAAACGCCTTGGGCGACTCTGCTTGGCTCCGAGGAAGTTTGGCTTAGCTTATTCGGAGCATTTGTTTTGTTGATGCAGTATGACCCGAATTTGTGCCAATGCAAAATTGGAAGTTTCAATGTTGTCTATAAACCAAACCTATATCCGCATGACTACCTATTGCGAGGTTCGGCAATCGCGTCTATGTTGGGTGGGCACTAGCACTTATCTGCACACCGTCCGGTTTGGAAAGGCCACTATGCAAACAAACGCCTCCGGATACCGCTATAAACAAAATCGCTTTCAGCAACTCAGGGGCTTTTGTTATGCCGCAGCGACAGGCAGCGTCTCGAAGGCGGCGCAACGTATGCACCTGAGCCAACCTGCTGTATCGCAACAGATTCAGAGTTTGGAAAATGAATTGACGGTGACGCTTTTCGTTCGTCGCGGTTCGAAGATCCAACTGACGCACGAAGGTGAACTGCTCTACGAAATGGCGAGCGCGTTGATTGAGCAACTCGAAAACCTCGACGAACAATTCCGGTTGCGGCGCACCCAAGTCGACGAGGGCCATATTGAAGTTGCGGCCGGTATGTCGACGATCCTCTACTTCCTGCCGCGGCATGTCGAAGAGTTCCATCGGGCGCATCCAAAAATTGAGGTGCGTTTGCACAACGTGACTGGCCTCGAAGGTCTGGAACAACTTCGAGCCGGGCTGGTGGATTTCGCAGTAGGTCCGCTGATGTCAGTGCCGGAGGATATTGAGTTTCACCCGATCGTGTCGTACGAGCCGGTGATAATCACCTGCCTGGGCCATCCATTGGCCTACAAACCACTCTCACTGAGAGAAATCAGCCGGTATCCATTGATTCTGCCGCCGCGTGGTTTGAGCACCTGGAACCTGGTGGACAGCACATTTAAGAAGCATGGGCTGAGTTATCAGGTCGCAATGGAAGTTGGGGTATGGGAAGTGATCAAAAAGTATGTCGCGCTGGGGCTGGGAATATCGCTGATCATCAGCATCGGCATTACGGGCCAGGAGAAGCTGGAAGTCATCCCCGCAGGCGACTTCTTCCCCAAACGCACCTATGGAGTTGTATTGAGGAAGGGGCGCATTCTCACGCCGCAAGCGCGACGATTTGTGAGTTTGTTGCTCAGCGCGGCCGACACACAACCAGAGATGGCCTGGCTGGTCAACGGTCAGAAGGCGGGAGCCCGCGACTGAACAGTTCAGCTATCGAGGAAGCGCACCAATTCCATTCGAATCTGATCCAGGCGCAGGCGGTCAGTCTCGCGCTTTTCCTGCAGAAGTTTGGCCACCTCGGGATTAAGTTTGAGGTGGAATTGGGCGTATTGGTGGATTTTGATATCCATCATTTCCTCGAGCATTCGAATCAACTTCTCGCCAGTCATAGGCATCGTACGTCTTACCGCTGACACTGTGCCCGGACCAACAATGGCCGCCTCCTGCCTCGATCTCGCACAGCGCAGGTCATTTTTTCACGCACGTTGCAGCAAAACCTGAGCCATGGCATCTACCTCGACCAACCCTCGAAAGCTGTGAGGTGGTGGGTTGGCGCCCTGTCCAGAATCGGGGCAGACTGGTTGTGGGAAGTTCGGGGGCGGTTCTTTAATTGGTGTCCGGCTGCTTGCGCCAGCGACCACCATTCACTGACAATTCGTCCGGCCACTGCGAAATGCGTGCCGGCCCAATGCGACTCCAACCAAATATAGGCCAGGCAAACGGGAAGTAGGACCACCTTATCGCGCCGATGAAAAAGAGCGGTGAGCGTGAATCACCTTCCATTCGCCGTTGGTATGGACCAAAACCACGGACTGCGCGAATTGCGTGGTGAGACTCCTGCCATCAAGCGTAGTGGCCTCCGATGCCCCTTGCCCAATCACCAAGGCCACGGTCGGGGCAAGCATCGTGACGTGTTGTGGGCCCAATGCATAATGGACCTTTTCCAGGCGTTGGAAGCCCTGTTTGGTGTTCTCGAGGGCATCGGTGCGAGTCAGGAAGATTCTGCCGTTCTGCACCAAGGCGCCGTGATTGTTTTCGAGCACGAAGCTGAAAACCTTTTCGGAATCCAGTTTCTCGGCCGCGTTTTCGATCTCGCCCAGCCGTGCGAGGACGGCATCCTCAACGCGTTGAGGTTTTTTCGCGAGTTGGGCGTGAGCAAGCGCCGCGAGCGTGAGCACTGTTGCAATCGTTAACGGAAGGTAGAAGACAATTCTCGTTTTCATAATCCATGTCCTTGAACGTTCCTGCCGTGAAACCTTTCAATAGCACAGCTATTAACGTTCTGAAACAGATATCAAGGTCGTATGAGAAATGTCAATGAAGCAGATGAAGCGTTCGGAAGCTCGGGCTCCGGTTGGCCCGAAGGGCACTGGAAGGCCATGCTCCGCGGGGCTCGGCCTTCAGAAAAACGTTTGGGCCACCCGGTTTGTTGCGAATTAAGCTCGATGTCTTCCTCCAGCTGCCACTGGCTCCTCCCATTCCTCTTCCGAGGCTGAGTCGTGGTCCGCTGTCTTTAACCAGGAGCCAACTTCCCCTAGTTGGACGCGGGTGCCGGCCCCCCGGCTCTCCAGTTGGGCTTGTGCTTGGGTGCAGAAACGGGTCCAGGGAATCGCCCGGAGACGCTCGATCTCGATATTCTGGCCACTAAGCTCGCAGATGCCGTAGGTACCCTCGGCGATGCGGTTGAGCGCCTGGTCGATTTCGTAGAGCGCGTTTTGTGTTGATGACAACAAAGCTAACGCGCAATCGCGGTCGAAAGAATCGGTTGCGGCATCGGCAATATGCTCGCTGGAGTTAGACAAACTCGCCTTGGCCGTTTCGCTTTGTGTGTTTCGGCCTTTGAGGAATTGTTCGCGAAGCCCGGTGAGGCGGCGATGATGTTCGGCCCATTTCCGTTGAATCTTGCGTCCGAAATTGCCGCCAAGGATCTCGAGCGTTGAGGTTTTGCCGCGTTTTTTCGAAGCCTTGGTTCGGTGATGGGTGCGCTTCATATCATCCTTACGTATATTGCAAGCGAGTTTGGACCGGTACCGACACATTGTATTCATCGTCGCCGAAATCGATGAAGACCTCGAGGTCCTCGCGGCAAAGTTGCCGCGCGAACAAGGCCGCCTGCCGGCTGTTCTCAAAAACCTGTGCTGCGCTGGTATCGGCGGTCCATGAATGTGGGGCTTGGAAATAGAGCCCGGTAGTTCTGTCGAGCAAACAAATACGCATAATCTTGTGATTTGTGGCTATTCCGTTTCGCTTCCTTGGTTATGCACCGTCCGTCAGGGAATCCAGACACGTGCACGAGCCGCGCCTGGATCAAGTTAAACTGTAGAGTTAACTTCCGTCAGGTGGACGGGGTAGCAACACAGGTCAATGCCTCTATTTAATGGGCGAAAATACGCCCCACCCACAGGGAAATCCGACTCCTGAACCCCGAAATCCGAACCTGGCGAAACGGTCCCCCAATTGCCCCAGTGGTTACTCCGTTAAAAATCCGCGTGCTGGAATTTGTTCGGGTTTCGAACTTCGGGTTTTTCTTCACGTCCAGCGGCAGAGGCTCTCGACATATTCAGCCGAGCCGTCGCGGAGCCAGCCGTCGAGTTGGGCCTGGTCTTTGAGCTGTTGTCCCCGGACCCGGGGCACGACGACGAAACGGCAGTCGATTTCCGGGAGCGCAGTCATATCAACCCAGAGTTTCTCAAATTGGGTGACTGGGAAAATATCCTCCTGGCCATGGCCCCACCGTTTCTTGACTTCTTTCAAAGTGATGTAAGTTGGCATTTTGCCGGCCATGGCGCGGATCGCCGTTGCGACTTTTGCCTGGTCGCTCAACTCGGCAACAGTAAGCCCGAATGCATTGAGGAGTTTGTGAATGTCAATCCAGCACGTGTTGGAGTTATAGAAACTCAGCGCGAATTCGGTTTCTTCGCGCGGCAGCGCGAGGCCTTCCACGAGGCGGACGCGGCCGTTGACCCGGGCGAGGCCGCCACCGCGATCCTCCAGTCGGCGGATAATTACCTCGAACATCAGAGCGGCGCCGGATTCGATGAAGCGTCCCAGCAAATCCAGGTCAACATCGGCTCCCAGGGTGTCGATATTGTGGAGCAAGAGGTATTTGAGTTGCGGGCGCAGTTCGAGCAACCGGGCCAGGGTGCCATTGCGCAAGAGATTCGGAATTTCATACCAATGTCCGACGGGGTGGAGGCATTGCAGCGGCGCGTTGTCGGTGTAATCACTGGCTTCGCCGGCAGAGCGGGCCCAATTCATAAGGGCATGGTGAAGGCTCTCGCGAACTTTTTGTTGCTGTTCATCCAGCAGTTGCTGCGGCATCTCTTCCCAAAGGAAGCGGAGATCGCGCACGGTCGGCACCAGGCGCAGGCCGACGGCGCGTCCTGGCGAGAGTAGCAAGGGTCCTTTGTAGCCGTAATTCTTTTGTCGCGCGAGAAATACCTCCGTGGGCGCATGGGTCAAATAACTGGTAGTAAACACGTGCGGCAGGTCAACCCCAACCTGATGTGATGTGCGCCGGCTTTTGGCGAGGTGCGTCTCGATAAACGTGCGGTGTCGCCCGGCGAATTTGCAAAAGGGGTGTAATGCTTTGACGACGCCGGCGCCCTGGGTCCAGCGGCTGCCGGCGCCGGCGGCGAGGGTGATGATGGCCAGTTCTGCACGTTCGAGAGTTTTGCGGCCAAACGACTGCAATTTGGTGCTGGTCGAGCCGGCGGCCGAGGCATCGACCACATCGGCTGGGTTCACATCTTCGATAGTAGCACTGGCGGGCAAACGGTTTTGCGCGAGGCCAATGCGCCCCTCTTTCAGTTCAGCACGGATTTGCTCATGTTGCGCACGGTCGAACCCATGCTCGGTGAGCAAGGTTGCGAGCGACTGATCGGTTGCAGTTTCGGTTTTTCCCCGCGGCAGCATCACATCGAAAAGGGTCTGCACGACCCCGCGCAGCTCGGGTTTGGTGCGACAGGCCGCTCCGAAGCGGTCCAATTCGGCCCGACGAAGCGCCGATAACGCGTGCCGGTCCTGTCGCAACAATCCCGGCACCAGCAGGGAATAATAGGCCGAGGGCATCAGGGCAGATTCCGGGTCGAGCAAATCGGCTGAGGTGCCGCGCTCATTGATTGCGAAATCATACACGACGGGCTCCATCGCGAAGGGCAAGGCGGATTCGAGTTCGCGTTTGGCGGCGGACATGATCTCCTGCAGGCGTTTTTGAGCCCGCGCCTTTTTTTCAGGAGCAAAGATAAACCCCATGCCGCCGCCGGACATGCCGCCGAGCATCCAGAAGCCCCAAAAACTTTCTCCAAACTCGGCGGCGACACGCTGGATTAAAGTCTCAGTGAAATAGTTTGTAGCCCAGGGGATGATCGTTTGAATGGGCTCTTTAAAATTGCGCGTCGTGGCGCGGCCGATAGCCGACACGTCACCACGTCGCAGCGCCGCGAGGATTTCATTCAGAATGCCGAGCATGCTCTTGCGCGCTTCCCATTCGGCACCGCAGCGCAGCAGGTATTTTTCGGTGACCATTTCAAGGATAGGCCCGACGTTTTGGGCCATGCCCCCGTGCACCAGCACCAGGCTTTCCTGCAAGCGCCGGCGAGTCGCCGACGGGGCATACTGGTCATCGAGGATGCGATGCTGCGGCATCAAGCGGCCACGGCTGATACCAGATTCGGGGTCGCCGTCACCCGCGAGCACTCCTTCGATTAGTTTTATACCCGGCCAGACACCGCCGGAATCCTGCCAGCCGCCGCCCGAACCTCCCAGCCACTCGCCGAGCAAAGCGCGGGCGAGGACCAATCGACGCTCGTGTTCCTGCAAAGGCCCGATGAGCGATGCGGTCTGCCCAGTAGCCCGCATGCAGACACTCACCATGCAGGCCAACAGGTTGGTGGAAACCGCCAGGCGCGAGCCCTTGGGGATATCGTTCACCATGCTGACGATTTCCAAACCGCGGCCCGGGCCGGCAATTCGGGCGAGGAGCTCCGCCAGGCTTTGTCCCGAGCCCTCGATGCCGGGGGGGATGATGCCAGAGGCGATGACGGCGGCCTTCAACAGGCCGAGATAATCTTTCGCGAAATCGAACACTTCGCCCAGGTTGGTGATATCAGCGGAGGCGCCGAGATCGACGCTGACCAGGCGCAACAGCGGTTCTTCAATCACCCGGAGGTACGCCTCCACTGGAGGACGCGCGATGGCATCGCGTCCGTGCACGCCGAGGTCAATTGAGACATTCAGCACCTTGGCGCCTTCGGGAAAATCCATTCCCAAAAAGAAAATATCGCTCCACCCGCAATGGGTGAGGTCCATGCGCACGGGCGTGCGTTCGCGCAGGATCGGGTAGCTGCCGTCGCCGGCACTGCGATGCAACAGCTCGGGGCGGAGGCGCAACGGTTGGTCGGCGGGATGGCCCATCCGGAACATCCATTGGTTGCCGCGGACGGACCGGACGCTGCGGCGGACCTGGTCGGCGAGCGTCTGAAAGGCGAGCCGATGATACGCGGCGGACAACGCGCTGGAGATGGAATCGCTCGGGCCTTCGGCTTGCTGAACGGCGAGGAACCGATCGATGGCCTCTTCAAATCGCCGTTGAAGCAGATGCTCGTAGCCTTGAAACGGGATTAGCGAAGCGGTTCGTCCTCGCCCGGCAGCCGTGGCCTGGAGCAGTTTGGGTGGCAGATGAAATCGATGAATGGCGTAGAGAAAAAACAACGCCCGGACGCGTTCGTATAAATTCTCGCTTTGGCGGCGGAAGGCATCGAGTTCGCCACATTGCGCGAGCATTTGTTCCAATGACAGGCCGGCGCAGGCGGTCTCAAGCGAGTGGTTGCGCAAGGCGGGGTCGGTCGCGGTGATGATGCGACGAAGATCTAACATGACAGTCGTCGTCCTAGAACGGAATATCGTTATCCTCTGCGGCGGTTCTGCGCCGGCGTTTGGGTTTCGGTTTGGAGCTGGATTTTTTCAGGCCGGCCTTGGTTGCGGGATGTTTTGGATCCCACCACGGGTAAGGGGCCCAGTCAATGGGGGAACCGTTGCAGCCAGGGGTGCCGCACTCGAGCCAGAGGGCGCCGTTATCGTCCTGCCAGACCTGGGTCGAATGGCCGTTGAATTTCGAGCCGCAATGCAGGCACCAATTTTCCTGATCGAGGTCAGGCCATTCGCAGCCGACGCTGTGCCGGCGCAGCAAATTGAGCTTCTTATTGTAGGGCAGAGAGACGTACTTAGGCATAGATCTTTTTTATTTCAGTTCGCGACGGGCGACCAGCTCAAGCAGGCCGGTGAGGACCTCATCGCGGTCCTGGCCGTCGAGCGCCAACGCGACTTGCGCCGTCAGCAGGCCGTATTTGACGCCGACATCGTAGCGGCGCCCGGAGAGCTCCGCCGCGAGATAGCGTTCGCGTTCGGCCAGGCGAGCCAGCGCAGCGCTCAGATGAACGATTTGATCAGGCCCGCCGGCGACCTGTTCGGCGAGCAATTCCATCACGATTGGCGTGAAGGCGTGCATGCCGAAAAAGCAGAGATAATGCCCGGCGCGGAGGCCAGGAACGATGAGCTTTTGCTCGGCCTCGGTCGGGGTGGGCTTTTCGATCACCTGGGCAATTTCATAGAGGCCTTTGCGGCCGGCGACGAGGCGTCCGCCCACGGTGCCATAATAGGGCAGCTTGCTTTCGTGAGTCGCCTGCACCGCGGATACCGAGCAATTCTCGGAGGCGGCGATCGTCGCTAATTGCTCGGCGCAGCGTTTGGGCCCGCCGCTGACATAAAGGTGGTCGCCGACCAGCAACAGGAAAGGCTCTTTGCCGACGAATTCGCGCGCGCAAAGCACTGCGTCGCCGTATCCGCGCGGGGTGGTTTGTTCGACGAATTGGAGCCGGCCGCTTTTCCCGCCGGCTGCGGCTTCGTAGGCGGTCTGATCACCGGGACAAATCACGACACAAATCTGCTCGACGCCGGTGGAGAGGATCTCCTCGATCAAAATGCGCAGTGCGGTTTTGGTGGAGCCGTCGCGGTCGACCAGTGTTTGCAGGGGCAGGGTGCGTTGAGATTTTCCGGCCGCGGTGATGATCGCTTTTTTGATTTCCACAAATCCAATGAGTTCGTATCCCGGTGCAGCGTTACAGGAAGCAGGCGAGTCCGTCAAGTGATGGAGTGTTGGGGTGTTGGAGTGTTGGCAATCTGGGAGAACTTTGAGAGAAGGCTCAATGGCGAACATTGTTCGAACGTTGGACACCCGCCATTTTTTTTACGATACCCCGTTCAGGATCGTCGCCACGGTCGCAATGTTTCAAGCCACTGAAGCTTCCGCCCTTCGCGCATAACCCGAATCCAGGCCAGGCCATACCAGATCGCAACCGCGCCGACAACAGGCAGGACCCAGTGGCGTTTGCTGAGTCCAAGCGCGACGGCTACGATCCCGGCACCGATCCAGATCAGGCCGAGAACCAGGGCGACGATGCGATCAGCCTTGTTCAGCTTCAATCGAGTTGTCTCAAATGTCTCTCTGGGATTCTCCCAACTCAAGTTCCTAATCATAGTCTTCGCTTGGCACATTTTGCTGGTCGATCACGATCACCCCGTCCTTGGGCTGAAAGTCCGGTAAATAGAAAGGAAATGGCCATCAACTATTTGCCCGGGCCAACGCACCACAGATTCTTGTCCGTGCGGAGGAAGATATTACCTTCCGACACGGCCAGCGAGGCGCTCATAGGTTCGCCACCGATGGAGTTGACGGCCAGGAGTGCGAATTTAGGATTGGCCTTCAGGACGAACACGTCGGCGTTGCGGTTCGGCACATAAAGACGATCGCCGGCCAGCACGGGCGAAGACCACGACCCGCTCGACCCACCGGTGGAAGTCAGGCGCTCAGTCCATATGGTCTTGCCTGTCTTCAACTCGAAGCACTCGGCAATTCCGGCCGTGTTCACAAGATAAATGTGCTCTTGAAATATTACCCCGGCGCCGATATGCGACTGGCTGTTGGCTAGCGGCTGCAGCCAAAGTCGGCGCGTCTTCGTGACGTCACCGCGACCACCGGGCTGCACCACCATGAGGTTGTTGCGGAAACCGCTTCCAGCATAGGCCACGAACCCTTCACCCTGAAATGGGGAACTGTAGGCGCCGATGTTCGGGCCATCGGACTGCCAGAGTTGCTCACCCGTGCGGGGCGCGAATGCCACCAAACGAAGAGGCAGCGCGACGACGAGTTCTTCATGCAGCGGCGCCGGCACGATGAGAGGAGTCGCCCACGAGCCGGCGATCTCCGAGAGTTTCACTGATGCTGCCGCACCGGCGCTTGCGTCAGGGCCGCCCAATTCCTGGCGGTTCACATTGGACGCGATAATCGGGATATCAAACTTCCAGACGGTGCGCCCTGTTTTCTTGTCCAGCGCGATGACAAAACTTCGGTCTCCCGGCCCGAAATTGAGCAAGCACAAGCTCTTGTAGAGAACAGGGGAAGAGGCGTAGCCCCATTGATGCATCTGCCGGCCCAAGTCGCGGTGCCACAACTCACGCCCGGCAAAATCGTAGCAAAAAACACCCGCCGATCCGAACCAGGCGATGAGGCGCTGTCCATCGGTCACGGGCGAAGGGGTGCAGGGCGGATTCTCATCGCTCGTCAGTTCCTTCTCCGGCCAGGTGACGCCGGATTGCCACAGTAACTTGCCGGTGTGGCGATCAAAACACATCACCGAGCGACGATCGATCGTGCGGATGGCTTGGGTGAGGAAAACCCTCCCTCCCCACACGATTGGGGTGGAATTCCCGCGTTCAGGCAACGCAACCTGCCAGGAGATGTTTGCGTTGGTGCTCCAGTGAAGCGGGATATTCTTTTCGGTCGCAAGACCACTGCCCTCCAAGCCGCGCCACCCAGGCCAGTTCGCGGCTGAGGCGGACGCAGATAGCGCAACGCAGGCCCAGCAAAACAGGAGAGGCCACCACGGCGAGGCGGCGTGAATTCCGCGTGGCTTAGGCTGCGCGAGTAGCATCAGGCAAATGTATTGCAGTCGGCGCGACTCGGCAGGGTTATTTAGCACTTGGGTGTTATCCAGTTTGAACCGGTTTGATCCAGTTTGATGCGGTTTGATTTGGATCGGCAGAGGCGGGCAGTTGGGCTTCAAACTTCAACTCGAGGACGACGAGGAGGAGGAGGACGAGGACGAGTAAGAGCAAGAGCACGAGGAGGACCTCTTGCGGCGCGGTCAACCCGTCAAGCCAACAGGAGGTCAGTAAGCGCGAATGACTTCTGTTCATGTCAGGTGAATGCTGAACGGTGCGAGCGATGTTGAAGGTTGGGGCCGATGAGGAGCATTGGAATCGAAGTTTTAGTTCGGGATCGAAGTGCAGGCACTGTAATTTGGCGCAATCAAGTGAGATTAGCTGAAAGGAACTGAAATTTGGCGAAGAGTTTTGGAGGGGCGGCGGGTGAGAGCGGCACTTGGGTTCCAATTGGTTCCAACCGGTGCGAACCGGTTAAAGGAGGACAGAGAGGCACGAGGCGCAGGGGGCGAGAGCGATTGAGGATTGGGTTGGGTGACTGGGACGGTGTGGCGAGAACGCTTGTCCAGGGCTGTCGCAGTGGCCGGCTGTCCGTAGTTGGTGCTGATTGTTCATTAGTCGTCAGGGGATGGGGGTCGGGGGATGCTTACGCATTCCGGCTGGCCAAAGTCCCCAGCATTTTATTGCTCCGCTCGCCTTAGAAGCGTTTTCAGCACAGCAGTCGCTATTCGGTTTCAACTGCCGTCAGGCCGCAAGGGCAACTGCATTGGCAAATAATACCTGAGATCCGATCATGGGTCTTTCGTTCCACCGCTGCGTTGGTGTTTTGGGGAACTAATCTGTGGGTTGTGGTTCCCACTAACGTAACTGATCGAGGCACCGATACAAGTGCCTCAAAAAAATAATTCATGAAAGCAGGACAAGGAAAATTCGCGATTTCGCCACTGGCTGCACTCTCATTGCTACTATTGTGCGCGCGGTGTTGGGCACTCGAGCCACAAACGCTCTTCAATTTCCAACTCGGCCTTGGCCCGGTCAGGGGCGCCCTGATCGAGGCTCCGGACGGAAACTTTTACGGGACGTCACTTGGCGGCGGACCGATGGGGAAGGGGGCAGTATTTCGGGTCACACCGGGAGGCGCGCTGACGATACTTGTGTCAGACCAGCCGGGTCCGGCGGCGGGTCTGGTCCTGGGGAATGATGGGTTGCTTTACGGAATGACCGATACCGGCGGCGCGATCGCGAGAGGCTCGATCTTCAAGGTCACGACAAATGGCGTATTGACTAATGTCGCCGAGTTCGACGGGACGAACGGGGAAAATCCGACATTCGGGCTGGTGCTGGCCGCGGATGGGAATTTCTACGGAGCCACAGTGTTGGGCGGCGTCAACTCGGTCGGGTCTATTTTTCGAGTGACGCCAAGTGGAGTCGTAACGCTGCTGTTCTCTTTTGACCTTGCCACCAGCGGTGGGGCTCCCGCCGGACTGACGTTGGGACCTGATGGCAATTTATACGGCAGCACGTCATTGGGGGGCAGCGCCGGGCAGGGGACTATCTTCAAAATCACGACGAGCGGCGCATTGACCACACTTTTCTCATTTCAAACCACAAACGGCACCGGCGGACAGGCGCGATTGACTGTGGGCCCGGATGGGAATCTTTACGGCACGACGCCGGACGGCGGAAGCGCCAACCTGGGGACGATATTTAGAATCACCACGAACGGGAATTTCACGACCCTGGTTTCGTTCACCAAAGGCGCTAAGCGCAAATCGGAACTGAGCGTTGGAGCTGATGGCCAGCTCTACGGAACGACGGAACGGGGTGGCAGCGCGGATCTAGGGACGGTGTTCAAGGTAACGACCAA
This sequence comes from Candidatus Limnocylindrales bacterium, assembly GCA_035495315.1. Classification (GTDB taxonomy): domain Bacteria; phylum Verrucomicrobiota; class Verrucomicrobiia; order Limisphaerales; family UBA8199; genus DATJGF01. The sequence goes on from DATJGF010000079.1 coordinate 78,048, forward strand.
TGGAGTGCTTACTACTCTCGTCTCGTTCACAGACCCCGGCAACGGTTCGCCGCTGGCGGGCTTGCTTCTGGCAAGTGATGGCAACTTCTACGGATGTTCGCAGGGCTCGGTGTTTCGGATGACCGCCGGCGGTGTGCTGACCCATCTGGTGTCGGTGCTTCCTCTCACCGGCATTTTTCCGCAGGCCGGCCTCATGCTTGGACCTGACGGAAATTTCTACGGGACAACCAGCAGTGGCGGTAGCAACAGTGTGGGGACGATATTCAGGTTAGCGCCCAACGGCGTGCTGACGTCTTTGTTCTCGTTCAACAGGACTAATGGGGCGTCGCCTCAAGGCGGACTGGCACTCGGAAGGGATGGGAACTTTTACGGCACGACCGCCTTTGGCGGGCCGAACGATCTTGGCACGATCTTCCGGTTCTCGACCAACGGAACGCTCACCACTCTGGCCTCGTTCGATGGCAGCAATGGCGCCAATCCACAGTTCCAGCTTGTAATGGACGCCAACGGTAATTTCTACGGCGTTACCACCGAGGGCGGAGCCGATGGTGTCGGCACCGTCTTCCGCGTAACCACCAATGGAGTGCTGACCACACTAGCCACTTTCAACGACATCGCTGGTGGCGTGGAATTGCCGCGGGACGGGCTGACCGCCGGCCAGGATGGAAACTTTTACGGGACGACGGCCGCCGGCGGGAGCCAGCTGGCCGGAACTGTCTTCAAAATAACCCCGGGCGGCAGCCTGACCACTCTCGTGTCGTTCAACGCCGCCAACGGTACGTCGCCTCTGGGTGGCCTTGTCCAGGCTAACGATGGCAACCTGTATGGCACGACAGGATTCGGGGGAACCAATTCGACCTTCGGGACTAACTCGGGCTTCGGCACCATTTTCAAGGTTACGACCAATGGTGTCCTTACGACCTTGTTTAATTTCCATTTTACCGACGGTGAAGCCCCCTCTGCCAAATTGATTTTTGGAAGCGACGGCAACCTGTATGGCACGACTGAATTCGGCGGCTCTACCGGAGGCATCCCGGCGGCGAACGGCTTCGGCACGGTGTTCCGCATAACCACGAACGGCGTCTTCACCTCACTCAGTTTGTTCCAGCGCACCAACGGCTCAAACCTGCAGGCGCCACTCGTGCTGGGCATCGATGGCAATCTCTACGGAACAACTTCCGAAGGCGGAACTGGCAGCGGCGGGACGATTTTTCGTTTGGTCCTCAACGCAAACTTCTATGACGGGGTGGATCTGACGGATCCCGCTCAAACCGAAGCCGACGGAGACGGGGATGGGGTGACCAACCTGGTGGAGTATGCCCTCGGCACCGACCCGCGGAACCCCGGCGATGGCAACGCGGCGATGGCGGCGGATTTGATCACCGTCGGGGTGGGCCGACATCTCGCGCTTCAGTACAAGCGGCGGGTGGATGCAACGGCATTGCATCTGCAATACCTCCCCGAGGTATCAGCGGACCGAACCAACTGGTTTTCGGATAACGCCCATGTTCTTGGCGTAAGCGTGACCCCAGTCGACAGTGAGTTTGATTTGGTGACGGTGAGAGATGCGACCCCAGTCTCCGCGGCTGAACCCCGCTTCATCCGGCTGCGCATCGTTTTCGACTTTAGTCAATCCACCTCCGCGTTTTGGATCGGCACCGACACGGCGATTTTGGGCAATGGCGGCAGCGCTTCCAAATTCACCGCGTTTTCACAGCGGATGGTGGGGCCGGTGGAGTTCGCGGGGAAAATCACGGCCGTGCAGGATGCCACCTTGACGGACACCAACGCGGTGTGGCTTAACGGCCAGTTCGGAACGAACGGGACACCGGCTTATGTGGAATTTGATAATGGCATAATGGTTGATATCGCCAATAGTTTCGCCGCAACCCGGAATCTGGTGTTGGCCGGCAATCTCTCGGGAATAGCGTCGGTAGGGACTGCCTATAGGATTCGACCGCACTTCACCATCGCCAGCCTTTTCGGTACGAATAATGAAACCGGACTGAAGTCCGGGCTCAATCCTTCTCAGGCGGACACCATCATCTTACAGATCCCCCAGACGCAGCAGACCCTGACGATCTTCTACTTCAGCAATGCCATCGCCCACGGCTGGTTTGAGGCGGATTTCACTCCCGCCGCTAACCAGGTGGTGTATCCGGAGCAGGGCGTCCTGGTGCGGCGCATTGTGCCTGGCAACCTGGACTTGTTCTTGAGCGGCCCGGTGAAGACCGGCGTGACGGTGGCACCGATCGAGCCTGGCTTCAATCTGCTTGGGACTCTGAAGAGCCTGAGCAGCCTAACGCTCAATTCGCTCAACCTTTTTACGGGCGACCCTGCCACCGGTGTGGCCAGCGGATTAAATCCCGTGTCCGGTGACAATGTGCTAGTGATCCAGTCGAATGGTTCGGCCGCGACGTACTTTTACTTCCAGAACGCGGCCGGGACGCAGGGCTGGTTTGACGCGACTTTCAATGCGGCGGACAACCTCCCGATACCTCCTGGCAGCGCCTTTTTCGTCCATCGCAAATCAACAATCGGGGCGTTTAACTGGACGATACCAGCGGAGTGAACCGGCTAATACACCCCGTCTCGGCTCTCTGTGCCATGCCGCCAGCCAGGGGATTGCTCGCGTCCACCATGCTTACATACTGCGCCATTTGCTCGGAGCCACCGCTGCGGAACATTGAGGGCGTTTATGCGAGCCATTGGTTTTCTCGTGCTTCTAATGCTGGTCGGTTGGCGCTCTCCGGAGCCCCATGGCATTCTTGTTGAAGGAGTACGGTGCGGTGAAGTCTGCCCGTCCACAGAGAGACTAAGTCCGGAAGGATTGCGCGAGCATGAGTGAGGCACAGATCGGTAAAACCTTCGGGAGCTGTTGGCCGCGGATGAATCGGTGAACTCATAGATGCCGGTAAAGAGTTCAGTGGGCTGACCGAGGTTCACCCAAGAGCCATTCGCCATGGTCGGATGGGACACAAAGACTGTCCCGGTGGCTGTGGCGACGGTATGAAAGACAAGGCATTTCCCGGCTTGAGAGAACCCACCTCACTAACTTTACCAGCTACCTCTTCAACGGTGGTAACACGAAAACCAATCCCCACTTCCCGGAATTACAGGCGCTCGCGTGGGAAGCCTGCAAAACCCCACCAAAACGGTTCTGGTTGTTGAAGGGTCAGCGTTCGACGGTTTCTCCTGGCACAAGCCGCACAAGGAATTAATGTTCCGAGATTCGCTAAATGAGGTGGGTTACGTTGACAACAGCATGTTTGCTGTTGCTAAAGTTCTTGAACAGCGAAGGCGCGAAGATGCGAAGAGCGCAAACGTGCAACTCGTCAAAAGATGAAAATGGCAATAACCTGCGTGGATCGCCTTTTCAGGAGCCGGGGCGTTTGAGGGGTGGTTTATAGTCCTGGTGCCACTCGAGTTGCCAGAGGTTTTCGAGGCGGACAAAGCTGACGTGGCCGTCGTAAAAGGAAACGTTGATACCGCCGGGCAGTTTTGCTGAGGGAGGTTGCTTAGTTGGGAGGCGATTTGGTGCGGAGCCGTGACGCGGGATGGTGAAGACGTTGATTCCAAAGGGAACGCCGCCGGGAGCGACCTGGCCGGTTTCCAGGTTAGCTGCAGGGTAATCGGTTTCCTTGGGCCAACTCCACCAGGGAACGACTCCGTCGGCGAAGATGGGTGTTTGGGACGGGTGTAGGATTTGTTGTTCTTTGATGAAAACCCAGTTGGTTTTGCCCCAGGGATTGCCGTCGTACCAACCGCCCCACCAGCCCCAGCCGCTGACCCAATCATTGGCCGAATAGCTTCCGAGGCGATTAGTCCTGTCGAGTGGGTTAGGCGGGCCATCGGCCCACCACCACCACCAAGCCCAATTGAGGGCGCGCCAGGCGGAGTGGACGGTGCCGGCGACGATAGGACCGGGGCCGGGCCAGTAAGTGTTGGTGGCCGATGTGACCACAGGTGCACCGGGGCAAACCCAGTTTTCGTTCGCCTTACCCCAGTGCCTGGCGTACCAGAGTCCCACACCGGAGTTTTGGTAGCCGTATCCATACGGATAGTTCGGCTGGGCGGGTCCCCAGGGGCTTGGCCCGTTTAGCTGACCGGAATCTTCGTCGACGGCGATTTTGTAGCCGAGATTGATCTGGCGGAGGTTGCTGAGGCATTGAATGGCGTAGGCCTTACTTTTGGCGCGGGAAAGTGCGGGCAAGAGGAGAGCGGCCAAGATGGCGATGATGGCGATTACGACGAGGAGCTCAACGAGGGTAAAAGCCCGGGCGGAGGGCGTTGACTCCGAAGGCTTGGAAAACGTGTGCACAGCAGCGGCTCTACTGGTGCTCATATGGGGACCTGCTTTTGAAGATTAGGGCAGATTTTGGGTGGGAATGCAAGGGAAAACAGATGCGACTGGAAAGCAGGCGGGGAGCAGGGGTGGGACGGATGGGACGGATGTCCTTGGCTGAACCGGAAGATCGCAGATGGCAAATGGCAGAGGGCAGATGGCCTGTGCCAGTGAGGATGCAGAGGTTAGGGATTTGATAATGGCTAAGGACTGGCGTGCTTCGCGAGTCCCGGCATTTGCTTGCGGCAGGAGGCTTGGGCGGTATGATGCGGCTGCGATTTAAAATTATGAAAGCGGCCAGCAAATTGAAACCCAAACAAGTCTACCTGATGTCCAACGGCGACCTGCGGTTGTCGGCGAATCAAAAGTGTTGGCCGGAGCAGGCGAAGATGGAGGCGACTCTGGGGAAGGCGCTGAAGGCGGCGGGTTGGAGGGTGGTTCGGGCGCATGAGTATGATGCGACGAAGCAGCACGGGTTCATTGATTCGCAGAAGATGGGGATGGAGGTGTTCCGGAAAGTGGATTCGACGGCGCCATTGATTGTGGCTGAGAGCGTGTGGCAGTACAGCCACCATGTGTTGCATGGATTGTTCACGCACCAGGGGCCGATCCTGACGGTAGCGAACTGGAGCGGGACGTGGCCGGGGCTGGTCGGGATGTTGAACCTGAACGGGTCGATGACGAAAGCGGGGATCCGGTATAGCAGTTTGTGGAGCGAAGATTTCCGGGATGAGTATTTTCAGAACGGGCTGCGTCAGTGGCTGAACGAGGGAATAGTGACGCACGATCAGAGTCATGTGAAAGATTTGCGGCTGCTGCGTCTGCCGGCGGAGGATGAGCAAGCGGGGCGGAAAGCGGGGCGTGAGTTCAAACGGCGCAAGGCGATACTGGGTGTGTTCGATGAGGGTTGCATGGGGATGTTCAATGCCATCATCCCGGATGAGCTGCTGCACCCGACGGGTGTGTTCAAGGAGCGGTTGAGCCAGTCGACGCTGTATGCGGGGATGCGCCAGGTGAGCGACGCCGAGGCGGGGGAGATTTTGGATTGGCTGCTGAAGAAGGGGATGCGTTTTCAGTGGGGGCGAGACGAAGAATCGGAACTGACCAAGGCGCAGACGTTGCAGCAGTGCAAGATGTATGCGGCGGCGGTGCGGCTGGCGAGCGAGTTTGGTTGCGACGCGGTGGGGATTCAATATCAACAAGGGCTGAAGGACTTGGCGCCGGCGAGCGATCTGGTCGAGGGATTATTGAACAATGTCGATCGGCCGCCGGTGCGGGCCGCGAAATCGAGCCGCGTGCTCTTTGCCGGGGAAGCGTTGCCGCATTTCAATGAGGTGGATGAATGCGCGGGGCTCGACGGGCTGGTGACTTACCGGCTGTGGCGTGAGCTCGAGTTCGCGCCGGAGAATACGCTGCATGACCTGCGGTGGGGCCAGCGCTACAAAGCGGTCGGGGTAAATGATTACGTCTGGGTATTCCTGATTTCGGGCGCCGTGCCGCCGGCGCATTTGGAAGGTGGTTTCAAAGGGGCCTCCAGCGAGCGGCAGCCGCCCATGTACTTCAGGTTGGGCGGCGGGACGATCAAAGGGGTGTCGAAACCGGGGCATATTGTCTGGAGCCGCGTGTTTATCATGGACGGCAAGTTGCATTGCGATCTGGGGGTGGCGGAGGTGGTGAGATTGCCGCAGAAAGAGACGGAGCGCCGCTGGCGTGAGACGACGCCGCAATGGCCGATCATGCACGCGGTGCTGGATGGGATCACGCGAGACCAGATGATGGCGCGGCATAAATCGAATCATATCCAGGTGGTGTATGCCCCGAGCCGCAAGCAGGGCCATCGCGCGTGCCGGATCAAGGCGGCGATGATGGCGGAATTGGGGCTGGAGGTGCATCTGTGCGGGAATGTGGAGATGCGTTGAAACGTTGGAACGTTAAAGCGTTAAAGGGTTAAAACGGTGGAACGTTAAATTGAACCATCGAACGTCGAACGCTGAACCTTAAAGGGGCATAATCGCGAGCAGTGGAACGACCCCTCTTCCTGAACCGAAAGGAAAATGGCTCGTCTCCCCTAACCCCTCTCCTCCGGGGGCGGAGAGGGGAACAGCCATCTCGGCGCATCGTACAAAGGGCGACAAATCTGCTTTCGCTGATATCTCTTTTGCCCTGCCCGTGCTGCCGCTGCCAAGCGACGAACTCACAGAAATGACAGCAAAATCTATGAGACCTGATCCAGGATTGACAATGTTCGGACCGCTCCCCCAGAAGCGGAGAGAGAGACTGTCGGGCACGGGGTCCGGATTGAGGTGAGATCGGAGTTGGCGCGAGGCGGGTTGATCCGGAAGGGTGATTGTTAGAGAATGGGTTGATGCAAAAGACCACGAGTCGGTTGAGTGCTCTTGCCGTTAGTTTCGCACTTCAATGTTCGCTGATGACTGCCCAACCCGCTAACAACCCACCTGCAAAAATGAGTATCCAAAAAGCAAATTTTTCCAAAACGCCGGACGGTCAAACCGTCGACCTTTATACGCTGAAGAATGCCAACGGGCTGACCGTGAAAGTGCTCACGTATGGCGCGATTATCTATTCGGTGGAAGCGCCGGATAAGGACGGGCGCTACGCCAACCTTACGGCGAATTGCGCTTCATTGGATGATTATGAGAATCGCAGTCCATGTTTTGGCGCGCTGATCGGCAGGTATGCGAACCGGATTGCGAAAGGAAAGTTCACGCTCGAAGGGGGCGAGTATTCGTTGCCCCTCAACGGGGGGGCCAATCACATCCACGGCGGACCGCGCGGGTTTGACAAGCAGGTGTGGAAAGCGGAGCCGACGCAGGGCGGGGATATGGTGGGCCTGAAGCTGACGTACACCAGCAAGGATGGTGAGAATGGTTATCCCGGCACGTTAAATTGCACTGTGGTTTACGAGTTGAACAATCAGAACGAGTGGAAGATGGATTATTCGGCAACGACCGACAAAGCGACGCCGGTGAACATGTCAAACCATGCCTATTGGAATCTCGCGGGGGTTTACTCGGGGCAGGTTCTGGATCAAGTGCTGACTATCAATGCCGATAAATATTTAAAGGCGGATGAGACGTTGATTCCGACCGGCGAGATTGTGCCGGTGGGCGGGACGCCGCTGGATTTTCGCAAACCGCACATGATTGGCGAGCGGATCGGACAGATTAGGGAGAAGCAGTTCAACGGCGGCTACGATCATTGCCTGGTGCTGAATCATAAGACTCCCCGTGACCTGACGTTGGCGGCGAAACTGAAGGATCCGAAGAGCGGACGGACGATGGAGGTCTTTACGACTGAGCCTGGGGTGCAGATCTTCAGTGCGAATTTTGGGCCGGGTGCATTTAAGGGGCCGGATGGCTATTCGTATCCACGGCATCTGGGGCTTTGCCTCGAGTGCCAGCACTATCCCGATTCGCCGAACAAAACGAGCTTCCCTTCGACCATACTGAGGCCGGGGGAGACGTATCATGCGACGACGGTGCACAAGTTTGGGGTGGAGAAATGAAGAATCCTTTTCCAGGGATGAACCCGTATTTGGAGACGCATTGGCCTGATGTCCACGCCCATTTGATCATATACATCATCGATCAGCTCCAGGACAAGCTGCCCTCCGATTTGAGGGCACGGGCCGAGGAACAAGTTGCCGTCGATGAACAAGGCCAGCGGGGCTTTTTGCGTCCGGACGTCCACGTGAATGAGCCGGGCAGTCTTCATGAACCGGTCCTTAACGCTGCCGGACCGAATATCGCCGAGCCACTTATCGTGCGGATTGAGCCAGAAACAAAGCGCTGGGTCGAGATCCTCGATGCTGATGGCCGGTTGATCACGGCCATCGAGGCGCTCAGCTCGAGCAACAAAAGTCTGGAGGGACAAGCCGGTTATCGATGCCGACAGAACTCGTATATCTCGAGTGGCGTCAACCTGGTCGAAATTGATCTGTTGCGCAAAAGGCGACTGGGTGCTGTCGGTCCCAGCTTCCGAGCTCACTGACCCTCGAGCGCTGAGTACCGTGTTTGTGTTTTTCGGGCTGCAAGACCCTGGCAGCGCGAGTTCTATCCTCTGCAGTTGCGGCAACGCCTGCCGGCGCTGCGTGTTCCCCTTCGTCTTGATGACACCGACGCGATTCTGGACCTGCAACCTCTTGTCGATCAGGTTTTCGAGCGCGGTCGTTACTGGATGCTCGATTATAGCGTCCCCCTCAGCCGGCTCTGAACGCGGAGGATGAAACCTGGGCGGATGCTTTGTTGCGCAAAAGTGGCTTGCTGGCCAACGCGAACTCTTAAAGGCGATGGGGTTTTCGGAAGGCTGAGCTCCGCGACGCCCAAACACTAAGCGTTTGGAGCCTCGTGGAGCTCGGCCTCTGAGGCTGCCAAAATTCGCTCGTAAAGCACGAGAAAAAGCTCTAATGTTGCTGGCGTTCATTATGAACGCCGAGCAACTCTACCAGGAACGCCTCAACCGCTACGTCACTGCGCTTCGCAACGAGAAACCGGACAGGGTGCCGGTGCGGCCGTTTGTCGCTGAGTTCACAGCGAAGTATGCCGGGTTGACCTGCCAGGAGGTCGCGCATGATTACACGAAGGCCTTTGAGGCGGCCCTCAAGACCGCGAAGGATTTCGGCTGGGACGCGGTGGTGCCGAACATGGTGTATGTCTGGACCGGGCTGGCGCAGGCGGTGGGATTGCGGTATTACGGGATTCCCGGGATGGGCATTCCGCACACGACGGGTTTCAACTACATCGAGCCATCAGAAGACCAGGCGTTCATGCGCGCCGATGAGTATGACGCGTTGATCGATGATCCCACGGCATTCCTGTACAACGTCTGGCTGCCGCGCGTTTCGACGGAGGTCAGCAAGGTCGGCGAGGCTGCGACCTACCGGAACAACCTGTCGTTTGTTAAAGGCGCGATGGCGATGCTGAGTTATTTCTACGCGTTCGGTCCGCAGATCGCGCGGCTGCGTTCTGAATGCGGCGTGGCGTCGGCGATTGCCGGGATTTTCAAGGCGCCATTCGATATCCTGGCGGACAAGCTGCGGGGGTATGTCGGCCTGACGATGGATATGCACACACAACCGGCCAAGGTGTTGGCGGCGTGTGAGGCGCTGATGCCGCACCTGTGTCATGTAGGATTGAGCACGGCGGACCCGGCGAAGCTTGTCCCGATCGGTTTTTGGATGCATCGGGGCTGCGTCCCTTTCATCAACCCCTCACAGTTTGCGTCGCATTATTGGCCGACACTCAAACCGATCATCGAAGAGTTTTGGCGTCAGGGGCACCAGACGCTTTTTTATGCGGAGGGCAAATGGAACTACCATTTTGAAAGCTTCCGCGAGCTGCCCGAGCGGAGCATCGTTTTTCATTCTGATCAGAGCGACATCTTCGAGGTGCATCGCAAATTGCACGACAAGTTTGCCCTGAGCGGCGGGATACCGAATGTGATGCTGAGCTTTGGCAAGCCCGAGGAAGTGCGCGCGTTTTGCCGGCGGGTGATTGCGGAGGTCGCGGCAAACGGTGGTTATATCATGGATGCCGGGGCGATCATGCAGGATGACACCAGCATCGAGAACCTTCGCGTGATGACTGAAACGGCGCGGCAAGAGGGCGTTTACGCGGCCGGGACGTACAAGACGCCGCACGCGACGGCGCCTTCCGAGGTCGGTGCCGCGAAGGTGGAGAGGCAAAATCTCAAAGGGATGAGTGGGCAAGACGAGCCGCGAGTGAAGCCGGGTGTTTGTTTTCCGTGGGAAGAGCGCGCGAAAGAGTTGCCGGAGATTACCGGAAGCCCTGAGCTGGTGCGCAAGATTTGGGAGGATATTGACGCTTTTGGGAATATGTATATTTGGCAGCTGTTGTTGAGTTTTTAGTGGGGCCGGTAGTCGGATTGCAGGTTGAAAACCTGCGGTACGGCAGTGTGAAACTCGAGGGTGGCATTTGAAAGATTACGCCAAAGCGAGGTGGTACAATTGCTGTTTCTTACTCCGCGACGATGATCCTTTCATCGTAGGAAGGGATCACTTTCTGACCAGGGGCGACGACAAGGAATGTTGTGTCGGGCCATTGCCCATCCAACAGCTCCTGCAACAAACGCAGGTTTCCTGGAATTTCACTGTAGTCCCAGCCCTTATCTGCACAGATCTTTTTGACTTCCTCGGCAAGTTTGAGGTTCTTGAGGAATTCAAAATTGATGAGAGTGCCATTTGAGTAGCTCTGAGTCCACCGCCCCATTTCCTCGAGCAGATACTTGGCTTGATCTTCGCCGTACTGTTTGACCCATTGCGCATAGCTCGCCTGGAGGTTCAGTGCGTTACCGGCCGGCACGGCGGCTCCGCCCCAAAGTGTTGGATTGTTGCCGCGGCGTTTGGCGCATTCGAGCCAGCCGGAGGTATAGTAATAGGTGCCGGGATGTTCGGCGAAACAGTGCTGGTAGCGATCTTTGGAGCCGAGGAAAAAAGTGATACAGTCGTGTGCCCGCGGAATGACCAATTTGGTGTGGCTGGCGGTCAGCCCTGAGAGAATATTGCTGCAGAGGCCGTAGCCCAGCAGAATGGCATCATATTTGCCGGCTGGAACCGCATCTATCCGCTTTTGGATTTCTACGCGCCCGGTGTGTGGCGTGTCGTGATGTCCCTGAGTGAGGAATTCGAGATCGATCAAGTTACTTGAACGCGCCGCCGTGTAGTAGAGCTCGCGCACGGCGATTTCACACGCGATGACTTTAAGAAACATGCGCGTTCAATCGCGGCCGGCGGTCCATTGGATGGCTTGTCGTAGAATTTGCCGGTAATTCGGATTTTCGTAAGCGAAGTGGTCGTGGCCTGATTGCAGGTAGACGATGCGAGCCTTGCCGTAGGTCCGGGTCCAGCCGATGACTTTGTTGCTTTCCGGTTCATCGGTCGTCAAGAGCACATGGCAATCATCGGCGACGTCGAACAATCTGTATGTTTCATCGTGGATCTCAAAATCTTTGACTCCGTGTGTGACCGGGTGTTTTGGGTCGGCGACGTGAATGGTGAAGTGCATATCATGTTTATACGCCGAGCGGGCCTTTTCGACGCCGTTGACCGTTGTCTTTTCCAGGTAATAGCGCGCGCCGATGATTTTGGCGTAGTCGGACCACGCCTGGTAATCGGCGATGGCATGATGGAGGACGACCAGACCTTTGCCTTCCTTCAGCCGAGCCACAAAATCGGCTTTGGCCTCTTCGGATATTTCCTGGTGCATATCATAGAAGACCAGGACGTCATAGTCTTTGGCGGCGTCTGCCTTTAACAATGCTTGCGCGTTTGGATGCGCTGCGGCCCGATAGGTGATATCCGGGTTATCCTTGAATAGTTTGAAAAAAGGCTCTTGCTCGAAATCGTGGCCACCGGTCACGATTAACACGCGTATTTTTTCGTCGGCATTCGCGGTGCGTGGCCCCCCAAGAGCCAATCCTAAGAGGAGTAAAATAGCCGGGAGACCGTTCCTTAAGCGAGAGACTTTCGTCATCATGCAAGGGTTTGTATCACCTGGCGCGTGCAATTCAAAATCAATTTATTGGTGAGTTTGGCGTCAGGTTTTCTGCTTATTTCTCCCATTCGTTGATCTTAGCGTAGCCTCCGTTGTTGTAATTGATTCGAATATTTCTCCTTTTCATGTATTTTGTAAGGTGTCAACTTCAAGTCGGCCGGCGGCTTGCGGGGCAAGCCCGATCCGCGGGCGAACAACTGAACGGTTTATGAAAACCAACCTCTCGACGCGACGTCACTTCCTGAAACAAACCACCGGCCTGGCGCTTTCGACCGCCGCTTACCCGTTGTTGGTTCCGGCCTCCGCTTTGGGCAAAGGCGGAGCTGTGGCGCCGAGCAATCGCATTGTGGTCGGCTGTATTGGTGTGGGGCCCCAAGGGCAGGGAGACATGAGCAACTTTCTGAACCAGAAGGATGCCCAGGTGGTGGCGGTGTGCGACGTGAAAACGGAGCAACTGGAACAGGCGCGGGGTGCGGTCAATGGCCATTATGAGAACAAGGATTGCGCGACGTATCGCGATTTTCGTGAGCTGATCGGGCGCAAGGACATCGATGCGTGTTTGATCGCGACACCGGATCACTGGCATGTGTTGGTGGCGCTGGCAGCCGTCCGGGGCGGCAAAGATATTTACGTCGAAAAGCCTCTGGGCTTGAGCCTGACGGAGGATTGGACGTTGCGCAAAGAAGTGGAGCAAAAGAAGCGCGTATTTCAATTCGGAACCCAACAACGTTCGTCACATTTGTTTCGGCTGGCGTGCGAGCTGGTGCGCAACGGACGGATCGGCAGATTGAAGCACATTAATGTGTGGGCCCCGGGCAGCGCTCCGGGCGGGTCTACCGAAGTTGTTCCGGTACCGCCGGGACTCGACTACGAAATGTGGCTGGGGCCGGTCCCGTTCAAGCCGCACACGCAGGATCTCTGCAGCGCCGATGGCAACAAGAAAACCTGGTGGTTTAAGTCGGATTACGCGCTGGGATTCATCGCCGGTTGGGGGATTCACCCGATGGATATCGCCGCCTGGGGTGCGGATCTGTTCAGCGGCCCGATCGAGGTGCAAGGGCGCGGCACATTTCACTGCGAGGGCGCGTGCGACACGGCGACGATCTGGGACGTGAACATGAAATTTGCAGGCGATGTCACGATGAAATTCGTCGGAGTGCCGAATGGCGGCAATCAAGACAAGCCGACGTGTGATCCGTGGCCTGAGGCGGAAGAATGGAAGCAGCGCTATCGCCGGATCACCACGCATGGGACGGCCTTCGAGGGAACTGACGGATGGGTTCATGTCGACCGCGCGGGGATTAATCTTCAGCCGGAAAACCTCATTGACGAGAAGCCCGAGAAGTTTCAAATCCAGCTGGTCAAGAGTCCAAACCACGTTCGCAATTTTCTCGATTCAATTAAGAATCGTGTGGAAACAGTTTGTCCGATTGGCGAGTCGGTTCGGTCCGATGCATTATGTCACTTGAGCGAGATAGCGATTCGTCTGAATCGGAAGGTTATCTGGGATCCCAAGGCGGAACGGTTTCTTGACGATTACGAAGCCAATCTGCGGCTCCTGGCGCGCAAAATGCGCAGCCCCTGGCATCTGTAGGTTGACCCAAATTTCCCCGTTGACGGACCGGTGAGGTGAGCGGATTATTTATATGGACTTGGACCACTAACTGGTTACATAAGTCATCCGAATCACGATGGTCCATAATTCTCCTGAAAGTAAACGGAATCCCGCGCGACGCATGACGTCATTCGGCGTCGTGCCGCCGTGGTTTTCCTATGTCGCGGGTTTAGCGGCTGTCGCAATAGCGACCCTTATCCGTTACGCGTTCGATCCTTGGCTGCATGACCGTGGCCCTTTTGCGACGTACTTCCCCGCCGTCGCAGTCGCGGTTTTTTTTGGCGGTCTCCCGGCAGGCTTATGGTCAATATTTCTTTCGACACTCGCTGCAGACTACCTCTTTTTCTCACCGCGGCACCTGATCGGGATCCAGGGGCCGACGCAGGCAGCGGAATTAATCGCGTTCATGATCGGAGCCGGCATCATTGTCGGTTTTGGTGAAGCGATGCACCACGCGCGCAATCGGGCGGCGGAGTTGCGCAAATTGGCAGAGGGTAACGAGAAAAAGGCGCGGGAGATCATCGAGACGGCGAACGAGGGTATCTGGCTTCTGGACGCGCAGGCGCGCATCACGATGGTCAACCCGCGAATGTGTGAGATGTTGGGTTACGCTCCTGCGGAACTGATCGGAGCTCGGAAATGGGATTTCGCATTTCCGGAAGACTTGGACCAGGTGAAGCGTTTGTTTGAGCGCCGGCGGGCCGGTATTTCGGACCAAGTGGATGTGCGATTTCGGACGAAGCAAGGAGAGGAAGTCTGGACGCTGATGGCGGCGAAAGCGCTGCAGGATGAGAAAGGTGAATTTGAAGGTTCGCTGGATATGTTCACCGATATCACGATGCGCAAGCGAGCCGAAGAACGCTTGGAGCAGGCCGTGAGCGAGCGCAGTGATCGCGTTCGAGAGATCGCGCGGGAGATGGAGCTATTTTCTTACAGCATGGCTCATGATTTGCGCGCGCCGTTGCGGGCGATGCAAGGGTTGGCGCGAGTGGTGTTGGAGGATTTTGGTTTTTACTTGCCCGAAGAGGGCCAGAGCCATCTCAAAGGCCTTGCCGCGGCGGCCAACCGCATGGACCGACTCATTCTCGATGTGCTGCAATATAGTCATCTGGTCCGAGGCGAACTGCCACTGCGCGAAGTGGACGTCAAACGACTGATCGAGGATGTGGTAGCAAATTTTCCCGACCTTCGCGCTGCTCGCAGCGGCATAGTGCTCGAGGGCTCATTTCCTGCGGTGCTCGCCAACCATGGCGCATTGACGCAGATCGTTTCCAATCTGCTCAGCAATGCGGTCAAATTCGTCGCACCCGGCATCGTTCCGCTGGTGCGCATCCGCGCTGAAACGGACGGTACGCAAGCGCGGTTCTATTTCAAAGATAACGGGATTGGAATTCCCAAAAAAGCGCAGCCGAAACTTTTTGGTCTTTTTCAACGACTGCATCCGACCGATGTCTACGAAGGAACTGGAATTGGGCTGGCGATTGTGCGCAAAGCGGCTGAACGGATGGGAGGACAAGCGGGACTGACATCCGAACCCGGGCACGGGAGTGAATTCTGGGTCTCGCTGAAACGAAGCATCACCGCTGACCAAAATGGTCAGAACGTGGAGATCGATGGCCAACCTGCGGCGAGATAAGACTTTGGGAAATCCGAACGCCGAAAATTGAAGGCCGAAGCAAATTCGGCCCAGGAACTGTAGGAGACGACGTAAGGAAACCTCGAGGCCAGTTCTGCAAGCACCGAACCAACCAACGGCTTTGAGCATCCGGAGATCGACTTCTCCTTTGGAAAGGTGGCGGGTTTTCTAGATCACGTCGTCTTCGCCGAGAGCGATATGGATCAGATCCCACGCGATGTGGACGAGGGTAGCGTGGACTTCCTGGATGCGGTGAATGCTGTACGAGGGTACGACAAAGCTAAAATCGGCAATCTCGGCGAGGCGGCCGCCATCCTTTCCGATCCAGGCGATCGTCAGCATTTGTAATTCGTGGGCTACCTCGAGCGCATAAACGAGATTGGGAGATTTGCCGCTGGTGCTTACTGCCAATGCCATGTCGCCGGGTTGGCCGTGCAAACGCAGTTGATTCACAAAGATCCGACTGTAATCAATGTCATTGCTGATGGCGGTGAGCGTGGCGATATCCGTCATCAACGGGATCACCGGAAAGGCGCGGCGTTTTTCAATGATTGGATGGGTAAATTCGACGCTGAAATGCAACGCGTCACAGAGACTGCCGCCATTACCCATCACCAGAAGCTTGTTTCCCTGGTTGAATCGACGGGCCATTTCAGCGGCCATGCTTTCGATTTGTCCGGCGTAGCTTGAGAAGAACTTTTCCTTCATCTCAACGCTCTCGCGGCATTTGCGCAGGATCTTCTCGCGAACGGGTTCGACAGATTTTTCGAGGAGGTTGGTTGAGTTCATGATCTTATAGCGTGGCAGGGGAGGGGGTCTTGGCGTCGGCGTGATTGGCCTCGGTGTCCTGCGCCTGCAGGTGGCGCCCGTAGGCATAATAGGCTGCGCAGGCCCCTTCCGAAGAGACCATCGTGGCGCCGAGCGGGTGCTCGGGCGTGCAAGTCTTGCCGAAGGCAGGGCAGTCATGGGGCTTTTTTACCCCTTTCAAAACCAATCCGCTGATGCAATCGAGGGGTTCTTGGGTGTCGATCTCCTTCACATCGAAAAGGCGTTCGGCATCGTGGTCACGAAATTCCCAGCGCAACTTGTAGCCACTCTTGGGAATAGAGCCGACGCCGCGCCATTTGCGATCGCAGATTTCGAATACCTGGTTGATCAGATCCTGGGCGGGGCGATTACCCTCGCGTTTGACGACGCGAGCGTACTGATTTTCGACTTCGGCTCGGCCCTGTTCCAATTGGCGAACCGCCATGAGAGTGCCTTGCAATAGGTCCAAGGGTTCAAAACCGGTAATCACAATCGGAACCTGGAATCTTTTGGCGATCGGTTCGTATTCACGGTAACCCATCACGGTGCAAACGTGCCCGGGGCCCAGGAACCCTTGGACACGATTGAGCGGCGATTGAAGGATCGAAGCAATCGATGGCGGCACCAGCACATGTGAGACCAGGAGAGAAAAATTCTTGATTCCCTGGCGCCGTGCTTGCCAGGCAGCCATCGCGTTAGCCGGCGCAGTGGTTTCAAAGCCGATCGCGAAGAAGACGATTCGTTTGGTTGGATTGGCGCGGGCGATCTTCAAACAATCCATGGGAGAATAGACGATGCGGATGTCAGCGCCCTGGGCTTTGAGCATCAGCAGATCGCGAGTTGAACCAGGGACTCGGAGCATGTCGCCGAACGAACAAAAGATAACGTCCGGCTTGCGGGCAATCGCGTGGGCCTTGTCAATGAGTTCGAGCGAAGTGACGCAAACCGGGCAGCCGGGGCCGTGAACCAGTTCGACTTCGCGTGGCAGGAGAAAATCGAGGCCGTGCTTGACGATGCTGTGGGTTTGTCCGCCGCAAACCTCCATGAGCACCCAGGGGCGAGAAACGAGCCGACGAATTTCTTGCACGATTTTGGCCACCAGAGGTTCGTTGCGATATTCGTCGAGGTATTTCATGGGACTTCAGAGGTGTGGAGGGGTGGAGTGGCATGGGGAGTGCCGGTTCACTGGCAGCGGCGGGCAGACTGGAAGTCTGCGGTACGGCAGAGTGAAACTCTGCGTTACCGGGGAGTGGCGAACGCTGTCAAATGCGTAGTGGCGCGGATTCGGGTGGGGAGGTGCCATTGGTTGCAGGATACTCACTGGGTGAGTCTAACTCGGAGAGCTGGTTCATTTCCTCGAGAAGCTTATAGGTGCGTTCGGCTTCTTCGCGATCAACTTTGCCCAGGGCAAAACCGACATGGACCAAAACATAATCGCCGCAGCTTATGTCCGGCGTATACTCGAGACAGACCGATTTCAAAACACCACCGAAGTCTGTTTTGCCCATCCGCACACCTTGGGCGTCTTGCTCGATGGCGATGATTTTACCGGGAATGGCAAGGCACATAGAGAACAGGTTTCATTCGACATTAAATCCAAGGAGGTCCGGACAGGCTTCTTCCAAAGCCCGGCGCACGGCCAGTTCGAGTGTAATTGAGGATGAAGGGCAGGCTTTGCACGCGCCCCGAAGACGCAATCGCGCATAGCCATTTTCGAGGCTGAGCAGTTCGACATTGCCGCCGTGGCTCTCGAGATAGGGCCGGACTTTGTCCAGGGCCTGCTGCAGGCGTGTGTGGAGGTCAACCGGGTGCAAACCATGAATAAACAGGAGTCCGGAGATTGCAGGCTCCTGCACGAAACGGTGCAGGAGTTCTTTTCCGGGCTCGCCGGTTTGTTCAATGAGCTCGAGCAGCCGCCCTAGCCCTTCCCCATAAAAAGCGAGAACTGACTGAAGGCACTCTTCGAAAAGGCCACGGGCCGCCGGGTCGGGCAGTTGTTGGGCGCGATCGATTAAGGCCTGCAGGTCCCGGGCCTGTTGGTTGAGGCCGGCAAACCCGTCGGGTGTCGGGCAGACCGGGTCGGTAGCCGCCGGGCGAGCGGGTGGATTCTCAGTCAGTGTCAAGGCTGGTGGCAATGATTGTTGAATTATTTGAGCACGCCGGCAGGGTTATGAGTAACGCCTTGCTTGGCCATGCCCAGCAACGCTGTCGGAGTGTGATTGACCTGGAGGACCTTTCCCGGGCCGATGTACATGTGCACGCCGCAGGGGAGGCAGGGGTCAAAGCTCCTGACAGCCCGCATGATGTCGATCCCTTTGAAATTGTCTGGGCCATTCTCTTCGAAGATGGGAGTGTTTTGCACTGCGTCCTCGTAGGGGCCGAGTGTTCCATACGAATCCCGTGGGCTGGCGTTCCAGGGCGTGGGCGGATAAGGGTGATAATTAGCGATCCGGCCTTTGCGGATTACCAAATGATGCGAGAGCACACCCCGGACGGCTTCGTGGAATCCACAGCCGATCGCTTCATCGGGAACCTTGAAGGGCGTGAAGGTTTGGGTTTCGCCTCTGCGCACCAGATCCATCGCCTTTTCGACACAACACATTGCCACGGCTGCGGCATACGCCTGGAAGTAAGTGCGCGCGCGGTTGCGCTCGATCGCGTTGCTCCACTTGGGAATGCGCCAGGTGAATTCGACCTCCGGTTTGGTCATCGTTTTGGGGAGTCGAATGCGAATGGTGCCGTCGCCCGGGGCTTTGACATAGCCGATGTCAACGAGGGCTGAGAGGGCGGTAGACCAGAGGCGGGCAATCGGGCCGCCCCCCGTATCCAACGCGAGGTGATCGCCGGTGCGTTGATCGAACCAGCGTGGCGACATCACCCAGGTGTATTTGTCGTCAAAATTGCGTTTCTGCGGTTTGGGAATCGTCGTTTGGTTCCACGGATGACGTTTGTCGACCGGGTTGCCGAGCGGATCGGTTCGCACAAACATTTCGCCACTGCCATTTTCGGTCCAATCCTCGTAATAAGAAGAACCGAGCAAAATCCGGATGCCCAGATTGATGTCGACCAGATTGTTGGTGACGAGTTTGCCGTCGACGACAACGCCCGGAGTGACAAACATGGCCTTACCCCAGTTGTCCATGTTCTCGTATTGGTAATCGCAAACGTCGGGATCCTGCCAGGAACCCCAGCAACCGAGCAGCACGCGGCGCTGACCGACCTTTTCGTAGCCAGGTAACGCTTGATAGAAGAAGTCAAACAGGTCGTCGTGGAGCGGCACAACCTTCTTCATGAACTCGATATACTTGGTCAGGCGCACGAGGTAATCGGTGAAGACCTGGATGGAGGGGACGGTGCCGACGCCGCCCGGATAGAGAGTCGAAGGATGGACGTGGCGACCTTCCATGAGACAGAACATCTCGCGTGTAAGCCGGCTCATCTGGAGGCTTTCACGATAGAACTCGCCCTCGAAGGGATTGAGGGCGGTCATGATTTGTCCAATGGTCCGGTATCCATGATCCTTGGCGTGCGGCGCCTCGGTTCGTTGCGCTCGTTCCCAGACACCGGGATTAGTTTCCTTGACCATGGTCTCGCAGAAGTCGACGCCGACGAGGTTGTCCTGGAAGATGCAGTGATCGAACATGTATTCGGCCGCTTCCCCCAGATTGACGATCCATTCCCCCAGGGGCGGAGTTTTGATCCCGTAGGCCATATTTTGGGCATAGACGGAGCAAGTGGCGTGATTGTCGCCGCAGATCCCGCAGATGCGGCTGGTAATAAAATGGGCATCGCGTGGGTCTTTATTGAGCATAAAGACGCTGTAGCCGCGAAACATCGAAGAGGTGCTGTGGCATTCGACGACTTTTCTATTGGCAAAGTCGATTTTGGTGTAAATGCCCAGACTTCCCACAATGCGAGTAATAGGATCCCACGACATCTCGACAATGTTGCCGCGGGTTTTGGGTGTTGTTTCTCTGGTTTCAGTAAGTGTAGCCATAAATCACCTTGCTCTCTCAGGGGTTCGAATACCGCCGCTGCTGGCATGGGTTCCATGGCCATTGCCGGTTCCGTAGTGCTTGGGCTCGTAGCCGGTAGTCAGGGCCGGTGCGGGATGTCGCCAGCGAGGTTCTTTGTTGACAGTTTGGTTGGTAATGGCGCGCAACGAACGGATCAACTTGCCGTAGGAGCCAACGAGCATACTTGAGAAAGTGGCTCCGGGGGGTTCATCCATAAACGGCATGAACTTGTCCGGAAAGCCGGGCATGGTGCAGCCGATGCAAATGCCACCGACATTCGGGCAGCCGCCGATGCCGTCCATCCAGCCGCGCTTGGTCACATTGCAATTCACGACGGGGCCCCAGCAGCCGATCTTGACCAGGCATTTGGGGGAACCGTACTCGTGTGCGAAATCGCCCTGTTCATAATAGGAGCCGCGGTCGCACCCTTCGTGGACAGTTTTTCCAAAGAGCCAGGTGGGCCGCAGTTTGTCATCGAGCGGAATCATCGGCGCGAGACCGGCGACCTGGTACAGCAGGTAGAGCAGCGTCTCCATCATGTTATCCGGTTGCACGGGACAGCCGGGGACGTTTACGACCGGCAAGCCGGCTTTGGATCGCCAGTCCCAACCGAGGTAATCGGCGAGGCCCATTGCGCCGGTGGGATTGCCTTCCATGGCGTGGATGCCGCCGTAAGTCGCACACGTGCCGGCGGCGACGACGGCGACGGCCTTAGGCGCAAGGCGGTCGATCCAGGTGTTCAGTGTAATGGGCTGACCGGTCTCCGGGTCGGTGCCGATTGCCGCCCAATATCCTTCCTGCTTGATCTCTTCGTTGGGAATTGAGCCTTCCACCACCAGGACGAAAGGCTCGAGTTTGCCCTCGGCGGCTGCGAACCAGGGTTTCATGTAGTCCGACCCATTGGTCGGCGCCAGCACTCGGTTGTGCAGGTGTACTTTGGGCAATCCCGGAATGGCACCCATGATGAGGTCCTCGATGCTCGGCAAGGTGGCCGCAGTGATGGACACGGTATCACCATCGCAACTGAGGCCATCGGGTGTCCAAAGTATATGGATTTCTTTTACGTCCGGTTGACGGTCTGCTATTACCTCCGGTGTTTTCATTTCGTAGCTCCTTTACTTACATTCTCATCAGGCGCAGTTCGCGGCGCATGGAGGGCAGTTCCATGGCGATCAGGACGGTGAAGCCGACGGCGAGCAGGCCTCCGAGGGCAATCCAGGCCATCGTGGCGGTGTTCTTTGAATTTGATTTCATGCGTGTCTCCTGTTCAAACCGGCGCAACGCCGGTGCTGATTTTCGGTTCAGAATCGATCAATCGGCCGACGAGCGATTCGATCATCTCAATTGCTTGAGGAATCGTTGTCCTCACGGCTTCAGTTAGCAGGAAGTCGCCGTCCGGATTTTCCAACACACCCGGTTCGCAGCCCACTAGATACAACTTGGCGCTGATACCGCCAAAGGATTGGGCCATTTGCAAAACCGTAGTAACGTCAAGACTGTGCGCATCCGGCAGTTCGGAAGGCTTTGCTGAAAGCGTTTCCAAGTCGGGTTCAATCAGGTAGAGCGTACCTGGCAGTGCTCCTCGGCGAACCGCATCGACCAGGATAATTGCCTCATACGGTTCCGTGAGGGCATAAGCGAGGTCATAGGCGCGTATGCCAAAATCAATGACGTGGACCTGTTGGGCTAAGTCCCGTTGAGCTAACTCGCGAACAACTTCGACTCCATACGCGTCGTCTCCCAGGAAGATATTGCCAACCCCGGCGATCAATATGGACTGGTTATTGTTCACGCTATCGTTCGAGATTATTCACGTTTGGCCCGATGTCGCAGCAACACTTGCCGTAGTTTCCAATGCCGGCTCGACCTCATCGGCGGCGAAGAAAAAGCGGTGACCTGGCTGACGCAACAGACCGAGGTCCTTGCCGGGGTCATCTTCCAACACGAGAGCCAAGTGGATGCGATGTTCGAGATCTTCTTCGATCGCTTCGATAACGGCCAGGCGTCCGCTAAGCGCCATGTCCATCACATCAGCCCGGGCTCGCGGACGAATCCGGACCCGGTCGCCAGGCTTGAGGAAGACGCCGTTTACCGTCGTGCCTTTGATAGGGATGTTGGCGCCAAAAAAATCATCAAATTCGATCGGTCGCGGGGTGGCGGGTTGACGGATGGTTCCGTGCATCTGCAAGAGGCGTTCCTGCGGCAAGCTCTCGGTGCGCTCGAGCAACCGGCGAGCCTGTTCGTCGGCGTGGCGCATTTCAAATTTCTCCGCGTCGGTCATCGTTTGAATGCGCAAGGTGAGAAGTTCGTCGATTTCGGTGCCGTCGAATAGGCTGCCGGCGCTCTCAGGCGCAATTTTCGGATAGTCGTAAAGTATAATTGGGGAAGAGAGCATTGTGCCGCGCTCGCGCGCTTCCTCGTCGCCAACCAGGACGGGCCACGTTCCAATGTTGCGGCAGGCCTGTGCGGCTTGTCGGTATTCTGGGGCGGGATCCATCAAGGAAATGAACTCGGCGTCGTGTGCCTCAAGAACCGTATGCGTAGAGGCGAATGTCTGCGCGAGGACCGCGTCCGCCTCATTGGAATTCGTTTCGGGAAGCGCTGTTTGATTCAGGATCGTTGCTGTGATTCGAAACAGGTCGCGACCGATTGTTTCAGCGCGAAGTTCGAGAGTTCCTTCGATGGGTGCCTGACGACGGACCATCACCGCGACGACAGTTTTGCCCTCACAAATGGGTTCGATGCCGCGCGACTCTTCAAAACGGAAGGAGACTCGCTGGAGATTTTTCACGAGCGAGTTCAGGCACTGCTGAGGCGAATCGACGCGGCGCTCTACGGCTTCCAGCCAGGTTTGATAGAGGTTACCATTGATGTTGAGTTCCGGCACCACGCGAAACGGGGGCTCAGTGCCAGTCCAATGAGTTAAAGGGCTGGTGAGCAAGCCGATCTCGCGTCGGAGCGGATGGAGGAAACGGACGCTGACATTGAGAGTTGGTTCGGCCGCGAAGGCTCGAACCAGACATTGTGTCTGCATGGCGCAGGGTTCTACGCCGTTTTCGGCCAGACTGAACGCCTGCGGATAAACTCTGCCGAAGGTGAAACGTTCGCGTTGGTTCTTTTTTGACGAAGGCCTGTACGGATAAAGGATATAACCTTCATAGAGCACTGCGTTAACGACCTGCTCAAGAAGGTCGTGGTTCATGCGGAGACCTCCACCGGTTCGGGAGTTGGAGCAGGGGATTCGGTCGAGGAGGAGGCGACGTTCAATAAAGTGGCGATGGTTTGGTCCCATGTCGCAAGCGCATGCCGCCGTCTATAAGCGTAAAGGCGGTCGAGAACGTCACGCTCGAGATAGAGCCAGCCGCAGTTAGGGTATAGCTGGTCCATCATCTGACGCCAAAGGGCGACCGGCATGCGGTAGACACATTCCTTGCTCCAGGAAATGCGTTCGACCTGTAACCGGCCCTCGGCAGTAGCATAGAAAAGCGAACCGCTGAAGAGAAACAACAGTGAGACGTCACCGGATCCCAACCCGTAGAAGTACTTGGTTGCGGCGATGTTTAAATCAAACGAGCAGGGTACGGGCAGGGACAAATCCTTCGCGCCGGTGAATGCGCCAACGGTGACATTCGCATGAGTCCAGAGGCGATTGCGTAACGTTTGTCCCCAGTTCTGAGGTGGGCCGAAGAGTTCGAATAGCTTTTCTTTCTCCTGGTCGGAGTACGCGCGTTGCGGCGCCTGGATTTGAATCTGGGCATTCAAGAGCAGTCCTTGAATGAGTTCAGTTGCCGGCGAGGCGGTTACCCGCAGTTTGAAATCCAACACCGGCGTCAGACCGTGGGAGGCTGATTCGACATCGGTAACTTGGAAGTTCAAATCAGGCATGTTGTACATCCGTGGATGTTTCTTTCGAATCCGCTCGCAAGGTCGCAAAGAAGTTCTCAATTTCCGCCCATACCCGATCACCTCCAGAGAACCCGCGCCAGTTCAAGCGAATCCGCCCAACCAATTCGAAGCACCGATCTATAGGCGCCAGATAATAATCGCGGGCATCCTTTAAGCGATTAATTAGCAGCGCCTCGACATCCGAGTTCATTTCGCCCAGCACCGGATTATCGGAAACCAGGGACTCCCAATCTGTCGCGGGCAGCAACGACTCGGTGGCCCCGCCGGGGCTGGGGTACAAAGCGACGAGCTTTTTCTCTGCCGAGTTCCGAAATATGAAGACGAGGTTGATCGGCAAGGAGAGCGCGTTCCATTGAAGATCCGAGATTTGGAATCCTTCGAGGCGTTTCGGGTCGCGTGGGATCAACTTCCAATGCCCGATTACATTCTCAAAGCGCAACGCGCAGGGGGTGCAGGCGCAAACAATATTGCGCGTGCCGACCTCGATCACGTGTCGATGCTCAGCCGATAAAGCCTCACTGCAAAACTCACAGCCTTGGGCCCCAGCCCGACGCTGCGCGAACCGGCGGAGGGTGGCGAGTGCTTGCTCACTGGTCGCGGAAGCGGTATGGCCATCGGTGCTCGACATAGGTGAACCCACGCCCGATTAGGGCGGTGGCATCTCCGGCATCGAAGGATGGATCGGCTGGCGAGCCTCGGGATTGATGCTGGTGGCGTCCCGGGCCGAGCGATAGGGCCGGCCACCACGGCCAGGTTCCCGGCCCTTTCTCAGCGCGTATTCCTCACCTTTATGTATTCCGGCGACGTGAACGGGCTGCGGAGGTTTATTATAGCGCGGCATCAGCGTCTCCTTTCATTCGGACAAGTTGCAAGATTTGATGATCGATGGAATTGTGGTTCAAGAGGTGCGAACGGAATCGATGACACCGGCGCATCGGTAGCCATCTTTGAATCTGTGCCTTGTGGGGTTGTCCTGGCGATGGACGAAGGTTGAGAGTTTCGAACCGGCAGACATGTATGGCCTCGCTGACAATCCCTCTCCGGCGGGACAAAGCCCTCCGTAGTTTGCTTAATGCTAACTAAAAACGATTCTACACCAACGTGTCGGTGAGCAAATGGGGTATATACCCCCGCAGAAAAGCGAAGCTGGAGCCAGCGCACGCTTTTGCGTTCGGGCCTTCGGAACGTCGACCGCGCGAGGATTCTAGTGGGAGTTCCCAGCCGCCGAGCGCGCGTGTTGCGAAGCCGTCGCGGACGACGGGGTCGCGTCCGCCAAAGCGCTGAAACCTTTGGCGACTAATGTAGCGGCATTGGAATCGCGTGTCTTCAGATCGGTGCTATCAAGAACTACGGCGATAATTCGCTGATGATTGCGGGCGGCGGTGACCGCTATCGAAAAGCCGGCTTGAGCAATGTAACCGGTTTTGAGGCCATCACAGCCGTCGACGTGACTCAGCAGGTGATTGTGGGTTCGCATGATGACGGTCTTGGATCCGGCGTTGGGTCGAAACGTGCGCTCACGCGTCGACGTATAGCGCAACGTGTCGGAGTGCTTAAGCAGTTCACGACACAATAGTGAGAGGTCGCGCGCGGTGGTGACGTCATGCTCTTGACCGGCGGCCGGGGGCAGGCCATGGACCGAGTGGAAGACGGTGCTGTTCATACCGAGCTCTTTGGCCTTGCGGTTCATCAGGTCGATAAACCCATCGGTGCTGCCGGCGACCTTTTCGGCGAGAGCGACCGCCGCGTCGTTTGCCGATTGCACCATTAGGGCGTAGAGCATGTCATCCAGCGGAAAGGATTCCTTTTCGGCAAGCCATACCTGCGACCCCCCGGTTTTCGCCGCTTTGGCGCTAACGGGCACCTGATCCTGAAGCGAAAGTTCGTGGCGCTCAATTTTCTCGAGAATGATCAGCAGGTCCATCAGTTTGAGGACGCTGGCGGGATAGCCTCTTACATCGGCGCCCTGTTCAAAGAGAACCCGGCCGTTGGATGCATCGACTACGATTGCCCCGAGATACGGCGTGCGGGCGATCGAGCCGTTGTGCGATGATTTGTGTGAAGCACCGGTTCCTGAAGACTTGGCACCAGTTTGAGAAGCGGCACCGAGGTTCAATTGACTGAGAAGGAAAACGAGGAACAACCCGAACATCCGACGTGTGGCTTGCTTCATGGATATATTCAAACTTTTATAGCGCACACAGCATCCCGAGGCTGGGCTTAGAGGTCAAGTGCACAGAGATGTCGCTGAACCAGGCGGGGTATGATTAAAAGTGGTAAGGCGCGTCTGAGTGGAGCCGGAGCGCGGGACGTCCCGGCCCGCAGCAGATATTTGCGGCTGAGGCCTGCGCAACTCAAAACGCTTGGTGCGAACACCGTCCTAACTCAAGCCCGTCTAAACCCGCCGCGGACCGGGACCTCCGCGCTCCGAGACGTAGCCGTCGCGCTCCTTTCAAGGTCGATGCCGCTCCTCACCTACAATTAATCATGCCCGAGCCGTCGCGCGGAGCTTAAGTCTGCCAGCCGGACTGCTGGACGCCTCTTTTATGACGAAACAAACGATGGCGTTGAGGTGTCCTTGTGGCTGTATGGGTCAGGTTCGATGGTTCTGTAGCGGCGGATCTGTTGCGTAAACTATTTATAGATAGGAACTTATGTGACAACAAACTGACTACTTTGGATTGCACCATCAAAAAAGAGCTACAAGACCCCGGTTGGGTAAAGTCAATTTCCACTTGCCAGCCCGGCTAGAAAGCGTAAAAGGAGACCTGACAAAGGTCTGCTGGCGATTCGCTGAATATGATCTACCACGAAAAGGCGCCCGCCGTGCAACAGGGCGCGGCAGAGCGGCTTGGGGTATATCCGGAAGCGGTTCCGGCTCCAGGACGAAAGGTAAACCATCGCCCTGTGCGGGGAAAAGGCAGGCTCGGGCCGTACGTTCCTTCCTTATTTGATAAGGTCAGGGCTTACAAGAACGCCGCGGAGATCCGAGCCTTGGGCTTATACCCATATTTTCGCACGATTTCTTCTGCGCAAGATACCGAGGTACTGATTGGGGGAAAACGAGTCCTGATGCTGGGCTCCAACAGCTACTTAGGGTTGACGAACCATCCAAAGATCAAGGAGGCCGCGCGGGCCGCTGTAGAAAAATATGGGACGGGGTGTGCGGGGTCACGATTCCTGAATGGATCGTTGGACATCCATCTGGAACTGGAGGCATCGCTGGCCAAACTGGTCAATAAGGAAGCGGTCTTGCTCTTCAGCACGGGGTTCCAGGTCAATCTTGGTGTAATCAGCGCGCTGGTCGGCAAGGGAGATTATGTCATCGGGGACAAGAGCAACCATGCCAGTATCGTTGAAGGGTGCCTGTTGGCGACCGGCAAATTCCAGCGGTTCGCGCATAAAGATATGGCGGCGCTGGAGAATCGCCTGGAACAGATCGAACCGGAGGCCGGCAAGCTGGTGGTTGTGGACGGTGTGTTCAGCATGGAAGGCGACATCATTCAGTTGCCGGAGCTGTGCTCGATCGCGAGCAAGTATGGCGCCGCGGTAATGATTGATGATGCGCATGCGATTGGGGTTTTGGGTGAGCATGGGGCAGGGACAGCGAATCACTTTGGACTAACCGACCAGGTTCACCTGATCATGGGCACATTCAGCAAGTCCCTGGCGAGCCTTGGCGGGTTTATCGCGTCGGACGCGGCGACGGTTGATTTTCTGCGACACCACTCGCGCGCGCTGATTTTCAGCGCGAGCATGAGTCCGGCCAATGCGGCAGCGGTTTTGGCCGCCGTTGAGATCATGGTTCAGGAACCCGACCGGATTGCCCGGCTCTGGCGCAACACGGAGCGCATGAAACAGGGATTGCTGCACCTTGGGTTTAACCTGGGCAACTCGGAAACACCGATCCTGCCGATTTATTGCAGCAACATGCTGGCGGCGTTTCAATTCTGCAAACGGCTTCAAGAGGAGGGTGTGTTTGTCAACCCGGTGGTTTATCCCGCTGTGGCTCCAGGACAGGAACTGATCCGGATTAGCCTCATGGCGACGCACACCAACAGCCAAATCGATTTCGCGCTGGATAAGCTCGGCAAAGTCGGCAAAGAACTCGGCCTGGCCTGATTGAAAGTTCTGGTCACAGGCGCCACCGGGTTTGTTGGCA
The DNA here is from genome assembly GCA_035495315.1 of Candidatus Limnocylindrales bacterium. Classification (GTDB taxonomy): domain Bacteria; phylum Verrucomicrobiota; class Verrucomicrobiia; order Limisphaerales; family UBA8199; genus DATJGF01. Next base: position 106,067 of record DATJGF010000079.1, read on the forward strand.
GTCACATTCTCGATGTTCTCCGCGCCCGTACAATTCCGACAGCTATCCTGCTTCGGTCCACCAGCAATACGCGGTTTATCGGTTCGGAGGCGCCGTACTTCGAAAGAAGTGCTGGCTCAGTCCTGGAACAGAGTACGCTCGACAAGGCGCTGGAAGGCATCACGCACGTAATCCACTGCGCAGGCTGTACCAAGGCGAGCCGGTACCGCGAATATTATGAGGTCAACCACATTGGGACGCGCAATGTGGTGCAGGCGATCAACCGGGCTTCGTCCGTTCAACGCCTGGTGCATATTTCCAGCCTTGCTGTGACTGGGCCTGCCACACCGGAAAATCCCGCGCGCGAGGATACCCCGCTCCGGCCGATATCCGAATATGGCAAGAGCAAACTGGCAGGAGAGCGTGAAGTTTTGGAACACTGCCGCGTCAGTTGTACGATCCTGCGTCCGCCGGCCGTATATGGGCCGCGCGACACCGGTTTTTTGTCGATGTTTCGGGCGGTGAAAAGTCACGTGCTCCCGAGGCCGAACAAGCGCCAGGCCTTAAGTGTTGTATTCGCGAGGGATCTTGCCGAAGCCATTGTGACGTGTCTGGACATGCCGATTGCCTCTGGCAAGGTCTACCTGGTTGCCTCAAGGGAAGTGACCACCGGGCGCCAGATAGCCGATCAGATTGCGGCACAAATGAAGGTGCACACCATGCCCTTACCGCTGCCCGCGGTCCTGCTTTGGTTCGTCTGTTTGACCCAGGAGATCTTCTGCCGAATCAGCGGCCGGGCGACATTGTTGAATATGCAAAAATATGCGGAACTGCGCGCGCCCGGGTGGGTTTGTGATCCCTCGCTGTGGGAACGGGAGATTGGCACCCGATGCGCGACGACGCTGGAGAACGGGATTGCTCAAACATTGGAGTGGTATCGGCGCGAGCAGTGGGTGTGAGGCATTACACGTTTGTCGATTACGCGACGCAGGTCTACGCCCTCGTCGTAATTCTACTGGTTTTTTTGTTTCACAATGCGACCGTCGAGCACTGGGGCTGGCTGGTGGCTGCACATATCGCCGGGATTGTCGCCGTTCACGCTTTAATCGAGTGGAATGCGCGCAAACGGCCCGGCAAAGCCGTCGATTTTCTGAGGCATTTCTACCCGGTTCTGTTGTATATCTGGTTTTTCTGCGAGACGGGTTGGATCAACCGAATGTTTTTCAAGGAGTTCATGGACCCGGTGGCGGTGCGCTGGGACCAGGCGCTGTTTGGGTTTCAGCCCAGCATTGTCTGGATGGAAAAAATGCCCTATCTGCCGCTCAGCGAACTCTTCTATGCGTCGTATTTTTCGTATTACCTGATGATTGGCGGAGTCGGGTTTGCGCTGTTCTTGCGGGAGCGGCGGCAATTCTTTCATTTCATT
>DATJGF010000080.1:0-14525 GCA_035495315.1 Candidatus Limnocylindrales bacterium
TAACTGATGGAGAAGCCATACGTGGACGGGAGATCCTGCTGGGTGACAATGGGCACCTCCGAAAGCTGGGGCTGAAGATCGACTGCGGACAACTTGGTCAGGAAAGCTTTATCCTGCGCACAGACCATAACCGCCTGATTATCGCCGGCGGCAAACCACGCGGAACTCTCTACGGGGTTTACACCCTGCTGGAGGAGAAGCTCGGGGTTCGCTGGTTCACGCCCGAACTGGAGTTTGTCCCTCAAACGAATCGCCTCGTATTGCCTGCTCTCAATGAAACGCGAAGTCCTGCGCTCGAATACCGTGAGGTTTTCTGGACCGAAATCATGCGCGACGCCGATTTTGCAGCGCGACACCGGCTTAACGGGCCAAACTACAAGCTGACGGAAAAGCATGGTGGCCGGCCGGTGGTTTACTTCCCCTTTGTGCACAGCCTCGATACTCTCGTACCACGCGACCTCTACAAAGACCATCCCGAGTATTTTCCTTTGATCAAAGGCAAACGAGCCAACGGTTATGTCCAGCGCTGCCTATCAAATCCGGAGGTGGTAAAGATGGGCAAGGCTCGCGTCCGAGACTGGATTAAAGAACATCCCGAAGCGACCATAATCAGCGTTTCGCAGAATGACACCGGCAACTGGTGCGAATGCGAGAAGTGTAAGGAACTCGACGATCGGGAAGGCAGTCCGTCAGCGTCCTTGATTCAGTTTGTCAACGCGATTGCCGAAGACATCGAGCACGATTATCCGAACATTCGAATCGATACGCTGGCCTACCAGTACACGCGCAAGCCTCCGAAAACGATACGACCGCGTCCAAACGTCATCATCCGGCTTTGTTCGATTGAATGTTGTTTTGCCCACTCGCTGGCGGGTTGCGATTCGAACGAGAATCGTCGATTCCGCGAGGACATTATTGCCTGGGAACCAATCGCTCCTAAACTTTATATCTGGGACTACACTCCCAATTTTGCTCATTATCAGCAGCCATTTCCCAACTTCGATGTTTTGCAGCCCAATGTACAATTCTTTGTCCAGCACGGCGTCAAAGGCCTGTTCGAACAAGGAAATTATAGTCCAGGTGGCTACGGGGAAATGGGCCCATTGCGCGCCTATCTCTTGGCCAAGCTTCTCTGGAATCCTCAAACCGATGTGCAAAAGCACACCCGCGAATTCCTGGCAGCCTACTACGGTCACGCCGCGCAGGATATCCAGGCTTACGTCGAGTTGCTGGAGAGTCAGGTTCGCAACGGGAAAGCCCACGCCCATATTTTTGAATCGCCGAAGGCCCCTTACCTGAATGATCACTTTATCGCGTCTGCCGAAGAGATCTTTGATCGAGCCGAAAAATCAGCAGAGAACGACACGGTCCGTTTTCGAGTGCAGATTGCGCGTTTGCCGATTTGGTATGTGCAAATTGCGACGAAGCGGGTTACCGGTGACGCAGAGGCAGCCCTGGTCGGCAAATTCCTGGCGGTTGCACGCAAAGCGGGTATATCCAACATAAGTGAAAGCAAATCACTTGATGCCTGGGCGAAGCAGATGACAGATAAATCATAAACCGTGAGCGCCTTTCGCCAGCCTGAAACGGCTGTTAACTGTCCTCGGCATCCTGTTTGCTCTTCATAAGAAGAAACTGGGCATTCGCCTGTCGTGTAGCGAAAACCGTCAGCCGTGCCTCTGATCAAGACACTATTGAAGAGCTAGCCAAATCTCGATAATACCGACGACCGTTGGTTACCGTCGCCATCTTCGACCGGATACTCCTTTTATGAAACCCCTCATCGCAATTTTAACAATTCTGAGTCTGGGCTGCCCTGCCATGGCCCTCGACAGACTCAGCCTCGAACAGAAGGTCCAAAAACTCACCCTTAAGTTTGACGCGTTGCAGGCGAAGCCAGACAAACGCGTCCCCGCGGACGTGCTGGCCAAGGCCAAGGCTATTATCCTACTGGATCGCACCAAAGCCGGTTTCATTTTCGCCTATCAGGGCGGCGGCGGCCTGGCGATGGTAAAAGACAAAAAGGGTAAATGGAGTCCGCTGGCTTTCGTCAAAGCCGATGAGGCCAGCCTCGGATTTCAGATCGGCGGAGAGCAAACCTTTTTTGTCATCCTGTTGATGAACGACGAAAGCGCTAAAACACTCAATTCCGATTCCACTATCGAAATCGGCGGTGAAGCGCGCGGCACGGCTGGAGACACTAGCGCCGGCGTCGAAGGTAAGGTCGAAGATGTGCAAAGGGCCGTAATAATTTATAATGACCGCCAGGGCTTGTTCGGCGGTGCGGCGGTTAAGGGCGGAGTCATCTCGCCCGATATCGATGCCAACCTGGTTTATTACGACGCCGCCGCGACCATGAACGACATCCTGTTCGAGAAGAAATTCAAAGCAACTGATTCAGCGGTCACGCTGGCGCGCAAAATCGCCCAATATACCGCGGACACCAAGCCCTGAATCGACTCCGAACCGCTTATTTGGAACCGCTTATCTCCGCTGATGGTCGCTAATCTTCGGGGTTTCTGTTAACATTTATCACCGCAGATTAGCGGTTTAAAACTCCTCCATCCCAAATCGCAGTTTGATTTGAGGCCGATCGGTGGAGTATTCTCGTTGCGTTCCAACTATGAAGCCAACTCTTTCTGCAGCCGTGCTTTTTGCCCTTAGTTTCGTCACTCCAAGCCCAGCCCAAACCACTCCCAAATCAGCCACCCCCGAGAAACACGTTTCGAAGATCACGTGTGTCATCGCAGGCCGATTATTTGATGGCACTTCCAACAACTTGCGTGAGAAGTCCATCATCGTGATCGAGGGTGACCGCATTCAACGTGTTGACCCTGCATCCGCAAGCGGTATTCCACCCGGAGCCGACGTCATCGATCTGTCGGGATCGACGGTCCTGCCTGGCCTTATCGATTGCCATACTCACCTGCAGAACCGGGCTGATCGCTATGACGAGCTTTACGATTTTAAGGATACGCCCTTCAACCACGCTTTTGCGGCAGTTGTCAACGCACGCAAAACGCTCGAGGCGGGCTTTACGACCGTGCGGGACGTCGGGTCCGACCCGTTTTTAGCGGTCGATTTGCGCAATTCCATCGATGAAGGATTAGTCGTCGGGCCGCGTATCGTCGCGAGTGGTCCGGGGATTTCAATCACCGGCGGTCATGGCGACCTCAATAATTATTCTCCACAAACGCGTGTCATGATGTTCCCTGAGGAACGGGACTACTCGATTGCTGACGGCGTTGATCAGATTCGACATGTCGTGCGCGCTCAGGTCAAATATCGAGTCGATGTGATCAAAATAATGGCGACGGGCGGAGTGCTTTCTCGCGGCGACTCCCCGGGCGCGCCGCAATACACTCTCGAAGAACTCAAGGCGGCAGCCGAGACCGCTCACATGGCAGGGCGCAAAATCGCGGCCCATGCACATGGAACCCAGGGCATTAAGAACGCTATCCTCGCGGGCATTGATTCGATCGAACATGCCAGTTTGCTGGATGAGGATGGCATCCGGTTGGCTCGCGAACATGGTACTTACCTGGTGATGGATATCTACAACGACGATTACATCTTAAGCGAGGCGCCCAAGTTCGGTCTGACGGAGGAAAAGTTGAACAAGGAAAAGGCCATCGGCCGATTGCAGCGCGAGAGCTTTGAAAAGGCTGTCAAAGCCGGAGTGAAAATGGCCTTCGGAACCGACTCTGGAGTCTATCCCCACGGCGACAATGCAAAACAACTGGCTTACATGGTGAAGTACAGCATGACACCAGCCCAGGCGATCCGGTCCGCAACGTCGGACGCCGCCGATCTGATTGGCCGATCACAGGACGTCGGCTCAATCCAGCCCGGAAGGTTCGCTGATATTATTGCTGTCGAGGGCGATCCCCTGGCTGATGTCAGTTCCCTGGAACACGTCACCTTCGTTATGAAAGGCGGCGCGGTGATCATAAATAGTGCTGGTGCGTTGCGAACGGGATCAAAAAGGGCGCCAGGCGAGCCGCAAAGTTCTGGCGAGGCAAAATAGAGCGAGCTAAAAGGCTCGATAATTTGGATAACAAAACGGCAAGGCCGCCGGCATTACCAGCGGCCTTGCGTGATTACTACCAGTGCGATACAGCTCCTTAGAGCTGTACGCAGCGGCCGAGGAAGTACGGGTCACCAATCGGAGCGCCATTACCTTGCAGTAACTGGATCCAAATCAGTGGATTTCCGCCTGAACCGCCCAACACTGGTTGTTTGGGAATTACGATCGGTGTGCCTTCAGGAATGATCGTCACGTTCGCGGTGCTCTCGACGATTTTCGTGTGAGTACCTTTGAGATTATTCCGGAAGATGAACCGGGCATTCACGCCCGATAGCGCCATCCCTCCCTCAAACGTGATGTACGGTCCAGGGTTGTTGTTGCAGTCGCTTCCAGCGACCACCAACCCCGCGAGGGCTTTGTTAAGGCAGTCTTTTTCCACTTTTAGACCCTGCACACAACGGCCGAGGAAGATCTCGTCACTGAGATTGCCTTGCGCATTGTAGAATTGGATCCAAATGTAAGGATTGCCTCCTACCCCGCCCAACACCGGCTGCTTCGGAATGACGATCGAGTCGCCCAACGGCACCAAGACAACCTTGGTGTCAAAGGTCACGTCGGTCATGTGGGTTCCTTTAACGTTGTTGGCGAGAATCAATTCCACTTGGAGACCCCCAAGTGCAATCTCTCCTTCAAGCGTTATATAAGGGCCAGGTGAGTTGTCGCACCCGCTCTCATTCACCAGCGTGGTGATATGGATCGGCATATTGAATTGCGCCGAGATTTGCTGGTCCGCTTGCAGGTTCATCGCACCAATGTTAAGCAGCGCCAACAACGCGATCGTTCCGCCGGCGCACTTTACTATCGTCCTCTTCATACAGTTGTTTTGTTCCTTTCTTTGCTGTTGCTCCCGAAAGGCGGAGTACCAAGCCCAATGTTGTTGGTCCGCGCGCCACAAACCGAACCGGAGTTTCTCCTGTTGCACCTTTAGGGTCGCCTTTGATATATCAGTATTATTCAGTTTGTTCAATTCGTACATTTACGTATGTTATCCGTAATTCCCTGTCCGTATTGAGCCCATGGCTGTGCGGCCGCCTGGCTCCCCAGATTCTCACCTTCCGCAACTGAAGAGGTGCAGCTCCACGGCGCGGTTACTCACTTAAGTAGTGCCGAGCGAACGCAAGCCGGTTAACTTGCAAAGCAGTATGCAACCGGCAGTCCGCCGAAGTTCTCGCAAACTCTTGCCTCCAAGCCTCGCGGCGTCAATCCAACTGCTTGCCGCACTCGGCATCATTCAGCCGGTATCGGCCCCGGCCGCTCCTGGACAAACTGGGCAGTCCAAGGAAGGAACGGTTCTTGGCATTCAAGATGCGCGCTTCACCTTGAACGGTCAGCCGGCGTTTCTGTTAGGGCTCAGTTATTATGCGGGGCTGGGGGCTTCCAAAGAATACATCCGGAGAGATCTTGATGATGTGCAACATCATGGCTTCAACTGGCTGCGCGTCTGGGCGACTTGGGAGTCGTTTGGCAATGACATTTCAGCCGTGGATTCGCAAGGCGCAGCTCGCGAACCTTTCCTGAACAAGCTTCAGTGGGTGGTAGCCGAATGCGATTCGCGCGGTCTCATAGTAGACGTAACACTCACGCGCAAGCAGTCCGCTAACGGGGGCAGTGCCGGCGGGTTGGCGAATTTCTCTGCGCATCGGCGGGCCGTGGAAACACTCATCAGCGCGTTGAAACCTCATCGCAACTGGTACGTCGACCTGGCCAACGAACACGACGTTGGCGACGCGCGGTACGTCAGCCTCAGCGAGTTGAAAGCGTTGCGGGATTTGGCCCGTAGGCTGGATCCGCAACTCTTGATAACTGCATCATTTGGCGGTCATGATCTGACACAGAGCGATGTGCATGCAGCGCTGACCGTGGCGCGATTCGATTTCCTTGCTCCCCATCGGCCTCGAAATGTCAATTCCCCAACCCAAACTGAAACCCAGACGCGCGCTTGCCTCGCCTTGACCAAAGATTCGCAGCAGAGTGCGCCGCTGCTTTATCAGGAACCTTTCCGGCGCGGTTACGCTAAATGGGAACCAGCAGCACCAGACTTTCTAACCGATCTTCGGGGTGCCCTTGCCGGTGGCGCCGCCGGATGGTGTTTCCATAATGGATCGAGGCGAGACTCGCCTGACCACCAGCCGCGGCGCTCATTTGACCTGAGCCTCCAAAGATTGTTCGATCAACTCGACGCCGAGGAACGAAAGGTCATGGAAAACGCGGCGGCCCTGGTCGCAACGCAACAGGCAATGGCCCATAAGGCAAGTCATCTCCCCGACATCGAGCGCGACAAGAACGTCTCCCAAGGGGCCTCATTCACAATTCCCACTAGATGGGAGTACAGCGCGCCGCTGATCGCGCCGGGAACCCGCAAGGAGAATCCCAGTCACGCCCAAAAAGATCCCAGTGTGGTTTTCAACGAAGGCAAATGGCACGTTTTCATGACGGTGAAACTGCCGTCCAAATCCGCAATCGAATATTGCTCGTTTCAGAACTGGCAAGAAGCCAATGCCTCCGACCGAACGATGCTTAACGTGAGCGACAGCAATTATTATTGCGCTCCGGAGGTGTTCTTTTTCAGGCCGCACGGCAAGTGGTACCTCCTTTACCAGGTCGGCGTGCCGGGTCTCGACAAAATGTGGGTGGCCTACTCGACGACGACGAATCTCGCGAACCCTCAATCGTGGACTCCGGCAACCCCCATTCTCGATGGAAGTAAAAGTGATCCACGCAAAGTGGGTGGGCTCGATTATTGGGTAATTTGCGATGAGCAACGCGCTTACCTCTTCCTAACCAGTCTCGATGGTAAAATGTGGCGGCTCTGGACTCGACTGGAAGATTTTCCGCACGGGTTCAGAGATTGCGAAATCGCCCTCGATGCGAAGATTTTCGAAGCCAGCCACACCTACAAGATTAAGGGCATGAATAAATACCTCACCGTCGTCGAGGAGAACGGCCGACGCTACTACAAGGCGTACGTCGCGGACCGCCTGGACGGAGACTGGAGCCCGGTGGCAGACACCGAACAAGACCCCTTTGCCGGAGCAAACAATATCCGTCCTGCCGCCGGCGTTGTGCCTTGGACTGACAACGTCAGTCACGGTGAACTTATTCGTGACGGATGCGATGAAACCCTGGTAATCGATCCGCGCGATCTTCGATTTGTCTTCCAGGGCATGCTGGAGAAAGACAAAGCAGGAAAAGACTATGGCCGATTCCAATGGCGCATCGGCATGCTGACTCCGGTTTGGGCCGGGGCCAGTTCGAGGTGATAACCGCTGGCAGACTGAAAGTCTGCGGTACGGCAGAGTGAAACTCTGCGTTACACTTCTACGGCGAATCTCTTCGGGTGGATCTATCCATCAGCCAGAAGGCATCGGGGTTGTTCGGGCTGAGAACATTCAGCGGCAAATCCGCGGCCACCTTCACAACCGGCCGGGTTCGCGGGTCTTGCCACTTTTTAATCTCAGAATGCCCATCGGCGAATGAAAGCCCGGCCGCTCCGTTATGATAGCTCGCGGGATAATCGACCAGCCGCCATTCCTGCGGATGGTCCGCGTAGCCGAACATGCCAACGCAAATCTCCCCGTCGTTGATGCTGTCCTCGCGCTCGTCGACAAAGACGAACGTGCGCGCGGGACCGGGGTCCTGCAAGTCGCTCATTTTTTTGTAAATGCGGAACCCTTCGCCAAACCAATGCGTGTCAATTGAATTAAACCAGGAGTTCATCGAGATACTCCGTACCCGCGGATAAAGCGCACCATTGACCTGCACGGTGCTGGAATCCGACGGACATTTCCAGACCTTGGCGTTCTTGCCGCAATATTGCCAAAGCAGGCTCTTTGCGAGGTCCTGGTAGATATCCCAATTACTGCGGTTGGCGCCGTTGAAATCAAGATTGCCCGTAACCCATTGGCTTGGTCCAAATGCCTGAGGAAGACGATCGACATTATCATCCACATAACAGCGCCAGGCGAGCATCATTTGGCGTCCATTATTCAGGCAACTGACGCCGAAGGCTTTTGACTTGGATTTGGCTAAAACAGGCAACAACATCGCGGCAAGGATGGCTATGATGGCAATCACCACCAGCAGCTCAATCAGTGTGAACGCACGCGATCCATTTGATGTACGCTTTCCAGCGCGGGTACGTCTAGACATTCTGCCAGCATATCAGATTTATCGGTACGTCAACCACTGAACTTCAATATTCACAAAAAAGACAAACGGAGTGAGTACATTGGCGCTCAAAATCACCGCCACTGGAATGCGATAGAAAAGAGTGGGATACGTCCTCTCCCTCAGGTGCCACGCTGGAAGCGGGGTTTTATCTTCAACCCTTCTCTACGATCTCCAGATTGATATCCCGATACGCCTCACCACTGCAGGGACACATCTCCAGCCAATAGCGAATCTCCTCTTCTATTTTGCACACCACTTCGCTTCGTGTGGCGGCGGACACTCGAATCGGGCCAATATCCTTGCTGCGGTGCTCGGCAGTCCAGGCACCATCCGTTTCTGAAAGCCGACAAACGAACTTCATGACTGAACATACCCGATATCCTGGTTACATGCATGGGCACATTGACGTGAAAATCTGGACTACAACATTGGTTGAACATTTCTTTTGCTACTCGATATATTTGACAAAATATAACCGATGCGTTTTAATATTCTTGAGAAATCACCATCAAACAGCCATTGGAGGTGGGGTGCCGTTTTTTGCAGATAGCCAACTGCGCCACACCTTCGCAATAAATCGACGGGTTTGGCGCCACCCTCGCTTGCATTTACCGGTTCGGCTCGTCGGATGGAACGTCCCTCAGGCCATTGCGAACACGGATTCCCTGGCTTTGTTCAAAATACGCTCCAGATTGGCCGGGGAATAGAACTCCCGGATCGGTACGGTACCGGCGATGGTCCCCATGAACCGATCTGTCTCTGCGGTGTTATGCCGGAGCGCTTCGAACAGCTGTTGCTGAGGCGGCGAGGGCGGCGCTAGTCGAGCCATCTCGCATGTCATTTCGTACATCGCTGATACGGCGGCATCGCGTGCGCCATGAAATTGTGCCAGTGCTTCTTCCACCGGCCTCAAACCCGATAAGCCGAGATCAAGCGCTGCCGACAGGTTGTCGGCGTCCCGAAATGCATCACTGATTCCCTGGGCGGTGATCGCATCCCGGTGGTAACCGGCATCGCCTACCAAAGCCCACCCCGGACCGAAAGGTTGGCGGAAAAAGTTGGCCGTATCCGCCGTGCCGAAAAATCGTTCGACGCGCTCGGCCGCGTGCACGCGGCCGGCAAACTCTGGCGCCAGTTCCAATGTTTCCATGAAAAACTGTTCGACGCGCGACCTGAACTCCGGAAACGCAAAATGCGGCGCGACAACGTTAATGATCGTCAGGCTGTCGTTCGTCGGCGCGCCGACAATGAAACGGCCGTCGCGGAGAAATAGCTCCGGCCCGCTCAGCCGCAATCCGCTCCAATAGCTGTAATAGTTGCACGTGAGCGCCGGCACCACCTTATACTGGGCAGCTTGAACCTGGAGCGCCACCCGCGAACGCATGCCGTCCGCTCCTATCACCACCGTTGCCTGCTCGGTTATCGGCTCGCCGGCTCGCGTCTGGCCCCGAATGCCGGTGACCCGTCCCCCCTCCGAAATGAGCTCCTGCACGGTAAATCCTTCACGCACCTCTGCCCCAGCCTCCGCGGCCGCATCCACGAGAATTTTATCCAGCACTTTGCGCCGGACACAATAGGCCGCACCGACATCACCGGCGGGTGGCGGGCTTCCCTTCAGCCGAAAATCGCCTACGTCAACGGTGCTCGAAAAAATCGCCGGGCACTTGGATCGAACCACACGGTCCAGCAGGCCCCAGTTCTTCAAGCGAGAAACTCCCGGCGCGTGGATGAAGTGACTCGAAAGCGTGTCACTGGGGAACGTGGCCCGGTCCAACAGCAGGACGCGATAACCTTTCCGCGCGAGAAGCATCGCGGTCGGCCCCCCTGCGCAGCGCGCCCCAATAATAATGGCATCGTATTTCATATCCAATGTCGGGTTGTCTTATTTGCGTGTGTCTTGGCCGGCCACGGGAACCAGCCAAGACAGCTTTGATGCGATATTAATACACTGCGCACGACGCTGGACAATGGAACGAAAGGTCCACTTGCAGAGTGGCTGACGCCAAGAGGACGAAGACTTTTTAGAGCGTTGAAGCACTCAAGCGCCAAAGCCTGGGCCAGGAGGATAATCTGTCGGTTTGATCCTGTTCCTTTCCGTTCAAACCGGCCCTTCGGGCTTTGTTATCTTCTCTAAACGCTCCAAACCAGTTGCGGCCCGCGCCTTCCTTATATATAAATGGGTGTAAATCAGCCTTTAAGTCTCGTGAGCGACGATCAACCAGCTTTCGCATCCATACCGCAGCCGACAATCCCACGGCACACGCGCTGGGTCAAAATCAGTCATTGGATGATCACTGCCAGTTTCCTCACCCTCGCGTTCACGGGCTACGTGATTTTGATGGCCCATCCGCGATTGTATTGGGGCGAGACCGGGAATGATCTGACCCCCGCGTTACTCGAGCTGCCCATCAGCAAAAACCACAAGCACGGCGGCTGGGAAAACCGCGAGTCGTTTTTTGCCGACGCCGCCTCGCCCGTCAGTGCCAGCCGAACCTTTGACATCTTCAACCAGAACGGCTGGGGCCGCAGCCTGCACTTCCTCGCCGCCTGGTTTCTCGTCGTGCCCGGCGTGCTCTACCTGCTGGCCGGGATCTTCACTGGCCATTTTCGAAAACACGTCCTGCCGCGCGGCGCCGAGCTCGCGCCGCGGGGGCTCTGGGGCGAATTTGTCGAGCATTTGCGCCTGCGGATCCGCACCGCGACTGGCGGGCCGCAATATGGCCTGCTGCAAAAATGCGCCTACGCCGCAGTAATTTTTGTCGCGCTGCCGCTGGCGGGGATCACCGGCCTGGCGATGTCGCCGACGGTGACGGCGGCGTATCCATTTCTTTCAGGGATGTTCGGCGGATCACAATCCGCGCGCACTATTCACTTCTTTCTGGCTGTCGGGCTGGTGCTGTTTTTGGCGGCGCACGTCGTGATGGTGATCAAGTCCGGATTCAAACGCCAGATGCGCGCGATGACAATCGGAGAATAAAATGGAACCAAACAAATTACTCACTCGGCGTGAAATGATCGCCACAGGACTCGTCGCCATGGGCGGAGTGCTCCTGACCGGCTGCCGCAAACAAATGCCGCCCACTTACGGCAACCTCTTGCGCATGGGCGACGTGCTGACCTACACGGCGCAGCGCGCGCTGCTTCCTGGCCAGTCGCTGGTGAAGGAATACACGCACAAGGATATCTGTTCGTTCCCCGCGACCGGCTGCACTAACCCGGGCAAGTCCCCCTCGCATCCAAACGAGGAGTACGGCCGGCTGCAAAGCGGCGCCTTCGCCGATTGGCGCCTCGCGATTGAAGGCCTCGTCGCTCATCCGGGTTCCTTTTCGCTCGCCGACCTCCAGCAGCTCCCTTCCCGCACCCAGATCACCAAACACACCTGCGAGGAAGGCTGGTCTGCCATCGGCGAATGGACCGGAGTGGCGCTGAGCCGCGTGCTGCAAGCGGCGGGCATCCTCGCCAAGGCCCGCTTCGTTAGTTTTTACTCGTTCGATGGCTGGGCGGACAGCATCGATATGCTCGACGCCTTGCACCCGCAAACGATTCTAGCTTACGGCATGAACGGACGCGACCTTCCCATCCAGCACGGTGCGCCGGTGCGATTAAGGGTCGAGACCCAGCTCGGCTACAAGAGCATGAAATATCTGCAGCGGATTGTCGTCCGCGATGAATTCGACGACGGCGGCAAAAGCGGCAACATCCAAAACGGCTGGTCCTGGTACGCTGGGATTTGATTTTTACAAAAGGAAACGAAGAGAACAAAGAGATACGCTCACGCTTTACGTTTCACGTTTTACGCTTCGCACCTCACGGTCGTTTGTAAATCACCCCGTCCTTCATCACAAATCGCACCTCCCGGACCGCTTCAATGCGGGTCGTCGGATCTCCAGCCACCGCAATCAGGTCAGCGAACAAATCCGGTTTCACACGCCCGATTTTGTCGTCCATCCGCACGATCTTCGCGTTCACCGCTGTCCCCGCCAACAGCGCCTGGATCGGAGTCATCCCACCGCGCACCATCCATTCCAGTTCACGATAGTTCGTCCCGTGCGTGAAGACACCGACATCGCTTCCCAGCCCAATGATCACTCCTTTCGCCTGCGCGATTTTGAACGCGCGTAGCGCCTTTGCTAGATCCGCCGGGAACGGTTCCTGCCCGCGTTTGTAACCGTCGAAATATTCCGCGTACGCCTCCGCGGCAGTCAGCGTCGGCAGATATGCAACATTCTGTTTGGCCATCAAACTGAACGCCTCTTCGTTGCCCTCGTAGCCATGCTCGATGGTGTCGACTCCAGCCAGCACCGCGCGGCGCATCCCCTCGGGCGTCGTCGCGTGCGCGGCGACCGGCCGGCCTGACGAGTGCGCTTCCTCCACCGCCGCGCGCAATTCATCGACACTGAATGTCGGAACCTGTTTGCCGCCCGGACCGCGGCCATAATCCGCATACAGCTTGATCCAATCCGCACCAGCGCCGGCTTGTTCTCGCACCGCTTTGACCAGGTCCGCCGTGCCGGTCGCTTCCTGCGCGCCTTTGGGTAGCACGACATTCTCGGCAAACCCGAGCGGCCCGGGCCCATAGCTCGCCGTCGCGACGATCGCCTTGGTCGCTACCTGGAGGCGCGGACCGGGAATTAACCCTTCCTCGATCGCGCGCTTAACCGACAGGTCGGAAAACCCCGCCCCCTCCGTGCCCAGGTCGCGGAGCAACGTGAACCCGCTCAGCAGCGTCTCCCTGACGTGGTTGACCGCCTCGACCGTGCGGTAGGCCAGCGGCTCCTTCAGCACCTGGTCGTTCCAGAGCGCCTCATTATAGGGATGCAGAAAAATGTGGGAATGCACGTCCATCAAGCCCGGCAGCAACGTCATCTCCGGCAAATCCAACGTCAGCGCGTCGGGCGGCGATTGCACCTGCGCGCGGGGACCTGCCGCAATGATTTTCCTGCCACTAACCAATACTGCCCAATTCTCGTGGAGCGCCGCATCGTCGGTGCCGAACACCCACTTGGGAACGAGTAGCACCGGACGCAGCGCCGGTTTGGCATCGGCTGCGGTCGAGGAACCCGCCGCCGCCGAACTGCGCGTAGTCGAAATCAGGAGCAACATCGTCGTCGAAATCAGTAACGACATTGCCGTCGCTAAACTGGACCCGAAGCCACGACGCTGCGCAGAGCGGACAATGTTGGGAAACATATTGGCTCGAACCTTTGCGATTGTGGGAAGCGTTGTCAAGCGGCGTAGCGTCAGGCGGGACGCCCGACGCTACGGCGTCCGGCCACCGTTTACATCGATGGTCGCGCCGGTCATGAATGTGTTCGCCGGGCTCGCAACAAACACAATCCAGCGCGCGATTTCCTCAGGCTCGGCGAAGCGCTGCAGCAGCAGTTTCTTTCGCGCGTAATCCTCATCCGCCCGCTCCATCGTTGCGCGGCCCATCGGCGTCAGCGTCACCCCCGGGCAGACGCAATTGACGCGCACGCGCGGCGCCAGTTCGCGCGCGGCGCTTTTTGCTAGGTTCACCAGGCCGGCCTTGGCTGCGGCATAATGCGCGTGTCGCGGCGCGCCTGTGTGCGCGGCAACGCTCGCGACGATTACCACCCCGGCGCCATCGTTCAAAAGCGGCATCGCCGCCTGGAGTACGAAAAACGCGCCGTTTAAGTTGGTGGCGATCACCTCGCTCCATTCCTCCGGGGAAATGTCCGCCATTGCCGTGATGCGATTCTCCCCGGCGCACAACACCACCCCATCCAACCCGCTCAGCTTCGATCCGACGCGCCCGACGACATCGCGCACCGCGGCCGCACGGGTGACGTCCATTTGGCAGAGCCACGCCTGGACGCCATTCGATTTGACCTGGTCCAAAATCTGTTGAGCCGCGGACTCATTGTTTCGATACCCGATGACGACATTGGCGCCTTCCTGGGAAAAGAGAAGTGCCGCCGCCGCGCCGATGCCGCTCGAAGCGCCCGTGATAAGAACGGTTTTATTGCGAAGGTTCAGATCCATTTTTTGTGCGCGGCCGGTATGTCGTGGCTGAGACTCTCATATTTGAGTTGCGACGTAAAATCCATGATTTTCGGTGCCTTTTCGTGGCCATCCTCAATCCTCCACCTTCCATCCTCTCGTGAGCCCCGCGCCCTTGACTATTCCCCACCGCCCGTCCTTAATTCCTCAACGTTGGCTCAGTCTATGAAAAAACCCTTCATCTACCCTTCACGTCCTTTCCGCCCTTTGCGTGATTCCTCTTGTGCCTTTTCGTCCCTTTTCGTGG
>DATJGF010000081.1:0-3736 GCA_035495315.1 Candidatus Limnocylindrales bacterium
ACAACACCATTAAGGTCGGCAGCCGTTACAGCGTGCTCGTGATCAAACCGTGAGAAAGGCTCCTGGCCCGTTTTCAACCCATCCAAATCGAAGCGTATGCAATTCCTGACAAAAATATCCGCGCTAATCGCCTGGCTCGCCTGGGCCAGCCTCGCCAGCGCGCAATCCGGTGGTCCCTACGATCTCTCCTGGCACAAAATCGCCGGCGGCGGCGGCGCCAGCTCCGGCGACCGTTTTACCATCAGCGGCACGATTGGCCAGCTCGACGCCGGCACTCAGTCCGGCGGAAACTTCCAGCTCGAAGGCGGGTTCTGGAGCGGCGTCCAGTTGGTCCAGGTGCCCGGTGCTCCGGTGCTGAGAATCAAATTCGTCGCCGGCAACGCTATCATCTCCTGGCCTGTCAGCGTCACCGGTTTTTCGCTCGAAAACTCGGCGGCTGTTTCCGGCGCAGCCTGGAATGTAACTCCGCAGCCGATTGTGGACACCGCCGACGAACATACCGTCACCGTGCCTGCGAGCGGGGTAATCCGGGTGTTCCGCCTGAAGAAATAAACGGGCCGCATCTTAATACCGTCAACCAAACCGCCGCGACCTTGCGGCGGTTTTTACGCGCCCGACGCGGCTCGAGTTTTCCGTGCTGCTTGACCCCACCGCGCTCATTTTTTAGCTTCACGGATGGACTTACCAGGAAGGAACCCCGTTTTGCCGCGCCCTGCGACAACGGAGGGGCATCCTGTGCGTTCCCGCCGGTCCCCTCTTTACCTTCTGGCGGCCGCGGTTGTTTACGTGCTCCTGTTCGTTCAGGCCATCCCCACCTTCGTCGACGAAGCCGCCACCTTTCGCCTGGCGACCGACAGCAGCCTGTCGCACATGTTTTCTGCGCTGCGGGGCGGCGCTGACGGTAGTTTCCCCTTGTACGCGCTCAACGTCTATGCCTGGGGAAAAATATTCGGATCCTCTGAGCTGAGTCTGCGGCTCAACAGCGGATTGTTCGTCCTGCTTTTTATCTGGCACATGAGCAGGCGACTCGACCGCTGTTTTGGATTGGCGCCTGCGATTTTTTCGCTGCTCTTCGTTCTCAGTAATAAGCTCTTTGCCTATTATGCGCTGCAGGCGCGCTTTTATGGGCTGGTGATCTTCCTGTTTTCGCTTGGTTTTTGGAGCAGTTGGGAGTTGCTTCAAAATCAAAAATGCACTGGCTGGCAACGTCTTCGCCATGCGTTGTTTTGCGGCTTGCTGTGTTTGAGCCACCCCCTGGGACTGGTCTATACAGGAATCCTGGCCGCCGCTTATCTCTTGTGTTCCGCATTTCTCAAACGACTGTCTTTTGGCAACAGTCTGGCTTTTCTCGGCGGGCCAATCCTGTTCCTGCTTTGGTTGCCTTCGTTTCTGGACCAGCGTTTGGTCAGCCCGACCTATGCGCCCGGGCCACCCGGTTGGCACCGATACTGGCAATTCGCTTTTTTCGACAGCCTGGCTTTGTTTCTAACGCTGTTGGCCGGACTTGTCGTCTTCCTGATCCGCTATTGGGTTTCAAGCCGGGCAGGCGCAGTAACCGCGAAGGAAGAGATTACCGAGGCGAAAGGAAGTAAAATCGCGCAACTGGGCAATGCGTACCTGGTCGTTTTCTCTCTGGTGTTGATCGCGGGCATCAATGGGACCTTCGCGCTGCTGGATGCCGCAAAGGTCATCCCGGTTTATTGGATGGAGGCGGTCCGGTATCTCATCGTCGGTTTGGTGGCTTACGCCGTGATACTCAGCGCGATCGCCGCCGCGGTGACGGGATCGGTCCGTGAACTCTCCCAAAACCGTGCAATTCGCGTCCCCCGCATTATCTTCGCCCTGCCATTGGCGGGTTTGTTGCTCCTCATGGAATCGCATTGGGGCGACTGGTTCAAGGCCAGGGCGAGCGACAGGGCTTATTTTTCAAAAATCTCCGGCGTCGCCAGCGAACGACATTTGGACGTCGTTTGCAAAAGTCATTGGGATGCATTTTATCTGGCCACCCGAACACCGACCGCCCGCGTCTTCTATCTGTTGGAAGATGACTTTCCGTTCAAACAATACCTGCTGAAGACGGCGATTTACTATCCCAACCCATTTCCTATTTGCCCTCCTGGCCGGCTGCATTACACGAACGCTTACCTTTACCTGACCGATTCACCCAGAGAAGCCCGAATCATCGAGCCGGCTCCCTAACGCACAAGCATCGGACTGGGCGGACGGGTCAATGCGTCATCAGGTAAAAGATGATGTTGATGCCAAGCGGGTAGGCGATTCGCTCGGAGAATTGATTGAAATAAAGTTCGTTCTCGCCCTCCCGTTCCCAGCCATCGCTGATGTCGCTGTTGTGGATCGCCAAAACCATCATGCGTTGGCGGTCATCCAGCAGGGCCCGAACGTGCATTTCCTCCGATCCCTCGCCGCGGAACACCGTTTGCAGCGGCGATTCCGGGTCGTTCGGTTCGTGATCCCGGTTCCAGAACTGGATGGTCGGGACTTGTAACTTGCGCATCGGTCCGCGCAGGTCGTAAACCGAATTAAAGACCGCATGTTCGGTCGTCAATTCGGTCCAGGCGCGGCCCGGCAGGACCTTTTTCATTTCACTGGCAAAACCATTCCACTCCTCCGATCCCCAAAAATCGTTCACCAACAAGGCGCCGCCGTTCAACAAGTACTTCCGCAAGCAAACGATCTCCTCGTCGCTCAAATGGATGTAACCGGCGTGTTCGAGGTAGAGCAGGGGATAATTGGCCAGCAGCGGGTCGGTGAGTTTTAGCACGCGGGCGTCGGGATCAGTGCGGATCGTGGTCAATTGCTGCAGCCGGTAGGAGAGGTTCAGGTCAGCATCGGGATAATCCACCCACCAACCCAGCCAGCGGAACCGGCCTCGGCCCGAACGAGGGCCGGGATCGGACTTGAAGATGACGCGCGTAAAGGTAAAGACGTCCTGTGCGAAGTCCGGCGCATTGGTCCAGTTTGGGGTGCCCGAAGAATGGGAATCGGTTTCCCGGGCGGTGCGCAGCTCGTCCTCATTGACCACCAGGCCGCCTTCCAGCCGGACGAGATTGCGAGGGAGTCCTGGCCGGAATTGAGCAAGGCATAGCCCGGCGCCCACCAGCGTCGCAATCAGAATCGTTCGCTTTGCGCTCATCGCTTGATCCCAGAAGAAGCCTCCGATCGGAACGACGATTGGTCGAGCGATTTTTCGATCGGAACCCGATCGAGTAAATGAAATCACTGACCTCTGCTCTTAACCCCTGAATCGCTCCCCCAAAGCTCTCGTATGGTTTCCTCCGTATTGAAACCATTCGGACAGGCCGCGCTGCGCGTGTTGGCCCAATACCAGCGCGGGCCATCCGGTGTTCCCGGCGTCATCACGCGGCTGCCGGGCATCTGCAAGTGGCCGTTGGAGTCTGTCTCTTTGACCCACTTCCACGCATAACGCAGCCATTCGTTGCGTTCCTTCTCCGGCAACAGCGCGAACCACGTGATTTCGTCCCAGCCCCAGATAAACGGGGATCTGCTCGGCTTGCCCGGATTGTTTCGTCCGAAATTATCGAACTCGACCAGGAACGGCAGATGCTCGCAGGACCAGCCGCTTGGAGTGATGCCGCCCTTGCTCTTCGTGAAGATCGAATCCGCGTAACCCACCTGGAGCACCCCTTTGTAAGGTTCGTTCGTGACGGCCACAATGCGCAAAGGGAAGGAGTGAAAATCGAAAAGCAATTTCCCG
>DATJGF010000082.1:0-13550 GCA_035495315.1 Candidatus Limnocylindrales bacterium
GATTTTTCGCACCCAGCGACGCCAAACAGCCAAACACTTGCCAGCAGCCAAATGCCAATTCTTATGCACATAGCCGGAATCTTGTACGAAAAATCAAGGCCTGGGGCAAATCCAATCACCTGACAGTCAGGGATTGAGAGAGACTGAATGCAGGCAGGTCTTGGAGTGCACCAGGTGCTCTGGCGCCTTGGGGACTGGATGTGCGATCGACAACGCCAGAGCACCTGGCGGACTCCAAGACGCTGGCGCACCACGATGCATCGGTGCTTAGACAAATTTGCCAGGGTTCAGAATACCGTTTGGATCGAGGATATGTTTGATGGTGCGATGCAGCCCGCGCGCTTCTCTCGATACGGCTTTGGGCCACCAGCGCCGCTTGGCCAGACCGATCCCATGTTCGCCTGTAATGGCGCCGTCCCACGCGAGCACCTGCTCGAAGAGCTCATCCAATGCGGCGTCGCTGCGGCGTTTCGCATCTTTGCGGCCGAAATCGACCATAAGATTGGTGTGAATGTTCCCATCGCCGGCATGACCGAAACAAGCCACGGCCAACCCATGCTTTTTCTGCAATTTCTGGGCGAAGTCAAACAGCTCCTCGAGCCGCCCGCGCGGCACGACAATATCCTCGTTAAGTTTGGTCAACCCTGTGTCGCGAAGGGCATAAGAAAACTCGCGACGCACCTGCCATATTTCTTCACATTTCTCCGAGCCAAATCCAGTCTCAACGAAGAGGGGACGATAGCGCGCCAGCAGGGTTTTGAGCTGCCTGGTCTCGCTACGGACCGACTCGACTTGTCCGTCGAGCTCAATAATCAAGTGTGCTCGGCAGCCATGCAGGCGTTCGCTACGAGTTCGGCGATAAGCGGCTGACAGTGTGAAGGCATCGGCGATTTCCAGCGCGGCGGGAAGAAAACCAGCCGCAAAAATCGCCTGCAACGCCTGAACCGCAGTCGAAGTGGCGCCAAACCCAGCCGCCAGACAGGCACGGTAAGGCGGCAGCGGCAGCAGCTTCAATGTTGCCTCGGTTACCACCCCCAGCAGCCCTTCGGACCCAACAAAGAGCCGATGCAATTCGAACCCGGTTTTGTTTTTGTGGGTTCGCCCGCCCAGCCGAACCACTTTGCCGTCGGCGAGGACAACTTCCAGCCCCAGCACATAGTCCCGCGTTACGCCGTACTTAAGACAACGGGGTCCGCCGGCGTTAGTGGCAATGTTACCGCCAATAAAGCTCTCCTTCCGGCTGGCCGGGTCGGGCGGATAGAATAATCCCTGCCGTTCCACCTCATTCTGCAGGCGCTCGGTGTTGACCCCGGGCTCGACCACGGCGACGAAATCCGTCCGGCTGATTTCCTTGATGCGGTTCATCCGCGCCAGTGAGAGCACAATCCCGCCCCGGACAGGAACACACCCACCGACATAACCATGCCCCGCGCCTCGCGGGGTAACTGGGATTTGGTTTCGGTTTGCAAATCGTAGCAACGCCGAGATTGAAGCCGTGCTGCGCGGGAGCGCGACTGCCTCCGGTTTATGTGAGGCAAACCACTTGTCTCCGGCGTTCTCGGCCAGTAGCGCAGGCTCCAGGCTGAGTTCGCATGGCGGAAGGAGACGCTGCAATTTTCGTAGCACCGGTGAAGTCATTCTGAATTCGAAATGGGAGTGCGAAATCCTAATCGAAGGTGAATTAAAACATGGGGTTAGGCTCGAAATGAGCGACTAAACCCCGGAGTTGTGAAAGGCTCAGAGAATAAAAGCGCTGAAATCTCTGCGGCTTTCGCGTCTCTGCGGTTAAACAGGGGACCTCAAGAAGCCTTCCAGTCCAAGAACACGGGCTCGGGTCTATTAGTGTAAGTTCCTGGTTTAGAATTATCTGCATCTTGCACACGTTCGACGAAGGCGGCGGCGAAACAGCTCAACTAGCCTCATCCTCCCCAGGTTCCTCCACTGGTTCGCTCTTCTCCAAAAACTCCTTGGCTTCGGCGGCTTCCTCGGCCGGCACTTGCACCAGAATCCCGCCGGCGGCTAGCGCATACCCGTCCAGACTTAACGCCGACAGCTCGTTGGTAACGACGGCATGAAAGCCAGCAGCCTCCAAACGCGAGCGCGCCAGTTGGGCATCCGCCGGATTAAAAGCCGTCTGAATGGTTACAAGAGGCATACGGGAAGTTCCGAAAATCCAAAGGTCGAAGTGAGAAATAGGTTCAAATCTTTGCGCAATTTGTGTTCTTTTATAGCCATCATTTTTTATCCCATTAAGTCTCTTGGTGCTCTTTGGGAGCCGGCTCCGGCGGGCGCGAGTCGGGCGCGTGTTTAAAATCGGCAAAGATGATGATCCCAGCGCCGGTTTGATGCAGGGTCTGAACTTCGGCATCGACCTGGTGCCCGACATACGGCTGCGCATGGTTGACCACCACCATTGTCCCATCGGGCAAATAGCCGACTCCCTGGCCCTTATCTTTACCCTCGCGCACAATCCGCAGCGACAACGTCTCGCCCGGGAGCAGCACCGCGCGCATCGATTTGGCCAGGTCATGCAGGTTCACATAATTGACCGACTGCAACTCGGCGATTTTGCCGAGATTGTAATCATTCGTGTACAACTTGGCGCGTAAATTGCGCGCCAAGCGCACCAACTTGGTGTCGACCTCCTTCTCGTCGGGAAAATCGCCGTCATGAATCTTCACCTCATTGCGCATGTTGCGCTGAATGCGGTTCAACATTTCGAGGCCGCGTCGCCCGCGGGCGCGTTTTAACGGGTCGGCCGAATCGGCGATTTGCTGCAATTCCTTCAGGACAAAGCGCGGCACGACAATCAGCCCTTCGATGAAGTTCGCCTCAATGAGGTCGGCGATCCGCCCGTCAATGATAGCGCTCGTATCCAGGAGCAGAAGATTGTCGGGCTTGTTCTGTGGGGCAAAGCGAACATACGGTATAATCAACGAGAAATCTTCCTTGTTGCTGCGCATCGCCAGCACGATGCCAATATAACCGAAACTCAGGAATAAGCCGAGCCGGATTAACCAGCGAGTCACCTCGTCGGTCTTGTCGAACAAGCCCGAATGATCGATCAGGAGGGCGACCACCGATCCGAGCAACAGGCCAAAGGTCGTCGCCGAAAATGCGCGCAAGGAAAACCCCTTCAGCATTTCGTCGATCGCAATCATCAGCCAGCCGAAACCGAACCCGACGACCAGCCCGATCATCCAACTGTAAGGAGAGACGACAAACTCTTCGCGCACCTGGCTGACGGCGAACCCAGCCACAGTGCACATGCACAGGAAGAGGATGCGAATAACCCAAAGTGCCATAGCTCAGAAGCCTCGAGCGTCAGTCATTTGGATTCTTTGGGCTCGTGAGTTGGCGCGGACCCGTTGAAGCTGACGCCTGCTTCGGTGTTTTATGTTGCCACAGGACCCCCCACAATCCAAGCCGATTCAGGTTGCTGGTGGTAATGCTCAAGTTTTGGGTGATTTCCTTCAAATCGCCTCCGATCTGCTCATTTTTGAGCAACGTACCGGCAAGGCCTTTCCCAGCCTGGACTCCTTCCATCGCGGACTTCAAGATCGCACTGGAGGCTTCGATGTTCTTGACCGACTCATTAATCGAAGGGGTATTGCTAGTCAGGACACCATTCAATTGACCGGCAAATCGGATCAGTTGATCCGAGAAGATCGTGAGATTGGTTCCGGTCCCGGCCAGCGCGTTGGCATTGGTGCTGATCAGCGCGTCAATACTGGTGACTACTCCGACGGCCCGCTCGGAAGCGGCGCGCAAGTTGGCTGCCGAGACCGAAAGGTTTGTCAATGTCTCGCGATTCAGCAAATAGCGTCGCACATCCATCAGTGTCTCATTGAGCCGTTGCGCCGTCTCATCTATTCGCTTCACAAAACCGGTCGCCGAACGTGCCACCTCCAGCATATTAAAGGGCGCCTCGGCGCGAGCCACATCCCCATTGCGAAATACCGGCCCTTCATTTTCCTGGGGCACCATCGCAACATACTGATCCCCCAGAAAGCCTGATTGCTCGATATAAAACTGCGCCGTCTTGTAGACTCTGTACTCGTTGTAAATTCTCAGGGTGATGGTGACGAATTTCCCGGTCGGCGCCAGACGGATATCCGATACGGTCCCAATCTGCACGCCGGACATCAACACCTGGGCGCGAGGTTTAAGGCTGCCGGCGGTATCACACCGCAGGTAAATCTCGTAGGTAGAGCGCAACAAGGTCAGCCCCTTGCTGAACTCGAGCAGCAACCCGGCCAGCAGCACCAGCCCAATCAGGACGAACAAACCGACTTTCCATTGCAGACGCGATTGGTTCATAGCATCAGTTCAATTCCTTAACGTCGGATACGCCTTCGACAAATTGCCGGACCACCGGATCTTGTGATTGAAAGATCTGGTCGGCCGTCCCGGCGGCGTAAATCCGTTTGTCATGCAGCATTAAGATTCGCTGTCCCAGCCGCCGCGCGCTCCGCATGTCATGGGTTACCACGACTGAGGTGACATCCAGCCGATCTCTCACCCGCAAGATCAGTTTATCGATGCTATCCGAGGCGATCGGATCCAGGCCCGTCGTGGGTTCGTCATAAAGCACAATTTCCGGCTGATACACGATCGCCCGAGCCAGCCCTACGCGTTTTCTCATGCCGCCGGATAATTCCGAAGGGTTCTTATCCTCGATCCCCGGCAGGTCGACCAATTCCAAAACATGCGCGACTCTTTTGGCGATTTCTTCTTCCGGCAACGAACGATCGCGCCGGAAGGCAAACGCGATGTTTTCTTTAACACTCAGTGAATCAAACAAGGCGGCGCCCTGAAACAGCATGCCAAACTTCCGCCGAACCCGCAGTAACTGCCGTTCATTCATGGCGACGATATTTTCTCCCTCGATCAGCACCTCGCCGGCGTCCGGCTGCAACAACGCGATCAAGTGTTTGAGCAGAACGCTCTTGCCCCCGCCGCTGCGACCGATGATCACGACCGATTCGCCCTTCTCGATGCTGAAGCTGACACCATCCAGCACCTTTTGCTTCCCAAAACTTTTTTCGAGATCTTTCACTTCAATCATAAGTTCAAAACGTGTGAAAGATTTTACCGAGAACGAGTGTCAGGAAAAAATTCGTGATTAAGATAGTGATCGAAGAATAAACGACGGCTTCGGTCGTCGCGCGGCCGACGCCCTGGGCGCCTTCGCCGCAAAATAATCCTTTGTAACACCCGACGATAGCGACGATGCCTCCGAAGATGACAGCTTTGATGAGCCCGATCGCGACGTCGATCGTGCCCGTATATTTCACCATGTTGTACCAGGAATAGGCGGAGTCGATCCCGTACAAATAAACGGCGACGACATAACCGGCCCCAATACCGATAGCGATCGATTCTGCGGTTAGCAGGGGCAGGGCAGCATGCAAGGCTAGCAGCCGCGGAACCACCAGGTAATCCACCGGGTGCGTCGCCAGGGTCCTGAGCGCATCGATCTGCTCAGTGACCCGCATCGTTCCCAACTCGGCCGCAATCGCGGCCCCTACCCGGCCCGCGACCATCAACCCGGTCAGGACCGGCCCCAATTCGCTGCACATCGAGACACTCACGACGGCCAAGGTCGCCGTATCCATTCGGACCTTATGAAATTGCAGATAGGTTTGCGCGGCCAGGACCATCCCGGTGAACGCCCCAGTGATCAGGACCACGGACTGGGATTTCACTCCGACAAAATAGATTTGGAACAGCAAGTCACGCCAGGCCACCTTGAAAGTCAACAGCGACGCAATTGCGTCCTTGGTCAGGAAAGTCAACCGACCCAGACCTTCCAACCATTCGGAAACCCACTGACCCCAGAAACTCATAGGCGCGGCAAGCTAACAGAGGGCACCGTGATTGGCTAGGGGGAGTGTAGGAGACTGGGCGTTGTAAAACCTAAAACGTGAAACGTAAGACGTAAAAAGATGCCGCACACCCGACGACCTGTTACGTTTTACGTTTTACGTTTTACCTTTCAGGTTTCAGGTCCATATTTCAGTTATGGCTGCTCCGAGGCATCCGCAGGCGGCACGTGATAGATGAACTTCAAAAAGCTCAGCCGACGCAGCTTTCTATTGGCGTCGCTCGGCGCGGCCGTCCCGCTGATGACGGTCGCCGATGCGAAGTGGTTCGAACCTTCCTGGATTAAAATCCATCGAGTGCGACTTAGCTCCGGGCGGCCGAAGCACCGCCTGGTTCAGCTTACGGACATTCACCACAAGGGTGATCGCACTTATCTGAGTCGGATCGTTAAAAAGACCAATGCACTCTCGCCCGACTTCGTCTGTTTCACCGGCGACCTAATTGAGGAGGGAAAATTCCTGCCGGAAGCGCTGGAACTGCTCGCACAGATTAAATGTCCGATGTATGGAGTGCCGGGGAATCACGACTTTTGGAGCAAAGCGCCTTTCGATGGCAT
Organism: Candidatus Limnocylindrales bacterium; assembly: GCA_035495315.1. GTDB lineage: Bacteria > Verrucomicrobiota > Verrucomicrobiia > Limisphaerales > UBA8199 > DATJGF01. The sequence goes on from DATJGF010000082.1 coordinate 6,443, forward strand.
TATTAAATGCTTTGCCGCGAGCGGCGGCGCCTGGCTCATGGACGAGCACTTAGTTACGCCCGACGGGAAGTTCTCGATTCTCGGAGCAGCCTGGTTGAGTCCAAAACGACCACCGCTGAGGCCGACCCCGACTACGAAAAATATCTTCATGATGCATTACCCTGCGTGGATCGACAAACTGGAGGATCATCGATTCGATCTGATTCTTGCCGGCCATTCGCATGGAGGCCAGGTCCGTCTGCCCATTTATGGTCCGCTCATCCTGCCGTTTGGTGTAGGCCGTTATGACCTCGGAATGTTTCACACACCTGCGGGGCCTCTCTATGTCAGCGCTGGGTTAGGCTGGTATCCGGTGCCAATCCGCTTTAATTGCCGGCCCGAGATTACAGTCTTCGAAATTTAAAAAATGTTCGGGTTTCGATCCTCGGCGTTCCGATTCGGGTAATCATTTCTCGCTTCGAATTCGCCGACTTCGATTGTAATTTGTCACGGGATGAAAATTGCCGAGCCTGCTTCGCCTGCTTCGCCCCTTCACCGTCCGGTAAGCACTCTGTCTGGCGTTGGTCCGGAGCGGTCGGCCCAATTAGCCCGGTTGGAAATTCGAACGATTGAGGATTTGCTGCTGCACCGGCCGAGTCGCTACGAAGATCGTCAACAACTACGCCGAATCGCCGAACTCCAACTCCAGGAACCCGCTATCACGCACGGCAAAGTCGTCGCACTCGGTGTGAAATGGTTCCGCAAACATTCTAAATCGATTTGTGAATTGGTTCTCGACGACGGTTCGGGACGCTTACACTGTCGCTGGTGGAACCTGCCTTACATGGAAAAATACTTTGCCATCGGCGACGAGGTCCTGGTCTTTGGCAAACCGATTCAACTGAAACCGCGCACGATCGATCATCCTGAAACTGAAGTGCTGGAAGGCGGCGAGGAGAGCTTTATTCACCTCAACCGCGTCACGCCGATTTACCCGCTAACGGAGGGTCTGCCGCAGCGTTGGCTGCGAAGTTTGATATGGCGTACGCTGCAGACCTTCGAGTCGAAGATACATGATCCTTGGAATCTGCCTTCTAAAACGGGGGTGCCTGGGCCGCAGTTGCCTTCACGCGCTCAAGCGGTGCGGATGCTGCATTTTCCCGAAACTCTCGCTGACACGGAGACCGCGCGCCTCCGCCTGGCGCTGGACGAATTCGTAGAGCTGCAATTGCAAATCCGCCGCCGGCGAAAAAAATTCGAATCGAAAGCGCGTGCGCTCCGGTGCACCGGCGACAATCACTTGATCAAACCATTCCTGGCCCAACTTGGGTTCGTGCTGACTGAAGGGCAGAAGATGGTGTTGCGCGATATGCGCAAAGACCTGAATGCAGAACATCCGATGCGACGGCTTCTCCAGGGTGATGTCGGCTCGGGTAAAACCGTCGTCGCGGCTTGCTGTTCGTTGATGGCGCTGGAGAGCGGTTATGACGTCGCCCTCATGGCCCCGACCGAGGTTCTTGCTGAGCAGCATTTTCTTAACTTCTGCCGCTGGTTACGGCCGCTAAACCTGGACGTCGAATTGCTCACTTCAAGTCGTAAGAATCCTGCTGCGACGCCTCCGTCGAAACCGATCCAAACGCGTCCAACTCTGGTGATCGGCACTCACGCCTTGATTGAATCCGGATTCCAACCGGAAAAGCTCGGTCTGGTCATTATCGATGAACAGCACAAATTCGGCGTCGCCCAACGCGAAGAGCTAGTGCGCAAAGGATACTATCCGCATTTGCTCGTGATGACTGCTACTCCGATTCCGCGCACGCTCGGCCTGACGCTCTATGGCGAACTGGACATTTCCGTACTCACCGAACGGCCGCCCGGGCGAGGTAACATCAAAACGTTCGTTCGCACCGCAGACAAACTCCCGCAAGTCTGGGACTTCATCCGCAGCAAACTGAAAGAGAAACGGCAGGTTTATGTGGTTTACCCGCGCGTCGAAGAGACCGGCGAAAGTGGCATCAAAGCTGTCACTAAAGAATTCGCCCAGATCCAGCAGGCGCTTCCGGGTTTTCATGTTGGCTTGTTACATGGCCGGCTGAACTCGCCGGAAAAAGAACGGGTGATGGCGGCTTTTCGCGCGAATCGCGTTCAAGTGTTGCTGGCGACCTCGCTCATTGAAGTTGGCCTGGACGTGCCCAACGCGACGGTGATGTTGATCGAAAATGCAGAGCAGTTCGGCCTGGCACAACTTCACCAATTGCGCGGACGCATCGGCCGCGGGGGGCACGATTCGTACTGCATCCTGGTCGCCTCCGCAAGAACGCGGGACGCACAAAAGCGCTTGCGGGTGCTCGAGGACACCAGCGATGGTTTCAAAATCGCCGAGGCAGATCTGGCACTACGAGGGCCGGGCGAACTATTGGGCCAACAGCAAAGCGGCATGCCCAAATTTCGATTCGGTGATCTGGCGAGAGACTTTGAATTGATTGGGAAAGCTCGTGACCTCGCGGCGCGCTTAGAGGGTCCTCAAAAAACATAAATAAGGGCTTTTGGAGAATTCTCCTCGAGCGTATTTAGAATTGTAGGAGCCGACGTGAGGAGGCTTTGATTGCTGAACCCCCGGATATTTGAGCCTCCTTTTACGTGGGCTCCTGCAAGAGCCGACGAAGTGAAATGGATCCATGACGGTCTTTAAGAACCCTTGGCTGGATGGGTTGAATACCGCAGTACGGCGCAGATCAATTAAAACTTGTCTTTCTTATCTTTGTGGTAAACCTTACGTAACTATGAAAAGGTTAATAACCCTTGTCGCACTGTTGAGTCTCATGGGCGTGTTGGCGGGCTGCAATCAAGATACCGGCAGTAAGACCGATACGAGCACGAATGCGGCTCCGGCTGCGCCAAGCACCAACAAATAGGACCCGCATCCAAGTTGGTTTTGGGAAAATACGCACGCCGGGCATGGATATGCCCGGCGCTTTTATTTTGACGACCGAACGGGTAGAGTAACCGCATGAAAACACCGCTATTAATTTTGCTGGGTATGGTTTTGCTGCTGCTAGGTTGCAACGATAACTCCTCGCCATCTAAGCCCACAGCGGGAACCAACACGACTACCAGCAGCGGCAATCCGCTGACCGCTCCGGTCGACTACCTCAGCGCCGTGGCCAACGCGCAGCAAAGTGCCGTCAAAACCGTTGACACCGTTTCGCTGAACCAGGCGATACAACAATTCGGTGTTGATCACGGACGCACCCCGAAGGACCTCAACGAATTGGTGGAGCAGAAATATATTCCCAAGCTCCCCCAGCCACCGTACGGCACAAAGTTTGTCTATGATGCCGCGACCGGCACGGTGAAGATCGAAAAACAATAACACTCCGGAAGGTCGAGCTCCGCGTAACTCCGCGAGGCCCGGTTCAGGCGCGAAATCCGGGATCCGAACCCCGAAAGAAGGCCGAAGTTCGAGGTCCGAAGAAAGAGCGACTTATAAGGATTTCACAAAACTTTAACCTCCTCCACGAAAGGAAAATGGCCTCCTCTCCCCTTACCCCTCTCCTCCAGTGGAGGAGAGGGGAACCGCTACCCCGGTTCACGGGTACGAAGCGCGACAAATCTGCAGTGCACCGTTGTGGCTACACTCGGTAATTTTGGATTTCTTTCGGCCTTCGGGTTTCGGATTTCGACCTAACCAACAGCTTGTGGAACTCGGCCTTCAGTTTCGTGTGCCTTTTACTCCGCTTCCACCAATCGGTACCCAATTCCCGGCTCAGTAATCAGCAGCGTCGGAGCGGAGGGTTGCGCTTCCAGTTTCTCACGCAGGTGAGTCATGTAAACTCGCAGGTAATGCGTTTGCTCAACGTAATTTGGTCCCCATACCTCGCGCAAAATCTGGCGGTGCGTGAGCACTTTGCCGGCGTGCTGTACAAACAATCGCAACAAGGAATACTCTGTCGCAGTCAATTTGACCGGCTTGCCATTGAGCCTTACCGCGCGGTTGGCCAAGTCTACTTCCAACTGACCAGACCGGAAGAGAGCGTTCTCGGGTTGCGGTTGCGCGTGTCGTTGAGCGACGCGAAGCCGCGCCAGCAGTTCGCCGGTACTAAAGGGCTTAGTCACATAATCATCGGCTCCGTTATCCAGGGCCGCGATTTTGTCCTCCTCACGATCGCGCACGGAAAGCACCACCACAGGTACCTTTGTCCATTCGCGCAACCGTTTGAGGACCGTGACTCCCTCCATGTCCGGCAGACCCAAATCGAGAATGACGACGTCCGGCGGATATTGCGCGGCTTGCGTGATGCCTTCCTGGCCGGTGGCCGCTTCCGAAATTTTATATCCCTTGGCTTCAAGACAAACGCGCAGCAAACGCCGAATCTGAAGTTCGTCATCAATGATGAGCGCGCTGGGTTTGAGGGCGGCAGTTTCGTTCATGGATCCTTTTCGGATACGATCGGCGGTGGTTTACTCAACAGCAAGCGCAGGATGAACGCTGCCCCGCCGCCGGGGCGATTCTCCGCGGTAATCGAGCCTCCCTGGGCCTCGACCAGGCCTTTTACAATCGCCAGCCCCAAACCGGTTCCACCGGCCGGTGCACTTGGAGCACGGTAAAATTTCTCGAAGATCAACGGCAGCGTTTCCGGCGGCAGCCCGGGGCCGCGATCAGCGACTGTCAACAGCAGATGTTCGGCTTCGACCCGGGCGCTGACCTCAACCGGCGAACCCGCTGGTGTGTGGACAACTACATTGAGCAAGAGATTTGTCAGCGCTTGCTGCATCAGCACAAAGTCAATTTTCACCAACGGCAATCCAGGTGGCAATTGAAGCGTCACTTCATGCCCAGCCAGCTCGTGATGGATTTCTTTAAGGGTAACCTGGACCAGGTCCGCCAGATCGCACCAGTCCAGGTTCGCTTTGACATGACCGCTTTCCAGCCGGGTCATGTTGAGCAGATTGCTCACCAACCGGTTCAGGCGCTGGGATGCTTCCTGGATTTCGGCGACCATCTCCCGCTGAAAACTATCCGCCTGTCCGCGCTCGCCCAAATTGCTCGCGGCGCTGCGAATGGCCGCAATCGGTGTTCGGATTTCGTGCGAGATCGAGTTCAGCAATGTTTTACTTAAGCGCTCGGATTCCGACACGAGTTTGGCCTGCTGCTCGGCATCGCGCAACCGTTGTCGATCGAGAACCAAGCCAATTTGGCGCACGAACGCCTCGAGTAGATCGCGCTGTTCTGTCGTCAACAACGCGGGATCACGAAACCGCAGACTTAGCACTCCGACGGCTCGCTCTCCGGCGGTTAATGGCAAATGCAAACCTTCTGCTGAAGGAAGCGTGTCGGTGCCGCGCCCGGCGGGCTGTCGATGCGAAAATGCCCAGGAGGCTACACTCTGTTCCTTTTCCTGCAGTGCCCAGGTGCTCGCAAAATAGGGCGTCAACGGACTCTCCTGGCTTTCTTCAGGCAAAGAGAGTGCGGTGTCGGCTTGCGCGGCTTTGCCCACTTCACGAATGATGATGGCGAGGAGGTCGGCAAAATCCGAAGCTTGCGCCAACTCCCGTGTAAGCAGGTAGAGCGCGGTGGCGCGCTGTTCGCGGCGGCGCTCCGCGGCTTGCTGCTCGCGCAATCGGGCGGCCAAATTCCCCATCGCCAATGCCACCACGAAATAGGTACAAAACAACATCAAGTCCGCGACTTCGGTGATGCGAAAGGTATATAAGGGGTCGACGAAGAGGAAATTCCAGAGCATCGCGGTAAGCGTCGCGGCGACGAGGGTGGGACCACGCGCGACAAACATCGCCAGGACCACCACGCTGAGGAGATAAATGAGGGCAAGCGATTGGTAGTTGAGCCAATGCTTCAATACCTCGTTGAGCAGGGTCACGCCGGCTACGACGCCAAGCGCGAGCCAATAACCTCGCGCTGCTCCAGCGTCGAACCGAGGTGCTGCCGGCCCCCGCAGAATTGGCGCGTCTCCCTCCGCGCGCAGCGCATGGATATCAATATGGCCGCTGTCACGAATCAAACGGTTCAGCAGCGAACCGCCGCGCAGCAGGTCCAGGGCCCGCCAGCCGACCGGTTTGCCCACGACGATTTGAGTCGCGTTCTGCTCGCGGGCGATCCGCAACAGGCCGCGCGCGACATTGTCATCGGTGGTCGTAATGACCTGCGCTCCCAGTTCCCGCGCCAAAGCCAGGTGACGAGACAAACGCGTCTGCTCACCCGCATTTAACGGTCGTGGCAACTCGACATAAGCTGCCAGCCAGGGGGCCTGCAACTCGCCGGCGAGGCGCCGGGTCCACCGGACCAGCGAAGCCGATGTCGGACTGGCACTGACTGCGACCAGCAGTCGCTGGCCTGACTTCCACGGATCGGCGACACCGTGGGCGTGTCGATACGCCAGGACATCCTGGCCGACGTGTTCGGCAGCAAACCGCAGTGCCAGTTCGCGCAACGCAGTGAGGTTTCCGGCGCGGAAAAAATTCTCCTGCGCCGCGCCGGCCGCTTCCGGCATATAGACCTTGCCCGCAACGAGGCGTGCGCGGAGTTCTTCGGGAGGCAAATCCACCAACTCGAACTCCGCTCCGTCCAGAATGGTGTCGGGCAAAGTTTCGCGAATGGTCACACCGGTGATTTGGCGCACGGCTTCGGCGCGGCTTTCGACATGCTGCACATTCAAGGTGGTAAAAACGTCGATGCCGGCGTCGAGCAGTTCGAGGACATCCTGGTAACGCTTCGGATGGCGCGAGCCCGAGGCGTTGGTATGCGCCAACTCGTCCACCAGTGCCAACTGCGGACGGTGCGCCAGTAATCCGTCCAGGTCCATTTCGGTCAATTCGACGCCGCGATATTCCAACCGCAGACGAGGCACGATGGGCAATCCCTCAACCAATGCATCAGTTTCTTTGCGTCCGTGGGTTTCCACGTAACCAATAATGACGCCACGTCCGGCACTCAATTCGCGCCGCGCCGCTTCAAGCATCGCATAAGTCTTCCCGACTCCAGGCGCCATGCCGAAGAAGACTTTGAGCCGGCCACGTTTCTTGCTTGCCTCCTCTTTTTGCAGGGCCGCAAGCAGCGTGTCAGGATTGGGGCGCTCCGGCTCGGCCATGCCGCAACTCTAATCCGAGTTGG
>DATJGF010000083.1:0-22939 GCA_035495315.1 Candidatus Limnocylindrales bacterium
CTGCAAGGGGGAGGGGGCGGTTCAGGTGGCAGTATTAGCATAACGGCCCGCACGCTGCTGGGGTCAGGCCTCATTGCCGCTAATGGTGGCATGGGAGGGCTGCAGAGCGGCGGCGGCGGCGGCGGGCGGATCGAAATTGTCGTTAACCAACCCAATACCTTCAACGGCGCCATCACTGCATTTGGCGGAGGCGGTTTCGCCCGGGGCGGGGCCGGCACGGTTTTTATACATTTCAATACGGTACCTTCTTTAAACGCGCAGATCATCGTGGACAATGGCGGCCAGCTCGGCACCAATACTTCCTGGGGGCCCTTGGTCAGTACATATGATCTTACCATCCGGGGCGGCGGGGTTGTTGCACCTGCGCTGCAACAAGTCGTCAACAATCTGCTGATTGAAACGAACGGTTGGCTGCGGCTCAGCAATCAGACGTTCAGCGTGCAAAACGCCAGGGTGAACGCGGGCGGCGGAATTGTCGCCGACGGCACAGGTTTCGGAACCGGCCAGGGGCCTGGCGCAGGTCGTTTTTCTAATGTCCCCGGATATGGTTACCTCGGCGGCGGTGGCGGCTACGGCGGATACGGTGGGACCGCCGGCACACCGGCACAAGTCGCTTCAGGAGGTCTGAGTTATGGCTCCCTGACCACACCGCTGGACCGGGGCAGCAGTGGTGGTGCGTTCAGTTTGGGCTATGGCGGCGTCGGTGGTGGCGCCATTCGGGTGGTAATCTCAGGAACCTTGCAGCTCGAAGGAGTGCTTTCTGCTCAGGGCTGGCCAGGAGCAATTCCCGGAGCCGGTGGAGGTTCGGGGGGGAGCATCTGGGTAACCGCAAACGCAGTGACCGGTTCGGGATTGATTACCGCAAACGGGGGCAGCGGCAATGGTTTTGGCGGTGGAGGCGGCGGCGGGCGGATCGCCCTGGAATACACACTCAATAGTTTTGCCGGGCCAATCACTGCGTTTGGCGGTAGCGGCTCAATCCCCGGTGGTGCCGGCACCATTTATCTTAAGCCGAAGAACCAGCCGGTCGGGCAGGTCATCGTGGATAATGGCGGACAATTCGGCAACAGCACCGCCATCGCTTCTTTGGTGTCGCCCTATGATCTTACGATAAAGGGAGGAGCCTCAGGCATAATAGTGCCCAGTTCGTACCTTTTGCTCAGTAACCTCGATATCGGGTGGGGTGGGTCGCTGAGCATTTCACAAATCGTTAAGGCAGTCAGCATCGTGGTGGTGCGCGACGTTGTCATTGAACCGGGCGGCAGTATCACTCTGGATGGCAAGGGCTATGTGGCACTGGCTGGGTTCGGCAGGGGAATAACCTCGAATTCGGTGGGCAGTGGTGGCGGCTATGGGGGAAACGGCGGCGCCTCGTCGCTTCAGCCGGGAGGCGCTTCCTATGGCTCAGCGTTACAGCCTATCGACCCGGGCAGTGGCGGCGGGTTTGGTTTTGGAATCTCGACCAACGGCTCGGAAGGCGGAGGCGCTTTGCGTCTGAGCGTCGTCGGCGCGCTGACGCTGAACGGTTCCATCAGCGCCAATGGCAACCCCGGTCTGCAGGACAATGCCGGCGGCGGGTCGGGCGGCAGCATTTGGATTTCGGCGAACGTTTTGACCGGGGCGGGCGAAATCCTCGCGACCGGCGGTGCAGGCGAGTTGTCCCAAGGCGGCGGCGGGGGAGGCGGCCGCATCGCGATTTACTCACCTGCGAATTTATTCAGCGGCCTGGTTTCGGCGGCAGGCGGCGACGGCTTTGCCGGCGGCGAGGATGGAACGATCTATTATGCCTCCACCTTTCAGCCGTTATCGGTTGTCGGGCAAACGCCCAACAGCGTTGTGACCTATCCCGTTTCGAGCATCGACCTGACCTTCAACGATGCTATCAATCCAAATACTTTAACGCACTCGAACGTCACTCTGTTCACTCCGAACGGGCCCTTAACCAACGGCCAAATGCTGATAACCGCAACAAGTGCCGGAGGCGTTCGGTTGAGCTTCCCGCCGCAAACGGCTGAAGGCGATTACAGCCTCACGCTTGGTTCGCAGATTGAGGGCTTGTACGGCCAGCAATTGTCCGACGTGTATACAGGCGGATTTGCGATTAGTTGGCCGTTCATTCAGGGCGTAGTAGCTGATGCACAGAACAAACCGATCGCCGGCGTTGTGCTCCAACCGGATGGCGGTCTGTCGCCTGCTCAAACCGACGCGACCGGCGCGTACTCCCTCAAAGTCGTACCTGGCGGGAATGTCACCATTGTGCCCTCTTTCACAAATCTCGTCTTTGTGCCGGGGGCGCAGAGCTACGCGAATGTAACGGCGCAGCTGGTCGGGGAGAATTACCTGGCGGTGACTTCGATCGCTCCGACCGCGTCCGTACGTTCCGATTCAAATGGCTCGGTCTTGAGCTGGCAAACGATTCCTGGCGTCACTTACCAGCCGTATAGCTCGACCAACCTGGTGGATTGGGTGCCGTACGGTGCGCCGATCCTGGCTAGTAATGGCGTGGCCGAAGTAACTTTGCCGGGAAAGGATGCGCCACAGATGTTTTTCCGCATTCGTGCAAGCAACTGAGTGGAGCCGGAGCGCGGGACGTCCCGGCCCGCAGCGCGTTCGACCTGGGTGGGGGTCGTTTGCCGCTTCGTGACTGCTGCGGGCCGGTAGGTCCGGCGCTCCGCGCAAATAGACTTGACAAACATGCATGGCTACTGTTCGATTTTCCCATGAACATCCTGGACCGCCTCACAACCCAGGCGTGCGTGAGTTGGTCGCAGCCAAACGCAAGTGGGCTTCCTCGCTTACCCTCCAGCAAGCCAAGGCAGGCTTCAAGGGCTGGCACGAACGCGGTTATCTGCCGCATCGCGATGAGCCGGGTCTCACACAAATGGTCACGTTCCACCTAGGCGACTCATTTCCAACGACGTTGCGTTCAGAGTGGGAGGCGTTGCTGGAAATCGAGGACAACGACGCCCGTCGTAAGCAGCTACAAGCCTATTTGGACAAAGGGCGCGGAGAATGCTTGTTGCGAGACCCAAGACTCGCCGGACTTGTTGAAGGCGCATTCCGCTTTTATCACGCTAAGGATTACGAACTGCGCGCCTGGGTTGTGATGCCGAACCACGTACATGTCTTATTTAATGTTGGTGAGAAACCTATGGGCCGGGTGATTGCCGATTGGAAGCAATACACCGCTCGCGAGGCGAACCGACTGCTAAAACGGGACGGCCAATTCTGGGCGGCCGATTATTGGGACACGTTCATGCGGAACCTGGGTCATGAATTGCAGGCACGGAACTACACGGAAAGGAATCCAGTGAAAGCGGGACTGGTAAGCGCGGCAAAAGATTGGCCATGGAGTAGCGCCCGATTCTGCGATGAATACGGTCGGCTCGTGCTGGAGTCCCGGCGGGGCGCCAATGTCACGGAGCGCGGGACGTCCCGCGCTCCGGATCTGGTCACCTGTTGTCGAGTTGCCGCTCGCTCATTGCACCTGGTTCTCGCGAGGTGTAAAGTTTGATCGAACCTGTCGCGATATGACCAACTGCACACGATATCGCCGCGCCTGCGCGACTTCGCTGAAACTGATCTAAACGCAGAGACGCCGAGATGCGCAGAGGAAATCTGAAGGAAGCGGTTTAAGAGTGATGGCCTCTTATCTCTCTGCGAGCCTCTGCGGGCTCGGCGTCACTGCGTTAAAGGCTTCAAGCGATGTGCCTGTCCAAGAGCAACATCTTTTCTATTCGCAAAATTCAGCATGATACCTGGTGAAACGGCGAAAGGTTATTTCGAATAGACTGCGAATAGATTTCGAATAGGAGGATTGAAGGCGAGAAGAGATACATCGACCAAACAAGCGACGCGGACTTTTCTCATTCGGAACAACTCACGCACCATCAAAGACTTTCAACAAACAAAGCGTTAGTTTCGCCGCAATTCCGCCCCCGTTTCAGCGTTCCGCACGCCTGTGATTTTAGGTCTGGCATTTCCCGTGCTGAGACGCTGGAAACACTGTTTCCGTTTCCAATAGCTATGCCGACTCATATGGAACGAATTCCAGCATACACTGCGTTCTATTACTGGTTCGGCATTGTGATGCTATGGCAGGCAAGGCGGCTCAAGTATGCGGAGTCGGGCGAGAAAAGGTCGATTCGGTTTTGGGACTTTTTCTGGTTTTTCGTGGTATCGGTGGCAGTGGGCACGGGTCTATCGTTCGAGCATATCTGGTTGAATCGAGTGCTCTTCATGCTCACGGGAACCTTGTTCCTGGGTTTGTGGCTGGATGCCATCGTGATGAACCAGTTTGCGATTCAGATCAATCCGCACGTCCTGAGGATTTACCTTTCCAACGCCGCCCACATGAGCAAGGAAGCCTGCTGGGCCTGGCGTAAAGTGGCGCGGAAACCGTTGCTCGCTTTTTTTCCGCTGGCCAGCCTCACCTTCTACTTTCTTTTTATATTCAGGTATCATTCGGGACTCTGCTGGGCCTTCCCGCTGCCGGCGATTTATTGTCTGGGCGGGTTGCGATCCGCAAAGGGACAAGTTTCGTCACTGGCCGCCTCAGCCGCGGCGGGGTTGGGAATGCTTGCAGTGGCGCTTTTCCTTGGCTCAGTTGAAAAGCCGGTCATGCTGGTTCAGGGTCCCCTACCGAATTGGATTGCTGTCGGCACTACGGGGGTGTTGCTGGCACTCCTGGCGCGTCGGAACATAACAGGTCGTACCACCTGCGTTGCGGCGCGCCAGTTTAATTTTATTCCGGAGGCGCGGGTCAGGAGTGGTCGATACTTGCCGGGCGCCAGTGTTCGATTGCCCGATCTGGTTCCGATTCCGCTGCAGCGCCAGCAGCGGTCGGATTGGTTTCATCAATACGGGGATTCAAACGTCATTCTCGTAACTCTCGAATCCATTTCCCGATCCCAGGTTTCGTTCCTATCGGGGCAAGGTGCCCGCATGCCGGTATTCGAAACCTTGGCGCGACGCGGGTTGAGTTCGCAGCGGCATTTTTGCGTCTCGCCCAACACGAACAATGCGGTGAGCGCGCTTTACAATGGCAATTACCGCAACGAGCTCACGTTTCCGCATCTGAGAACCTTGCACGAAAACGGTTATAAATCGGTGTTCATCGTGCCTCAGGACAGCGCGGGGTTTGGCCTGGATCAACTGCTTCGGCAGATGGGCTTCCAGCATGTCATCGATCTGAATACTTTTCCGGAATACCCGCGCGTGAAAGAGGCTGACCGGAGAGGCAGCTTCTGTCTCTTGGAGGATGAACTCCTGTTTTATCAGAAGGCGCTCGAGAAGCTAACTCAGATTGTCAAACCAACCGACAAGGTGTTTTTGCACGTGATGAACTCGCAGACTCACTTTCCTTACCTGGCGCGCGACCAAACGGCTCCGGAGGGTTCCCGCGAGCGTTACGTCGCGGCGGTGGAGGAAGCGGACACCTGCCTGGGTCAGTTTCTACTGCAGCTCGATCAGTTGGTTCCGCTCCACCGGACCTTGCTGGCCTACACCGCCGATCATGGTGAATCGCTCGGAGAACGCGGCTACCGGGCCCATTCGACTGCCGTCACCAAGGAACAAGTGGATGTTCCCTTCACGATTCATCACCCTGGGATGCCTCACGTCGAAGTACCGTTTTCGACGCATTTCGACGTACTGCCAACGATCTTTGATTTGTTGGGAGTGCGTTACGATTATCCGGCCATCGGCAGCACCATGATGGCAGGAGACAGGGAACTGAACACGGTGCTTTTTTCCGAAACACGTCATGGTCGCACGCCGTCTTGTTACGGGCACGTCGGGTTGTCGACCAAGATCTTCTTTGACGTAGCGCTTGACCGTTACTTCCTGATGGATCTAGACGATAACATCATTAAGAACCTTTCCAGCGGCGAAAGAGAGCAATACGAGGCAGTGTTGTTTTCCGCGTTGCAGACCAGGGGCCTGGTAGGGAGCTGAGCGGCCTGCAGTTGGCCATTTTTGCCGCATCGCGCGCGCGCCGCCTCCGATCTATTAGCTTATTTGTCCCCTCTGTCGCGCACTCTGGCACGGTATACAAAGTCCCACTTTGCGGTCGCTTTGACGTGGCATTCAGCGCACGCCCCCGATTTTTCAGGGGCGGTGATGTAACCCCCGTCGGCCCTGTATTCCGCGAATTCCCACTCGCCCGCCCGGTTCTCTCCGTACGCTTGCCCGAAATCCTTCTCCCGGCGCATTACATGAAGGCCCGCCACTTTGTCCTTTTCCGGATTCCCTTGCGCATCGATCACCGGTTTTCCTTGGGCGTCCTTCAAAACGTTCGCGGTCTCCATCACGATGACCGACCCGTAAGGATAGGGCAACTGAACCGCATTGATGACGGATGCGGCTGCCTTATTCCCATAAATCGTCACCACCTTTTGTTCGTTGGTCTTGGCAACCGTGCGCAGAACCTGGAATGCCTGAGCGTAGCCCTTCGGGAACCCAACCCGATCCACTGTAGGCGCCGGCAAAGATGGCTTCTCCGCTTCGGCGGCCAGAAGCGACGAGGTTACGATGTATAACAACAATCGGGGATTTGGTTTCATACACTTGTGTATTCCTCGAAACACTTGGCTCGTTTGTAGCAGCCAGCCAGATATCAGCTGGGGAAAAAGTCGGGTGTTCATGACGATTAATGAAGAGTGGCCGTAAGAAGGTAGCAAGACAATTACGCTGTCGCAGTGGGGCAGCTTTTAGGGCCCGCAAAGGACTCGATAGAAGCGCTGTGGTGCGTCTATGGAAGCGGCGTCGAAGAAGGTGAAAGCTGAGGGTCCGGCAGTGAAGGTTTTGCCGGGATTCCAGCCGGTCAGCGGGCCCAAGGCAGCTGTCGATTCGATCTGACATTTGGTTCCGCGAGGCGCGGTGACGACAAGTTCAGAAAACGCGTTGCGCGCCAGGGAGAGTGTTACCGGGCCAATCGGAACCGAACTCACAGTTAGTGCTGCCGGTGGACTGATCGCGGCGCCGACGGCGTTGGTGACCGCCAGGGAGTACTCCCCAGCGTCCTGAGGCGTGACGGCTTGGAGAGTTAGCACGACGTTCGTCGCGTTGGGTATAGGCTTTCCGTTCTTAAGCCACTGAAACTGAAGTGGGGGCGTGCCTTGCGCGAGGGCGATCAGACTGGTGGATTCGTCGATTATGACGTCGGGTTCGCTAAAGCTGAGAACGGCTGTAGGCGGCGTGTTTGTGAGGGGGACGGATTGCAGGATCAAGCCTGAGGTCCCCACGCCGATGATCGTGTTTTCGTGCGCGGTGAAAGCAGTGAAGGTTGCTGAACCCATCCAGAGGCCCGAAAGCGAGACTGGCTCCTGAGTCCAGTTCACGCCCTCGGCTGACCGGTACAGACCGTAATTGTCCGTCGCGAAGAACTGGCTATTGCCGTAGCCCAGGCCGGTCGACCAAGCGGCTTGCGGCAGGGATTCTCTGAGGTAGTGGACGCTCCAGTCCATGCCGTTCGTCGAGGTGAGCGTCTGGTCTCCAGCGACAATCAAGAAGAGACCGTTACCGCTCGCGACGCGGTTGAAGTACCCGCCAGCCGGGGCGGGGCAGATCGTCCAATCGGAGCCGTTAGTGGAACAGACGATACGGCTTTCAAAGGATGTAGCCACGAAACGCCCATTAGCATAGGCGATGCTTTGCAAGCCAATGGTTTCCGGGAGCGATTGCCTGGCCCAGTTAAACCCATCCGACGACGTTAGAACGGTTCCCTGGTCGCCTACGGCAACAAAAAACCCATTGCCCCAACAGACGTCGTTAGGCCACCAGCCCTCCAACACCAAGCATAGATCCCAACCGAGTCCATCGTTAGAAGACAACACCACGCCGTAGTTCGTGACGGTATCCCATGTCCTGCCCACGGCAATAAACGTCCCGTTGCCAAAAGTCACGCCCACGAGAGGAATTTCAATCGGTGAAAGGGCTCGGGTCCACTGCAGCCCGTCGGTCGACCGTAGAATAGTAGCGCGGGGACGGCTATCCAGGCCCTCCCAACTCATGTCGCCCACCGCTACCGCGACGCCATTGCCGCTGGCGATGGCACGTAGTCCAGCGTGTGTACTGGAGTAATTGCTTTCCCAATGAACGCCGTCGTTCGAGTGCAGGGTGGTGCCAAGAGCGCCGACCGCGACATAGCTTCCGTTCGCGTATGTCACAGCGTTCAATAAGGGGTTGTCATTGTAATTCGAGTGGCGGTCGGTCCAGTGGATCCCATCGGGTGAGTTCAGGACGGTTTGCGAATTCCTACCAAAAATGGAAAATCCTCCGACGGCAACAAACAAATTGTCTCCGTGCACGATCCCGTAGAGATAGCCATAACCATTTGGTTCTTGAGGTGTCCAGTGAACGCCATCCGGTGAAGTGGCAATCGCGCTGGAGAAATCGTATCTTGCCCGACTCAGCCCGCCCACCGCGACGAATTGTCCCTGGCCGAAGGCCACCGCGGAGTAACTTCCGCCAAATTCCCACATCTGCGCTTCCCAATTGGTGCCGTCGGACGACGTTAAGCAGCCAGGGAACGTGCCGACGGCGACGAAGGTATTGTTGCCGTAAGTGACGGCCCTCAAACTGTTCCAGTTCGTGCTGGTGTTTACGGTCCAATGTTGCGCGTCTGGCGAAGTGGCGATCGTCTCCAGATCCCCCACGGCGACGAACTGGCCCGCGCCAAAAACGATCGCGTTTAGCCGGTTGGTCGTCGGTGATTCGTTCGCGGTCCAGTCGCGGCCGTTGGAGGAAAGCAGAATTGAGCTGCCCACGGCGACAAACCGTCCTTGGGCAAAGACGACACCTGCCAGATAGGCGTTGGTGGGCAGGTCGCGGGCAACCCACCCCGCGCCATCGGTCGAGGTGAGGAGAGTGCCGGCGTAGCTAACGGTGACAAATGTGCCGTTGCCGTAAGCCACACTCGCAAACGTGTTAGCCTCAGGCTGGGGGTTGCGCCAATGCCAGCGCCCCGGCGTCTCAGCCGACGCCGAAAAGAGGCTCATGACAACGAAACCGGCCAGCCACTTTACGGCAAAATCGATCGCAAGCCGTGGAGTTGGTCTTGTTACGTCGAATGCTCCCTGAGCCATGATTTAGCTTCAGCAATGCTTGTACCAGCCGTATTTTCCGAGGAATTGACGACTCCAGGTGCATACGGTGCACGCAAATTGACCCTAAGCCCGATCCTACTATCAGAGGTTTTCTCGAATAGAGTTCGAATAGAATTCGAATAGAACAGGCAAGGGGAACCCTGCATTGACGAGACAGAGGGCTGCGGTCATGTGGTGTGGCAGCGAAGCGATACGCGGCCAAACAATTCACAGGAGTTTTCCCATCACAAGATCGGCTTTCAGTAAAATTATCGATTTCTGAAGCACTGAAGATGGGAATGAAAGAAATGCTGCGGAAGGCAGCTTCTGGCCTGCTGTTCTAACGGCTGAAAAGCCGACATTAGTCGGGCTCCTCACTGATCGAAGCAACAAATCCACACCGGGAATTCAAGATGGTGCCCGCGACAGGACTTGAACCTGTACAGTGTTACCTACTAGAACCTGAATCTAGCGCGTCTGCCAATTCCGCCACGCGGGCTTGATAGTCAATGGTTTAGAACGAAAAAAACGGCTAATCAGAGTTTTGTACACTGGCTTTGCATACTGCAGCCATTTTTTCGCTGAAACCGGCCTTCAATTTGCCCGGAAAAAGGCCCCTGGCAAGCTGAATTCTAGAGCGAAATCCAGGGCGTTATACTTGACAATTTCGCCTTATTAAAATCTATGAGTCATGCTACTGACGTAGTGTTCTAAGATAATCTATGATTTGCCAGCACTGTTCGTCGGTTAGTGCTGCTCTCCAAGAAGGCATTGGACTTCGACCTTCTTTGATTTTCCAAAAAAACGAACCGTCACTCTGACTTTGAATTTCTGGGCTGCCTAGATTTGCCGGTAATAAAGGCTTATTGTCTCTTTGAAGAGACGGAGCCGCAACACCATCTCCCTTGCCCTTTTCGCCGTGACACGGCACACAACCGAAAGTAAAGAATGATTTACCTTTTGCTATAACATCTTCGTTGGGTGGGATGGGGTTATGTATATTGGATGCTTCTAAAGGAGCCACCCATCCAGTATTAGTGCTACCAACACTGACAGGAGTAACATCCACGCCATAAGGCGCACCCAATTCTACCCATTTTTTAATAGTTTCACGTTCTGCTAACGTGACGGCTAATCCTTCAGCCCCATAACCAGCAGGCATTGGCTGCTTGTAATAGTGCCGAAGTGCATCCTCACTCCAACTATCCCAAATCCTCCTCTTGACCTCCACCTTCTTCCTAAACATTGTTTTGTAATCTGTCCAGTTCGGAAGCCTGCTTGCCGGGTTATGACAAGTAAAACATCTTGTCATAACAATAGGAAAAACGTCACGAACGTATGTCACTGAGTTGGTGTCGGCTGAAACAGCATTGTAGCAGAATGTCAACATCAGTATGGCTTGTGTGAGTATTTTATTCATAAGCTAACGTCATTCTGAATGCGTCGCGCAGCTCTGCAGCCGGGTCCTGGGCAAAGGCCTTCCAGGCTGCGTTGCGAACGGCTTCCGGCAAACCTGCCCGCGGCCACCTCGGCCTCGAGCAGTTGAGCGATTTGCGGCGTGAGGGTGATGTGAATTGTTTTCAGTTTGCCGCTCATGGCGCCAATCTGCCATAAAATGCTTCGCAGGTGAAGCGCTCGGCTTTGTATACTAATTTCTATACTCGGAGTCCGACAGAGAGGCCAAACGAGTTCCGGAGGGTCCACCTTTTCCAAAATGGTCGGTCGCAGAGTCCCGTCAGTCCAAGTAGTTCCGCGTGAGTCCCCGATAGCCAAGAAAAACCTTGACTTCGATTGACGTCAACCCTCCACCTTTGCTTGAATACCTCGCACGCAGCTGTCTCGAAAATAGCCGGACAATCGCTTTCAATCCGCCAGGATCGGCACGACGCTATGACGGAAGAGCCAGCCAATTATGACGCCCAAGTGGGAATCGAACAGCGCTTCAACACCACGCACTGGAGCGTCGTGCTTGCCGCTGGCAACCAGAATACCGCGCAAGGCCAGGAGGCGCTTGCCCGGCTATGCCAGACGTAATGGCTTCCCGTCTATGCCTTAGTGCGCAAGCGCGGTTATGTCCCGGAACAAGCGAAGGATTTGACGCAGGGCTTTTTCGAATCGTTCCTGGAAAGGAATTCCGTGGCTCGCGCGGTCCGGGATCGAGGCCGGTTTCGGTCGTTCCTGATGACGTCGGTGGAGAATTTTCTTCGCAACGCCCATGAACGGAGCCAGGCTCGAAAACGGGGCGGGGGACAGTCATTCGTCTCGCTCGATGACCTGGATTTTGAAAAGGCGTACGAGTCTCAGGAGATCGCCAGCGGCAGTGATCCTGCGCGCGATTTCGAGGTGCGTTGGGCACTCACGATTCTGGACCGCGTGATGCAGCGTTTGCGTGAAGAGTTCCTCAAGGATGGGAGGGCCGAATTGTTCGATGGCCTTGAAGCGCACCTCCTGGGCGACGTCGATTCGGCGCCTTACTTGGCCGGCGGCCCGGCCCTGAAAACCTCAATGATCTCCATAGCGTAGACTGGTCCCCGCCCGGCGATACTCGCCAGCCCGCAGCGACAAGAGTGTTCGTATCAACGATAATGGTGGCTGATTACCGCCCTTGCCGGAATCCCGGAGATCCCGGAACACGACCTGGTGCACCCCATCGTGGGCGCAATCCTGGTTTTAACACCTCGGTGCAGTCCGAAAACCCCGAACAACGCAGGCTCGCTGCAATCAGGGATCGACCGTGATCGCGATTATGAAAGGTGCGGAGAGGTTCATGTGGGAAACGAGACTAATGCTGATGACCTCGACGTCGGGCAGAGGATTTTCCCAACTCATCTGGTAGACGCGGATCGATTTCCCGTACGCCTTGACCGCCTCGTTGAATCCCTCCCATGCGACGTGGGCATTTTTCGGCACGAACGGCTTCTTAGGATCGAACCACCAATCGGCAATGTTTTGCCCGTAAACGATGGGGATTTCATTTGTCTGGCCGGCGGCATAATGAAGGACATAACTGCCAAGGCAAGTTTGGCTTTCGGGAGGAAAAGTCGCGGCGTCCAAAACGTTGCGCTGCTCGAAGGGAGGAAAAGTCGCGGCGTGCAAAACGTTGAGCCGCTTGAAGCGCTGATGGACGGGAATGCTATCGATTTCATTAGTGAAGACGATGGCGGCTTCGTCTCCTCCCAATTGAATGATCCCCCGAACGTCAAAAGGCACGCCGCCGAACTCCTGGAGGCCTGAGGGGATGTTGCCCAGATGGTTGCCGGGAAATCCCTGCCAATCATCTGAAAGCTGGGCGTTGTAATACGGCGTCAGGTCGAGCAGTCTGCGGGAAGCGCGGGGATCTTGCGGTGGAAAATCTCGTGGTGCCAAGTTCCGCGGCTTAGTCCGATCGACGAAAAGCCGCACCGGGAGCAATAGAACCTCCAACTCCTTGCCCTTCGCGAACATTTTTTCCCAAAATAATCCACCCGGATAAACGCGGCCGTTGTAGCCCAGGTTAACCTCGTGTTTATGGCAGCGCACGATAGGCACCAGCCCGCCCGGTTGCCCGATTCGTTCCAGTTGAGCCATCTGCGCGTGTTTAAAATCACGCCATGTCTTCTTAGGTAAGCCTCGCCATTGGTTATCCGGTAATTCAGTCGTATTGAACTCGTAGGTATAAGAAGTATGCGGGTCAAAGGCTGGATCCAGGATGGGTTTCCAGGATCTCAGGGTCCAGGTTCTTCGCTCGATGGGGCAGACCAGAGTTTTCGGATCGTCAATGAATTCAGGGACCAGGTCCCACAGTTTGGCGGGGAGGGAACCATGGCGTTTGCTGCGATACTGCTGAATTGCGTCGAAAATCAGTTTGAGGTTAGTCTCACAGGCTTGCCTCTCATCAGTTACGTTTTCTACGGCCGCGGCGGAGACGGATTGCGCGCCGGAACCGGGTTTGGCGAGGGTTTTAAGCAGCATTAGCAACGCGAGGCCGAGCAGGACTTTGTGAGGGTCAAAATGGAGCCTCATAATTGTCCGCCTTCAGTTCGGAGAAAGCTCCAGCAGCGCCTCGGCGTGGCTCGGTATCGATGGCCACGCCCGGCCCGTCGATATTCTGCAGACGCCATCCGTTCTGCCGAATCGCTTCGCCCAGGAAGACATCATCGCCTAATTTTTCCAGGCGCCTATCCGGCCAGTCCAGCGCCCGAATCACGCGGGTTCGGATCATCCAGCAACCGCCCAGGACAAAGAACCAACGGCCATCACCGGTGCCATGGCCCGCATAATCAAATTCGCCCCGGCCCCCGAGTTTCCAGGAAGGTGGTGTCAGGCCGCGGTACCAATCCGCGGAGCGCACGAAGGCGACGGCGTCTGGCAAGCCAGGGGCGAAAGCCGATGGGTGGTCACAAACGGCCACCTTTCCCCACATGACAGTCTCGGAGGAGGCTTGCCCAACGCAACGACGCCAATGATCAAAGGCTGCAGGATCGACAATGTAAGAATCATCATCGAACCACCAGACCAGGTTGGTTCCCACTCGCTCGAACATCCGGCGCATCATCGGGCACTTATTCAGATTCTCTTCGTGAACGATGAGGTCATCAATGTCACCCCCCCTCTCCAGCGACTCCAGGAAGGAGAGGGTTGGGTTGCTAACCGCGTTGGCCCCCACAACCAAACGATACTCTGCGCGCGGACAGTGCCTTTGTATGGATTCGATAACGCGCGTTGCCATGCGGGGATAATCCCCGTAAGTCAAGACACAAAATGTGACCTTGTCCACAACTGGCGAGGCCATCCGCGCCTTACGGAATAGGAATGCCAGATGAACTCGTATGTGGGTTCCATTCCCCTTGAATCCTGGCACCTGTGATCACATTCACGCCGGACGGATCCGGTGGAATGCAAGCGTCGATGGAAGTCCACACGAAGTCTAGTCCGTAGCCAAAACCCTTCTTTGGGTCGATGTCCTGAGCCCCTGGCTTGGGGTTGGCGAGATTGTTAACAAAAGCCATATAGGCGTCCCACGCTAATCTGTAGGCAGGAACGTCATTGGCCTTCACGGCCTTATTGATATCCCCCATGAGCGCAGACGTTCTGCAGACGAGCCATTCGAAAGCCAACTTCAATCTCTGATATGCCTCTTGACCCTTAAGGTCCAGCCCTTTAACGAATGCTTGGTCAATCGCTTCTCGCTCTTTGAGGGGCAGCTTTTTATATTCGTCATCCTGTGGTGGCGGTTCGGGGTGGTGCTCGAAATTCGATCGAGGGTCCGGTATCTTGGTCAACTTCGGGTGCTTATCGTTTATGTGTTCAGTGCCCGGAGGCGACTCAGGTCCGGCGCCTGCCAGGAGGGAGCAGGCAGCGTCAATCTGCTTCAACGTCTTGTCAAACGTAGGGATCACCTCTGCCGTCGGCGGGAGCGTGGGCACCTGCTCATCGTTCGAGGCCACCGGTGGTTTCCACGCATAAGTCTTCCCGCTGTACTGTTGTTGATTCTGACTTGCTTGTTTCATAGTTTTATTGATTGAGGTTTTGGTTTTAGTTTTGTTGCTACGAAAACATCAATGATTGATCTCGGCAACTATTTGGTCTGCGCACTGGCGCGTTCACACGTCGCGAGATAAAAGCCGCTAGAGTTTGTGTTTGCCAGGCCGTGAGTTGACGCAGCCTTGCGGCCAACAAACAGAGTTCGATCCTGTTCGCCACGGTATCGGGGCTAATAAGGTCCATGCAGCGGGGCAAGTTCTCGACCACGTCCACGCAAAGGTGCTTTGGGCTGTCTTTTTCATCCCCGTCGCCCAAAGGTACGCTCCGGGATCGCCAACATCCGCCCTGAGCGCAGCAGGGCAGCAATCCGACGGTATGAATAAATTGATGGGTCGGATAAGCTTCCCAATGCGGCGGCTCACGACCGCCCGCTACAACCACGCAAGGGCGGCTTTTGAGCCCTCCCGGTTTACCCTCAACCGCAGCAGCCAAATGCATGACAAAGGTCACCGGGCACAAGACGCCGTCGGCATGGTAAACCAATTTAACGACGTCGCGCAGTGTCGTTCGGCCGCGGAAATCCAGAACCCCGTTCAGGGCGGGATGATAATGCTGCTTCTCGCCGAGTTGAACAAACAGTAGACGGCCCTGGAAGTGATCGACGACGGCTTGCCATCGGCGGAAATGCCACCACTTGATCGTGTAATCGTACTTCCCACCGGCCACAATGAGCCAGTAAGGCACATCCAGGCCGGTAATCTGGCTGACCAGGGAAGGGGTAGCCTTCTCGGCGTCGGACAGGTGTATGTCCCCCTTGAACTGGGTTGGAGCGATTCGCAAGCCAAGCTGTTGGTTGAGGTCTTCGATGAAGCCGTAGAGAAAATGCAAAGGCCGTTGGTTGGAGAATCCAATTAGCGGATACTGACAATCAAGGACCTTGACTTGTGGATCGGCTTGGTCGAGTGGCGTGAGGTACGGGTTATTCAGCCACAGCTCAGGCCAGCGGGTGCGGACGTCGGTGAGGAACTGGTCGTGGTAGCAGGCGTGCAGGTCGCGAATCGCGGCGGTCAGGGCGATGGAATCTCCCGGAGCTTGTAGGTTCCTGATGATCAGCTTTTGCATGGGGTTTCCAGTCAAGTTAAACGTTCTGAAGGAAAGCCGGGTCCTTCGATTTTGACGGGCAGATCCCGTAATTGCGTTCCGGGAGGCAAAGGGATAGGAACGTACGCTGTAACCGAAAGGCACTCCGAGCGGGGCAGCCCTCTGGCATCGACGTTACCGAAACTGAAGATGACATCGATAGTGAAACCTTTTTCGATGATGGGCTCGGCTATCACGCCATAGGGTGCATAGCGATCCTCCAATCGGTCGCGCGCTATGAGAGTTCTTTCGATGGCCCGGAGAAGTTCTAATTCTCTTCGAGTTTGAGCCGATGCTCTGGAGTTTTTCCGCTCCTCGAGCAAGGCGGCGTATTGGCAGTTAAGCTCGTAATAGACGGCAAGAAACTCGAGCATGACACGTTCGTTGCGTGCGGAGGCATCGGGCGGCGGGCCCTCTCGAGCGTTAGCCCTGGGATAGTACTTAGCCCGAAAATCGGTTCGCGATCGCGGGTCCTCAAAAACCGGCGACACTTGCAGAGGCTGTTTTTGGTTCATAAGCAGGTGCTGGATCGGAGAAGCGCAAATTGCCCTTCAGGTTGAGGTTGGATAAACCTTCAGAAATTAGCGCCAGATCCCACACGAAAACCAGCTGGTCCGAGCTAATCGCGGCCAGTTTCCTGCCATCGTGGCTAAAAGCTAGACCGCGGACCTGTTTCCGATCGGGAATTTCCAACCGAAGGAGCGTTTCGTCAGGATCTCCCAAGGGCATACGCGATCCTGGCTTAGGTGAAAAACCCAGCACAATTTTATAGGGTGGCTCGGTCATGGCAAAAAGGCTTCCACCGCCCGAAAACGCTATTGGCCCACTGAATTTTTTCGCCGAATGCGGGCCAGGCTCCCAAGTGCCGACGCGCCAGAATTGGACGCCCGGGCCTTGGACACCCTTATCTGCAGTGGTAACAAACCAGTCGCCCAAGGGACTGAAAGCGAAGTCGGAGCCAGAATCGAATTGTGGTTTCGTTTTCACTCGAGTCCGTGTGGTCAAATCCCAAACGTGAATCGGATTTGTTTGGCCGCGAACCGCGGTGTCTCGCGCGGCGCTCGCCGCCAGGTACTTTCCGTCTGGGCTGAGCACCAGGGATTGGTAACCATTGGTCCCGATGTCGATCATGAATGAGGTTGAAGGCTGATTTTGGTCAAAAAGATATACTTGGTACGTCACTGAGTGATCGTGGTTTTGGGTCGAGTGAAGGACGGCCGCGCGTTCGCCACTCAGAGCCAGGGCGAAAGGCCCGAGGCCAATGCCGAGTCGACTTGAGAGGCTGGCGGGAAGGTCGATTGGTTTGAGAAGCAAGGGAGCGGCCAGTGAACCGGGTAACGGACGCCAACGCTGCAATCCCCTTAAGCTGCTGCTCGCCATCAAATCACCCGCCGGACAAAAAAAGGCCGAATGCGTCGACTCTTGGTCGGGCAGGTTGAGCAGTTTTCTTCCCAAGGCAGTGTCCCAAATAACAATACCGTCGTCGCCCGCGGCTGCGAGCCACCGACTATCCGGGCTAAAATCAACGGTCTCGATTTGTTCGGCCGGTGCAGCGTGCCCAAGAAGAACTCGATAAGCACGAGCGGGATCAACCTCCCAGAGCCGAATCTCCTCTCCCACTTTTCTTACACCGAGACGAGAGTCCTTCAAGCTGAAAACAAGGTTTTCGAGCTGTTCGCCGCTCGGCAGCTGGAGAGTCATTTCTCTGCCTGTGAATGGGATCCATAATCGAACGGTTCGATCCGACCCCGTGGAAGCCAGCAAGTCTCCTTGATGGCTGAAGGCCAGGCGATGGACCGCGCCATCGTGTTTTCCCAGGAGGCGATGAACGTTGGGATGCTCCAAGTCCCACAGATAGATTTCCCCACTCTGACATGCGGCGGCCAGGAATTCCCCGTCTGGGTGCCAGGCGAGATCCAACACCGGACCACGGTGGTAAAAGGTTTCGCGGACTTGCCTCGTATCCAAATCCCAAATCTGAACATTGAGACTCGAGTCAGAGGATTGAGCAAGTAGGTTGGTAGTGGGGTGGAACCGAAGGCAGTTGGCGGGGCTGGCCAAGGCATTCGTTAGAGTAAGCAGGGGCGCGAAGTCGGAACTGGCCTTTTCCAGAGAATACACCAAGAGCCTACCGTCTGGTTGGCCAAAGGCCAATCTGCGACTGTCCTGGCTGAACTCCAGGGCCCTGCCACTAACGAGGTTCGTCAGTCTAAGAAGTGGCTTTTGATTGCGCCAGTCCCATACGAAGAGTTCGGCCGCTCCATCTCGTTCGTGACGAGCCGCCAAATAGTGGCCGTTAGGACTGAAAACCAGCAGGAGGGCAGGTGAAACCGCCGCTCGCAAGTAAGCGAGTTCCTGGCCGTTAGTCGTTCTGCAGACGGTCACCAGACCATTCGAATTGCCTTGCGCACAAACTTCGAAATCCGGGCTCAGAGCGAACGGCCCGTCGCGGATCAGCCGAACGGAGACTTCAGGGTCGTCTTTCAGATCCATGAGAGCCAGGGACTTGGCGGCCAAATCCCGAAGCTGCGCCCTGTCGGCTTTTTTGGAGAATAACCAGTTGGCTTTGCCGATGGCTGAAAGGCTATCGAAGCGTTGACCGCGAGTGCCACTGGCGAGGATCGCCTTGGCCTGGGCGACGTACGCTTTTTTCGTCTCCGATATAGTAATCGCAAGCATGACCAGCAAGGCCAACACAACCGCAACCGCAATTCCGGACGTGCGCAGCACGCCCAACCTGAAGGCAGCCCGTTGCCGACGCACGTCGGCGTCAGGTAAGTTGGATTGCACCCACCGCCGGTCGAAGACTCGGTGATAAATCCGATTACGCTTGTGCAGTTGGCCATGATCCGACCGAACGACCCCCGACAATCTCAAAATGCTGACAAGAGGGTTGGATTCCTCATCCGCGACCAGGCCGCCACGCCAGACGCGAAGATAAAGCTCCAGGAGCCCGGTTAAATCGGCCTGGCTGCGCAAAAGACGCTCGCGCACGAAGATCAGGTTGTCGTCGCGCTGCCGCGCGTGACTAAGCAGAAAGAGCTCCTCACAACTGTGATCGACCCTTAAGCGCTGGCCCGCTTGGGCCAAGGTATCGCAAAGCCGCTGGGTTAGATAGGGATGTCCGCCCGTCCAATAGAGGACGCGCCGAAGCAGTTTTGCCGCTCGCGGAGGCTCGGCGTGCAATCCCTTGGCTAACGGCGCTGCTTCTTGAGGGGTGAAATCGTTGAGCTCGATTCTTCGTCCGATATTAAACGGCGTCATCCGCGTGTCGCGGATCAGATCGCTAGGCGTAGCCACTCCCAACAAGCAAAATACCAGGCGGTTCAACTCTAGGTCTTCAGAGCGCCGGTTGTAGCTCTGGCGAATCGCAGCAAAAAAATCATCGGTGGAAAATGGGAGACTCAGGACGCTATCGATCTCGTCCAAGAAAACCACCAAAGGACCTGGACGCGAATCGAGCACGACTTTGCGCAGGGCGGCAAACCATCGCTGGACCGGACCTAAAAGCAGGTTGGCATCCCAAAATCCCTTGAGCTGCTCTTCCAGCCCGAGTTGTTCGCCCATACTCACGAGCAGACCGATGTACCATTGCTCGGCAGTGAGGTTTTGTCCGATCGCCCCGAGATCAAGCACCAGAACATCCGTCCCCAGTTCGCGCAGCTTAGTTGCTGTGCGAACCATTAGGGAGGATTTACCCATCTGTCGGGAAGTCAGAACATAGCAAAACTCGCGGTTGAGCAACGCTCGGTAAAGATCGGTATCTGCATGGCGCTCGACATAGCAAGGGGCATCGGAGCGCAACGTCCCACCGGCCACATAGAAGCCCCGCGTGCTCATAACAGATGCTTACGAAAATAGTTGAGGTAGAGTTGGCAGCGAAGGGCCGGCCCCCGTTCAGACTCTCCGGCCAGGAGACCAGCGCTGCGCAGACGATAAAAGCTGGTGGCGTCGATCGAACACTGGCCGCGTACCACGCTTCGGACAACCTCCACGAGCGATTTGTCTCGGTTCAGCGACGCCAGGAGACGTCGCAAATGGTCCGCAAAGAGGCCATCATCCAGGTCGGCCTGAGCCTCCAATTCAGTAATCGAGATTTTGTGCGTGACCAATTCGTCGAGCGCTTTTCGGACCAGAAACGGTTGGCCGCCCACCAGGCGAGTCAATTGCCCAAGCTCCGCCTCCGTTTGCAGCGGGCGGCCATAGCGCCGATTCAACTCGGCCACCTCGTCTGTATTGAAATCGTGGAGGGTCAGGCGAGTGCCCACGTTGAATGGCGAGTTGTTCAGATCGGTGATAAACAAGGAAGCTTCAGTGGCATGCGCCACCGCCAGACTGAGGCGTGCCCAAGGGCCGTTTGGGTCCAGGGCTCGTTTATTGTGCCAGGACCTGAACAACCGGAATACCTCTTCGCCAAATGGGCAGGTGAACAGTCGGTCCACCTCGTCTAAGCCCCAAAACAGGTGAGTGGTCAATTTGCCCAGGGCCTGGCTTCGCAAATAACGATCGAAGTTCGTATTAGGACTGTAGCGATGGTCCCAAATATCACCTAGAAGCACGTCCAGGTTCAGTTGCGCAGGATCGGCTAATGAATTGGCCAGGGCGAGATAGAAGTTCTCCAAGGATCCAAACTCCGAGTCATTGAAGGCCTGGAGGTCAGTAGCGGCTGCATCAATCCCCTCTTCCCGCGCCTGTTCCAGGCCACGAGCCAGCAGTGAACTCTTGCCCATTTGGCGCGCCCCTTTGACCAGGATAATACTGTCGCGTCTCGCAATGGCGGCGTGAAATTCGTCATCTGTCGGGCGGCGGATGTAGAACTTCGAGCCTAAAGTTACAGCCCCACCCTCCGCTTCAATGCCACGGACTTGCTGCTCCGCGCGGTCAGGTTTGGGGCTGTCGGAGCAAGAGGCCAAGACCTGTTTTTTGAGCAACACTTGGCCCAACCGCTCACGCATCTCGCCGGCGTTCTGGAATCTCTTCGCGAACTCCGGGCTACAGGCCTGGTGAATGATCTTGTTGAGTTGCCTTAGCTGGTCAAGGTCCAGACGCTGGTCCAAGTCAGTGGGTAAATCCGGATAGGTTTGCCCCATAGCGGCTTCATAGAGCACCTTGCCCAAACTGTAGAGATCAGCACTCGGGCATGATGGAGCAGTTGGCGGCATGTAGACCTCGGTCCCGACATAGCTGCTCCCTCCATCAGCGGTGGTAACCAGCCCGATGTCTGCCAGTTTTGGAACATTCTGAAAGAAGATAATATTTGACGGCTTGATGTCGCGGTGGATGAAACCCAAATTATGCAACTCACCGAGGGCGTCAGCAAGCTCCAGCCCTAATTGCACGGTCTCTTCGGCGCCCAGCCGTCCTCGAGCCATTATTTCGGTTCTCAGGGTCTTAGGTTGGTACTTTTCAGGATCGAAGTTTTGTCCTGTCGCCACGTCGTCGGCCAATTCCATGAGATAGTAGAAATACTGGTCGTCCACGCTTTGGCCTACTTGAAGAATTCTCACCCAGTTGCGGTGACGGTGGGAGATCGGTTCGAACCTTTTCAGACCGGCAAATTCCCGGTCGTAAGGATGTTGGCTGGGAAACGTTCTACGGTGAACCACCTTCACTGCTCGAAACGATCCGGTTAGCGTTTGGGCGAGCCACACCTCACCGTAGCTTCCCATGCCAATGCGACGTAAGAGTTGATGATCTGCTATCTTAAACATTGGATTGCGCAGGACATCGGGCGTCGTCGTACCTTTACCAGCACGCCGACCAGCGACGAGCTTGCTTTGCGGACTCTTCCGACCGATTTGGATCCCATCTTTCTGCCGCATACACGGTAAACTCGGTTCCTCCAATTAACTCAGGCTTGCGGCCTCTACGGCATCTGCGATTTGCAACTTGCCGCGAAGCTCGGAGAATCTGCTGTTGCCTGCAGCAGCGCTGGGCGGCAATCCTTGGCCAATCGACAGTTTGGGGGAGGTCGCGTGCCAGTTTAGCCCCGCTGCCAACAACACTCTCAGAGTTTGTTTATGGCATGAAACCATAGGAAGCCTTACTCCGTTCTGCCTATGTGGACGGTTACGAACCTACCGAATCGGAGGATGGCTCTTCAAGCAAATACATTGCTAGCAAACCAAGGCCCAAGAATGGATACGGACGGCCCTGCGGTTTCTTACAAAAAATCTGTGTTTGAGTGGAAAACCGACCAACCGCCTTAGCGCGCTATAAATGGGCAACAGAAGTTCCAGTCATGTTGGAAATCAATTCAGCCGGGTCGCCAAGGTGATGGAAGCGGCTGTCGATAAGGGCGATGCAAAGTTACTCAAACCGGTGGCTCGGTTCATGCCAACCTGGCTGCCAGCCCGGATCTCGCTCATCGCTGCTGATTTTCTCGTAGCAGCGCTAAGCTCAGCCTTTATCGTCACAGGTTGCAGTTGGGCCAAGGATTGGAAGCAGCTTTGTGTCGCAGTTGCCAATGCGTAAGGGCAGATGCATTATTCGTCATGCCCCTCAATCGGGAAGAACTGTTTCCCACACGCGCCACCTTGATTGAGAAGCTCAAGGACTGGAGGGACCAGAAAAGCTGGCAGGAATTCTTCGACACCTATTGGCGCCTTATCTATGGCGTGGCGCGTAGAGCCGGGCTCAACGACGTCGAGGCGCAGGATGTCGTACAGGAAACCTTGTTTGCAACGGCCAAGCACCTGCCCGCCTTCAAATACGATCCGGCTATAGGCTCCTTCAAAGGCTGGCTCTTGAACATGACGCGCTGGCGGATCACCGACCAATTTCGCAAGCGCGGGCCAATTAATCAGTACCACGTGCACGACCTGAGTGAAGAGGCCACCCAGCAAACTGAGACGATGGCGAATGTGGCGGATCCTAATGGGCTTTGCGCGCATCAAGTCTGGGAAGAAGAGTGGAAGGCCAACCTGCTTGAGGCTGCGATTGACAACGTCCGACGCAAGATTGATCCCCCAAAATACCAGATTTTCGATCTGTATGTACACAAAGCATGGTCCGCAAAAAGGGTCGCCGCAACCTTGGGGATTTCTACGAACCAGGTTTATGTCGCCAAAAACCGCGTGACTCGACTAATTAAAGAAGAGGCGGCCCGCCTGGAGAAGAACATGATCTGAGTCGCCCGAGGAGGAGAGCAGATGAGGTTGGCCTCCATTGGGAACAAAATACCGCCTTCCCACTTCCGGGATGTTCCGGTCCCGACGTTCCGGAATTTCCTTCGAGTGAACACGTGATTG
>DATJGF010000084.1:0-19375 GCA_035495315.1 Candidatus Limnocylindrales bacterium
CGCGATCGAAACAATGCCAATCGTGGGACTCTCCCCCGATGAGCGTGCCGTCCACATCAAAAATGATGAGCATGAGATTAACAACCATTGAAGCCGAAGGAACCAAGAGAACGCAAGTCACGCGATGCGACGCAAACCTGCCGGGATTCGCGAAGGCGGTCAGCTTCTTCGATATTCCGGGCAAACCGCCACCCAAAGCCGGGGCAATGCTTCACCTGCGATCTCATAGAAAATTGCCCGGTGGAGTAATCTGGGCCGGTGTCGGGTGGTGCCGAAACACGTGGGCCGGTGGATGGCAACCAATCGTCTAGGGCTGGGAAAGCAGTTTTGACTTCAATCGTTTATTGGCTTCGACGATGCGGGCCACCATTTCCGGATTACGCTCGCGGTCGATGTCGAAGTGCTGGGGGTCCTTCTGAGTATTGGCGCGATCCGACTGGTAACACCACCAGTAGCTTAACGGCACCCCCGCGTCGATGACGCCGTTAAGCGTCTTCATCACCCACGGCTTTGCTGCTTTGGCGTCATCATAGCTTTCGAAATAGTCAGGCGTCTCTTCCCAGGTCTTTTTGTCGGTCCGGGCGATGGCATGAAGGCCCAGTTCACCGATCATAAGGGGCTTACCCAAGCGTTTGGCGATGGTCATATACCCCGTATGGTCCAACCACAGTTTTTGGCCGTTCTCGTTAAGGATGGCATAGCCTGGTTTGTTGTCCGGATAGGAATGAATGTCGATCACGTCGACCGCTGAGGTGCCATACAACAGCTTGAAGCAACTAAACTGCTCTTCGAAGGTGTCGGTTTTCCATCCCTGCCCCTGGTACAAGTGCCACTGACTTTCACGCATGTTTGAGCCCCCGCTGCAAACCAGGCGCAACGGGTCCACGGCCTTGATCCGAAGGGCGACATCATTAAAGAAACCCGCGACGTCCTTCAGAGAAGGCATGCGCTCTCCATTGTAGACTCGATTGGCGTCACCGATGTCGGCAGAGAGTGTCACTTCATTTGAAATTTCCCACATCAAGACGGCCTTGCGATGCCGGTACCGAGCCACGGTTTCGTCAATATAGCGATATAGGAGTTTGCGACCGCGGGACTCCCGGTTTGAGATGAGTTCGCGCTGCTGCTCTTCTCCGTAGAGCCAGCCTTTTGCAGGATCCAATTTGGTGTCCGTAAAGGAACCCGCGCCCAGGGACCAGACAACGCGTATGTCGTGAGCATCGCAGAGCTCCAATGTTTTATCCAAAGCGGCATAGAGATTTTTGCGCTTTTGCGGGTCGGCATAAGAGTCCGGCCCCGCTGGACCCCAAGGCAACGCGAAGATGCGGATGGTTTTGAATCCCAACTCTTGAAGGTCGCGCAAGGCCTTGTCCTGAGCTTGCAGAGCCGGGTTCGAGGAGTTCAGTTGTTTGCCCTCGGCCAACTGGTCGTACAACGGCCAGAACAGATCAAACTTGTTGAAACTGATCTCGGCGAAGGGCTTGCCTTCCAGGTAAAATCGGCCATCTCGGATTGACAAAACATCGGCACGATTGCTGAGCTTGCTTGCACTGGACACCACCGGCTGCTGCTTGGGTGCCTGGATTGCCGGTGACGAGTTAATTTCCTGAGCGAAGGATCGAGACATCGCCACCGCAAGTGAAGCGAGAAACCATTTCATCGGGATAAGAAATGACCTTGTATTGGTTTTTGAAAGCGAAAAGCGCCGCACGTTGAACCAGGCCATATCGTCACCAAGCTGCTGCCGCTCGCACTCACGATGTCATCGCTTGACGCAGATAGTGTTTAAATGATTCAATTTGGCCCAGGAAGTATATGAGCAACCCTCAATTATCCACTCTTTGTTCAGGTCGTTTTCGTATTGGTCAATTGTTGATGGCGGTTGCGTTCTTTGGAGCATTGCGATGTGAGGCAGATTTGGTCGGGGACTGGTCCACCTACGGGGGTGGACCTACGCACAGCGGCTACTTTCCCGGTTCGCTCAACGGAAGTTCACTTGTGCTTAAATGGACCGCGCCGATGCCCAATTTCAATATTCTGCAGCCGGTCACAGGGGGCGGGCGGGTTTTCGTGAGCGTTGGTTGGTACTTTGGTGCGATGTCCTTGAGGGCGCTCGATGCCAATACTGGCCAGAGCTTATGGTCTAATGAACTCGGTTCAGCTCAAGCGATCAATCCGCCAACATACGACAACGGTGCGGTTTTTGTGGAGATGATCAGTCCTTCGGCGACGTACCGATTTGATGCTGCCACAGGAACCAAGAACTGGTCGATGGGCTTTACTTCACAAGCGACAAGTTACATGGCTCCGATCGCGGTCGACGGAACCGTGTATGCAGCCACGGGCTATTACACTGAACTGACGGCTTACAACCAGGCCAATGGCTCACAACAATTCTCTGTTGGGCTCATCGGGAATGGGTGCGACGCATGGACCCCAGCTTTCTACAATGGAAAAATCTACACTTGGGTAAATGGTTTGTTCACGGAGCACGATCCGTTTGCCGGTTCGCGAAACTGGACTCTGACGAATGCCACGTCGAGTGAGTTTCTCTATTCGATGAATCGCACAATTGCCATCGCTGATGGCCGGGCTTATTTCACAAGTACGACCCACTTAATGGCCGTGGACCTGGCACAAAAAACCAATCTGTGGCAGGTGCAAGGCTCATTTTCAGGCACACCGGCAGTGGCCAATGGGAAGGTGTATGCTATTTGCGATGGGCTGGTCAGAGCGTACACCACCGATGGCGGCTATGTGAACACCTACAGCGGAACCAATGGGAGCTCGTTTTCAGGACAGTTGATTGTAACCGATGATGTGCTGTTTGCGGCGGGGGATTACGGGGTTTATGTGTTCAAACTTGCGGATGCCAAAGTCCAGCAATACATCACCAGCTTTCGCACTCCTTGTTATTGTTACCGCAGCTCCACTATCAGCCTGGCGAACAATACGCTATATATTGCGAGCGGCGACTCCAATGTCTATGCATACTCGGCCGAGTCTCCGCTCCAACTTACGCTCGACACGAGTGGATCAGGAAATCAGATTAATTTGAGGTGGGCCTCCGAAGCGGGCAGGACTTATTATGTTTTATTCTCTACCAATTTGTACACTTCTGCTTTCGCACGTATCTCTACCAATGTCGCAACTCCGCCTATCAATGTGCTGTCGATCCCCCGAGGTAATTCTTCTGAAGGTTTCTATCGGCTCCAGGCCCAGTGATACGGTTAACTAGCTGCATGGTTTACCAGCGCGAAATTCAGCTTCATACGACGGGACACCGCGAGATGCATGACCTTACCGGAGATGTCACCCGGGTGGTGCACGCCTCGGGGATTCGGGCAGGGACGGTGAACGTGTTCAATGTCGGCAGCACAGGGGCGATCGGTACGATTGAATTCGAATCCGGGCTCCAAAAAGATCTCCCGGCGATGTTGGACAAACTCTTTCCGCCCAGCCGCGAGTACGGGCACGAGCAGGCGTGGCATGATGGCAACGGCCATTCGCACCTGCAGGCAACGACGCTCGGGCCTTCAATAACTGTCCCTATCACCGATGGAAAATTGGCCCTAGGCACTTGGCAACAGATTTTCCATCTCGAGTGCGACATCAAACCCCGGCGGCGCACGATCGTGATCACTGTGATGGGCGATGTTTGACGAGGAGATGCGCGATGGAAATGCGGAATGACAGCATGCTTTGGAAAAAGCAATGAAGTTTGCGATTTTAGCAGATATCCATGCGAACCTCGAAGCGTTCGAGGCCGTTCTTAAGCATGCGAAACAGCAGCACTGTACCAGTTTCGCTTTCCTGGGTGACTTTGTCGGTTATTGCGCTGATCCGAAAGACTGCCTCGATATTGTGCGCGCTCTCAACGCTGCTTGCGTGAAAGGAAACCATGACGAGTATTGCGCCGGGGAATTTCCCCTTAAGGGACTTAATCAAAAACCCGCCAAAGCTGTGGAATGGACTCGCAATCAACTCACCGCAGAGGACCGCCAGTGGCTAAATGCTTTGCCTTACGTGCAGCAGGTCGAGACTTTTACGATTGTGCACGGGACTCTGGACAACCCAAAACGATGGAGATACGTTTTCGATAGGATGGCCGCCAGTTCCAGCCTGGCTCACCAGAGCACTGACGTCTGCTTTTTCGGACATACTCATGTCCCGGTTGCGTTTGTTCGTGACACCACGGTCCGAGGAGGAACTTACACCAAGTTCAGAATCGAGCCGGGAAAAGCATATTTCATTAACCCGGGCGCAGTAGGCCAACCTCGAGATAACAATCCGAACGCAGCCTACTTGAGCTATGATTTGGAGGAACGGGTGATCGAACTTTTCCGTGTGCCTTACCATATCGCCACCGCACAAAGAAAAATAAGAGAGGCGGATCTGGATGTTTAATGGATCGGCGGCACCCGTTCTCACCGCAGGGCTTTCCCAACTTCACTCCGGCAGGAACTTGTAGAGCTCGGCGCTCGTGATGGTCTTTTCGAGATAGCCGAATGTGCCTTTGTTCCTGGCTTCCGAAGCTGCCTCAATTAAACCAGTGATGGCCGCTCGATACAACGAAGAGGCAAAGCTGATCCGTTTGACGCCGGCCTCAACCAGTTGCGCCACTGGGAACGACTTGCCACGGACAGCCACCATGAAGTTCACCGGCTTGGAAACTGCGGAGCAAACTGCTTTAACCGATGCCAAGTCAGGCAGTGCAGGGGCGAATAAAACGTCGGCGCCCGCCTTTTCATAAGCCTGCAGACGTTTGATCGTGTCGTCGAGGTCCGGTTTGCCACGCACAAAATTCTCTGCCCGTGCAGTCAGCGTGAAGCGAAAAGGCAACGAACGGGCCGTCTGAACGGCGGCCGCGATACGATCGCTGGCGAGTTGGATTTCATACAGCGGTCGATTCTTATCCCCGGTCGAGTCCTCGATTGAGCAACCGACGAGACCTGCGCTCGCCGCCAATCGAACCGTCTCAGCCGCCGCATCCGGACTATCGCCAAATCCGTTCTCCAGGTCTGCTGACACAGGCAGGTCGGTCGCGTTGGCGATGGCCCGAGCACTGGCGAGCGCCTCGTCACGGGTAAGCTTGCCATCGCGTCGGCCAAAGGTTGCCGCGGCGGCGCCACTGGAAGTAGCAAAGGCTTCAAAACCGAGGCCGGCCAGGACACGCGCGGAGCCGCCATCCCAGGGGTTGGGAATTAAGAATGCACCGGCGCGTTGGTGTAGCGCTTGAAACTGAACTGCTTTTTCGGATTGGGTCATGGCCATAAAATAGGCTGATTTGCGATTCGCGCAATTCGACTCTAGAATCGGCCGGCGGTTTGGGGTGTGCCGCTTTACCTGGGCTCACCAGCGATTTCGCCGACCAATTTAAAGAACGCCTGCTTCCGCGAAGTTTTTATCACCCAGTTTACTGGCGGGGATTGGAACCCATCTTGGTAATTATTGGTGCCTTGATCGTACAAACCCCACGATGCAAAAGCAGCGATGGCAGCGGTGAAATTATTCTCGGGCTTCTCAAAATCGTAATGATCGTCTTCATTGAAGAGGATCGGTTTACGAGTGTAACCAACGACCGCGCGAGTCTCCAAAACCATATCTCCGATCCGTTTAGGATCCGAGACACCATTCCCATGGAGCAGGAGGAAGTCAGCGGCGCGAACGACGTTTTCCTCCGGAATAGCACCTCCACCGTACGAGGTGCTGACGAGCAAACGTCGGCCATTAGCCCTGGTTGTCTGGACCCGCTTAATGAGTTCGTGGACACGGGGAGGTTGCAACACGGCGTGCGTGTACCGGACGTTGCATTCGTTGTTGATCTCTACCAGAACGTTGCTCCAGCCGTGGTCGAAAATCCAGCGCGTCGCGTTATCGGTGGCGCGCAGAACCGCGGCTTCATCCTGTAGTCGATGGTCCTGGCCAAAATAGAAATACCCCAGGATGACCACGAGGCCGAGTTCATCAGCGCGGTCGAGAATACGGGCAAGCCGGGCGGTGTAATCCTGCCGCAAGGAGCCGTCTTGCTCGAAAGCTGAGTTGTGCCAAGGCTGGGCGCTGACGTATCCGCGCGGCGAACCGCCTTGCAGATTAATGGTAAATGCGAGCAGTCCATGGCTCCGCCATTCCGGCATCGCCGCGATGAACTCGCGTGCGTTCCGTTCCGGGTCCCACTTCCGTGTATCGGGGTAGGACCACCCGGAAACAGTATTGGTGTTGCGGTCGTCGAAGATGCCCTGCACCAGCCGCGCGTTCAGAAGCAAGCCCTGGATCTTGTGCCCGTGCCACGACCGGCCCAGGTAGGTCGGCCTTCCATTGATGTAAAACTCGTCGTCGACAATCGAGACGGTGGTGTGCACCGGGGCGGCCGATAAGTCAATCGGAGCATTGGATATCCAAAAGAGCACCAGGAAAACGAGCCACCGGAGTTTCATAAGACTTAATCGGGTCGAATCATCTCAAAGCGATCGCGAGTCCGGCAATACCAGTGTGGTGAGGCCATGCGGCCAATAAGGAAGAGTTGATCGCTCTTGACGCGCTTTTTTTCGATGTCGAACAGTTCATCGCGCAAGTGCACCCGCTTTATCAGACCGATGACCATTCGGTTGTCGCCAATCTGGAGCGTGCCCCACTCTTTGCATTCGAGGCTGACAGGCGATTCGGTGATTCGGGGCGGTTTGACGACTGATGATTTGCAGGTATGTAGCCCGGCGTACTCGAGCTCGTTAGCGCCATACGGGAACGACGCGGCGCATTTGTTCATCGCCCCCGCAATGGCTTCGTCGACCAGGTTGACCACGAACTCATGCGTCAGTCGGATATTTCGGGCGGTGTCTTTTGGTGTACCATCGTCCCGGTCTCCCGGAGCCACGGCCAGGATCGGCGGGTCGGCACCGAGCAGGTTAAAAAAGCTGAAGGGTGCCGCGTTGATTTTTCCGTCGGGGCTGACCGTGGTGATGAAAGCAATTGGGCGTGGGGTGACGAGGCTGGCCAGGATCGGGTAGGCCCCGTCGGCGAATTGATTTTCGAGGTCCAATTCCATCCGCTGAACATGCCCGATAGGGGCAGGCAGTCAACGCAACTGGCGTCGGGCGTGTGAGCTGAGTTTTAGGCGCAGCATCCCGCGACGGTAGAGCTTTCGGTGAGTTGCTTCACCAGCGGTTCTATCACCGCACCGCGCCTTTGCGCAGCACGTCAATTGGATAGAAGGTGTCTCGCCACCAGATGCCACCGTGACGGTAGGTAACGATTATGGAGTTGAGCATCGCGAACAGGAGCACGGGGAGCATGAAGGGAGCGAGCGCTGCCGTCCGCCAGGACCAGCCCAAACGACGGGCAAAAACTCCTGCCGGGAGAACGAACGAGAAAGGAGCAACTGCGACAGCGAGCCCCGCTTTTGTTCCTGTCAAAGGCCCGAGGAGGGCGGTGCATAAAAGGAGAGTTCCTGCCGCCGCCGCGGCCAACGCCAGTCCCAACCTGAAATCAAGCGCGGCGAAATAGTTTTTCTGCATGATCTTGATCATACCAAGGACGGTTGGGCTCCAGTGACATTCCACGTCTTCCGCACCAAGGAATCCGCGGGTTCGTTTCCCTGCGCGCCGCAACAGCAGGCCTAGCTTAACATCATCCAGAACCGTCAATCGCAATGCTTCGTAGCCGCCACATTCCCGATACGCGGTAGCCCGCACCAGGTTGAAGGCTCCAAGCCCCAAGTAAGCGCGTGGTCGATCACGGTTCACCCCCGACATCCAGTTTGCAAGCGTCACCAGGAAAGCCAAATGCCAGGCCCGAGCCGAAAGGGTGCGCGCGGCAATACCTGGCGTCAGCGTCACATGGTCGACGCCCTCCACTTTCGCCAGGCGAATTGCCCGGGCTATTACGTCGGGCCGCAACCAGCAATCGGCATCAGTAAAGAGAATCCATTCACCGGTTGCTGCATCGGCACCGACGCGGCAGGCGTGGCATTTGCCAAGCCAACCTTCGGGCAGGATGTCGACGCGTTTAATCTGCAGACGGGAATCCTCAGCGGCCAAACGCCTCAGAATGTCACCTGTCTGGTCAGTCGAGCGATCATCAATGACGATGAGTTCGATCTCTACTCCCACTTGAGCGAGAAGATGGCGGACAGTTTGTTCGATTCGCATCTGCTCATCGCGCGCCGCAATCACCACGGAGCAACGGACCAACTTGGTTGAGGGTGAGATTGAGCCATCTGGGGTGTTGGATGACTTGAAAGACGGCAAGCGCCGAACCCACTGCAAATGGAACAAGGTCGATAGACCCATCGCCAAAAACAGTGTTGCCACGCCGCCGAAAATGAGAGTGGTCAGCATCGGGAAATTGAAATTGAGAATACTTGGGGGCGCGCTCCGATGCAAACCAAGCCCTCGGTTGGACCCCTGTTAGATTCTTGCCGTGCATCGCAAAACCGCTAATTTTTGAGCCCACGATAATGAAAAGATCCTATTCTGGTTTGAAGCCGCTCATTGTTCTGATTGCGTTGGGCCATTTACACCTTGCCCGCTGTGCGGAACGATCCTGGTCTGTCAGTTCTCCCAACGGGCTAGTCAAGATGTCGCTAATACTAAACAACTCCGGGCAGGTGAATTATGAGGTTGAGTATGGACGGGAGGGGGCACGCACCAGGATGATTCACACTTCGCCAATGGGAGTGATCCTCAAAGGTCATGACCTTTCACGTTCGCTTCGATTCGATCGTGTTGAGCCTGTCAGGCAGATTGACGAGCAATACGAGTTGGTTCATGGCAAGCGCCGCGTCTGTCATAATCAGGCGCAGGCAATCACTTTCAAATTCCGAAACCCCGAAGGCTTAACCCTGGCTATTCAAGCGCGGGCGTATTTGGACGGGGTCGCGTTCCGGTACGAAATAGCCGGCACAATTTCTGAGCGGCTGACGGTTGCGTCTGAGGAGACGGGCTTCGCCTTGCCGCCAGATGCCCGGCTCTGGTGTGCACCGAGCGACAAGGCCGGCACCTACTCACCCGCGTATGAAACATATTACGAGTCAGAGATGAAGGTCGGAACGCCCGCGGCGAATCAAGTCGGCTGGTCGTTTCCCCTGTTGTATCGCAGCGCGGACGGAAATACCTGGGGCCTGATCACCGAAGCCAGCCTGGATGACACCTACTGCGGGACCCGTCTGTCCAACACAGCAGAAAATGGCATATACCGAGTCGCTTTTCCTGACCCGCGCGAGGGCAATGGCAGCTATTCAGAGAAGCCCTCTTCGACATTGCCGTGGAATACTCCCTGGCGCGTAATAGTTTTGGGCAGCCTCGGCACCATCCTGGAATCCACGCTTGTCACGGATGTCAGTCCGGCCTCAAAGGAGGCGGATATGAGTTGGATTAAGCCCGGACGCGTCGCGTGGAGTTGGTGGTCAGATAATCCCAGTCCGAAGAGCGCGGCAAAACAAAAGAAGTTTGTGGACCTCGCCGTACAAATGGGTTGGGAATATGTGTTGGTGGATGCCAACTGGACGATCATGGAAGACGGCAACGTCAACGACGTGATCCGCTACGCTCGCGAGCAGAACATTGGAACGTTGCTCTGGTACAATTCGGGAGGTCCACACAATATCGTGACGGAAAAGCCGCGGGACTGCTTCACTTTTGGTCCGGTGCGCAACTTTGAGCTGGATTGGCTCGCGGAGAAAGGAGTGAAGGGAGCAAAGATTGATTTCTTCCAGTCGGACAAGCAGGACGTCATCGCGCTATATCAGGGCATCCTGCGCGATGCGGCGCAGAAAAAAATCCTGGTTAATTTTCACGGCTGCACCGTGCCGCGGGGTTGGGAGCGCACCTATCCAAATCTCATGTCGATGGAGGCGGTGCGCGGTGAAGAGTGTTATATTTTCGACGGGGCTTACCCTCGGCGCGCACCGGTCCAAAACAGCATCTTGCCTTTTACGCGAAATGCAGTCGGCCCGATGGACTACACGCCGGTTGGCTTGACTGACAATCGTTATGCGCACCTGACGACGTGGGCACATGAAATAGCTTTACCCGTAGTGTTTGAGAGCGGCTGGTTGCATTTTGCCGATCGAGCCGAAGCCTATTTGGGTCTGCCGGAGATCCCGAAGCAGTTCCTGAAAGAGGTGCCGGTGACGTGGGATGAAACGCGCTTTGTTGCAGGGTATCCCGGCCAGTATGTGATCTTAGCCCGACGCCACGGCGGCCGTTGGTATCTGGCGGGCATCAACAGTCTGGAAGAGAAACGAAGCGAAAAACTAACGATTCCAGGCTGGCTTGAAGCAGGCGAACATCAGTTAACTATAATCCGCGATGGCCAGACCGCTCGAAGCTTCAATACCGACCAGCGGAGCGTTCGCGCAGGGGATGTTT
This sequence comes from Candidatus Limnocylindrales bacterium, assembly GCA_035495315.1. Classification (GTDB taxonomy): domain Bacteria; phylum Verrucomicrobiota; class Verrucomicrobiia; order Limisphaerales; family UBA8199; genus DATJGF01. Next base: position 10,368 of record DATJGF010000084.1, read on the forward strand.
TGGATGTCGAGTTTTTGCCGTACGGTGGTTTTGTTGGAGTAATCCGTTGAGCAGACGGTTTACTTCAAAAGAGCCGCTCGACCACAACACCGTGCTGGTTAGCGACGCTCGCAGCCGTCTTGAAATCGATCAGGTCATCGGCATGTTTAAAGAGCCGCATCTCGAGCAGCTCGGCGACGACTTTGAATGGCTTCAACCCGAGGAGTTCTGCCAAGTCTCGGACCTCGACGTAGTCTGAAACAAAAATCCGCTTTCCTTCTTCGCCGGGATCCAACAGATCCCGGGCGGTCAGCTTGGGAGGCGGAGGCGGGGGTTGTGGCGGCCCGCCCGAAAAGGCCGGTTGAGTTTCAGGGGCGCTTTCGGGTTGCGGTGTGAATTCATAGCCGCTCACTGGGAGCTAGGAGATCGCGAGCAACTCGACCTCGAAAATCAAGGTGGCATTGGGCGGAATCGCGCCGGGGTACCCCTGCTCGCCATAAGCCAACTGGGGCGGAATGGTTAGGCGCGCCTTGTCGCCGACGCGCATGCCGGCAACCCCCTGGTCCCAACCTTGGATCACCTGGCCAGCGCCCAAGACAAACGAAAACGGTTCGTCCCGATCGACTGAGCTGTCGAATTTAGTGCCGTCCGTCAGCCAGCCAGTGTAGTGGACAGTAACCGTGTCGCCGTGTCTGGGTGAGGCGCCGCTGCCCACAGTGACTTTTTCAATTTTCATCTCGAACAGTGTCCACCTGATTTGAGCAACATGCAACCGAGGCTCAGACGCCAAACCCGTGAAACAGGAAACGCGCGAAGCTGAGAAGAAGACTTCTGTACGATTTCTCAACGGGCAACTCGTGTGACGCGGTAAAGGCGTTAATCTTAGCCTCTTTCCCGTCTTTGCTGTTGAAAAGCGAAGGCGCGAAGAGGCGAAGAACTTCAAGGCCGCTGCAGACGGAAGAATCTTGCGCTGGTATCCGGGGATTGGGTCACAACGATTTGATCACCGTTGGTTTGAAAGCTTGCCGTGCTTGTGGTCCAGTTTGCAGTGCTGGTTAGATTTGAGGCCGAAAGCAGAGCAAAGCCGCTGCCATTGGTGACCGGCCAGCTGAGCACCATATTGGTGCCAATTGGGGCGATCGAGAGGGACGGCGCCGAGAGCAAGTAACCGCTGCCGATCAACTCGAGGTCAAAACCCAACGTGGGATAAGTCAGTGAACTTTGATGAACTTCCACCGCGACGAGGTTTGTTCCCGCTGCCAAACCGGTAACGGGAATGTTTGTTGGATAAAAAATGTGGGCCGCGAGTGCTGTCCTGAAACTCGACGCGAGATTGGTGTAGCTGATTGACCCGGCAGGCAGGTTCGTGCGGTAAATCTCGCTCCCATTCAGCCACACGCGGGCGCCTCCCGAACAGGCCAGGCGGAAAGTGAGGTTGGTAACGACCAGGTTCCAGGGCACGACGAATGAGCGGCGAAAATAAGTTGTGGGGAATTTGTTCGTTGATGCCGGACCATAGCTTAAGACGGTGGCCGTGGCCGGATCGCCGTAGCCGAGTCGAGCGGCGCCTTCGTACCAGGCACTGTCATCGAAATCGGCCCGAGTCCAATTCGTGCCCAGGTCCCGACCCTGGTCGAAGTATTTCCAGTCGGCTCCGCCGTGGATGAATAAGGTCGCGGTCTGATTGGTCCGGATGAGAAACGTCTCGATGCGCGCAGCCCATTCGTTGGCGATGGCTTTCAACCCGAGCGGGTTGGGATGCAGATGGTCGCTCAGAAACATGGTGGCGTAATCGACGACGGAATACATGTCGGCCAGAAAAATATTTTGTCCCAATGCCCGGCGCTGATTGACCATCATTTGCAGGGCGGCATTGTAAATCGGCACATTGGTAGCATAAGCGCTGTAGCCCAGACCGGCGCTCTGTAGAGTGGTGATTTTCGCGATACAAACATTCGCGTTCGGGACATTCGACAGGATCAAGTCCAGGAGGATCGGCATATCGTTGGTCGCGACCTTCCAGGGGTCGCGCCCGCGCCCGATGTCGTTGGTGCCGATCAATATCAACATCAGATCCGGGCGATTATTGGTAATGGCGAGCGCATCTCTGATGATCCGCTGGAGGTAAGCATCGGTAGTGCTGTAGCTGTAGACTGCGAAAACGCCCGGCGGCCCAATGACCGAGCCACAGTAGCCTTCGTGCCTTCGCTTGGTGAATCCCGTTGCCGCGGCGCTCACGTTGCGGCCGGTATTGGTAAACGCGATGTGGTTGGATTCGAGCAAAGGCTGCAAGTAAAGCCGCCAGGCGCCGTTGACGGAACAATCGTCAGTGATCGAATCACCTACCGGCATGATCTTCATCAGGTTGGTCGCGCTGAAATTCGTCAGGATCAGTTCCCCGCGCACCGTCGATGCCATCCAACAGAAGAGAACTAACAGGAAGGCTCGCCCCTTTTTAAATGTCATATCATAATTGTCGGGAGAACCGCCCAGCAGGGCAAACCAAAAATCTCTGACAGATTGAAACGGGGACTGGAAACAACTCCTACCTTAAATTTGCTTTGCTAAAGCGAGGCCGATAGAGCAGCTTACGGCAGACCTCTGAACCCACCAGCGGCAGGTCAACAGCGCCCGGAGCGATGGCGCGATAAATATCCTGAGGAAACAATGGCATTGTTGAGTGATGTATCTCCGGTAGAGAGGACCGGGTGGGAAGCCGGGTTGACACCGGAAGAGGGATTTTTACAGGGGGGTGGTGAGATGGGTGAGCGGATCCGGGCGTTTGACTGGGCAAGCACACCCTTAGGACCAATGGAAACTTGGTCGCCTGCCCTTCGCATGATGCTGCGTATCATGCTCGCCAACCGATTCCCACAACTCCTGTGGTGGGGACCACATTACATCCAGTTTTATAACGATCCCTATCGGCCCGTTCCCGGCGCAAAACACCCCGACCGCGCCTTGGGCCGCCCGGCCAAGGAATGCTGGGCAGAAATCTGGCACGTTATAGGTCCGCTGATTGACCGCCCGTTTCAAGGCGGGCCAGCAACGTGGGACGATGATATTTTCCTCGAAGTCCACCGTCACGGATTTCTCGAGGAAAGCCACTTCACGATTGCTTACAGCCCAGTACCCGATGAGACGGCGCCCCATGGCATTGGGGGAGTGCTGGCCACTGTTCACGAGATCACCCAAAAGGTAGTCGCTGAACGTCGCGTTGCAGCGCTGCGCGACCTTGCAGCACATGTCGGAGAGGCCAACACGGCAGAAGAGGCGTGCGCGCTTGCAGCAAAAACCCTGGAATCGCACGCGAAGGATGTTCCATTTGCGCTGATCTATTTAATAGACAGCAGCGGGAAAAGAGCATGCCTGGCAGGGTCAGCGGGAGTCGGCATGGATTTGGAGGCTCCTCGAACAGTGAATTTAGCTGAAGCAAAAAGCAGCGCGTGGCCTTTTTCCCAAGTACTCCGCGAAGGTTCGATGCAAATTGTGGAAAACCTCACCAGGTATTTTTCAACTGTTCCGCAGGGCCCCTGGTCGGACCCACCGGTGCAAGCGGCGATCGTTCCGATTCCCTCCAACAACCCCCACCCCGCAGGGGTGATGGTCGTCGGCCTGAGCGCTCGCCTCCAGTTGGATCAAGCCTACAGGGATTTCATTGACCTAATGAAAACCCAGATTTCCGCAGCTGTTGCCAAGGCCCGTGCATATGAGGAAGAGCGAAAAAGAGCGGAGGCGCTGGCACAGTTGGATCGGGCCAAGACCGCCTTTTTTAGCAACGTCAGTCACGAATTTCGGACACCGCTGACATTGATGTTGGGTCCAATTGAAGATTTGTTGACCAGTAACCAGCCTGGCCTTTCGCTTGAAGCAAAAGAGCAGTTGGAATTGGCTAACCGCAACGGATTGCGCTTGTTACGGCTGGTAAATACGTTGCTCGATTTCTCACGCATTGAAGCCGGACGCGTCCAGGCGGTGTTCGAACCAACGGATCTCAGCGCGTTCACCAGGGAGTTGGGCAGCGTCTTTCGCTCAGCGATAGAAAAGGCAGGTTTAAGACTGAACTTGGATTGCCCCGCGCTGCCGGAGCCGGTTTATGTGGACCGTGACATGTGGGAGAAGATGGTGCTCAACCTGATCTCCAATGCGTTCAAGTTCACTTTTGAGGGCCAAATCGGAGTCAGCCTGGGTGCGGTGGAGAATATGGCAGAACTGCGGGTTCAGGATACGGGAGTGGGCATTCCTCCAGAGGAAATACCGAAGATTTTCGAACGGTTCCATCGAGTAACCAATGCGAGGAGCCGCACCCACGAAGGTAGCGGCATCGGATTGGCGCTGGTTCAGGAATTGGTGAAACTGCACGGTGGCAATGTACGGGTCGAAAGCCAAATCGGCCGGGGCGCCACGTTTATTATAAGAGTGCCATTAGGCAAAGAGCATCTGCCGCCCGAACGCATCGGTGCCAGTCGCAATCTGGCCTCGACGGCTGTCGGCGCCGCGCCCTTTGTGGAAGAGGCGCTCAGTTGGCTCCCGCACGATACAGACAACACAACCTCGATCGAAGTCCCTTCGCAGAATGAACCGCTGGTCACCTCATTTCTGCGAAAGACAAACGGCGAGGCTTGCCCTCGTATCCTTATCGCAGACGACAACGCGGATATGCGGCAGTACGTCGCCCGCTTGTTATCCGAGCGTTACGAGGTCGAAACTGTTGCCGACGGAGAAACGGCCCTGGCGACGGCGCGCGAGCGGCGACCGGATTTAATCTTAAGCGATATCATGATGCCGCACCTGGACGGCGTTGGCTTGCTGCAGGAACTACGCAGAGATCCTGAGCTTAAAACCGTGCCGGTGATCCTGCTGTCTGCGCGTGCGTGCGAAGAATCAAGAGTGGAGGGCCTCCAGGAAGGTGCTGATGACTACCTCATAAAACCATTCAGCGCTCGCGAGCTTCTGGCTCGGGTCGCGGCGCACGTCGAAATGGCGAACTTGCGCAAGCAGAAAAAGGAGGAGTTGGAACTGCTCGTGGTTGAGCGCACGGCCAAGCTGCAGGAAATGGTCAATGAGCTCGAGCATTTCAGCTATACAATCACGCACGATATGCGGGCACCGCTGCGGGCAATGAGAGGTTTTGCCGAGGTTCTGCGAGAAGATTATAGAGATTTGGAGGGACCGGAGCAGCGGACGTTCCTGGAGAGAATCATTACCGCCGCCGCGCGGATGGACACGCTGATTATCGACGCGCTCAGTTACAGCAAAGCGGTTCGACAAGAGCTGCGTTTGGAGCCCGTAGATGTCGGCAAGTTGGTGCGCGAAATGGTGGATTCCTATCCCGAGTTTCAAAACTCGCAGGCGCACATCCTCGTGGAAAACGACCTGCCCGTGGTGCTGGGGAATGAAGCAGGACTTACGCAATGCTTTTCGAACCTGCTGGGCAATGCGGTGAAGTTCGTCGAACCGGGCAAACGGCCGTGCGTGCGTGTTCGAGGTGAATTGCGGGGCGATTGGGTGCGGCTCTGGGTGGAAGACAATGGCACCGGAATCTCGGAACGCATGCTGCCGCGCATTTTCGATTTGTTTTCACGCGGCGCAAGCCCTCAGGCCGGGACAGGAGTCGGCCTGGCGCTCGTTAGAAAAACGGCAACACGGATGGGCGGCAAGGTTGGGGTCGAATCGCAGCGCGGACAGGGAAGTCGCTTTTGGCTTGAACTAAAGCTAGCCTACCCTGCCTGATTTGGACGGGCAAAGAGCGCCTTCTTTGGCCAATTCGGCTTGCCTAGGCCGGTGATTCGTGAGAATGAGTGCGCCATGATTTTCCCACGAATTGGATTTCGATCGCTTCGGGTTACCCGTTCCATACTGCTGCCGGTTTTGCCCCTGGCGGCATTGCCGGCACTGTTGTTTGCGCAAACTAACGCCGCTACCTCTGCGAAACCGGACACCAAAAGCGAGCATCAATCGGATACCAAGGACGAGACCAAGTACTTCGAGGATCCGCCCCTCTCTGTCACCTCACATTCGGTAACGCTCGGTGGCAAGACGCTGAAGTACCATGCGACCGCCGGTTATATTGTGCTCAAGGAAGAGGAGGGGAAGCCATTGGTCAAACCGCCGAGTTCCAAACCTGGTTCGGAAAGCAAAGCCGAGTCAAAGACTGAATCGGAGGCTAATAAGACCAAAGATGGCCTGAAAGCCAAGGCGAAGATCTTCTTCGTCGGTTACACGCTGGACGATGCCGGGGAACCGGGCACGCGCCCTCTGACGTTTGCCTTTAACGGCGGCCCGGGCTCTTCGTCGGTATGGTTGCACATGGCTTCGGTGGCGCCGCGTCGCGCCAATCTCACCGATGAGGGAGAAGCACCACCTCCTCCCTATCAATTGGTGGATAACGAATCGACCTGGCTGGATCTCACTGACCTGGTGTTTATCGATCCGGTCTCCACCGGTTATAGCCGTCCGGTGGCCAAGGAGGATCCGAATCAGTACCACGGTCTAAAGGAAGATATTGCGAGCGTGGGGGATTTTATCCGGCTTTATACGTCGCGCAACAGCCGCTGGCTTTCGCCTAAGTTCATAATGGGCGAGAGCTATGGCACGACCCGGGCGGCCGGTTTGTCCGATTATTTGCAGAGTCGCTACGGCCTTTATTTCAATGGGATTATCCTGGTTTCCTCCGCGCTCAACTTTCAGGCTCTGCAATTCTCGCCCCAAAACAATGATCCTTACATTCAGTTCCTGCCCAGCTACACGGCCAGCGCCTGGTATCACAAGAAGCTTCCGGCCGATCTCCAGGGCGGCAGCCTCGCTGAGGTGGTCGAGGCGGCTCGGAAGTTCGCCGCCGGCGAATACACTTCGGCGCTGGCGCGTGGCGACCAGGTCAGTGCAGCAGAGAAACAACGCCTGGCAGGAGAAGTCAGCCGCTTTACCGGCTTGCCTGCCGGCGATGTCCTGCAATGGAAACTCCGCATCAAGGACATTTATTTCTTCACACATCTGCTCCGCGCGGAAGGGAAAATGCTGGGTCGACTCGATGCCCGATTCAGCGGCTTCCGTTACGAGCCGGGCACGGATGTGGTGGGTGATCAGCAAGCCGAATACGATCCCAGCGACGAAGCGGTCAATGGCCCGCTGGGCGCCGCGTTTAACGATTACGTCCGTCGCGAGCTTCGTTTTGAAAGCGATATTCCGTATGAACTGATGGCTGACGTCGAGCCATGGAATTTTGGTGATGCAGCTAATGGATATCCCAACACAGCGGAAGATCTGCGCAAAACGATGACGCGTAATCCTTATCTGAAGATCTGGGTGACGTGCAGCTACTACGATTTGGCGACACCATTTTTTGGCGCCGAGAATGTCGTCGCGGCCATGAACCTCGAGCCTCCGATCCGCGCCAACCTGCGCTTTTCCTATTACGAATCCGGACACATGCTCTACATCCACAAACCCTCGCGAGTGAAATTCAAGACCGACTTTGAAGCATTCGTCAAAGATTGCCTCAATCAACAACCCGTTCACACGACGGCGCGAGGAGGGTTATAAGCCGGGCTCGAGGCGTACGGAGTCGATTGCATGTTTCGCAAGTCAGCGGCTTGCGACTTACCTTTGAAATAGCAAGGTCGCACTTACTGTCCAATCGGCCCGTTGAATCTTAAGGCAAGCAAGGTGATATCATCAGACTGTGGTTGTCCCTGAGCATGGCGAGCGATATCGGCTCGTACGCCATCGACGATTTGCGCGAGGTCATCGACCTGTAGTGTGGCTATCGCAGCCCGGAAACGCTCCTCAGAAAAAGCTTCCCGTCCGGAATTCTCAGCCTCCGTCACTCCATCCGTGTACAGGAAGAGGATGTCCCCTGGTTTAAAATGGAGGGCCCGGGATTGCCAATGAAAACCCTCCTCATATCCCACCAGCAGTCCCGGTTCGGCCTCCAGGAACTGGAGATTGCCCATCTTGGAACGGAAAAGAGGGGGATTGTGGCCTGCTGAGCAGTATTGCGCTTCACCCGTGCGCGTATCCAAGATCAGGCAAAAGGTGGTCAAAAACATGCATTCGTGGTTCTCAGCGCAAAGTGCATTGTTCACTCGAGCGACGACCTCGCTTGGCGAAAAACCTTGCACCGCCTCGCTTCGCAAGAGGGTTTTGCTGAGGGCCATTAACAGGGCTGCGGCAACACCTTTGCCCGAAACATCACCGACCAAGACGCAGAGCTTGTGATCCTGTATGAGGAAGAAATCATAGAAGTCGCCACCTACTTCGTTGGCCGGCTCCATCATCGCATAGAGCTCGAATTCCTTCCGGCCAGGAAAGGGAGGGAAAACTCGAGGCAACATGCTCGCCTGAATACTGCGAGCGATGCGCAGTTCGGCGTTGATGCGTTCTCGGGCCTCGATTTCGCCTTTGAGCTGGCCCAACATGCGCTTGAGGACCACCTCAATGAGACTCGTCGCAAGGCTCGGATCGCGACTCATAAGCTGACAGACCTCCTCGCGGCCCATGGTGTAGGTCTCAACATCCTCTTCGGCTAAGGCGCTCGCACTTCGAGTGCGGTTGGGAGAAAAGATACCCACCTCACCAAGCACTTGCCCCGGTTGAATGGAGCGGTCCAGTTCAGGGAGACGGATCAAGCCGCGTGCAATCAAGAAGAGCTTCTCCGCGGGCTCACCAGCTTTGAAAAGGTATTCTCCTTTCTTGAACTGTTCCCGTCGCATAAAGGCGATGGGCCACTCAAACCCGGTTTCGTCTACCGCTAACGTTGCTTCAACAGATTTCGCGGACTGCGGTTGCATATCTCCTCCTTTCAGACTCGAGCCAACCTCGGGCCCAAGGAGTCGAGTCGCTGGGTCTCAGACACGGACCCAACTTTGTCGATTCGTGATGCGGGCATTAATCGTACGCTACGGAAGGAATCCGCCGTGTCAAGTTGAGGAAGGAATCCATTTTCAGTGGTACGCATCTGGATACTGCCATCGGAGCGCGGGACGTCCCGGCCCGCAGCAGCTTGGAGCAGGTCGGGAGAGCTCTGGATC